>CACHEF010000001.1 GCA_902578775.1 uncultured Pelagibacteraceae bacterium
GATGGTAAAGAAGGAGAAGATATAACTTCAAACATTGCCACAATAAATGATATCCCTAAATTTATTTCATCTAAAGATTTTCCAAAAGAAATTGATATTAGAGGAGAAGTTTTTATACAAAACAGTGATTTTAATAGTTTAAAAGAAAAATTTGCTAATCCAAGAAATGCGGCATCAGGCTCTTTAAGACAAAAAAATCCTGAAGATACTAAAAAAATACCTTTAAAATTTATTGCATACACTTTTGGTTTCCAAAAAGGATTGCAGGTAAATAATCAGTATGATTATCTAAAAAAGTTAAGTGAATGGGGTTTTAAAACTAATCCATTGAATAAACTTATTATTGGAATAGATAAATTATTAAAAAATTATGATGAAGTTGAAAAAAAAAGAGCAGATTTAGATTTTGATATAGACGGAATAGTCTACAAGATAAATGATTTCAGTCTGCAAAAAAGATTAGGATTTGTAGCAAATGCTCCAAGATGGGCTGTCGCACATAAGTTTTCTTCAAATAAAGCAATTTCTAAAATTATTGATATTGATATTCAAATTGGAAGAACGGGGGCTTTAACACCTGTTGCCAAAATTAAACCTATTAATATTGGCGGAGTATTAGTATCTAATGCAACATTACATAATGAGGATGAAATTAACAGAAAAGATATAAGAGTTGGAGATACAGTAACTGTCGAAAGAGCAGGAGATGTCATACCACATATTCTATCAGTAGATTTTAAGAAAAGATTAAAAAATTCTAAGAAATTTAATTTTCCCCTAAACTGCCCTTCTTGTGGATCTAAAACTATTAAAGAGTTTAATATAATTACAAAAAAAAAAGATGCAGTAAGAAGATGTCCAAGTGAGGGATATGATTGTGATAAAATTTCAATTGAAAAATTAAAACATTTTGTATCTAAGGAAGCCTTTAATATAGATGGTTTTGGAAAAAAAATTGTAGAAAGTTTTTGGAAATTAAATCTAATAAAATACCCACAAGATATATTTGAACTGGATTATAAAAAAATTGAAAAACTAGATGGCTGGGGAAAATTGTCTGTCGCAAATTTAAAGCACTCTATTACTGAAAAAAGAAAAATTTCTTTTGAGAGATTTATTTATGCTTTAGGCATTAGACATATAGGATTAGAGAACGCAAAATTATTGTCTAAATATTTTATTACATTTTCAAAGTTTAAAGATTTGTCAAAGAACCACCAATTTAATGATTTAATTAATATTGATGGAATTGGTGAAACTCAAGTTAATTCAATAAAAAATTTTTTTTCTAACAAAACAAATTTGAAAATCCTAGTTAGATTAGGAGAAATTTTATCAATCAACAATGCGATAGTTAATAAAAAAATTGGCGTACTAAGCAATAAAACTTTTTTAGTGACAGGTAAGCTTCATGAGATAAGTAGGGCAGAAATTAAATCTTTAATAGAAGAAAATTCTGGAATGGTAGTTAGTGGTGTCTCAAAAAAATTAAATTATTTAATTGTAGGAGAAAAACCAACAACAAGAAAAGTTTTGTATGCAAAAGAACTTAATGTTAAAATAATTGATCAAAATCAATTTTTAAAAATGTTAAATAAAACTAATTAACCATTTTTTTTCTTTGGTATTTAAATATTGTGAAATTTTAAAATACACATTCAAATGATATTTAAATAAGTATTTTTTCTCTGAAGAGGTTAAAAGATTAAAATTAATTAGATCTTTTTCAATTGGAGCTTGCGTTAAGTTTTCAAAAAAAATTTTTTTATTTATTTTTTTAATATAAACTAAATTTTCAATACGAATTCCAAATTTATCTTTTTTGTAATAACCCGGCTCATTGCTTAAAACCATACCTTCTTTTAATTCAACAGTATTCATTTTTGAAATAGATTGAGGCCCTTCATGAACATTTAGAAAAAAACCAACTCCGTGTCCAGTTCCATGGGCGTAATCTAGATTATTTTGTTTTAAATATTTTCTAGCTCTTAAATCAATTTTTTTACCAACATTATCTTTTTTAAGATTAGTTGTTGCTACAGCAATATGGCCCTTTAATACGTAAGTAAAAATATTTTTAATTTGTTGTCTTTGCTTTGAAAAACAAATTGTTCTTGTAACATCTGTTGTTCCATACTTATATTGACCTCCAGAGTCACATAGAAAAATATCTTTATTTTTTATAATTTTGCATTTATTTTTTTCTGCGCGATAATGAACTATTGCTCCATTTCCACCTGATGCAGCAATGGTTTCGAAGCTTGGATAAAGAAAATTTGTATTCATTTTTCTAAATTTTTCTAATTTATTTTGAGCATCAACTTCAGTAATTTTTTTTTTATTTACATTTTTAATCCAATATAAAAATTTAGTTAAAGCTACTCCATCTAATATGTGAGCTTTTTTTAAATTCTTAATTTCAGTTTTGTTTTTTATTGATTTTAAAAAATATGTTGGGTCTTCCTTCTTTAATATTTGAAATTTGGATTTAATGATATCTTCATAATATATCGAGCAAGAATTTTGGTCGATAATAAATTTTTTTCCTTTTAAGGTTAAAATTTCTTTTGGTAATTTTTTTATATCAATAAGTTGATTTAATTTTATAATCTTATCTCTAAGAAGCTTTTTACACTTTTTTATTTTACTTATTAATAATACTTTTTTTGTTTTGCTTATAATTAATCTACAATTTGGTATAGGACTATTTGGGCCATCGAAACCTCTTATATTCAAAATCCATGCAACATTTTCAGGGGCGCTAATAAAAATATAATCTGCTTTATTTTTTTTTAAAAAATTAGTAATTTTTTTTATTTTAGAACTAGAGCTTTCCCCAACAATATTTTTATCCAATGAAAAAAAAGAGGAAGAGTCATTTATTTCTTTTTTTTCTATTTGATCAATTAAATTTTCATTAATAAATTCAATTTTATTATATTTTAAAAAATAGTTTCTAATTTGCCTATATGTAAATAGTTTAGGATCAATTCCTAATTTTAGATTTTTGATTAATCTAAAATTTGCTATTTTTTCAAAATTTATAATCTTAAAATTTTTTCCCGACTCAATTTGACTTTGAATAGTGTATCTGCCATCAGTAAATAAAAAATTTCTTTTTTTTAAAATAACAGCTAGACCTGCTGAGCCAGTAAAATTTGATATTGTTTGTAATCTGTTAACTTTTGAATATTCTGTAAAATAATCATCATTTTTAGGAACAATATATCCATCAATATTATATTTTTTGAATTTACTTCTTAATAATTCTATTTTTTTACTCACTTTATTTAATTCTCTTCTGATATCTTATCCATCCAGGACTTCTAGTCTCGTTTTTATTATCAAAATCTTGATTAAATTCAAAATCTTCTATCTCATTTTTATCTTCCTCAAAAACTGAATTTTTTTCTATAAAATCATCTGGAAGTTCATCAATAAATCTAGATGCCATACTGTTTATCCAATCTCCTTGATAAAATCTATTCATTGAAAATGAAATTATTGCTTTTTTCTTAGCTCTAGTAATTCCTACATAGGCTAATCTTCTTTCCTCCTCTAATCCATTTTGTCCTTTTTCTTCAATTGACTTTTGATGTGGAAATAAACCTTCTTCCCAACCAGGTAAAAATACAACATCAAACTCTAAACCTTTTGCTGCGTGCATTGACATCATATTAACTTTTTGTCCTTCCCAATCCTGATCTATTGAAGTTGCTAAAGAGACATGTTCTAAAAAACTTTCAAGAGTATCAAATTCTTTCATTGCATTTAGTAATTCTTTTATATTTTCAAGACGATTTTCATTTTCTAAATCTTTTTTATTTTTCAACATTGCAGAATAGCCTGACTCATCTAATATTATTTGTAATAATTTGACATGACTAATTTTTTTATTTTCTAATTCATTCCTCCATTTAGATAGAGAGTTTAAAAATATTGATAAACCTAATTTTGTTTTGGGTTTGATTAAATTTTGATTAATCATTTTTCTTGAAGCAAATTCAAGGCAACAAAAATTTTTCTTAGCAAATTCATGAATTTGTTTTAATGTGTTATCTCCGATAGATCTTTTGGGATTATTTACTATTCTTTCAAAAGCAAGATCATCTTTGTCTTGATAAACTATTCTTAGGTAAGCAACACAATCTTTGATTTCAGCTCTTTCATAAAATTTTGTCCCACCTAAAATTCTATAAGGTAATCCAATTTTTAAAAATCTTTCTTCAAATTCTCTTGTTTGAAATATTGCCCTTACAAGAATTGCAATATTATTTAATGAATATTCTTTTTTAATTTTTTCTATTTCATCTGATAAGCCAATAGCCTCATCTTTACCATTTTTATAACAATTTAGATTAATTAAATCACCATCTTCCTTAGTTGATTTGAGAGTCTTGCCCACTCTTTTTTGATTATTTGAAATTAGATTAGACGCTACAGATAAAATATTTTGTGTTGATCGATAATTTTGTTCAAGTCTTATTATTTTAGTATTTTCATAAATTTGATCAAATTCTAAAAAATTTTTTATTTCTGCACCACGCCAACTATAGATTGACTGATCATCATCACCAACACAACAAAGATTTTTATTTTTTTCTGCTAATATGTTTAGCCATCTACTTTGAATATAATTAGTGTCTTGATATTCATCGACCAAAATATATTTAAAGTTTTTTGAATAAATTTCTCTAATATCTGGATTATTTTCTAAAATTTTTACACAATGTAAAATTAAGTCACCAAAGTCGCAAGTATTTAAATCTATAAGTTTTTGTTGGTAAATTTTATAAACAGGTAAAATAGTTTTTTCATAAATATCTTTTTTATTTATAATTACCTCGTTTGGGTAATTTCCTTTATTTTTCCACTTATCAATTATTGCAAGAATATATCTTGGAGCAAGTTGTTTGACATCTATGTTTTCTGCTTTGCAAATATTCTTAATTAATCTAATTTGATCATCAGTATCTATAATAGTAAAATTTGAATTTAAATTTACTGCTGTAGCATGCTTTCTCAATAACTTAGCACATATTGAATGAAAGGTACCAAGCCACGATAAACTAGTCGCTTCTACACCAAGCATAGAACTTACTCTTGTATGCATTTCTTTTGCAGCTTTGTTGGTGAAAGTCACTGCTAAAATTTGATTTGCAAAAGCTTTTTTCTCTTTAATTATATGTGCAATTCTACTCGTTAAAACTTTAGTTTTTCCAGATCCAGCACCGGCAACGATTAATAAAGGCCCATTTAAATGAGTTACCGCTTGTATTTGGGCCTCATTTAGGTTTTTTAGATAATCTACATTTACCATTTTAATTATTTATTTATAAGTTTTAATTAATGATAAAAAAAGATTCATTTCAAAAAAAATTTAGTAAACTAGTATTATCAATAACTAAGAGAATAGAAAGTTTTTTTAATTTTTTTAGAGACTCAAATTTTATTAAAAAAATTCATCCAAAAAGCCTAGATAAAAAAATTTTTATCATTTTAGCGACAATTTTTATCACTATAATTGTCTATTTTTCATTACCCTCATTTTACGTCAAAGACAAGGTAAGAGCACAAATAGAAAATCAAATATTAAGAGAATTCAATTTTAAAGTTATTTTAGATAAGGATCTTCAATACGGACTATTTCCACAGCCACATTTTTTGATTAAAAATGTAAAGATTGAACATAATTCAAAAATTATCTCTAATTCGAAAAATATCAAAATTTTTATATCTAGTAAAAATTTTTTAAAATTTAATAGAATTAAAATAAAAAATTTAATTTTTGTAAAAACTAACTTCAAAATTGATCAATCAAATTTTGAATTTTTTTTTAAATTACTAAATAACGATATAAATGATCAAGATATAAAATTTATAAAAAGTAAATTATTTTATTTAGATCAAAGTGGTGATATAATTTTTTTAACTGAGATTAAAAAATTACATTATCTTTATCAAGATGAATTTTTA
This sequence comes from uncultured Pelagibacteraceae bacterium, assembly GCA_902578775.1. GTDB lineage: Bacteria > Pseudomonadota > Alphaproteobacteria > Pelagibacterales > Pelagibacteraceae > Pelagibacter. The sequence continues at coordinate 5,977 of CACHEF010000001.1, forward strand.
AATAAAATTGATTCAAAATTTGAAATTTTCAATTTGCCTATTAACCTAAGTGCAGAACATGATGCCAAGAAAAATAAGATATTGCAAAAAATAAGTTTAACTTCATTAAAGTTAAATATTTATAATGATTTAAATTATGCTGAAAATGAATTTAAGGGACAGTTGATTTTGAATTTAACAAATAAAAATAAAACTATTAAATATAGATTGATTAATGATAACTTAATTTTTAATACATCTGATGATAAACAAACTGGTGAGATAAATATAAAACCTTTTTTTCTTTCCTCTAATTTAAGCGTAAATGAAATAGAAATAAAAAGATTTTTTAAAGATGACTCTATGCTAGTAAATCTTATCAAATCTGAAATTTTTAATAACAATAATTTTAGTGGAAAAATTGCTATTGAAGCGAATAATTTAAAAGATTTTAAACATATAAAAGAAACAAAATTTGATATTATTTTTGAGGAAGGAAATATATTTATACAAAATTTAAAAACCTCATTTAAAAATTCTGTAAAAATCAATATAGAGGACACTCAATTAATTGTTGTTGATAATAAAATTAAATTTGTTGGTTTTATTCGTCTTGATTTTGATGATATTACTGATTTTTATGCCCATTATCAGATAAATAGAAATTTCAGAAAAAATATTAAGAATATTAAATTTGAATTTTTATTAAATCTTGACGATCAGTTTTTAGAAATTGATAATTTGAAAGTTAACGGAAAAACTAATCAAAATTTAGAAAAATTTTTGAATAAATTTAATTCTAAAAAAGACGACATTTTTAATAAGATTATAATTAGGAATTCAATTAAAAATTTTTTAAAAAATTTTTAATTTGGATAGGTCATCTTCTTTGGATTTATAATTTTATGATATTTTTTTTCGTCTATTAATCCTGATTTAAGTGTTTCAGTTTTAAGAGTGGTTCCATTTTTTAAAGCAGATTTTGCTATTTTCGCAGCATTATCATAACCTATGTGTGGTGCTAACGCAGTAACCATCATAAGTGAATTATCTAAAAATTTTTTAATTTTAATTTTATCAGCTTTAATGCCTTTGATGCAATAAAGAGAAAAATTTTTTGTACTATCTGCGAGTAAATCGATTGATTGTAATATGTTATGAGCAATCAAAGGTTTAAAAACATTTAATTCAAAATGTCCGTGTGAGCCAGCCATTGTAATTCCGTTATGATTTCCAATTACTTTTACACAAACCATTGTAACTGCTTCCGATTGAGTAGGATTTACTTTTCCAGGCATGATAGAAGAACCTGGCTCATTAGCAGGTAAAATAATTTCTCCATAACCAGCTCGAGGACCTGAACCCAAAAATCTAATATCATTTGCAATTTTCATTAAGCAAACTGCTGTTGTGTTTAATGTACCTGAAAAATTGACTATTTCATCGTGTGCAGCTAGTGCCGCAAATTTATTTTTTGTTGGTTTAAAAGGAAGTTTAGTAATTCTTTTAATTTCATTTATTATTTCTTTATCAAATCCTTTTTTTGTATTTATTCCAGTTCCTACGGCTGTTCCACCTTGGGCTAAATAATGTATTTCTTTAAGTGCACCTTTAATTCTTGATATACAATTTTCAAGTTGTGACTGATATCCTGAAAATTCTTGTCCTAAAGTTAATGGTGTCGCATCTTGAAGGTGGGTTCTGCCGACCTTAACAATATTTTTAAATTGAGAAACTTTCTTTTTCAATTCTTTATTTAATAAATTTAAAGAAGGTAATAATTTATTTTTTGTTTCGATCGCAATTGCTATATGCATTGCAGTAGGAAATACATCGTTAGTAGATTGAGATTTATTTACATGGTCATTTGGATGGACTGGTTTTTTTGTTCCTTTTTTTCCACCTAAAATTTCTATAGCTCTATTTGCAATTACTTCATTTACATTCATATTACTTTGAGTACCAGAACCTGTTTGCCATACCTTTAAGGGGAAATGTTTATCTAGCTTACCAGAAATAACTTCATTTGAAGCTTTGATAATAGCTCTAGAAATATGTGGTAAAATTTGTTTTTTTCTAACATGCACAACTGCTGCAGCTTTTTTTATTATTGCAATAGATTTTATTAGAACTGGTCTAACTAAGAATTCACCAATATCAAAATATTTTTTTGATCTTTGAGTAGATGCTCCCCAATATTTATCATTTGGTACATTAATTTTTCCAATACTGTCAAATTCTTTTCTAAATTTCATTGATTAATAAGTAATTATTAAATTATTATTAATATACATAAATTTTTAAAAACTTACAGGAGCAATATGTCAAATTTTAGCAAGGTTGGAATTTTTATGAAAACTTTTGGACAAGATGTTAAAGATAAACCCTCATTTAGTACAGATAAAATCAATAAACTTAGAATAGATCTAATTAAAGAAGAACTCGAGGAACTTACAACAGCTATGGATAATAAAGATTTATTGGAAGTTGCTGATGCTTTAACAGATATACTTTATGTAACTTATGGAGCTGGGCACGCATTCGGTATTAATCTTGATAAATGTTTTGATGAGGTACAAAATTCTAATATGAGTAAATTAGATGTAAATGGAAAACCCATATATAATGATGCTGGGAAAGTAATGAAAGGACCAAATTATTTTAAACCAGATCTGTCTAAATTTATTAATTAAATTTCCATCTTATAATCAACAGCGGGTGCACTGTGTGTGATACTACCTATAGAAATTCTATCTACTCCAGTTGATGCAATTGATTTAACTGTCTTTAAATTAATATTACCTGATGCCTCAGTTTCATAATAATTTTTAGCAAGTTTAACTCCTTTTTTTAAATTTTTTATATCCATATTATCAAATAAAACTGTGTCAAATTTTAAACCTATTATCGATTTAAGTTGTTTTAAGTTATCAACTTCTACGGTAATTTTTTTACCTTTTTTCTTTCTAATAGCTGATAAAACTAATGCTCTAATATTAGAACTAGCAATATGATTATCTTTAATTAAAAACTCATCACTCAAATTGAATCTATGATTTTTTCCTCCTCCTATTTTGACAGCATATTTTTGTATTACTCTTAAGTTAGGAATCGTTTTTCTTGTACAACAAATTTTACATTTTTTTCCAACTATTTTAACAAATTGATTAGTTTTAGTAGCAATCCCTGAAATATGAGACAAAAAGTTTAAAGCAACTCTCTCAGCTATCATTATATTTCGTGCTTTACCTTCGATTGTAGCAACTAATGATTTCTTTTTTACAAAAGAACCATCTTTTTTTTTTGAAATAAATTTAATTTTTTTATCTATTAATGAAAAAGCGTATTTTGCGAATAACAAACCACCAATAATTGCATCCTGATTTGAAATTAATTTAATCTTTATAACTTTATTATTATTTAATAAGTTTGAAGTTAAATCTCCAGAGGGATAAAGATCTTCATTAAGAGCAAGCTTAACAGTATTCTTTATAAAATTTTCACTCAGTTTTATTTGGGACACAAAAATTTATCTGCCAATAGCTACCATTTTTTCAACTGATGATCTTGCTTTATTAATTGTCTCCTGGTTCATCAAAATTTCACCAGTTTCATTTTCTAGACAATCTAAAATTTTTGGTAGAGTAATTTTTTTCATGTGTGGACACATATTACATGGTCTAATAAATTCTACATTTGGATTTTCTACTTGTATATTATCACTCATTGAACATTCTGTTACCATCATCACTTTTTTTGGTTGATTATCTCTAACATAATTAATCATACCAGAGGTTGAACCAGCAAAATCACTTGCTTTAATTACTTCAGGTGGACATTCTGGGTGAGCAATTATCTTTATCCCAGGATTATTTTTTCTTATATTGATAATTTCTTTTTCGTTAAATTGATCATGTACAATACAAATTCCCTTCCACGAAATAATCTCAACATCTGTTTGAGAAGCAACATATTTTGCCAAATAGTCATCAGGTAAAAAGATTACTTTTTTGACTCCTAAAGATTTTACTATTTTGACTGCATTTGCAGATGTACAACAAACATCTGTTTCTGCTTTTACATCAGCAGAGGTGTTAACATAAGATACTACAGGGACTCCTGGGTATTTCTCTTTAAGTAATCTAACATCCTTACCAGTTATTGACGAAGATAAAGAACAACCAGCTTTCATGTCTGGTAATAAAACTTTTTTATTTGGACTCATTAATTTTGCTGTCTCAGCCATAAAGTGAACACCAGCCATTACAATAATATCGGCAGAAGTTTTTGATGCCTCTACAGCAAGCGCTAATGAGTCGGCTGAAAAATCTGCAATTCCATGATAAATTTCTGGAGTTTGATAGTTATGTGCAAGAATAACTGCATTTTTCTCTTTTTTTAATTTATTTATTTTGTGGATGTAAGGAGCATGAACTGACCACTCAATTTCTGGCATCACCTTAGATATTTTTTTATATATAGGGTCTGTTGTTTTTCTTACTTCTTGATTAAATTCCATAACAAAATTTATCAATTTGAAACCTTCTTGTCATTGATTTATTGTGGGTCATATTGCGGCCATGCTGAAATTGGTAGACAGGCACGGTTGAGGGCCGTGTGGACCAAGTCCATGAGAGTTCGAGTCTCTCTGGCCGCACCAAATACCTAAATATTTAACCATTCAGGAACTAAAATTTTATATTTTCCATTTTTGCTTTTAAATACTTGTTCTTTATCAAAGTTTTTATCTAAAAATTTAATAAGAGCAAAAGGGTATTCATCATTAATTAAAACTTTTCCAATCTCAATTTCATTATTATAAATTTTTTCATCTTCAGATAGCTTTCCATCAATAATCTTAATAGGTAGTAATCTTTTTGAAAGTTTGTTTTTTAGTTTAATTCTAGCAGTATTTTCTTGTCCAACATAACAGCCTTTTTTAAAATCAATTCCGTTAAGCTCTTCAAAATTACACTCGATACCAAATAATTTATTTTGAAGTTTATTTAAGTCTTTTGGTACGATGCCAAGTTTATGACTTTCAATATAATATTTTTCAATTTTGTCATCTTTTAAATCTAATTTTTTCAAAGATAAATAAAGTTTTTCTAAATTTATTATCAGCCTGGCACCTAAATTTTTATTTCTTGGATCTAAAATAATTGGATCTTCCCTATATTTGAATGTAAATCCTTCAACATCTTTTGAACCTTCAATTGATAAATATTTTTTATAACTAAAGCTTGCAACTACAAACTCATTACTTAAATTTAGAATTTCTACTTTTGATCTAATTTTATATATATTAAGTTTCTTAAATATTTCATCAGATTGATTTTTTTCACAATCAATAAAATAACCTGATTTATGTTTTACTACTATAAACTCAAATAAAAATTTACCTTGCGGTGTAAGTAAAGATGCAAAACAACTTGATTTATCTGTAACTTTATTAATGTCATTGCTAATAAGATTTTGAAGAAAATCTTTTGAATCTTCACCATTAATATAAATTATCGCTCTATCTTTTAGTATGTAGACACTATTATTCATATTTGCATCATAACGAATTTTAATATAATTACTTTTTTCATAAATGTTAGATCTTAAAATCAAAAATGGTCATTGTTATATAGATGGAGAGCTTAAAGTTGTAGATATTTCTGTCAAAGATGGAAAAATCCAAAGCATAGGTAAAATTATTGAAGAGGCCAAAGATACTATAGATGCTAAAGGTTTAACAGTTTTACCAGGTTGTATAGATACCCAAACTCATTTTAGGGAACCGGGCTCAACAGATACTGAAGATCTTCACTCAGGCAGTAGAGCTGCAATTGTAGGAGGTATCACCAGTGTTTTTGAAATGCCTAATACTAATCCACCTACCTCGAACATGAAAGAGTTTCAAAAAAAAATAGATCTTGCTAAAAATAGAATGTACTGTAACCACGCTTTTTACTTTGGTGCAACAGCAGATAATGCAGATGATTTAGCAAGTTTAGAAGGATTAGAGGGATGTTGTGGTATTAAACTTTTTGTAGGATCCTCAACTGGTAATTTATTGGTTGCTGAGGAAAACGATATAGATAAAGTTTTTCAAAATAGCTCAAAAGTAGTAGCAGTACATTCTGAGGATGAGGCAATTTTAAAAATTAACAAAAAATTAATCAAAGACGGAGATGTTCATACACACCCAATTTGGAGAAGTGTAGAGTGTGCAATATCATCAACCAGAAGAATTATTAGGATTGCTGAAAAACATAAAAAAAAAGCTCATATACTCCATGTTACGACAAAAGAAGAGGTAGATTTTCTTTCTCAACACAAAGGAAATATTACATTTGAGATTACTCCTCAACACTTAACTCTTTACGCTCCAGATTGTTACGACAAGCTTGGAACTTATGCTCAAATGAATCCACCTTTAAGAGACAAAAGTCATTATGATAGATTGTGGTATGCAGTTAGAAATAATTTTAATGATACAATTGGTTCAGATCATGCTCCGCATTTAAAAGAAAATAAGGATAAAATTTACCCAAATACACCTTCTGGTATGCCAGGAGTTCAGACTTTAATACCAGTAATGTTAAATCATGTTAATAATGGTAAGTTAACACTTAAACAATTAATGAACTTTGTTTGTGAAAATCCAGTTAAAATTTTTGGAATTAAAGATAAAGGATTTATAAAAGAAGGTTATGATGCAGATTTTACAATTGTTGATATGAATAAAACAATTGAGATTAAAAATGAAAATATTGAGAGTAAATGTGGCTGGTCTCCTTTTAATGGTTTTAAATTACAAGGTTCTCCAGTCCTAACAGTTGTTAATGGAAGAATTAAAATGAAAGATGGCAAAATTTTAGGTGAGCCAGAGGGAAAACCATTGAAATTTTTATAACCAATTAACAATAAAATGTTTTAAAATGCCTGGTTTAAGTAAAAATGCTCTAGTTACAATCATAATAACTAATTTTAATAAATCAGGTTATGTTTTAAAGGCAATTAATGCGTGTTTAAAACAAAAATATAAGAATATAGAAATAGTATTTTTTGATGATAAATCTTCTGATAATTCTCTTAAAAAAATAATAGATTTTAAAAAAAAAAATAATTTGAATTTTAGAATAATTTCAAATGAGGGAAAAAAAAATTTTTCTTCTCCCATTAATCAATTTTTAGCAATAAAAAAAAGTCTTAAATTTTCAAGAGGAAGATTTATTTCTTTGCTTGATGCAGATGATTATTTCCATAAGGATAAAATTTTTGAAATAATAAAAGTTTTTAATAAAAAAAATATTAAGATTGTTCTGGATCAGCCTATTTATAAGTACAAGAACAAAACAATTAAAAAGAATTACTCAAATAAAATAACTAAAAATAAATGGCCAAAATTTCCTCCTACAAGTTGTATGACTTTTGAAAAAAAAACTTTGGTAAAAGTTTTAGATAAAATAAAGTTTAAAAAATTTCCAAATCTTGCGATAGATTTTTATCTTGCTGTTTATTATTCAATAATAATTAAAGATTTTTATATTCATCATTTACATTTAACGTATTATAGGCAAGTCGGTGATGGTACAGATTCAAATTATTCTAAATATAAAAATAAAAAGTGGTGGATTAGGCGAAATGAAGCTTTTGAATTTTTAAATTCATTATTATCAAAAAACAAAATGCCTACAAATAAAAGTTTAGATTATATATTAACAAAATTTATTAATATTTTTTTGTAATTAATTAAAATCCTATCTACTAAAAGAGTTAACTAAGACTACCCCAAAAACTATCAAGAATAATCCAACTATTGCTTGCCAAGAGAGAGTTTGTTTAAAAAAAATATAACCTAAAATAGCAATTGTAAAAATCCCTAAACCACTCCAAGTAGCATAAACAATTGCAATAGGAAGTTTATTTACTACAAAAGTTAAAAGATAAAATGCTGTTAAATAAAATATTGATAATAAAATTGTTGGAATTAATTTAGTAAAGTTTTGCGATACTGGTAAAAGCATTGTTCCAGCAACTTCACAAAAAATAGCACCTACCAATAGTAGATATACTTTAAGCATTTTTTAAAATTTTGTATTTAATTAAATCATCTTTAATTTCAGTTAAAATTGCTGGATCATCTATTGTGGGAGGAACTTTGTATTGTTCATTGTCAGCAATTTTCCTAATTGTTCCTCTTAATATTTTTCCAGATCTAGTTTTGGGTAATCTTTTAATTACAATTACCACTTTAAATGCAGCGACAGGGCCGATTTTATCTCTGACCATCTGAACACATTCTTTTGCTATTGTTTCGTTGTCTTTTTTAACCCCAGATTTCAAAACAACCAGACCAATAGGCAATTGACCTTTTAATTTGTCAGATATTCCAAGCACAGCACATTCAGCAACAGATTGGTGTTCTGATAGTACCTCTTCGATTGCTCCAGTGGAAAGTCTATGACCTGCAACATTTATGATATCGTCTGTTCTAGACATAATCCAAATATATCCATCTTCATCAATGTGTCCTGCATCATATGTTTGATAATATCCTTCGTAATTGGACATATAATTTTCTTTATATCTTGTGTCTGCATTCCAAAGTGTAGGAAAAGTTCCTGGAGGTAAAGGAAGCTTTACTACTATGTCACCCATCTCATTTGGTTTTGCTAAGGATTGATCAGGTTTAATAATTTTTACATCATAACCAGGAACTGCTTTACAAGCTGAACCATATTTTGTTTTCATCATTTCAATACCAGTGCAATTAGAGCTTATTGCCCAGCTTGTTTCAGTTTGCCACCAATGATCAATAACTGGAACTTTAAGTAAATTTTCTGCCCATTTAATTGTATCTGGGTCAGCTCGTTCTCCTGCAAGAAACAAGCTCTCAAAATTACTTAAGTTATATTTTGAAAAAAATTTTCCTTCAGGATCTTCTTTCTTAATCGCTCTAAATGCAGTTGGAGCTGTGAAGAGAGATTTTACTTTATAATCTGATATAATTTTCCAGAAGGCACCAGCGTCTGGTGTTCCAACTGGCTTACCTTCAAATAAGACAGTAGTACATCCCTTAAACAAGGGAGCATATACTATATAAGAATGCCCAACAATCCAGCCAATATCGCTTGCTGACCACCAAACATCATCAGTATTAATATTATAAATGTTTTTCATAGTCCATTTAAGAGCAACTATGTGACCACCAATGTCTCTCACAATACCTTTTGGAGTTCCAGTAGTGCCAGATGTGTATAGTATATAGGCAAATTCGTTAGATTTCATTTCTACACAATCTGTATCACTTGCATTAGTCATTGCTTCTTCCCAACTAACCTCAGTTGGAGCATTTAATTTGACTTCATATCCAGGTCTTTGAAATAAAATCATTTTTTCTATTTTGTGATTTGCTATGTTCAATGCTTCATCGACTAAAGGTTTGTATTCCACTGTTCGTCCAGGTTCAAAACCACATGAAGCAGTTACTAATAACTTTGCTTTACTGTCATCTATTCTACTTGCAAGTTCATTTGAGGCAAATCCTCCAAAAACAACAGAGTGAATTGCACCAATTCTTGCGCAGGCAAGCATTGCAACTACTGCTTCTGGGATCATAGGCATGTAAATGATTACTCTATCACCTTTACTTGCTCCATGAGATTTAAGGACCCCTGCAAATTTTGAAACTTTTGACTTCAATTCATTATAAGTGAATTTGCTTTTCTTACCTGTGATAGGACTATCATAGATCAAAGCTGTTTTTTGACCTCTTCCTTCATCAATGTGAATATCTAAAGCATTGTAACATGTGTTTGTTACACCATCTTCATACCATTTATAGAAAGGAGGGTTTAATTTATTTAAAATTTTAGTTGGTTTTTTGAACCAAAAGATGTCTTCAGACGCATTTTGCCAAAATTTTTCAGGATCTTTAATTGATCTATCATAAATTTCTTTGAAATTATTTGGCATAAAAATTTGATTCGATTTCCTTATTTTTTGTGGTTTTTAAATCACAAATTGTATTTAATTTTAAAAAACAAGTAAAATCAATGTAAATAAATGACATTTAAACCTTCTATAAAGTGTTTTTATTTGATATTTAACCCCCAACTTTGGCTTAGGGAAGCCTGGGCCTAGTTTATATAAACTAAAAAGTAAAAACTAACTAAAGAGGGAGTTTTTTATGAAAAAACTTAAATTGTTTGCTCTTACAGCTGTTGCCCTGATGGGTGTTACAACTGTAGCAAACGCTGCGACCGCTATGTTAGCTCAAGATGACTTCGTTGGAATTTCTTTTTGGATAATTTCAATGGGTATGTTGGCTGCAACAGCTTTTTTCTTTATGGAGAGAAGTACTGTAAATCCAGCATGGAAGACATCAGTAACAGTAGCAGGTCTAGTAACTGGTATTGCGTTTATCCATTACATGTACATGAGAGATGTATGGGTAAGCACTGGCGACTCACCAACAGTATATAGATATATTGACTGGTTAATTACTGTGCCATTACAGATGATAGAATTCTATTTAATTCTAGTAGCTGTAAGAAAAGCAAATTCTGGAATTTTCTGGAGATTGTTAATTGGTTCATTAGTAATGTTAATCGGTGGATATTTAGGAGAAGCTGGATACATCAACGCTACACTTGGTTTCATTATCGGTATGGCAGGTTGGGTATACATTCTTTATGAAATATTCTCAGGTGAAGCTGGTAAAGCTGCTAATAAGAGTGGAAACAAAGCTCTTGTAACTGCATTTGGTGCGATGAGAATGATCGTAACAGTAGGTTGGGCGATTTACCCATTAGGTTATGTATTTGGTTACCTAACAGGTGGAGTAGACGCTAACACGCTAAACGTAGTTTACAACTTAGCTGACTTCATTAACAAAATTGCATTCGGTCTAGTGATCTGGGCTGCTGCAGTAAGTTCTGGAGCTGGCGCGAGAGCTAGATAATTACACTTAGTAATTAATTAATTATAGGGCGAGTATGTTTTCACATACTTGCCCTATTTTTTTTATATAATTATATTATATCCATGGCAAAAATAACATACATAACTCATGATAATACAAATCATACTATTGAAGTACAAAATGGTCTTACAGTAATGGAGGGAGCTGTTCAAAATGATATTCCAGGGATTGATGCGGATTGTGGTGGAGGTATGGCTTGTGCAACATGTCATGTATATGTTAATGATGAATGGTTTGATAAAATTCCGGTAAAAGAAGATGGAGAAGAAGATATGTTAGACATGGCATTTGAACCAAAAAAAAATAGTAGATTAAGTTGTCAAATTATAGTTTCAGATGAATTAGATGGTTTAATAGTAAATATCCCCTCTAAGCAAAGTTAAATGAATAAAATAGATGCACTAATAATTGGAGCAGGACCAACAGGTTTGTTTACTGCACATCAGTTAAAATTAATTGGTCTTGATTGTGAGATTGTTGATAATTTAGATAAAATTGGTGGTCAATGTATAGAGCTTTATCCTGACAAACCTATTTATGACATCCCAGCGGTACCTGAATGCACAGGAGAAGAGTTAACTAATAATTTAATAAATCAAATTAAACCATTTAATATCAAATTTCATTTAGGTGAAAGAGTTGATGAAGTAAAAAAAGAAGGTGACAAATGGATTGTTAAAACAAATAACGGCAAAATATTTTCAACTCCGAATGTAATTATAGCAGGCGGAGTAGGTTCATTTGAACCAAGAAAATTTTCTATTAAAGAATGTGAAAAATTTGAGAATAAGTCAATATTTTACTCAATAAAAGATAAAAGCATATTTAAGGATAAGACAATAACAATCTTTGGTGGAGGAGACAGTGCTCTAGATTGGGCTATAGAACTATCAAAAAATTCAAAAGTGAACTTGGTTCATAGAAGAGATGATTTCAGAGGGGCACAAGCAACTGTTGATAAGGTTTATGAATTAAGTAAAGAAGGAAAAATTAATCTTTTTACTAAATATCAAATGATTTCGATCAAGGGCAATGGACATTTAGAGAGCATTGAAATTAAAAATGATGATAAAGAGATAAAAAACATTAAAACAGATTATGCTCTTGGTTTTTTTGGTTTAATTATGCAACTTGGTCCAATAGCAAATTGGGGTTTAAATATCGATAAAAAAACTATTGAAGTAGACACAGAAAAATTTGAAACCAATCAAAAAGGGATTTACGCAGTGGGTGACATATGTAGCTATCCTGGAAAACTTAAACTTATTTTGTCAGGCTTTCATGAGGGAGCTTTAGCAGCTAGGGCATGTTTTAAATTAGCAAGACCAAATGAAAAATATAGATTCGAATTTACCACATCATCCAAGACCATAAAGGATCGTTTGGGTATAAAAAGTGATTGAATTATTTTCAGCAAATACCCCAAACGGTAAAAAAATTAGTATTATGCTTGAGGAAATTGGTTTTGATTATAAAGTTACTAAAGTAAATCTTGATGAAGGTGATCAATTTAAATCAGCTTTTAAAAAAATAAGCCCATTTAGAAAAATTCCAGTAATTATTGATCATAAAAAGTCTAAAACTATTTTTGAGTCTGGTGCAATATTAATTTATTTAGCTATTGAAAGTGGAAAATTTTATAACACTGAAGATCGATTAGCGATCAATCAATGGTTAATGGCTCAAATTGGATATGTTGGCCCTATGTTAGGTCAACATCATCAATTCCATCACTACAATCCTGGCAAAAGTAAATTTGGTGAGGACAGATATTTCAAAATAACAAAAAGAATTTACGAAGAACTTGATCAAAGATTATTAAATTCAAAATTTTTATCAGGTGAAAGATATACAATTGCAGATATAGCTACTTTTCCTTGGATTGCTCGTCATGGGTGGCACGATATAGGTTTATCTAAATTCAAAAACCTAACAAGATGGTATAATGAAATTGCTAAGCGCGATGCAGTTATAAAAGGGTTTTCATTTATGAACAAAAATGAGTTACCACCAAAAGCTTAATAGTCTAGTACTAAGAATTTAGCAATCTCATTAATGATACAATAATACCATGACCGGATAGCTCAATTGCAAGAACTATAATGATGATAAATATTATATTTTTATTCATCCAACAAAGACAACTAATAGCAAGATTATCCAAAAAAAAGCATAATAATAATAAATGTATTTTTTTGCGAAAAGAGACGGTATTGAATCTTTATTTGATTTATTTTTCTTCATAAATATATACCTTTAGTATAGTTAATTTTTTGTAGATTTATCGACATCTAAATCATCAAAGTCAAAATTTATATTTTTTTTAGGATTTTCTAATTCTTCAAATTGTCTAAGTTTTTCTAATTCTTTTTGTTTGATTTTCTGTTCTTTTATAAATTCTAGACGTTCCTTCTCTTTTTGATCTTTATCAAATTTTTCTTCCCATTCTTTAATTTTTATATATTCAAGTTGTTTTTTCCTATCCTCATCTTCTTTAAGTGCTTTTAATTCTTTATTTTTTCGTTTTTGTTCTTTTAGTTCTTTTTGAACTTGTTCATCTTCTCTAACTTTTAAATCAATATCTTTTCTATTTTGTATTTCTTCTTTTAATTTTAGTTCTTTTTCTTTATTTCTTAACTCTTTTGATATTTGGATTAATTCTTTATCTTTATCTATAAGTCTCTCACTCTCAATTTTTTGTTTTTCTTCTCTAGATTTTAATTCTTTCTCTTTTAATTCTAAAAATTCTTCCTTAGAACTCAATTTATTATCTTCTTTCTTAAGTTTCTCTTCCCAAATTCTTAGTTCCTTTTTTTCTTTAAGCAGAGAATTTTTCTCTTGTAGTTTTTTTAATTTTATCTCTTTAATTTTTTTAAGTTCTTGGTTTTTTTTGAAATTTTTAAATGCGCCACTTATAGATTTAGTTGTAAAATTAGCTAATCCAGTAAAATTCTGTTTTTCTTTCTTAACTATAATTTTTTTTTTCTTTTTAGGCATTTTTTTAAAAAACTCATTTCACAAGAGAATAAATTATTTTTCAAGCTTTTTAAAAAAATCAGAATTATAAATAAGATTAATTGGGCACAACTCTAGGGGGATAATTATATTAAAATTGAAGTATATTGTTAAAAGATAAGTATTTATTAATTAATCGTCAGCGTGGACTTTTTCATTCATTTCATGTTTTTCTTGAGCAGCAATTGTGTATTTAGCAACGGGTCTTGCCATTAATCTTTTTAAACCAATTGGCTCTGCAGTATCCAAGCAATAACCGTATGTATCATCTTTAATTCTTATCAACGCTTTATCTATTTCTGAAATCAATTTTATTTGTCTATTAATAGCTTTCATTTCCACATTTTTATCAGTATATGAACTTGCTTGATCTACGATATCTGCCGAGATACTATTATCATCCATACTTCCATTATATAAAGCCTCATTATTCGCTTTTACCAATTCTTTTCTCCATTCTTGAAGTTTAATTCTAAAAAAGACTTTGTGCTTATCACACATATATTTTTCAGTCTCTTTTGGAGTGTAGGTTTTTGAGATTTTTATTGGAACTTTGCTTATTTTTTTTGGTTTAGTTGTTTTTTTGGGTATTTTTTTAATTTCTTTAGATTTATTTTTTGCAACTTTTTTTTTTGTTTTTATTGCTTTAGGCATAGCTTTAAAATTATAGCGGCGGAGTATATTCAGCAAATTTAGGGTGTCAAGATAGGTTAATTTATGTAAATGTTAATTTATGGATGTTTTTAAAAGAAATATTAATAATATTTTTTTTATTTTCATATTGTCTCATTTAATAATTTGGACACTTGTTCCCTCTTTAACAAATAAGAATTTACCGTTAGATACTATAGAAGCACTTGCTTGGGGAAGTAATTTAGACTGGGGGTTTAATAAACACCCTCCTATGAGTGCTTTTTTTTCTGAAGTTTTTTATCAAATCTTTGGTTCTCAAGATTGGGCATATTATTTATTAAGTCAAATATTTTTGTGTGTTTCATTTATTTATGTTTTTAAATTAGCAAATCAAATTTTAAATAATTCTTTGTTAAGCTTAATATCAGTTTTGTTACTTGAAAGTATTTATTTTTACAATTTTACTACACCAGAATTTAATGTGAATGTTTGCCAATTACCTTTTTGGTCAATTACAATATTTTATTCTTGGAAAATTTTTAATCAAAAAAATATTAACGTTAAAGACTGTATTATTTTAGGTTTTTTTGGTGCAATTGGTTTTTTATCAAAGTATCTATTCGTTTATTTATTATTTTCTATAGTTTTACTATTTCTATTTTTTATTTTTTATAAAAAACTCATAAAATTTGATTTTAAATATTTAATATCTATTGAGGTCTTTGTAGTTCTTTTAGTTCCACATTTAATTTGGCTTAATAACAATGATTATATAACTATATCATATGGTTTAAATAGAACTACTTTAGAAACTTCTGATTACTTAGACCACATTAAATTTCCAATTATTTTTTTATTAAAACAAATTGCTTTATTGATTCCTTTTTTCGTGCTTGTAAGATTATTAATTAAAAAGATCAGATATAAAATAAGTTTAAATGATAAAAAATTATTATTTCTATTTTTTGTTAGTATAGTTCCAATTTTATTGATGTTTATAACTTCAGTAACTACAGGTTCTAAAATAAGAACTATGTGGATGACACCTTTTTATTTAAACTTTGGTATTTTATTTGTCTATATTTTAAAATCTCAAATAGATACAAAGAAATTAAATCATTTTTTATATGTGTTTATTTTTTTGTTTTTTTTATCACCAATTTTATATTCCTTAATTTCTATAACCAACACTGATAAAAGAACAGATTACCCTGGAAAAGATATTGCTATGAAAGTTCAATATGTATGGGATCAACAATATAATAATCCAATCACTGTCGTATTAGGAAATGAATGGAATGCTGGTAATTTATCTTATCATCTTAAGTCTAGACCATCCTGGATTGGGCTTGTTGACCAAAATAAAATGAATGATTTAAAAGATCATATGTGTATTGATGACATATGTGTCGGATTTAAATAAAAATGAAAAAGTTTAAAATTTTAATTCCTGTCTACAATGATTGGCAATCATTAACAAAACTTTTGAACAATATTGATAATGAAATAAAAGATATAAATCATGAAATTTCAATTATAGTTGTCGATGATGCCTCAACTTTTGACCAACATTTAGATTTAGTTGATTTATCAAATATTTATTCAGTAAAAGTTCTTTCAATGAAAGAAAATAAAGGTCACGCAAGATGTATTGCTACTGGCTTAAAACATATTTATGAAAAAGAGGAATTTGATTATATTATTCCTATGGATGGAGACGGTGAAGATAGACCAGAAGAGATTAAAGAGTTCATAAAAACTATAGAAAATAATCCAGAAAAGACCGTAGTTGGAGAAAGAGTTAAAAGATCTGAAGCTTTTATCTTTAGGTTTTGTTACTTTTTCCATAAAATTTTAACTTTAGTCTTCACTGGCCATTCAATAAAATTTGGTAACTTTACTTGTCTTACTAAATCTACTGTTGAAAAAATGATAAATGAAAAGGCAACTTGGAATAGTTTCTCAGGCGCATTAACTAAAGTTGAAAAAAAAAAGAATATGAATGTTATTCCATCTATTCGAGGCGAAAGATATTTTGGACCATCAAAAATGAGTTTTTCAAATTTACTAGATCATTCACTATCAATTATAAGTGTTTTTAAATCTACAGTTCTTTTACGATCAGCTTTATTTATTATACTTTATATTTTAATGATAAAAAGCAATGCATCTTTAATTACTGCAATACCCCTGATATTATTACTATTGATGGTCTATTCAATTTCTAAATTAGCTTTACGAGAAAATATGGATGAGTTTAAAAAGTCTTTAGATAATGTAAAAAATATTGATCCAATAAGATAACTGAATATTTGACTAAAATTTAAATCTAATTTATTAATTAGCTATAAGTGTGGTTGTGCTCACTTTAAAAAAAGGGACAACATAAAAAGAATAAGAGCATAACCGATGAAAAAAATATTATTAATCCTTGTTTTAAATTTATTAACTTCTAGCAATCTATTTGCTGAGAGCTTTAAAATTAATAAGTTCAATTTTTGGCTTTATGAAAATGGATATCATCAATATTTAAATATTAAAGAAAATCCTGTATGCAAAGAAGAACCAAAATATAGTAATCTTTGGTATTATAATAAATGTGATAAATTTCAAGGATCTAACAATCTTGATATCAAAATAAAAAATAAAGCATTATCAGCTACTAATATTGCTTATCATTCGAACCCAAATAGAGACTCTCTAATTTATTATTTATGGAAATACTCATATAGAGATAGAAGTCAGCATTTAAAAGAGTTTAAACCTACAAATAATTCCTATGATTTTAAATTCAATTTAATTGAAGATAAATTTTTAAAAAAACAAATGAAAACTAAAGGTATCCTAAGTTATTTATACTATCAGGATGGTGAAGTATTGATTGATGAACTTTCTCCTAAAGAAAGATTAGGAGAGTTTTTAAATAATGAAACAAAATTTTATTCAATGTCAATGGGTAAGTCAGTAACTTCTTATTTAGTAGGTCATGCCATATGTGATGGCTATATTGATGGAGTTGATGCAAGAGTAAATGACTGGCCTGTAATAAAAGATTCACTCTACCATGATCAAAAATTAATTAATTTTTTAAACATGAATACTGGCGATCAAAAATACATCGACGAATTTGAAGATGGTACCAGTAAATTAGGTGCATATGAAGATAGGGATATTGAAACAACTATGCGTTCACACTTTAGAAACAAAAATACAAAAAAATCTAAGGAAAGATACAACTACAATGGATTTGTTACTCAGTTAATTTTAAACTATATGAAATTTAAAATTGGTAAAGATTATGACAAATTTTATAGCAAAGTTTTTAATGACAAAATAAAGATCAAAAATAGCATTCATTATGGCTATACCAGTTATCAAGAAAAAAATGGAAATGGACACCCTAACATAATGGCAACAAGATTTGATTATCTTAGAATTGCAAAAGCTATAATGGATGATTATCAGAATAATACTTGTGTTGGAAAATATTTAAAAGAAATTTATAAAAGAAGAATACCAAAAGGAAGCGCAGAAAAAAATGAGCCTTTAGTTGGTCGTACCAAATCTTATGGAGGTCAATTCCATATGGATTATCCAGGATTAAAAGATAAGATTATCTTTGGGATGAGTGGTTATGGTGGGAATATGATTTTAATTGATGTAGAAAATTCAAGAATACTGGTTCTAAATTCACTTCATTATAACAATACCCAATATAAATATAATCATAAAAAACTAATATTAGATCTATTTAAAAACGGTAAACAAATAAATTAAACATTTAACTCAATGAAAAAATTTTTAATAATTTTTCTATTGTTATTTCTTAATTCAAATATTTCTCATGCTGATTTTATGAAAATAAAAAAGAAAGCAACAGTCACTCAACCAGAAATTATTTTTCCAATCCAAAAAGATAAAAAAGGGTGTGTCAAAGATTTATATGTGAGTCCAGACAAGAACTATGTTTTACCAGTATTGAAAGTTGAAGCACCCTCTGGGTACGGACTTGATAATAGATTTGATCACGCTAAGAGCAAATTTGAAGATTTTAGTTTTCCCTGTGGAAGTGGTAATGTAGAAGCGTGTGAAAATGTTAAAAGAGTAATTTTAGAGTGGGCAAAAGCTAATGCTGCCCAAAGAACTGGACCTTCTGATGGAGAAGGACGACACTGGAACGATACTTTAACTGTTAATCTTTATATAGCTTCACCAATGATGGCAGCATATTCATTTGCCAAACAAGTTATTGATGTTACAGAAGCTG
The DNA here is from genome assembly GCA_902578775.1 of uncultured Pelagibacteraceae bacterium. Taxonomy (GTDB): domain Bacteria; phylum Pseudomonadota; class Alphaproteobacteria; order Pelagibacterales; family Pelagibacteraceae; genus Pelagibacter. Next base: position 24,849 of record CACHEF010000001.1, read on the forward strand.
AAGACAAAATTATAAAAAATTGGTTTAAAAAGATTGTCAAAAAAAATAAACATTTAATGTATGAATACTCAAACTATAAATCAGGATCTGGTGCAGCTGGCACACCTAAAAGAGCTCATAATCATGCTTTATCATCTGCAATGAGTCATATGCAATTAGGAATTTTACTAAATGATAATAAGTTATTTAGAACCGCTTTTAAAAATTTTGAGGCAGCCATAAAATATCAAAGAAAAGATGGGAGCATGCCTATTGAAACAAGAAGGGGTGGAAGGGCAATGTTTTATCAAGCAAGAGCTATGAATGCGCTAGCTGTTATTTCTACAATAGCAGAAAACCAAGGTTATAATATTTGGGATTTTGAGCATAAAGGAAAAAATTATCATAAAATTGTTAAGTTTTTTATAGATTTTACTGAAAATAATGAAATCGTTTTTAAGTATGCAAAAAGTATGAAGCATCCAGGACCTGCAAAAAATTATAAAAAACAAGATCTCAATAGTCGATCAAGTAGTAATTGGGGATGGTTATATGCCTATGCTTCAAGATTTCCTGATCATGAAAATATACAAAGATTAAAACAATGGTCTCAAGATAAAAGTAAACTTAATAGTTATCAGTGGGATATAGTTCATCATTACTTAAATATTGGTAATAGACCTTTTGGTTCAGCTTCTTGGACAGTAGTTGAAGCAAATTGTCATTTTACTAAGTAGCCCTAATTGTTGGCAGACAATAAAAGTCAGCTGTATCTATTTTAGAAGAGTATTGTCTTCTCATGTTCCATTTTTTATGAACACCTGCACTTGCAAGACTTAATGTGGATCTACCATATCTATAATTAGTATTATCAATTGATTGCATTAAACTTTTTATCTTTTCATCTTTTTCAGATGAAAATAGATTTTTTCTTCCATCATCATTGCGTAGTCCTGTAAGCATAACACCTGCTTTTTGATATCGATAACCGTTTTTAAAAATATTTTCTAAGATTAAAACTGCAGTTTTAACAGTTTCGATACTATTATTTGTTGCAATTGGAAAATCAACTGTTTTTGCATTTGAATAATATCCAAAATCTCTTTGAAAAGGACTTGTTCTAACAAAAACAGTAATCGCTTTTGCAACCAAAGATTCTGATCTAATTTTTTCAGATGCATTTAAGCAATAATTTGCAACTGCTTCCTTTAATTCTTGAAATTTTTCAATTCTTTTACCAAATGATCTTGAAACCACACAGCTTTTTCTTTTTGTTTGTGTAGTTTCTAAATTAATACAAGGAATACCTCTAAGTTCCATTGCAGTTCTAGAACTTAAAACATTAGAACATTTTTTGATCCATGTATTAGATTTATTCTTAAGTTGCTTAGCATTATAAATTCCATTTTTTTGATAAAACTTTGTAAGCTGTCTACCCACACCCCAAACATCGTTAATTTCGATTTTTTCTAAAATCGGATCCAAATTTTCTATTCCAATTAAACTTGTAACACCAGATTGTTTCTTCTTAGCAATGTGATTTGCAACTTTACTTAATGTTTTTGTTTTGGCAATCCCAATGCTAGTTGGAATACCAGTCCACTGTAAAACAGTTTCTCTGATTTTTCTTCCAACTTTTTCTACCTCTGAGTCTGGAAAGTTTGATAAATCTATAAATGCTTCGTCGATAGAATAAACTTCTATTTCAGAATTAAATCTTTTAAGAGTTCTCATCACTCTTCTGGACAAATCTCCATATAAAGAATAGTTTGATGAAAAAACTTCAACTTTATTTTTGATAATAATATCTTTTGCTTTAAAATAAGGCTCACCCATTTTAATTCCTAAAGCTTTCGCTTCATTAGATCTAGAAATAATACAACCATCGTTATTAGATAAAACTACAACGGGTTTCTTTCTTATTCTTGGATTAAACAATCTTTCACAAGAAACATAAAAAGAGTTACAATCGATTAAAGCTAATTTTTTAGTATGTTGAATGGATGACATAAGTCACAACCCCCCAAATGAAAATATCTTCTTCTTCATTAATTAAAATTCTATTAGAAAAATCTTTAGATCCTGATGTTAAAAATTTTTTATCTTTTTCTTGAACTAAAGTTTTAACAACAAGTTCATCATGAACGTTTGCAATAACCGTTGAAAAGTTTTTAGGTTTTAAACTTTTATCGACAACTAATAAGTCGCCATCATTAATTCCAACATCAACCATAGATTTTCCCTGCACCCTAATAATGAAAGTGGCTGGAACATTTCTGATTAAATGCATGTTCAGATCGATATCTTCTTCGATATAATCGGTAGCGGGAGATGGAAAACCAGCACCAGCTTTATGTAAATAATATGGAATAGTTATTTTCATGTTCTTGTTTTGTTCTTATTTATAGAACATTTATCTAGTACACGCAAGAGGTTGTATTTTGAGTCTGTAACTGAATCAAAAGTGAATCAAAACGTGAACATCAAAACTATATTTTGTATGCTTGTGGATAACTTAAACCAGAGATAGTTTAACTAAACAATAATATGAAAAAACTTACATGTCATTGTGGAGAAGTAGAAATCCAAATTAATCTAAAAAAAAATATAGATGAATTAATGAGATGTAATTGTTCAATGTGTAAAAGAAAAGGAACAATGTATACAATAATCAAAAAAGAAGATCTAAAAATTATTAAGGGAGAAAAAAAAATTAAGACTTATCAGTTTAATACTAAAGTCGCCAAACATCATTTTTGTTCAGAGTGTGGAACACATACTCATAATTTGAGGAGAAGTGATCCAAATACCTATGGTGTTAACATGGGTTGTGTTGATGAAATAGAAGCAAATGAACTATTTAAATTTAAAATTCATGTGAGAGATGGCCAAAATCATATAAAAGACAGGAAGTAAAATGAAAAAATTAACATGTCATTGTGGATCAGTTGAAGCTGAAATTAACTTAGATGGTGACTTGCAAAAAGTTATAAAATGCAATTGTTCTATCTGTAAAAGAAAGGGAGCAATTATGTCTATGGTCAAAAATGAGGATTTTAAAATTGTAAAAGGTGAAGATAAATTAAAACTTTATCAATTTCATTCAAAAGTTGCTAGACATTTCTTTTGTTCTCTTTGTGGAATTTATACTCATCACAACCCAAGAATAAATCCGGCGATGACAGGATTTAATGTAGGGTGTATTGATGAGATAGACACATTTAAAATAAATGAAATACCTATAAATGACGGACAAAATCATCCATTAGATAAAAAATAATTTTCATGCAACAATCCAGTTTATGTTTTCAAAAGGTTAAAAAAGATTGTTTAAAGTTTCTAAAATCTCAAGAAACAAAAACTGACAAGTTCAAAAATAAAGAAAGGATGATAAAATCTTTCCTAATCCCATTATGTTTTTGGATTAAAAAAAAAGCTAATAAAAAAACACCTTATTTTGTTGGTTTAGCTGGAGGTCAAGGAACTGGAAAAACAACTTCGAGTTCTTTAATCAAGATTATATTAATGAAGTATTTTAATCTAAAAGTTTTCAGAATTTCAATAGATGATTTTTATAAAACAAGAAAAGAAAGAATTAACTTATCAGAAAGAATACATCCTATGTTTTTAACTAGAGGAGTTCCAGGAACACATGATATTAACATGATGTTAAATTTTTTTAAAAAAGTAAAAAACAAAAAATTTAAAAGATTAAAATTACCAACTTTTGATAAGTCTGTTGATGATAGATCTGTAAAAAAATATTGGTATGATTTAAAAAGTAAGCCAGATGTGATCATATTTGAAGGATGGTGTGTTGGTGCAAAACCAGAGAAAAATAATACCTTAAATAAAACAATTAATTTAATGGAAAAAAATAAAGATAAAAAAAAAATTTGGAGAAAATATGTTAATCATCAATTAAAAACAAAATACAAAAAATTATTTTCACAATTAAATTGTTTAATTTATCTTAAGGCAAAAAATTTTAGTTTACTTCAGAAATGGAGACTCAAACAAGAAAGAAAACTTTTAGCCAATAGTAAGAAAACTTCAAAACATAAAATTATGAATAAAGAAGATGTTTTAATTTTTATGCAGACTTATCAAAGAATTACACAAAATATGTTTAAGAATATGCCTCAATATGCATCAATAATAATTAATTTAAACAGTAACCATCAAATTAAAAGTACAGTATACAAAAATAAATGAAAAAAATTTTATTAATATTATTTGGATACTTTTTAATAATTACACACTCAAATGCTGAAAGTTTTTCATTTGCTTTATCAAAAGCATTTAAAAATAACTCCGAGCTAAATGCTGAGAGAGAAAATATAAATATTTCTGAGCAAGAATTAAAGATTTCTCAAGGGAATTATCTTCCAACAGTTACTTTATCAGGATCTAAAAGCCAAGAGAATACAAATAAACTTACTAATCAATCAGGTGGGGATGCATCTATTAACGAAGTTGATCCACTTACAAAATCTATATCTGTATCACAAACATTAATTGATTTTGGTAGAGGTGCAGAATTATCAAAAAGCAAGATTGGTCTAAACTTAGCTAAAGCAAAGTTATTAAAAAAAGAACAAGATATTTTATATAAATCAACTGAGGCCTACACAGGTTTAGTTTTAGCAAATGAAAAATTAAATATAAATAAAGATAATGTTGAACTTTTAAGCAGGCAAGTTGAAACAGATAGAATTAGAGTCGAGAGAGGTCAAATTACTTTATCAGATGTATCTCAGTCTGAATCTTCACTAGCAGGAGCGCAGGCAAAATTAATACAAGCTGAAAATGAACTATTAACAAGTAAACTTAATTACGAAAATATTATAGGACCAATTAACGATCCACAATTATTAGATAAAAAGTCAATTAGAAATTTTTCCTTACCAGACAGCTTAAATTCAGCTATTGAGCAATCTAAAAAAAATAATCCAGATTTGATAATTGCTCAATTAGAATATGAACAAGCTCAAAAAGACAAAACTATTGCAAAATCAGATCTTGCTCCAACAGCAAACCTATCTTTAGAGAGAACATACACAGAAGACTTTAGTGCAACCTATGACGAAAGGGAAAAAGATATCCTTAAAGCAACTGTCACTTGGCCATTTTACTCTGGTGGAAAAAATTTAGCCGCTTTAAACAAAAGTTCAAGTTTGGAAACTAGATCCAGATTAATCTTAGATAGTGTAAGAAAACAAAACCAGACAAATGTTGCTAGTGCTTGGTCAAATTATCAATCAAATAAAAGTTTATTGAATTCAGTCCAAGCACAAGTTAGAGCTGCTGAAATTGCAAATGAAGGAATAACTGCAGAATATAATAGTGGAGCAGGAAGAACAACTTTAGAGGTAATTCAATCTAATTCACTTCTTCTTAATGCTCAAATTTCGCTTGCAGATTCTGAGAGAAACTTCATTCTTTCTCAGTTTAATCTCCTTAAGTCTGTTGGCTTACTTCACAGTAAATATTTAAAAATTGATTAATGCCTCAATTTTAGAGCAAATTAAATAAATCTTGCTAATGAGAACAAAATGTGTACATTTATTTTATGATTCGATTGTTAAAAAAATTAAAAAAAGAGGCAAAAAATGACCAAAAATAACCTAAAAGTAGTTAAATCTACTAAAGACCAAGAAATGGATATCAAAGAAAAGAATAAAGCATTGGATGCTGCGATAAGCCAAATAACAGATAACTTTGGAAAAGGTTCAGTTATGAAGCTTGGCGAAAAAAGAGCGATGGATATAGAGTCAATATCAACAGGTTCTTTGAGTTTAGATTTAGCTCTAGGCATAGGCGGTTTACCTAAAGGAAGAATTATTGAGGTATATGGACCAGAGTCATCTGGAAAAACAACTTTGGCATTACAAGTCGTTGCTGAGGCTCAAAAAGCTGGTGGAATTTGTGCGTTTGTTGATGCTGAGCATGCTTTAGATCCAGTTTATGCAAAAAAATTAGGAGTGAATACTGAAGAGCTTTTAATCTCCCAACCAGATGCTGGTGAGCAAGCTTTAGAAATAGCAGACACACTTGTAAAATCAGGCTCTATTTCAGTTATTGTAATTGACTCAGTTGCTGCTTTAACTCCAAAAGCTGAAATTGAAGGTGAAATGGGTGATCATCATGTAGGTCTTCAATCAAGACTGATGAGTCAGGCTTTAAGAAAATTAACCGGTTCAATTTCAAATACAAACACAATGATGATTTTTATTAACCAAATTAGAATGAAAATTGGAGTTATGTTTGGAAGTCCTGAAACAACTTCAGGTGGGAATGCATTAAAATTTTATTCATCTGTAAGAATGGATATTAGAAGAATTGGTGCCATCAAAGATAAAGATGAAATTATTGGTAACTCTACAAGAGTGAAAGTAGTTAAGAATAAAGTTGCACCACCATTTAAAGTTGTTGAGTTTGACTTGATGTATGGAAAAGGAATTAGCAAAATGGGCGAGTTAGTAGACCTAGGTGCTAAAGCTGATATTATTGAAAAATCAGGTGCATGGTATGCTTACAAAGGCGAGAAAATAGGACAAGGTAGAGAAAATGCCAAAGTCTATTTAGCTCAAAATCCACAAGTTGCTGCAGAGATTGAAATGGCAATTAGGGAAAAAGCAGGTGTGATTTCAAAAAAGATTGAGGGAAATCCATTAAGTCCTGAAAAGATTGAAAAAGAGAAGAAAGTAGCTGAAAAAGAAGAAGCTGCCAAAGAAGCCACTCCTTCTAAAAAGAATTAGAATTAAAGGTCATCTTTAAATTGTTAAAGGCGCTTATTATAAGCGCCTTTATCCCTTTATCGTTATCTAGACATAGAATAAAAAAGCTGTATTTTAAAAGTATGGCGGATAAATCATTAAATGAAATAAGAAGCACTTTTTTAAAATATTTTGAAAAAAATGATCACAAGATCGTTGAGTCTAGTAACTTAGTTCCAAATAACGATCCAACCTTAATGTTTGCTAATTCAGGAATGGTTCAGTTTAAAAACGTATTTACGGGTCTAGAAAAAAGAAACTATCAAAGGGCTACTACTTCACAAAAGTGTGTTAGAGCTGGTGGTAAACATAATGATTTAGAAAATGTTGGGTATACTCCAAGACACCATACCTTTTTTGAAATGTTGGGAAATTTTTCTTTTGGGGACTATTTTAAGGAAAGAGGAATTGAGCTCGCTTGGAATTTAATCACAAAAGATTTTGGTTTAGATAAAAATAGACTTTACGTAACAGTTTTTAATGAGGATGATGAGGCCTTTAATTTCTGGAAGAAAATAGCGGGTTTTAGTGATGACAGAATTATTAGAATTTCGACTTCAGATAACTTTTGGTCAATGGGTGAAACAGGGCCTTGCGGACCTTGTTCAGAAATATTTTATGATCATGGTCATCATTTAAAAGGTGGCTTACCAGGAACTAAAGACCAAGACGGAGATCGATACATTGAAATTTGGAACTTGGTTTTTATGCAGTACGAACAAGTTTCAAAAGATAAAAGAATAGATTTGCCAAAACCATCTGTTGATACAGGAATGGGATTAGAGAGGATTGCGGCTCTTTTACAAGGAACACATGATAATTATCAAACTGATCATTTTAAAAAATTAATAAACTCAATATCGGACGTTACAAATGTCAAACAAGGTGAAAATAATATTTCAAGTTTTAGAGTAATTGCCGATCACTTGAGAGCAAGTTCATTTCTTTTAGCTGAGGGTGTATTACCATCAAACGAGGGTCGAGGATATGTACTAAGAAGAATTATGAGAAGAGGAATGAGACATTCTCATTTATTAGGATCAAAAGAACCAATATTTTATAAAATTTTTGAATCTTTAAAAGACGAAATGTCTGGAAATTATCCAGAGCTTGAAAGATCTGAGTCTTTGATAAAAGAAACATTAAGAATGGAGGAAGAGAAATTTTTAGTTTTATTGGATAGAGGTATTAAAATTTTAAATGATGAGATTTCAAAAATTAAAAAAGTTTTACCTGGCGAAGTAGCCTTTAAACTATATGATACTTATGGTTTCCCATTAGATCTAACAGAAGATATTCTAAAAAATAAATCATTAAAAGTTGATAATCAAAAATTTGATGAGTTGATGAAAAAAAGTAAAGAGCTTGCAAAAAAGAATTGGAAAGGTTCTGGTGATAGCTCTGAAGAAGCAATTTGGTTTTCTGTTAAAGAAAAAACTGGTCCTACAGAATTTTTAGGTTATGAGTTTAATCAATCAGAAGGTGTTATTTTAAATTTATTTAAAGTAAATCAAGAGGTAAAGACTTTACATGCAGGTGAAGATGGAATAATTATCACTAATCAAACACCTTTCTATGGTGAATCAGGAGGACAACTTGGAGACAAAGGCTTAATAGTTTCAGGTAATTCGATTTTTGAAGTTGAGGATACACAAAAAAAACTTGGAGATTTATTTGTTCATTACGGAAAATTAAAAACTGGTGAAATGAAAATTAACGACGTAGTTGAAATGAAAATTGACGTTGAGAGAAGAGAAAATTTGAAAGCATATCATTCTGCTACACACCTACTTCATGAGTCCCTGAGAAGAACTTTAGGAAAACACGTAATGCAAAAAGGATCATTAGTTGCACCAGATCGTTTAAGATTTGACTTTAGTCACATGAAACCAATTACGAATGATGAATTAGATATAATAGATAAATTAGTTAATGAATACGTTGAGAATAGCTCAGAAGTGACCACAAGAATTATGACACCTAAAGCAGCTATAGAGAAAGGGGCACTCGCTTTCTTCGGTGAAAAATATGGAGAGGAAGTTCGTGTTGTTTCAATGGGAAAAGAAAAAAATTCATATTTTTCAACAGAGTTATGTGGGGGAACACATGTTAAAAACACTGCAGATATTGGAAAATTTAAAACCATAAGCCAATCATCAATAGCTGCTGGAGTTAGAAGAGTTGAAGCTCTTAGAGATAAACAGCTTGAGGATTTTATTAAAAATAAAGAAAAATTATCAACCTTAACTACCCAAAAAGATGAAAAAACAATCAAAGATTTATCATCTCAAATAATAAAACTTGGAGGTAAACCGAATATTGATGATAAAGATTTGAAAGAAATTATTAAAAATCTTTCAAAGCAACTTGAGTTATTAAATGTTAAATCAGTTCTTCAAGATAAAACAAAAAATATTATTAATGACCAAGAAATTAATAATATAAAAGTTAGATTTCAAAAAGTACAAGATTTACCTCCTAAAGATTTAAGAAAATTAGTTGATAGTGGAAAAAAGGAATTAGGTGATGGAATTGTAATTGTATTTGCAAGTAGTGAGGGTAAAGTTGGTTTAGGTGTTGGTGTTACAGAAAAGCTAATCAATAAATATGATGCTGTTAAATTTGTAAAATTAGGCTCCGAAATAATTGGTGGAAAAGGTGGTGGTGGCAGAAAAGATTTTGCGCAAGCAGGCGGACAAGATAAAGAAAAAATAGATGAGGCTTTTAAAAAAATTAAATCTTTAATTTAGTTTTTTTTTGAGATTATTATCAATTACATCTAAGAATTGATTGGTTGTCAGGTATTTACTTGAAGGTCCAACTAATATTGCAAGATCTTTAGTCATGGAACCATTTTCAACACTTTCAATACAAACTTTTTCTATTGTATTTGTAAATTTTATAAGATCATCATTGCCATCTAATTTACCTCTGTGTGCTAGACCTCTGGTCCAAGCAAAAATCGATGCAATAGGATTTGTTGAAGTTTCTTTACCTTGTTGGTGTATTCTATAATGTCTTGTTACAGTTCCATGAGCAGCCTCTGCTTCCATAGTTTTACCATCAGGAGTTAAAAGAGTACTAGTCATCAAACCTAGTGAGCCATAACCTTGTGCCATTGTATCGGATTGAACATCTCCATCGTAGTTCTTACATGCCCAAATATATTTGCCACTCCATTTCATGGCACATGCTACCATATCATCAATTAATCTGTGCTCATAAGTAATATTATTATTTTTAAAATCTTTTTTGTACTCTTTCTCAAAAATTTCCTCAAAAATATCTCTAAATCTTCCATCATATTTTTTTAGAATTGTATTTTTTGTAGATAAATATACTGGCCATTTTTTAATCAGACCGTAGCTGAAGCACGATCTTGCAAAATCTTCAATTGATTTGTCTAAGTTATACATTGATAAAGCAATGCCTGGACCTGTAAAATTAAACACCTCGTATTTAATTTCATCTTTTCCATCTTCAGATGTCCATTTTACTTCCATCTTTCCTTTTCCAGGAACTTTAAAATCAGTTGCTCTATATTGATCACCGAAGGCATGTCTTCCAATAACAACTGGATCTGTCCAAGAAGGAACAAGCTTAGGAATATTTTTACAAATTATAGGTTCTCTAAATACAGTACCACCTATTATATTTCTAATTGTACCATTAGGAGATCTCCACATCTTTTTAAGATTAAACTCCTGTACACGTGACTCATCTGGAGTAATTGTTGCACATTTGATACCAACACCATTTTTTTTTATAGCATTAGCAGAGTCGATTGTAATTTGATCATTTGTTTTATCTCTACTCTTCATTCCTAAATCATAGTATTCAATTCCAAGATCAAGATAAGGAAGGATCAATTTTTTTTTAATAAATTCCCAGATTATTCTGGTCATTTCATCACCATCTAACTCCACAATAGGATTTTTTACACTGATTTTACTCATTAAATTGAATACATCTTATTAATTGAATTTCGTAGTTTTATATACATATTAATCAAAAATTATCAAATAGAAGAACATGTTTAATAAAATTTTTCCAAAACTTCATTCAGAAGGTTATAAATTTATAGTAATTGCAATAATCTTAACAATTATTTTTTATATCTTCAGTAACTTTTTAGGATTAGTTGGTATCGTTCTGACTATTTGGGTTTACTATTTTTTCAGAGATCCTGAAAGGATTATAATTGAAAATAATGACTATCTAGTAAGTCCAGCTGATGGAGAAGTGATTAAAGTGGAAGTTGTTGAAGGCCCAAAAGAATTAGGACTAGAAAATAAAAAATTTAATAAGGTGAGTATTTTTATGAATGTCTTTGATTGTCATGTAAATAGAACTCCATGTGCAGGACAAGTTGAAGAAATTTTATATAAACCTGGGAAATTTTTAAATGCTTCTATGGATAAAGCAAGCGAAGATAATGAAAGAAATTATTATAAAATAAAAGATGTGCATGGAAATGATATAGTGGTCGTTCAAATAGCAGGCCTTGTTGCTAGAAGGATTGTTTGCGAAACAAATAAAAGCCAAGAATTAAAACAGGGTGAAAGAATTGGCATGATAAGATTTGGAAGCAGAGCAGACGTTTATTATGAAAATTATGAGCCTTTAGTAAAGATTGGTCAAACAGCTGTTTCAGGAGAAACTTTAATAGCAAAAAAATAATTTATGCAACAATCTAAAAAAAATTTCAAAATTGTTCATGAAAAAAAAACAAGAATGATACTACCAAATGCAATTACTTTGATTGGTGTTTGCATAGGATTGACTTCAATTAAATTTGCTATAGACGGAAAGTTTACTGTAGCAGTTTTAGGTATATTATTTGCAGGTTTGATGGATGCACTTGATGGTCGAATAGCTAGATTAATTAAAGGCACGTCTAAAATGGGAAAAGAATTAGATTCTTTAGGAGATGTAATTAGTTTTGGAGTTGCACCAGCTCTAATAATGTATTTTTGGAATTTGCAATATTTAGAAAAATTAGGATGGTTTATATGTTTAATATATGTTGTTTGTGTAGCCTTAAGACTTGCAAGATTTAACGTAAATTCTGAGGAAGAGCCTTCATGGAGAGATAGTTTTTTTGAGGGAATTCCATCTCCAGCAGGAGGAATAATCGTTCTTCTACCTTTAATTTTAAGCTTTAGTGGATTAGACAGATTTCTTTTTGAAATTAATTATGATTTGATAGTACCTTTATCTTTTATTTTAGTTTCATTTTTATTAATAAGTACTATCCCAACATATTCATTTAAGAAAATAGTTATACCAAGATCGATGACGAAATTTTTACTTTTTGGAATAGTTATATTTTTTGGTGCATTATTAGTTTTTACGTTTAAAATTTTAACAATAAGTGTATTTATTTATCTTTGTTTAATACCAGTAAGCTATTTTCACTACAAAAAAATTAAAAAAGAAAAAAATATAATTTCAAGCGATGATGAAAAATTAGAAGACATATTATAAATGAAAAAAAATGTAATTGTTTCTCTAGCTGACTCAAATTATTTCCCTTTATTAAATGAATTAGTAGACTCTATAAAACAATTCCAACAAAGTGAAAATATTGCAATCTGTATCTTGGATGCAGGTTTGGAGGATAAACAAAAACAAACTTTACTTAAAAAAGTAGATGAAGTTAAATTTGCTGAATGGGATATAGAGGTTCCAAATTTTAAAGTTAAAAATAAAGAATGGTTAAAAAGTCAAGTATCAAGGGCCTTTTTACCAAAATATTTTCCTAATTATGAAAAATATTTATGGATTGATTGTGATGCATGGGTGAATGATTGGCAAAGTGTAGAACTTTACTTTAAAGCTTGTGACAACGGTAAACTTGGAATTACGCAATCTATTGGTCCAGGCTATAGAATTACATCTAAAGTGAATTGGTTATTTGGTAAGCTTGCAATCGTCAAATCTCAAAATTTCAAGCACGCTGTAAAATCAAATATTGGATATTCAAAAGCACGAAAACTCGCATTCGCACCTCATATAAACATAGGGGTTTTTTCATTGGAGCATAACTCGCCAGGCTGGGCCTCTTGGCAAAAAAATTTAAATCAAACTTTAAAAGCTGGAAATATTTTTGGTTCAGAAGGATTAGCAATTAATATGTCAGTTTATATTGATGATCTTGAAACTGAATTTTTACCATTAAATTGTAATTGGATAACTAGCAATCTTTTACCAAAATATGATAAAGATCAAAAAACATTTGTAGAACCTTATCTTCCCAATTACAAAATAGGCATAATGCATCTAGCAGCTGGAATATGGAAAGATGGTAAGGATATGCGAGTAGATAAGAGTATAGAGATAGAATTAGAAACCTTAGATAATAAAAAGATCATTAAAAGCTTAAGATTTGATAAATAGTTGAAAAAAAATAGAATTTCAAAAAATTGGATTAATAAACAAAAAAAAGATATTTATGTTCGTCAATCTAAAATTGATGGGTTCAGAGCTAGATCCGCATATAAATTAATTGAAATTGATGAAAAGTTTAAAGTGTTTAAGGATGGAGTCTCTGTGATAGATATTGGTGCAGCACCTGGAAGCTGGTCTCAATATGCATCAAAGGTTGTAAAAAATGGAAATATTATCTCAATAGATTTAAAAAGAATGGAAGAAATAAAAAATACTATTCAAATCGAAGGTGATTTTACAGAGCCTGGTATCCAAGAGAAAATTAAAAAAAATCTCAATAATCCAGTTGATATAGTAATGTCTGACATGGCAATAAATACTACTGGAATAAAAGACATTGATGCAATCCAAACTGGAGAGTTATGTAAAGAGGCAATAGTTTTCGCAAAAGATGTAATGTCTGAAAAGGGTATTTTTATTGCAAAAATATTTATGGGAAGATCTTTTAATGAAATTGTCGCACTAGGAAAAAAAATTTTTAAAGAAGTGAGGGTTTTTAAACCTAAGTCAAGCCGCAAAGATTCTAAAGAGAGTTTTATTATTTGTAAAAATCTTCGATAGCCCTTTAAAAAATAAAGGAATCGTATATAAATGATCATGGTTCCTATAAAAGAAGCACTTACCTTTGATGATGTTACATTAGCTCCAAAGTATTCATCAATTTTACCTTCAGAAGTTGATACGAGTATTAAATTAACTGGAAAACTTAAATTAAAAATCCCATTATTATCGTCAGCAATGGATACAGTTACCGAAAGTAAAATGGCAATAGCGATTGGTAAGGCTGGAGGTATTGGTGTTATTCATAGAAACTTAGATGTTAGACATCAAATTAACGAAATTCGAAAAGTAAAAAAAAATAAATTATTAATTGGAGCAGCAGTTGGTGCAGGCCCCAAAGAATTTGAACGAGCAAAGGGAATTCTTAGAGAAGGTATAGATTTAATAGTCGTAGATACTGCACACGGCCATACTAAAAAAGTTTCTGAAATTGTGAGGTTTATAAAAAAGATTAAACCTAAAAAAACTGCTCTATGCGCAGGAAATATAGCAACACCGGAGGCCGCTAAATTTTTACTAAAATTAGGAGTAGATATTATTAAAGTAGGTATTGGACCGGGCTCAATATGCACAACACGTTTAGTTGCTGGAATAGGAGTACCACAACTCAGTGCAATTCTCTCTGTAAGGAATGGAATAAAAAATAAAAATGTAAAAATCATTTCCGATGGTGGGATTAAATATTCAGGTGATTTAGCTAAAGCTTTTGCTGCAGGAGCAGACGCTGTAATGATAGGTTCATTATTTGCAGGGACGGATGAAGCCCCAGGAAAATTAATTAAAAGAAAAGGAAAATATTTTAAGAGCTTTAGAGGTATGGGATCTATTGGTGCAATGAATAAAGGTTCTGCTGATAGATATTTTCAATCAAAACAAAAAAACTTATCTAAATATGTTCCAGAGGGTGTTGAGGGCTTCGCAAAATATAAAGGCGATGTTGCTAGTATAATTTATAAATTAGTAGGTGGCTTAAAATCATCAATGGGATATCTTGGATCTAAGCAAATAAAAATTTTGAGAAATAAACCAAAATTTGTAAAAATTACTAAAGCTGGTTTTTACGAAAGTATGGTTCATAATGTTGATATAGTTAAAAGTGATACAAAATATTAATGATAAAATTTACTAAAATAATTTTTTTTATTTTTTTCTTTTTAAATTTATCAGAATTTACTTTTGCGAAAGAAAATTTTTTTGAAGAAGGTGTTAAATTATTCAAAAAAAAAAAATATGAAGACGCAAAATTTTCATTTGAAAGAAGCATAGTTTTTGATCCTAAACACGCTAATTCTTATTTATATTTAGCTAAAATTTATAAAGAACAAAAAGATCAAAAAAAAGAAGAAAATAATTTAAAAACAGCTTTACTGATTGATCCAGTAAATGAGGAAGCAATTTTAATGTTAATGGAAATTGGAATAAAGAAAACAAATTACTCTAAAGTAAAAGAATTATCTGAAAGGTTTACAAAAGTTTGTAAAAATTTATGTAATGAAAATAATAAAATTTTACAGGAGTTAAAAAATTTAGAACCAAAAAATGAGTCTTGATTTAAATTTAAACAAGATCTTAATAATTGATTTTGGTTCACAATTTACCCAGTTAATTGTTAGAAGAATAAGAGAGCTTGGTGTTTATTCGGAGCTAGTAAGTCACAAAAAAATTAAAAGTAACCAAATTAAATCTAATACGAAAGGAATAATTTTTTCAGGAGGACCTTTAAATGTTTATCAATTAAAAAATAATTTATTTGATAAAAATATATTGAAACTTGATATTCCTATTCTTGGTATATGTTTTGGACATCAAATTTTATCAAAATTTAATGGTGGAAAAGTTAAACAATCCAAACATAGAGAATTTGGTTTGGCAAATATTTATAAAAGAAATAATAGCTTATTGTTCAAAAATTTTTTTAATAAAAAATTTAAAAAAGTTTGGATGAGTCACGCTGATCAAGTTTATAAATTGCCAAAAACGTTTGATGTTATTGCATCAAGTGAAAATTCAAAATATGCAGCAGTAGAAAGCAAAAACAAAAAATTTTTCGGTGTTCAATTTCATCCAGAAGTAACTCACTCTGAAAATGGAAAAAAAATTTTTAGTAATTTCATATCAAATATTTGTAAAATTAAAAAAAATTGGTCTTCTAAAGATCAAAAAATCAAATTAATTAAAGAAGTAAGACAACAAGTTGGCAATAACAAAGTAATTTGCGCTTTATCAGGAGGGGTAGATAGCAGTGTTGTTGCACAACTATTAAATAAAGCTATTGGCAAAAAACTGTATTGTATTTTTGTAAATACAGGTCTTTTAAGAAAAAATGAGGAAAAACAAGTTGTTCAAACATTTAAAAGGAGGCTGAAAATTAATTTGATTTATGTAAATGCTGAAAAAGAATTTCTTAGAAAGCTAAAAAATGTTTCAGACCCAGAAAAGAAAAGAAAAATTATAGGAAACTTATTTATCAAAATATTTGAGCGCTACTCAAAAAAGATTAAAAATGTAAAATACTTAGCACAAGGTACTTTATATCCAGATTTAATAGAGAGCAGATCTGTAACTGGTAGCCAAACTTCAAAAATTAAATCTCATCATAACGTTGGTGGATTGCCCAAAAGAATGAAATTAAAGTTAATAGAGCCGTTAAAGTTTCTATTCAAAGATGAAGTTAGAAAATTAGGACTGGAATTAAATTTAAATAAAGAAATAATATCGAGACATCCTTTTCCTGGCCCAGGTTTAGCTATTCGAATGCCAGGTATAATTACTTCAGAAAAGATAAAGATACTAAAAGAGGCAGACTTTTATTTTATAAATTCATTAAAAAAAAATGGGCTTTACGATAAAATTTGGCAAGCTTATGCTGCGTTACTTCCTGTAAAAACTGTAGGGGTTATGGGTGACAATCGAACATATGAATATTTATGCTTGTTAAGAGCTATTACCTCAGAGGATGGTATGACTGCTGATTTTTACGAGTTTAAAAAATCATTTATTCAAGATATCTCCAATAAAATTGTTAATAGCATCAGAGGAATTAATAGAGTAGTTTATGATGTGACCTCAAAACCTCCAAGTACTATTGAGCTAGAATAAAAATGAATAAAAAAATTCAAGATCTCGTTAAAAAAAAAAATAAATCAAAAATAGTTTGTCTTACAGCTTACTCAAAAAAAATTGCATCAATTTTAGATAATCACTGTGACATTGTACTAGTTGGTGACTCTCTTGGCTCAGTCCTTTATAGCTACAAATCTACTAAAGAAGTTACTTTAGAAACTATGATTAATCATTCTAAAAGTGTGAGGCTCGGGGTAAAAAAATCAATCATGATTGTTGATATGCCATACAATACATATCGAAATCCAAAAGAAGCCTTAAAGAATGTAAAATTAGTAATGAAAAAAACAAAATGTGATGGAGTTAAACTTGAAGGAGGTAAAAAAATTATTTCTATAGTTAAGAATTTAATTAAAAATAAAATACCTGTGATGGGTCATGTTGGAATTTTACCTCAAACAGATAAAAAATTTAGTTTTAAAGGAAAAAAGCAAAAAGAGATAAACAGAATTTTAAACGATACTAAACTTTTAGAAAATGCTGGTGCGTTTTCTATTGTACTAGAGTGTATCGAAACAAAACTTTCAAAACAAATAACCAAAAATATAAAAATTCCAACAATTGGAATAGGTTCATCTTCAAATTGTGATGGCCAGGTATTAGTAATTGATGACTTAATTGGGATGAGTGATAGCAAATTTAAATTTGTAAAAAAATATGTCGATTTAAGTAGAATTATTAATTCCGCAGTAAAAAAATACAAAAATGAGGTTAAAAATAAAAAATTTCCAAAAGCGATACACTCTTTTGCTAATTTAAAATATTAACCCATTGTAAAAGGATCAGTCATTGGTTCTTCTGATGAGTTATACCATGTGGTCTTTATTCTTGTGTACTCTTTAATAGACTCAATTCCAGCTTCTTTACCGTAACCACTGTCTTTAATACCTCCAAAAGGAGCCATTGGAGAGATCAATCTGTAAGTATTTATAAAAACAATACCAGCACGAATTGCTTTAGATACCCTTAAGCCACGTGCAAAATTAGATGTATAAACTCCTGATGAAAGTCCATATTTATTATCATTCATTTTATCTATTACCTCATCCTCTTTATCAAATTTCATTACTGATAATATTGGACCAAACAATTCATTTTCTGCAACTGGAAGACTATGATTTTCACATTCTATAATTGTTGCTGGAAAGTAATATCCTTTATTTGAAATAGATGATCTTTTTCCACCACATCTGACTTTTCCACCTTGTTCAATAGTAGCTTTAATATTTTTTTCTATATTCTCTAATTGTTTAAAACTATTTAATGGCCCCATTTGAGTATCTCTTTCCATCGGGCTACCTAATTTTATTTTTTCAGCTTTAGAAATTAATTTTTTTAAAAATTCATCATAAATACTAGATTGTAAATAAAGTCTTGATCCTGCAATACAACTTTGACCGCTTGCTCCAAATATTCCTGCAGTAATTCCATTTAAAGCATTTTCTTGATCGGCATCATCAAATACCACAACTGGACTTTTGCCACCGAGTTCCAAACTCACTTGAGATAAATTTTCTGCAGAATTTTTAACAATATGTTTTGCAGTTTCAGGTCCACCTGTGAAAGCTATTCTTTCTACTAAAGAGTGAGTAGTTAATGCTTTACCACACGGATCACCAAGTCCGGTAATTATATTAATAACTCCTTTTGGTATTCCAGTTTTTTCAATTAATTTTGCAAACTCCAATAAAGTTACAGGAGCAAGTTCAGATGATTTGATTACGACAGTATTTCCCATCGCGAGAGCTGGCGCAAGTTTCACTGCTGTTAAGAGCATTTGAGAATTCCAAGGGATAATTGCAGCCACAACACCAATAGGAATTCTTGTCGTTGTAACTTGCATATCTGGCTTGTCTATTGGAACAACTGTTCCTTCTACTTTGTCAGCTAAACCTGCAAAGTAATCATAATATTCTGCAATATAATTGGCTTGAGTTTTTGTTTCTCTATAAAGTTTTCCAGTATCGATAGTTTCTATTTTTCCAAGGTATTCTGCATTAGCTCTAAGTTGATCAGCAATTAATTTTAAATATTTTGCTCTTTCTTTTGGATGAAGTGTAGACCAATTATTTTCAAAAGCTTTTTGAGCTGATTGAACAGCTTTATCCACATCATTTTCATTAGCCTCTGGAACAGTTGCCCAAACTTCATTATTTTCAGGATTTAATGTTTCAATTTTTTTTCCAGAGGATGAATCTAACCATTCACCATTAATATACATTTTAAAATCTTTAATTTTTGACATCTAATTATTAATAAAATTTTTAATTTTTATATTAACATCTTCTACACATTCTATACTACAAAGATGTTTTCCATTTTGAATTTCAATATAAGTTGAATTAACAAGGTCTTTAACCAATTCTTTAGACATTTCCGGAGTTGAACCAACATCATCTGAACCAGTCATTACTAAAGTTTTTCTATCTATCTTTTTAATGGCTTCAAAATCATCATAATGATTAGCAAATAACTTATAAGCTTTAAGGAAGTTTTTGTGATCATTTGGTTCTTTATTTAAGATATTCATAAAAAATTCATAAGTTTGCGGATTATTTTCAAGATATTTGTCACTGAACCATCTTTTTAAAGCTTGTTTAGAAATTGGTTTATTTAATTTTGCTTGATTATATCTATCTAATACAAGAGATCTTTCTTTATCCGACCTTTTATAAGTAGTGCCAATTAATATGAGTTTTTCAACTTTTTTTTGAAAATGTGATGAAAAATCTAAAGCGATTAGAGATCCTAAAGAAAAACCTATAAGATTTATTTTTTCTATTTTTAAATTTTCTAAAATTTCTAAAAGTTGGTTAGAAAAATCTTTAAGATTTAACTTGTCTTTATTGCACGGTGTCTTTCCATGACCTAATAAATCATAAGTTAAAGTTGAATATTCATTGAAATAACTTACTTGATAATTCCACATTTGATGATCAAGACCAACCCCATGTACAAATACAAGAGGGATAGTATCTTTTTTATTAAAAAAATAACAATTTTGATTTTGATCAAAATTAAGAGACATTAAATTATTTGGGATCTAATCCCATTTCTTTCATATCTTGATAACGATCTCCAGTTCTCGCATGCGCTCTACCACTTGATGCACCACCAATTGCAATTACAATTTCATCATCAAATGGAGCATCATGAATAGTAAATTCGTGAGTTAAATAATAAGGTCTCAAACCAGAGTCTTTCTTATGCATCATTGGAATAGATATTTTAGATCCTGCTGGACCTCTTGTGTTTGTAAAACTTAAATATGAAGTACCACCAACAGCATCTCTAAATTTATTACCAAATCTTAATGTATGAATAAAAGCTGATGCATGTTCTATTTCACCATTCAAACCTACAGTTCCAGCTTTTCCATAAGCTAAAATTTTTTCAGGTGATTCAATTTCTTTAATTAATTCTGGAACTAATATATCACCAAGTTCTGGAGCTAAATCTAAAATGATTGGTTTTAAATCTTCTACAAATCCTTGTCCAGCCCATGGATTTTTAAAAACAGCTGCCACCGAAACCATTAAAACTGGATTCTTCGCTTCCTTACCACCCTCGATAAACGTTTTATCTACAAATTTTGTAAACTTCCTTAATTCAAGTTTCACTAACTAGCTTTCTCTATATCATCGTTATCAAAATTAATTTTAGGTATCACTTCATCATTAAACAGTTTTATACTTCTCATACAAGCTTTGTGATCAATTCCAGGAAAGTTTGACCAAACTTGTAAGTTTTGTAAATTTAATTCTGATTTCAATTCATTAATTTTGTTTACTACATACTCAGGAGTGCCAAATAATAGATTTCTTTTGTGTAAGAAATCATAATTAAGAAGATCTAATTTATGCTTTGTCTCCGGTAATTCCTCACCTGGATCCATATGATTTCCTAAACCTCTCCAGTGACAAACCCATCTCATATAATTTATAATGTGTTCGCCCGCTAATTTTTCTGCCTCTTCCATTGTTTCCGCAACAAACATATCCCTAACTAAAGAAATTCCTTCTCCTAATGGAACATCTCTATTTTCAGCTTTAGATTTTGCATCTCTATATATCTCAAATCTTTTCTTTAAAGCTTTTACAGTAGGTATCCACATTATAGTGTTTAGACCATTTTGCGCCGCCCATTCAATTGATCTTGCACCATCTACAACCTGCCAAATTGGAGGATGAGGCGTTTGTTTTGGTTTTGGAACAATACTTATTTTTTTAATTTCATTTGTTTTTGTATCTAAAAACTTTTCACTTGGTGGACTCATATCATGTTGCCAAACAAAATTTGGTGATGGATAAGTATAAAATTCACCTTTATGACTAAAAAATTCTTTAGTCCAAGCTTTTTTCATTATTGTTAATGTTTCATCAAACAATCTAAAGTTTTTAGCTTGATCTTTAAGGTCAGCTTCTTTATTCATATTAATTGCTTCCCTTCCATAAATACCTCTACCGATTCCAACCTCAACTCTTCCATTGGATAATTGATCTAACAGGGCGATATCTTCTGCCAATCTAATTGGGTTATGGAAAGTAATAACATTACAAGCTTGTCCTATTCTAATTTGTTTAGTTCTCGCAGCTGCATCTACACCCATCATTATAGGGTTTGTACAAGACTCCATTCCCTCATGATTAAAGTGATGCTCTGTGTACCAAATAGAGTTCCAATTATTTTCATCACAATAAGTAGTGATCTCCTTAGTTTCATCTAATAATTGTTGATAGGGTTTGTGATTCCAGTTTGTGGTATTGCAAAAATAACCGAATTTCATTCGAACCTCCTTAAATAATTAAATCTAAGACGATCGATCCCACTTTCGTATTTTGTAAATATCGACGAGTTATGTATCGCTTATAGAAGACTTTAATTTAACTAGACTATTTAATCAATATATATTTAATCAAGCTTTAAATGAAATTAAATAAGGTAGAACCAAAATATCTAAAAAAGCACAACCCTAGAGTAGGGCTGATTACATTGGCTAGTGATTTCAGAATCGAAAAAGATTTTAGCAATGTAATTTATGGTAAGGATATTGATTTATACTGTAACAGAATTAAGTCTTACAACCCTTTAACAAATGAAACATTAAAAAAAATGGCTGATGATATTCCAAAAGTTACTGAGAACATTTTGCCAGATCAAAAACTAGATTGTGTTGCATATGGTTGTACCTCTGGAACAATTGCTGCTGGGTATCAGTCAATTTTTGAGAAAGTAAATTTAGCAAAACCGAACACTAAAGTTACAACACCAATAACATCTGCAATAAATGCGTTAAAAAGTTTAAAGATAAAAAGATTATCAATTTTTACACCTTATACAAATGAGATAAATCAATCGGTAATCAATTATTTTAAAAAAGAATTCATTGAAATAGATGAACTTTCTTATTTTGATATAGCCTCTGATCTAGATATTGGTAAAGTTGATCCACAACATGTATTTGATACACTTACAAAAATAAACTTAACCAAAAGTGATGCTCTGTTTATTTCTTGCACAGCATTACCAGTACTATCGGTAATTGAAGAATTAGAAAAAAAAATCAGCAAAGTTGTTTTATCAAGTAACCAAACTTTAATTTGGGATACTCTTAAAGAAATTAATTGTAATGATAAAGTTGAGGGATTTGGTGAATTATTTAATAATTAAGTTATGAATTTTACTATCGATGAATACAAATCAAGATTAAAAAAAGTTCAATCTTCAATGCAAAAAAAAGGCATTGAACTTTTAATTTCACAAGACCCGTCTAATATGAATTACTTGACTGGTTATGATGCTTGGTCATTTTATTATGCTCAATGTGTGATTGTACATATAAATACAGATGAACCAATTTGTTTCGTCAGAAATCAAGATGTAGGTGGCGCATATATAAAAACTTATCTTAAAGATGAAAATATAATTAAGTATCACGAGAAATATATTCATACTTGGCCATTACACCCCTACGATGCGCTTATAGATCTTATAAAAGAGAGAAAGTGGGATAAACTTTCTATAGGACTAGAAATGGATAGTCATTATTTCACAGCTTATTGTTATGAAAAAATAAAACAAGGCTTGCCTAACGCAAAAGTTTTAGATTGTGAAAGATTAGTTAATTGGGTGAGAATTATTAAATCAGATGCTGAAATAAAATTTATGAAAGCAGCTTCTCAAATAACTGAATTAGGAATGAAAAAAGCTTTTGATGTTATTAGTCCTGGAGTAAGGCAGTGTGATGCGGTTTCAGAAATTTATACCACATTAATAAAAGGAACCCCTGAGCATGGCGGTGATTATTCATCTATAGTTCCAATGATACCAACAGGAAAAGGTACATCGGCTTCACACCTAACATGGTCGGAAGATAAATTTGTAAAAGGGGAGGCTACAATTATTGAATTATCAGGTGTAAACAAAAAGTATCATTGTCCAATGGCCAGAACAGTTTTGCTTGGAAAACCAGATCAAAAAAAAATAGACACAATGAAAAAAACAAATGAAGCACTTCAAGCTGGTATTGATATGATAAAACCTGGAAATACAGCCAATGATGTTGCTCAGGCTTTTTGGAAAATATTAAACAAACACGGAATAAAAAAAACTTCACGAACTGGATACTCAATCGGTATTGGTTATCCACCAGACTGGGGTGAGCATACTTTGAATATATCTAAAGGCGATATGACGGTATTACAACCTAATGTTACTTTTCATATGATTGCGGTAATGCAATTTGGTGATTGGGGAGTTGAAGCTTCCGAGGCCATTAGAGTAACTGATAAAGGCTCAGAGTTATTTTGTAATTTTTCTAAAGAACTTCATATTAAAAGCTAATTATTAAAGGTTGATATTTTTTCTTACAAATGTTTTAAAGTTGGTTAAAAATTATGGCCTTAAAAAAAGATTTCGTAAAATTTGATAAAGTTGATAAAAGTTATGATGGCAAAGTCTTAGTTGTCAAAGATCTTCAGCTTGATATCGAAGAGGGAGAATTTGTTACAATGTTGGGCCCCTCTGGTTCTGGAAAAACAACTTGTTTGATGATGTTAGCAGGCTTTGAGACACCAACTAATGGTGAAATTTATTTAGATGGTAATGCAATCTCAAGCATTCCTCCTCACAAAAGAGGAATTGGAATGGTATTTCAAAATTATGCATTGTTTCCTCATATGACAGTATATGAAAACTTAGCATTTCCATTAAGAGTAAGAAAAATTCCAAAAGATGAAGCAGATAAAAAAATTGATAAAGCTCTATCAATGGTATCATTACAGGGGTTTGCACAAAGAATGCCTGGTCAGTTATCTGGTGGACAACAACAAAGAGTAGCAGTTGCAAGATCATTAGTGTTTGATCCCCAATTAGTTTTGATGGATGAACCTTTAGGAGCTTTAGATAAAAATTTGAGAGAAAGTATGCAGTATGAAATTAAACATATACATGAAAGTATAGGAGTGACAGTCGTTTACGTAACTCACGATCAAAGTGAAGCTTTAACAATGTCCAACCGTATTGCTGTTTTTAATGATGGCAAAGTGCAACAGCTTTCAAGTCCAGATGCCTTATATGAAAAACCAGTAAATTCCTTTGTTGCAGAGTTTATTGGAGAAAATAATACTTTTGCTGGAGAAGTTTCAGATATTTCTGGAGGAAAATGTAAAGTTAAACTTGCAAATGCTGAGATACTTGCAAATCCAATTTCTGTAAAAGGAAAAGGAGAAAAAACAACTGTCTCATTAAGACCTGAACGAGCATTGATTAATCCAAATGATAAAATGGATAATATTCATTCTGGTAAAATCGAAGAAGTTATATATCATGGTGATCACACTAGAGTTAGAATTAATCTTTTAGGAAATTCTGAATTTATTTTAAAAGTCCCCAATAGTTCTTCAAATCTTGATATTAAACTAGGTAATGATATTAAGATAGGATGGAATAGTGAAGATGCTAGGGCTCTAGATCCAAAATAATACTTTAAAAAAACTCCTAAAAAGCCCAAAACTAGCAGTTGACTCTCTTAAACGATCTTGTTGTAATTGGTTTTTATAAAAACGTTTAAACGGAGGAATAATGAAAAAACTAAGTAAAATATTACTAGCTATTTCTTTTGTACTTTCACTAGCTACTTCAGCATTTGCAACAACAGTAACTGCAGTGTCATGGGGTGGGGCTTATACTGAGTCTCAAAAGCTAGGTTATGGTGATCCTACTGCTAAAAAACTAGGCATTAACATTGCTTGGGTTGATTATTCAGGTGGTTTATCAGAAATTAAAGCACAAAAAGAAGCTGGAAAAATCACGTGGGATATAATCGACGTGTTTGCAATGGATACTATCACTGGATGTGATGAAGGATTATTTGTTGAATTTGATTTCGACAAAGATTTCCCACCAGCTCCAGATGGAACTCCAGCAAGTAAAGATTTCTTTACTGCAATGCCAAGTAAATGTGCTGTAGGAAATATTTTATATTCTTGGAACTACGCTTATAACACTAATAATGTTAAAGGTACTCCAAAGACTATCAAAGATTTCTTTAACACAAAGAAATTCCCTGGAAAAAGAGCTATCTACAAAAGCGCTCTAACTAATTTAGAGATCGCTTTAGCTGCAGATGGTATTAAGCCAGGTAAAGGCGGAGCAAAAATCTACAAAGCTTTAGAAACAGAAAAAGGTGTTGAAAGAGCAATGAACAAGATCAAAGAATTATGTACAGATCCAAAAGGTGGATGTGTATTTTGGTCTGCAGGTGCTCAACCACCAGAACTGTTAGTATCAGGTGAAGTAGTAATGGCTACTGGTTGGAATGGTAGATTCTTCAATGCTGAAATTGGAGAAGGTGCACCAATCAAACAAGTTTGGGATGGCCAAGGTCTTGACTACGAATATTTCGTACAAGTTAAAGGTGGACCAAACGATGCTAATGGTATGGCTAAAAAAGCTTTAGCTATGATGACTAGTTCTGAAATGTTAGCAGGAAGTGCTAAATACATTGCATATGCTCCTTGGAGAAAATCTTCAATTGGTATTATGGAAAAAGGTGAGCCTTGGTATAAAGATGGTAAGACTAACATGGTACCACAAATGCCAACTGCACCGGCTAACACTAAAAACTACTTCCTAGTAGATCCAATTTTCTGGGCTGATAATGGAACAGAGCTTGGTGAAAAATGGGAAGCTATGAAAGCTGGTCTATAATTTAAGTTTTAAAGAACTTAATTATATATTATAATTTAAGGGCGGTTATTTATAACCGCCCTTTTTATTTATGAGCTCAGAAACAAAACAAATTTTAACTACAGACGGAATACCCTTAGAGGTTAGTCTAAAAAAAGCAGAAAGAAAAAATAAGATTAAAGCTTTCTTGCTGGTTGCTCCTTTATTATTTTTCCTGATTATTACTTATGTCTTTCCAATAGGAGACATGTTGTTCAGAAGTGTTGACGACAAGATGGTAACTCAAATGCTTCCAAAAACTTTTAAAGCGATGGAAAATTGGGATGGACAAGAGTTGCCAGATGAGGAAGTTTTCGCAGCTTTTCATGAAGATTTTATAAAATTAGTTGAAGATAAGCGCGAAGGTAAACTGTCTACTCAATTAAATTACACGAAGAATGGATTCAAAAGTATTATTAAAAAATTAAGAAGAGCATCTAAAAAATTTGAAGAGGGAAATTATAAAGAACAAATAATGTCAGTACACAAAAGATGGGCTGATGTTGAGTACTGGAGAGCAATTCAAAGAAGGGCCCCTGAATTTACAGGTCAAAAATATCTAAAAGGAATGGATATGTATGTAAATGAGGAAGGGAAAATAGTAAGTGTTGAGGAAGATAGACGAATTCATAGAGTGTTGTGGTTAAGAACTTTGGAGATTGCATTCTTTGTAACGGTCTTTTGTTTTTTGATGGCTTATCCGATTGCCCATTTGTTAGCTACTCTACCTATGAAGTATAGTAACTTATTGATGATATGCGTACTGTTGCCGTTCTGGACTTCATTACTTGTAAGAACTGCTAGCTGGATGATTTTGTTACAACAACAAGGTATCGTAAATGATTTCTTTGTTGGAATAGGATTGGTGGCTGACGATAACAGACCTGAAATGATGTATAATAAGACAGGAAGCTATGTAGCAATGACACAAATCTTGCTGCCATTTATGGTACTACCGCTATACAGTGTCATGAAAACTATCTCACCAAGCTTAATGAGAGCTGGAAAATCGCTAGGCGGAACACCATTTGTAGCGTTTTGGAAAGTTTATTTCCCACTTACAATCCCTGGAATAGGTGCAGGTTGCTTATTAGTATTCATTTTAGCGATTGGTTATTACATTACACCAGCTTTAGTTGGCGGCGCATCTGGAACTTTAATAAGTAACCAGATTGCCTTTCACATGAAAAGCACCCTAGACTGGAGTTTTGCATCTGCAATGGGACTAATGCTGCTGAGTGGAGTATTGGTGATTTATTGGCTTTATAACAAAATAGTTGGAATAGATAATATTAAATTAGGATAATTAGGATGGCTTTACCAAAATATACTGAACCACATTATAGAATTTGGCATTATATCTATTTAACAATTTGTGGTGCTGTTTTCTTTTTTTTAATTGCCCCTTTATTTGTAATCTTTCCATTATCATTTAATGCAGAGGAATTTTTAAGTTTTTCTGATGGAATGAAAAGTCTTGATCCAGATGCTTTTTCTTTAAGATGGTATAAAGACATGATTTATGGAACTAAAAATCCTTGGGGATTAGCTGCGAAGAATAGTTTTGTAATTGCAATTTTTGCTACGATTGGATCAGTTGTATTAGGAACAGTTGCTGCTCTGGGATTAAGTAGCAGACACATGCCTTACAAAGGGTTGATAATGGCTGTTTTAATTTCTCCTATGATAGTACCTTTAATTATTTCAGGTGTTGCAATATTTTTCTTTATGGCAAAGGCTGGTTTGGCAGCAACTCATACAGGTATTGTTCTTGCCCATATAATTTTAGGAACACCATTTGTTGTTATCACAGTTACCGCTACACTTTCAGGTTTTGATCACAGTGTAACTAGAGCTGCTGCAAGTTTGGGTAGTGATCCAGTAAATACTTTTATGAAAATTACGTTGCCATTAATTTTACCTGGTGTTATTTCAGGTGGATTATTTGCATTTGTGACTTCATTTGATGAAGTTGTTGTTGTTTTATTTTTAGCAGGATTAGAAAATACAACAATTCCTATTCAAATGTGGACAGGTTTAAGAGAACAATTAAGTCCAACAATTCTAGCAGTTGCGACTTGTTTGATTATACTATCAACATTAATACTAGTGACCGCTGAGCTTTTAAGAAGACGATCAGAGAGGCTTAGAGGGATTAATCGATAGTAAAATAATCAAATGAAAATTAAGAATGTAGTAGTTATTGGATCAGGTACAATGGGTAGCGGTATAGCTGCACATCTCTGTAATGCCAATATCCCTGTCACACTCTTAGATTTAAAAACTGAAATAAGTCAAAATGCTAGAGAACGAATACATAAATCAAGACCACCTCTATTAATTGATAAAACCAAAATTGATAATATTAAAGTTGGAAATATATCTGATGATTTCGATGTAGTTAAAGATGCTGACTGGATTGTCGAGGCCGTGGTTGAGAGAATTGATATAAAACACCAAATTTATGATAAAATTTTTGAAAGCAGGAAAGATGGAGCAATAGTTTCCTCAAATACTTCTTCAATCCCAATCAAAGTTTTATCTCAAAATTTAGATAAAGATCAAAAAAAAGATTTTTGCATCACTCATTTTTTTAATCCTGTTAGATACATGGGTCTTTTAGAAATAGTTAAGAATGAAGACAATGATTTAAATAAAATAAATCAATTAAAAGAATTTTGTGAAGTTGAGTTAGGTAAAGGAGCAATTGTTTGTAATGATACCCCTGGTTTTTTAGGAAATAGGGTAGGTGTGTATGCAATGCAAATTGCAATGACTGAAGCATTTAAGATGAAACTTTCTGTTGAGGAAGCAGATGCAATATTTGGAAGACCTATGGGTATACCCAAGACAGGAGTTTTTGGACTATATGATTTGATTGGAATAGATTTAATGGCAGATGTTTTAAAAAGTTTTATCAAAGAACTTCCAAAATCTGATGAGTTCCATGAGGTTGCCAAAGAAATTCCTTTAGTAACAAAATTAATTGAAACTGGATATACAGGGAGAAAAGGCAAAGGCGGCTTCTATAGAATGAAAAAGACTGATAGTGGAAAAATTATGGAAGCTATTAATCTTGAAACTGGCGAGTATTCATCAAGTCAAAAAATAGATATTAAGTCCGATAAAGTAGATTTAAGGGCCCTAATTAATAGAAAGGATAGGTATGGAGACTATGCTTGGTCAGTGCTATCTAAGATAATAAAATATGCTTCATCACTAGTTCCTGGGATTACCAAAGAATTTAATGACATAGACGAAGCTATGAGACTTGGATTTAATTGGGCGAAAGGACCTTTTGAGATGTTAGAAGAAATCGGTGTTAAAAATTTCTTTGACAAAGTTGATGAGTATAAAGGTAATAATTTCTTAGAAAATTTATCTAATTCTAAAGATGAAAATTTTTATGGTGAAAGGCAAAAGTACACATCGATTGAAACTTTAGGTAAGATTAAGAAAACTGCCTCAAGTGTTGATGGTAATAGTTCAGCTTCAATTTATAGATTTAATGATTTTAATATTGTTGAGTTTACGACTAAAGCTAATGCGCTCGATTATGATTCAATGGATGCACTTAAGAAAGCAACTGATAAACCTTTAATAATAATTAATGAAAGCATGCAATTTTCTGCTGGTGTTAACCTGACCTATACAATGGAATTTGCGAATAAAAATGATTTTAAATCTATAGAAAAATTTATTAGGTACTTTCAAGAAACTTGTAAACATCTAAAGTACTCTAAATATCCAGTCATATCAGCTCCATCAGGTCTAACTTTGGGTGGAGGTTTTGAAGTTTTAGTTCAAAGTAATTTCGTAGCCTCACACACAAATATTGTAATCGGATTAGTAGAAACTATTGTTGGATTAATTCCAGCTGGAGGTGGATGTAAAGAAATGCTGGCTAGATGGTTAAATACTGAAGAGGCTAAAAAAGATCCAAAATATGCACCTTTGAAAGTATTTGATATAATTGGCTATGGTAGAACAGCCACGTCTCCAGTTGAGGCAGAACCTTTGAAATACTTACTACCTGAAAATATAAGAATTATGAATAGAAATAGTTTGCTTGAAGTATCTAAAAAAATTTTAAATGAAAACAAGGATTTTAAAGCACCAAATGAGCTTACATTTAATTTGCCTGGCAAAGCAGTTATTGATGATATGAACAAAATTTTAGAAAAACTTTATAATGATAAAGTTATATTGGATCATGGTTTGACTGTAGCAAAAGAATTAGCTCATGTACTAAGTGGCGGTGAAACTACTAAAGATAAAACTCTTACAGAGGATGATATATTTAAATTGGAACTTGATGCTTTTATGAGATTAATTGAAACTAAACAAACTCAAGATAGAATTAAACATACCCTTGCTACTGGTAAACCTTTGGTTAATTAAATAGTCTAAGAGTATTTATAAAGTCAGGTCTTAAAACATATTCAGATTTATCCAAATGTTTAATTTTTTCTAAAGCCTCTAAGCCAAATATTACTTTTCCAATGGGTGTATATTCACCTTCATATAAAGGTTCATCCTGAAGAATTATAAAAAATTGACTATCTTCAGTATCATATTTTAAAGATCGAGCTAATCCTACGCTTCCTTTGGTGTAGTCAAAATTTTTATAAACTTCAGATTTGATTGTACCTAAACCAGATTTTCCAGTTCCAATTTTTCCATAATCAATGTTTCCTTTTTTTCCAAATTCTACATCGCCAGCTTGTACAAGTTTATCTTTAATGACTCTATGAAATGCTACATCATCATAGGCATTAGATTTAATTAATTTTTTAAATCTTTCAACTCCATTTGGGGATATTTCTGGGTATAATTCTATAATTACATTTCCACATTCAACGTTTAAAATTGCTATATTATTTGGATTTTCAAAATTAATTTTATTAGGGTCATAATTCTTAACAAACAAACATTTATCTTTAAGCAAAACAAAAGACGTAATTGAAAATAAACCTAAAATTACAACAAATACAAATATTATTTTTTCAGATTTTGAAGCTTTTATCTTTTCAATCATAAAATAAAATTTTCATCAATTTTTAGGAGACCTTTTTTGATGAATTCTATCTTTTTTTGGAGAATAGGATCAACTTTTTTAGGTAAATTTCCATACATTAAATGAGAAAATACCTCAGCCATATCTTCAGATGCGGTGGATCGCGAGTATTCAGTAATAAAACCAGCTGTTTTAGAATATGTTTCTAATCCTATTTTTTTTGTGCAGGTTGAACATTCTGCATAATTAAACTCATTAGGATTAAAACTGGACCAAGTTTGTTCATTGAATATGTTTTTGAAACTATCATTTATTATATGGAACACTTCGTGATGCAATACTCTCTCAAAATATTCATCATTAAATTTTATATCTACAATTAAAGTTTTCATTATATTATCAGGTATCCCAGCAGTGTTGATACCTGAGATTGATAAGTCTTCACACATAACAATATATTTTAAATTTATTTTTTTTAAAAAGTTTTGAGAATATCTATTAAGATTTTTTTCAATAATCTTATATTTTTTATCTAGGTCTTGTTTTGATGATTTAAAACAATTGATATTATTATCAATACCTATTGTAAATGCTTGTTTAGCATTCAAGTATCTTAATTTATTTTCAGTTTTAAGATTATAAATCTCAAGGTTTGGAATCTTTATTAATTCGTAAATTGTATCCGCTTGGGCTTGAAAAATTAAAAATAAATACAATAAAATGAGCTTTAATAATTTCATAATTAGTATTATTGAAGATATTCCAATTTCTTAGAATGTGATAGAGTTTTTGTGATGAAAAAAAAAAGAAGCAAAGAACCCATTCAACCAGTAAGTGGTACAAAGGTTCCTAGATTTGCAGGTCCATCAACTTTTGCTAGACTACCAGAATTAAGAGATGTTGAGTACTGTGATGTTGCAATAGTTGGGATACCATTTGATGCAGGAACAAGTTACAGACCTGGGGCAAGATTTGGTCCTCAAAGTATCAGACAAGCTTCAAGACACTTAAGAACAAATTATCATCCAAATTATGATATTGAGCCCTTTAAAGTTCAACAAGTTGCTGATGCAGGTGATATTACCTGCAATCCATTCAATATAGATGAAGCAATCAAACAAATTGAAGAAGGAGCTCTGGATCTGCTCAAAAAAACTGATGGTATAATTAGTTTAGGCGGAGATCATACAATTGCGTTTCCTTTATTAAAAGCAGTAAATAAAATTAATAATGGTCCTGTTGCTTTAGTTCATTTCGATGCTCATCTTGATACTTGGGACACTTATTTTGGCGCACCTTATACACATGGAACACCTTTTAGAAGAGCACGTGAAGAAAATTTATTCTTGGATGATGCTTCAATGCATGTTGGTATTAGAGGACCTTTGTATAGTAGAGATGATATTAAAAATGACGAAAGTTTTGGATTTAGGATAATTCATTGTGATGAGTTTCAAACTGAAGGCACTGATAAAATTGCTGAAAGGATAAAAAAAAGAGTAGGTAATAATCCTTTGTACTTATCTATAGATATTGATGTTTTAGATCCAGCTTTTGCACCAGGCACTGGTACACCTGAAATAGCTGGTATGTCAACTAGAGAAATGGTTAACGTAATTAGAGGTTTGTCAGGTATGAATTTAATCTCTGCAGACGTCGTTGAGGTATCACCTGCTTATGATCACGCTGAGGTAACGTCGCTTGCAGCTGCTACTATAGTTTATGAGTTAACAAATCTATTTGCAAAAAAGTAAAGAAAGGTTAGGAGTCTTCAATGGAAAATAAAAAAAAATTTTATATTAGTGGAAAATGGGTTGAACCAAATAGCAAAGAAGAGATTAAAGTTATTAATCCAGCGACAGAAGAAAATTGTGCAGTTATATCTTTAGGAAATAAAGAAGATGTTGATCTTGCAGTTAATTCCGCAAAAGAAGCATATAGTACTTGGTCATTTTCATCAAAAGAAGAAAGAATAAAACTATTAGAGAAACTTTATGAAAATTACAAAAAAAGATGGGCAGATATTGCAAATGCAATTACTACTGAAATGGGTGCACCAAAAGATTTTGCAACAAAGTTACAAGCTGGTACCGGAGCTGCACATTTGAAATCTTTTATAAAATATTTAAAGAATTTTGAATTTGAAAAACCCCTAGGAGAACATGCTCCTAATCAAAGATTAATTTATGAGCCTAAAGGTATCTGTGCTTTAATTACGCCATGGAACTGGCCAATGAACCAAGTTTGTTTAAAGGTGATGCCAGCACTAGCAGCTGGTTGTACAATGGTTTTAAAACCTTCCGAACTTGCCCCTTTATCTTCGATGATTTTAGCAGAACTTATAGATGAAACTAAATTTCCAGCGGGAGTATTTAATTTAATAAATGGTGATGGAGCAACAACTGGTGACGCCTTAACTAGCCATCCAGATATAAACATGATTTCATTTACTGGATCAACTAGAGCAGGAGCTTTGATTTCTCAAAATGCTGCAAAAGATTTTAAAAGAGTAAGTTTAGAATTAGGCGGTAAAGGCGCAAATATAATTTTTAAAGATGCTGATCCTGAAGCAATTGAAAGAGGAGCATTAAGATGTTTTAGAAATTCAGGACAGTCATGTAATGCTCCAACAAGAATGCTGGTTGAAAAATCTATTTATGACGAGGCAATTCAAAGATTAAAAAAATATACAGAAAATTTTGAAATAGGTGATCCAAAAAAAGAGGGGGAACATATAGGACCTGTGATTTCTGAAAATCAATATAACAAGATACAAACTTTAATCAAAAAAGGTATAGACGAAGGAGCAAAATTAATTGCAGGTGGTCCGGGAAAACCTAAAGGTTTAGAAAAAGGATATTTTGTTAAACCTACTGTATTTGCTGATGTCAACAATAATATGGATATTGCAAGAACTGAAATATTTGGTCCGGTTCTATCAGTTATACCATTTGAAAACGAAGATGAAGCTATTAAAATTGCAAATGATACTCCTTATGGTTTAACGAATTATATTCAAACTCAAGACCCAGAAAAAGTTAAAAGAGTTTCAAGAAAAGTAAGATCTGGAATGGTTGATGTTAATGGAGCTGGTATTGCTGTTGATGCACCTTTTGGTGGATTTAAACATTCAGGTATTGGCCGTGAAGCAGGACAACATGGATTAGATGAATTTTTAGAAGTTAAAGCTGTAGGTGGTTGGAGGAATTAATTAGATAAGGATTTTTCTTTAACACCATTTAAAAATTTTAGACATTTTTTAATTTCATTAAGTTCTATATATTCATCAATTTTATGTGCTTGTTCGATAGATCCTGGACCGCAAACAACAGTACTAATTCCGATTTCTTGAAATAAACCTGCTTCTGTTCCAAAAGACACAACCTCTCTAGAATTATCACCAGTAATGCTTGTTACAAATTCACAAGCTTCAGACTCATCTAATTTTTCAAATCCAATTACTTCGCCTATAATTTCTTTTTTAATAAAGGACTCTGGAAAAATTTTTTTCATGTTTGGCAATAATTCTTCATTAACAAATTTATCAATTTCATTTGTTACAAAGTCGGCATCAAATTTATTTACAGGACGGGTTTCCCATTCAACTTTGCATTTATCTGCAATTACATTGTGTGCAATTCCACCAGAAATTCCCCCGATAGAAAGAGTAGAATGTGGAGGGTCAAAAATACAGTCCTTTGGGGCTCGTTTAATTAACTCTTTTCTAATATCTAAAAGTTTATTCACATATCTTGAAGCATATTCAATAGCATTTACACCTTTTTGTGGTTTTGAACTATGTCCAGCTAAACCACCAAAATGAACTGTATATTCGTTCATTCCTTTATGACCATCAATTATTTTCATATTTGTAGGTTCACCAACAATACAAATTCCGTTCTTTATATTTCTCTTTTTTAATTCTTTAATTAACAATGGCGCACCAATACAAGCTGTCTCTTCATCAAAAGTGTAACAAAAATGAATATCTCTATCTAAATTATTCTCTTTAAAGATTTTTGCGTAAGCAAGAGTACAAGCTATAAAACCTTTCATATCACAAGAACCTCTGCCAAATAATTTGTTATCTTTAATAGTTGCAGTAAAAGGGTCAGAGCTCCAACCTTTTGAGACTGGAACTACATCAGTGTGACCTGACAGTATAATTGGTTTTTTTCCATTAGTCTTTTTTGCTTTAAGAGTTCCAAATAAATTGACTCTTATTTTATTTTCATCAAAAACTTTGAAAGTTTCAATTTCTAAGTCATTAAGTATTTTTTCACAATAATTAATGAGTTCACTATTATCTTGGCCAGAAACAGTTTTAAAAGCAATAAGATCAGTCAAAATCTTTATTGATTTTTCATATAAATTATCTTCTATAGTCATTTTTTAATTAAATATATATTATAATTATGAAACCACAAATAACCTATGATGATTTTGATAAAGTTGATATAAGAGTTGGGACTGTAATTTCCGTAAAAAAAAATGAAAAAGCTAGGAAACCATCTTTAGTTGTTGAGGTTGATTTTGGTACAGAAATAGGGGTTAAACAATCATCAGCTCAAATTACCCATTATTATAACGAGGAAAATCTCAAAGGAAAACAAGTTATAGGTGTTTGTAATTTTCCAGAAAAAAATATTGCTGGAGTTATTTCACAAGTATTAATTTTAGGATCAATTGATAAAGATGGGAAAGTAATTTTAGTACATCCTTCTCATAAATCAAATAATGGTTTACCAATCGCATAATTATGCATCCTGAAATTTTTTCAATAGCATTATTTTGGTTTGTAACAGCGTATACTCCAGGACCTAATAATGTTGTTGCATCATATTCTGGTTTTAATTTTGGAATTACAAAAACTATTCCCCATATTCTTGGGGTGACTTTAGGTTTCACCTCTTTAGTTTTATTTTTATCTATAGGTTTAATTAATATTTTTAAGTTATTTCCAATTATCCAAGTTGTGATGAGATATCTTGGTACATTATTTTTGATTTATTTAGCTTATAAAATCGCATTTTCTGAGACAACAAATGAAACAAAAAAAGAAAATCCAGTTAAATTTATAGAAACTTTCTTATTTCAATATCTGAATCCTAAAGGCGTTACAGTTGCTATAATTGTAGTATCTACCTATATAGAATTAGGTGAAAATTATATTAATCATGCGACTCAAATAGTTATACTTGCTTTCTTATTTTCCATCACAAGCATTACATTATGGACTTTTGTTGGCAAATTTCTAAGGAAATTTGCGACAAATGATAAATTTATTAAGTACTTTAATTATGCTATGTCATTGCTTCTTCTTTTGAGCATAATTACATTTTATATATAATAATATGAAACCAGGTTTAAAAAATTCATTTAATTCTAAGTGTAAAATTAATATAAATAATCAAGAATATACATATTACTCAATTTCTGAAGCTGAAAAACATGGTTTAGAAGGAGTTTCTAAACTTCCAAAATCACTTAAAGTTTTGTTAGAAAACTTACTTAGGTATGAGGACGATTTAACTGTAAGTAAAAAACAGATTATAGCAATAAAAGATTGGTTAAAATCAAAAAAATCAAATATAGAAATTGCATATAGACCAGCAAGAGTATTACTTCAGGATTATACAGGAATACCAGCTGTTGCAGATTTAGCTGCAATGAGAGAAGCGGTTAAAGAAAAAGATAAAGATCCAAATACGATTAATCCGTTATCTGCAGTTGATTTAGTTATTGATCATTCAGTTCAAGTAGATCAGTCAGCTAAATCAGATTCTTTCGACAAGAATGTAGAAATAGAATTTAAAAGAAATGGAGAAAGATATTCTTTTTTAAAATGGGGTCAAAATGCATTTGATAATTTCAGAATTGTTCCTCCAGGAACTGGGATTTGTCATCAAGTCAATTTAGAATATTTATCTAAAGTTGTTTGGTCTGAGAAGGTTAAAAATGAAACATATATTTTTCCAGACACATTAGTTGGAACAGACAGTCATACTACAATGGTTAATGGATTATCAGTTCTAGGTTGGGGTGTAGGAGGCATTGAAGCTGAAGCCGGAATGCTTGGCCAACCGATTTCAATGTTAATACCAGAGGTTATTGGTTTCGAAGTTAAAAATAAAATGCCCGAGGGTACTACAGCAACAGATTTAGTTTTAACAGTTGTAAAAATGTTAAGAGACAAAGGCGTAGTAGGAAAATTTGTAGAGTTCTTTGGTGAAGGTTTAAAAAATCTTACTTTGGCTGATAGAGCAACAATTGCAAATATGGCTCCTGAATATGGAGCAACTTGTGGCTTTTTTCCTATAGATGAGGAGACGTTAAAGTACTTAAAATTTTCAGGAAGAGATAATCAAACTCTTAAAATTGTTGAGGATTACGCAAAAGCCCAGGGATTATGGGCAAGTAATGAAATTGAATTTACGGATACGCTTACATTAGATATGTCTTCAATAGTTCCAACAATTTCAGGTCCGAAAAGACCTCAAGATAAAGTTTTATTATCAGAAGCTTCTCAAAGTTTTAACAAAACTTTTAAAGAGGTTTCAGGTAGTGACGAATTTAAATCTTCAAAAGTTTCGAATGAAGACTTTGAGATAAAAGATGGAAGTATATTAATTGCAGCTATAACCTCATGTACTAATACATCCAATCCTAATGTTTTGATCGCAGCTGGATTATTAGCTAAAAAAGCTGTTGAACTTGGTCTAGAAACAAAACCTTGGGTAAAGACATCTTTAGCACCAGGTTCTCAAGTAGTTACTGATTACTTAGAAAAAGCTGGACTAAATACATATTTAGATAAATTAGGATTTAATTTAGTTGGATATGGGTGCACAACATGTATTGGAAATTCTGGTCCATTAGCAGACAGTATAGTTGAGGCTATTCAAAAAGATAACTTATATGGTGTATCAGTCCTTTCAGGAAATAGAAACTTTGAAGGAAGAATATCTCCACACATTAAAGCAAATTATTTAGCATCACCACCTTTAGTAGTTGCATATTCTTTAGCAGGACATATGTCTTTTGATTTATACAAAGATTCATTTGGCAAAGACAAAAATGGAAAAGACATTTATTTAAAAGATATTTGGCCATCCAATCAAGAGATAGAAGAAACTCTTAAAACTTCTTTAAATGCAGAAATGTTTATAAAAAGATATTCAAATGTTTCACAAGGTCCAAAACAATGGCAAGAAATTAAAACAGAAAAAAGTAGTATTTATAATTGGGATGAAAATTCAACGTATGTAAAAAAACCTCCTTTCTTTGACAATTTATCAGATGAACCAGAGGGATTTAAAGAAATTAAGAATGCAAGACCATTATTAATTTTAGGTGATATGGTTACGACTGATCATATCTCACCAGCAGGAAATATTCAAAAAGAGAGTCCAACTGGAGAATATTTTATGAAACATCAAATTTTACCAAAAGATTATAATTCGTACGGATCAAGAAGAGGAAATCATGAAGTAATGATGAGAGGAACTTTTGCAAACATTAGAATAAGAAACGAAATGGCTCCGGGTACAGAAGGTGGTTTTACAAAATTATATCCAGAGGAAAAAGTTATGCCAGTCTATGATGCAGTAGTTGAATATAAAAAAAGAGGAACAGATCTAGTTGTAATTGGTGGAAAAGAGTATGGAACTGGTTCATCTAGAGATTGGGCAGCGAAGGGTACAAAATTACTTGGAGTTAAAGCTGTTATAGCAGAAAGTTTTGAAAGAATTCATAGATCTAATTTGATTGGGATGGGAATATTACCATTACAATTTAAAGATAATCTTAATAGAATAAATCTTAAATTAAAAGGATCTGAATTAATTAGTGTGATTGATGTAGAGAAAGGAATTAATCCTTCAGATACTGTTAAGTTAGAAATAAAATATATCTCAGGTGAAATAAAAATAGTAGATACTCTATGCAGAATAGATACTAAAAATGAATTGGAATATTATAAAAATGGAGGAATATTACAATATGTTTTACGAAACATGATTTAGTTATGGATGAAGAGACAGCAATAATAAATAGTAGTACAAGAAATGAAAGAATAAAAAATTTTTTTGTTAAAAATAGAAAAACACTTATTTCGACATTTCTTATAATTTTGATTATATCAATCTTTTATTTTGCATTTAACGAATATAAAGAAAAAAAAAAATTAAAAATTTCTGATGAATATAATTCAATTACCACTGAATTTTCAGATAAAAATATAGAAAAAACTAAAAATTCTCTTGTTAATCTAATTTATGAAAATGATTCAACTTATTCACCTTTATCTTTATATTTTATAATTGATAAAAAATTGATTACCGAAAGAGGAAAAATTAATGATTTATTTGATAATGTGATTAAAAATACTTCATTAGAAAAAGAAATGAAAAATTTAATAATTTATAAAAAGGCTCTTTATAATGCTGATGAAATAAAAGAAAATGAATTATTAGAGATTCTCAAACCAATATTAAATTCTGATAGTATTTGGAAGTCACAAGCTTTGTACTTAATGGCAGAATATTTTTATTCAAAAAAAGAAAAACAAAAATCAAAAGAGTTTTTTAATCAAATACTTTCACTAGAAAATGCAAATCAAGATTTAAAAATAGAGGCACAAAAAAGATTAAGAAGAGATTTAAGTGAATAGATTTATCATTTTTCTCATTTGTATAATTTTTTTAAATGGCTGTTCATTAAATAAAAACTCAAAATTTTGGACTACAGCTCAAGATATTCCCAAAGAGAAAAATACTAATTATAAAGAAATATTTGCTGATGATCAAACTTTAGATAAGGAATTAAATGCAAATCTAACAATTAATTTCGGAAATATAATTAAAAATAATTCAAGAATTAGAGATTTTTTTAACAATGATGGAAGATTGAATTTTGATGGAGTAATTAAAAAATCATCAAGATATAAATTTTCTAAAATTGAAAAATTTGATCAATTTGAGCCAGTCATATCTTTTGACAATAAGAATATTATTTTCTTTGATGACAAAGGTTCAATTTTAAAATTTAATGACAAATCTGAATTAATTTGGAAAAAAAATCATTATTTAAAATTAGAAAAAAAACTTAGACCTGTTTTACAATTTGCAAATGACGGAACCACATTAGTAGTTGCAGATAGTATTGCAAAAACTTTTGCTCTCAATTTAGATGATGGTGAAATAATATGGTCCAAAGATAATTCTGCGCCATTTAATTCTCAAATCAAAATTTATAAAAATATGTTTTTCACAATTGATTTTTCAAACACTTTAAGATGTTTTTCCTTAAAAGATGGGAAAGAATTGTGGAATATTAAAACAGAAAATTCATTAATAAGGTCTCAAAAAAAACTATCAATGGTTATTGTAAATGATCTTTTATATTTCAAAAATTCGATAGGCGATATAAGTGCTGTTGATTTAAATCAAGGTGAATTGTTATGGCAACTGCCAACACAAAGTAGCTTAATATATGAAGCATCTTTTTCTCTAGAAACATCAGATTTAGTAACAGATGGAAATGCGCTTTTTTTTTCAAATAACAAAAATCAATTTTTCTCAATTGATCTTGATACAGGAAGTTTTAATTGGAAAAATAAAGTAAATTCAAATCTTAGACCAACTTTAATTGAGGATTATATTTTTACTGTTTCACTAGAGGGATATCTAATTGTTATTGATAAAAAAAGTGGAAATATTATAAGAGTTACAGATATATTTAAGAATTTTAAAAAAAAGAAAAGAGAACAAATAAAACCTGTAGGTTTAATTGTAGGTCTTAAAAATATTTATTTAACAACAGATAATGGTAGGTTAATGATTATCAATACTAAAACTGGAAAAACAAACTCAACTTTAAAAATTGATAGTGATAAAATATCTAGACCATTTGTGTTAGATAAGAACATGTATGTTGTAAAAGATAATGCTATTATCAAATTAAATTGATGTTTCTTAAATTATTGGAAAAATTAGGTCGTAAAAAAATTGTTTTAGATCGTGGTCCGTCACACCCAAGATTTGATTTAGC
Organism: uncultured Pelagibacteraceae bacterium; assembly: GCA_902578775.1. GTDB lineage: Bacteria > Pseudomonadota > Alphaproteobacteria > Pelagibacterales > Pelagibacteraceae > Pelagibacter. The sequence goes on from CACHEF010000001.1 coordinate 66,036, forward strand.
GAAACCTTGGATGAATAGATACTATCTTATATTTAGACATAGACCAAAATGGTTTCCGTTTAATATACTAATTCATGAAATGTTAGCTGATGATCATGGTGAAGGAGTGCATAATCATCTTTTTCCATACATCACAATTGTCATTAGAGGTGGTTATTGGGAAACAACGGAGAAAGGAAAATTTTGGAGAAGACCTGGTTATATTGGATTCAGATCTGCTAATGCACATCACAGAGTTGATTTAGAGCCTGGAACTAAACCAATGACTATTTTTATATCTGGTCCATTTGGTTTGAGGAAGGGTCCAAGATCAGAATATGGTATTGATTTTAAATCAAAAAAAAATTGATGTCCAAAAATCTTGAGGAAAAATTCAGATCATTTTGCAATTTAAAAAATTTAGAAATTAACCAAAATCAAATAATAACAATTAAAATAATTGAAGATTTTTATAATAAAAATTTTCATTCTTCGATTTTCAATTTTTTTAAAAAAGAAAATAATAAAAAAGGGCTTTATCTTTATGGAGGTGTTGGTGTTGGAAAAACAATGATTTTAGATTTTTTTTATGATCTTATCTCTGAAAAAAAACTAAGACTTCACTTCAATGAGTTTATGTTAAATTTTCATAATTTTGTCCATGAAAACAAAAATAAGGGAGATGAAAATATTATTAACTTATTTGTTAAAGACCTTAAATCAAAAGCTTTGTTAATTTATTTTGATGAGTTTCAAGTAACCAATATAGTAGATGCTATGATACTAGGTAAGTTATTTGATAGAATATTCAGAGAGAACATAAAGATAATTATCACCTCTAATATTAAAATCTCAGAACTATATAAAGATGGACTTCAACGAGATCAATTTAAACCTTTTATTGAGATCATGAAAAAAAAGACAATCGAACATGAACTTGTAATTGAAGATGATTATAGAAAATCAAAAGAAAACCAAAATGATAGATATTTCTTTCCACTGAATAAAGAAAGTAATTTTAAAATGAATAAACTCTTTAGGATTATTTCAAAGAATAAAAAAAAAACTACTCATAGTCTTAATATTAAAGGTAGAAAATTTCTAATTAAAGAATTCTATGAGGGAGTTGTTAGATTAACATTTGATGAATTATGTGACAAAAATTTGGGAGCTGAGGATTATCTTGAAATAGCTAAAGTCTCTAAATTTGTAGTTATTGATAATATACCTGAGTTTGACGACATAAATTCTAATCAACAACACCGTTTTATAACCTTAATTGATATAATCTATGATAAGAGAATACCTATTGCGGTCACATCAGAAAAGAGTCTAGAGGGATTAACCTCATCTAAATCATTAAAAGAACCATTTAAACGTACAATTAGTCGTCTTTATGAACTAACATCTTCAGAATTTAATCTATGATACAAAAATTCAATAACTTTCAAATCAATACTAATGGACAAAAATTATACGAATTTACCAATCAAACAACTGAGTGGATTAGAAAAAATAAATTTAAAAATGGTATTCTTAATCTTAGTATTCAACACACCAGTGCTTCTTTGATTATTCAAGAAAATGCAGATCCTGACGTCCAAACTGACTTAATAAATTATTTTAACAAACTAGCGCCAATGGATAACAAGTTATATATCCATACAACTGAAGGCAAAGACGATATGCCTGCACATATAAAATCAAGTTTAACTAACAATCAAATTTCTCTAAGTGTTGAAAATGGAGAATTATTACTTGGAACTTGGCAAGGTATTTATTTATTTGAACACAGATTAAACCCACAAACGAGAACAATAGTTCACCATTTTTTAGGAGAGGTTTAATTTTTTTTTAAACTCTGAAAAGCTTTTAGAGCAGAAGCTCTTGCCTCTTCATGTACCACTATTGGTTTTGGATAATCTTTTCCAACGATTGTATTTATTGCTTGTTGATATTTCATTTCCATTTCCCAAGGTTTGTGAATAAATTTTTGTGGAACTTTACTTAATTCTGGGACCCATTTTTTTACATATTTTCCTTCTTTATCAAACTTTTCACCCTGAAGAATAGGATTAAAAATTCTAAAATAAGGTGCTGCATCTGCTCCACAACCCGCAACCCATTGCCACTGGGCAACATTATTGGCTTTATTAAAATCAAGTAAACAATTTCTAAAATGTTTTTCACCTTCGGTCCAATTAATCCTTAAATGTTTCACTAAAAAGGAGCCGACTACCATTCTTATTCTGTTATGCATCCAACCAGTTTCATATAATTCCCTCATTCCCGCGTCCACGATTGGATAGCCAGTCATTCCTGATTTCCATGCTTTCAAAAATTTTTCATTTTTTACCCACGGAAATTTATCAAATTCTTTTCTATAATTTCCTTTTAAGAACTCTGGAAAATAATTAATCAAACTATGAGAGAACTCACGCCAACCTAATTCATTAATATATTTCCTATAACCAATACCTTTAGATTTAACCCCATTACATTTTTTCCAAATAGTGCTTACATGTATTTGCCCGTGTTTAATATAAGGAGATAATTTAGATGTGCCTTCTATAGACGGATAATCTCTTGCTGTACCGTATTCTTTAATTTTATCATTAATTAAATTGTTGAGAACTTTTTTTGAGTCATTTTCTGAGACCTTCCAATAATTCTCAAATTTTTTATACCAATTTTTTTTTGGTAAAATATTTTTAGGCTCAATATAATTTTTAAATAAAGAGATTGTTTTCGATTTTTTTTTTACAACATAATTTTTACTCGGTGGTAAACCAAGATATTTTTGTTCTGCATTTCTCCAGAATGGTGTGAATACTTTAAAAGGTGTTCCATCATTTTTTGTAACTTCTTGAAATTCATTTAAGATATTCCCTTTAAAATATTTAAATTCAACCTCATTTTTTAAAAAAGAATCTCTAATTTTTTTTCCTTTTGCAATTACATCAGGTTCATAAATCTTATTCCAATATATTGTAACATCATCTTTTTTTTTAATTTTAGAAAATATATTTATTTCATCACCTTCTAATATTTGAAGATTTATTTTATATTTAGATAGTTCAGATTTAAATATTTCTAAAGATTTAAATAACCACCATTTTTGTGCTTCTCTTTTATTATCAAAATCAGTTTTATTATAAATATATAACGCAATTACATTTTCATGATTTTGCGTGGCAAATGAAAGAGCAGGGTTGTGATCAATTCTAAAGTCTTCCCTTATCCAAGCTATAGCATTTTTTGTCATATAAAAAATTATTTTCTACCTTTAGATAGCAGCTCTTTGTAAAGTTTAACATCTGCATTTCCTTCGCATCCAATAAGAAGAATGTTGGAGTCTTTATTCAAATTTAATGATTTTTTTACTTTAGGATTGTTAGCTAAACCTATAAGCGCAATAACCCCAGGTGTTGCACATTCTCCACCTATAATTGAAAATTTACTAAATTTTTTATCTTTTAGCATTGCTGTTGTTTTAGCAACATTATTGTCAGCAATAGAAACACAATAGTTTGAGGTTTTTTTTAATATTTGCCATGGAACAAGTGACATTTCATTACATGACATTCCACCCATAATACTCTCTTTTTTTATTCTTATTTTTTTCAGTTTATTTGCTTTTACACTTTGAAGAACACAATCTGCTCTGTCAGGTTCAATAACGATTATTTTTGGAATTCTTTTAAAATATTTTGCTACTCCAGCAACTACGCCTGCTGCTAATCCTCCAACACCAGCTTGAACAAATATGTGTGTTATGTAATGATTTGTTTGTTTGGATATTTCTTTTATGATTACAGAATAACCGGCCATTGTAAGTTGGGGGACATACTTATAGTTCTTGGTAGAAACATCCTGAACAATTTGCCAATTATTCTTTTTCGATAGTCTTTTACATTCTTCTAATGAATTCTCATAATTTCCTTTGACTCTTATAACTTCAGCACCAAATTTCTCTATTTCATGAACTCTTGTTTGGCTTACATATTGACTTACAAAAATTTTACATTTTAAATTTAATCTTTTTGCCCCCCAGGCAACAGACCTACCATGATTGCCAGCTGTTGCTGATGAAATAATAATATTTTTTTTCCCCTTAGAAATTCTCTCTACCGCGTATGCTCCCCCTAAAGCTTTAAACGACTTTAAATGAAATCTTTTAGACTCATCCTTGTAAAAAATATTATTTAATTTTAAATTTTTCTTTAATTTATCAAGAGATAAAAGAGGAGTTACTTTATAATTTTTCCAACCAGATATGGATTTATAGGCATTAGTGATTAATGCAGATGGCAGATATTTTAAAACGTAATTTCTTTTAAAATTATAATGATTATTTTTTAATAATTTTTTATATTTCCAGCTTTTAAGATTTTTTAAGCTTTTCACTTTAGCAATCTAGAGTATTTTGTTTTTCCCATTTGGTTATAGGTTTCGACTTGTCAAATTTCTCTACATTATTAAATTCCTTAATTTCTGTATCTCTAAGCTTTATATAACTATCGATTACATGAGAACCAAAAGTCTCATTCATTTCTTTATTTTGTTTTAATTGTTTTAATGATTGATCTAACTCGTCAGGAAGTTTTGGAAGATTTGGGTATTTTGCAAAATCTTTGTACATATTACAATTGAGAGGTTTGCCAGGATCAATCTTATTTTTAACACCGTTTATTCCAGCCGCAAGGATACTTGCTTGGAGCAAATAAGGGTTAACAGATCCATCCATTAATCTCAATTCAAACCTCCCTGGGTCAGGAATTCTAATCATATGAGTTCTGTTATTGCCCGTATAAGATATACTACTTGGTGACCATGATGCTCCTGATTTTGTTGGAGGTGCATTAATTCGTCTGTAACTATTGATTGTAGGGTTAAAAAAAGCAGATAAAGACGAAGCATGTTTAATTACCCCACCCAAAAAATTATATGCCATTTTGCTTAGACCTAATTCATTAGACTTGTCCAAAAATTTATTTTTCTTTCCATCCCAAACAGAAATATGGGCATGACATCCATTACCAGTTAAATTTTCAAATGGTTTAGGCATAAACGTAGCTCTTAAACCATGTTTTTCAGCAATAGTTTTTACCATGTACTTAAAAAATGTATGTCTGTCTGCTGTCTTTAAACAATCTGAGTAATCCCAATTCATTTCAAATTGACCGTTAGCATCCTCGTGATCATTTTGATAAGGACCCCATCCCATTTCAATCATACAATCACAAATTTCTTTAATTAAGTCATATCTTCTCATTAAAGCTGATTGATCATAGCAAGGTTTTGATTGGGTATCTCTTGGGTCTGCAATTGAATTTCCATCAGGAGATATCAAAAAATATTCACATTCTACTCCAGATTTCATGACAAAACCTTGTTTTGAGAGTTTTTTAATTTGTTTTTTTAACATTACTCTTGGTGAGGCATCTACTGGTTTTCCATTCATCCAAAGATCTGATGCAAGCCAACCCACTTCTTTATTCCAAGGTAATTGAATTAAACTATCTGGATCTGGAATTCCAAACATGTCTGAATCTGCAGGCGTCATATCCAACCAAGCAGCAAATCCTGCAAATCCTGCACCAGTTTCCTGCATTTCTTTTATTGCATGTGCTGGGACTAATTTTGATCTTAAAACCCCAAATAGATCTACAAAACTAATTAAAAAATATTTAATTTTTTTTTCTTTAGCAATTTTGAATAAATTTTTTGGCATAAATTAAGTTAACATAGTTATTTGAAAAAAGAAAAAATTGTTTCTTTATATAAAATTAAATTTACACAGATAATTATTATAACTGCAACTATTACACCATACTTTGCTTTAGGAAAAACAACACCGCGCATTTTAGTTGGTCTTAATTCTTCGTTATTATTATCTTTTTCGGGCATTATTAGTTAAGAAAAAAAATGGGCACTGTGATGAACAGTGCCCAAATTTTTTAGTTTAAATTACCAATCGGTAATATTGCTTTTATGGTCATTTGGACCATGTCTTTTTCTACCCAACCTATCAAGTTCATCACTCTCAGATCTGGAAGTTAAAACAGTCCAACCTACCCATATAATTAAAGCTAGTATAACAAGTATACCTTCACTAGATCCAGCACCAGGATAAACAGCACCAACAACTTCTTCTGCTGGTTTGTTTAGGTGATCAATCCAATTTGTAACTGTCGCCATATATTACTCCTTTACCTGGTTGCTGATGCAACTGCTTTTTCGTCTGATTTAGCAGTTTCCATCATTTCATAATCTAGACCTGCTATTTCTACTTCTCGTGGGATTCTTAATTTGCCCATACCCGCGAGAACTTTAGCAATAACATAGCCTGGTATTAGTCCAAGAACTACGAACATTATTAATGCTCCTATGAACTGTCCTAATGGGTTAATTGTTGCATATGTTGTTCCATCCCACATAGCTCCAACACTGTAACCAGATGATGGATATCCGTTTAAGACAAAACCGCATATTACTAGACCTATAAATCCAGCATAACCATGCACTGCAACTGCACCTACTGCATCATCAATTTTGAACTTACGCTCAACCCAATAATGTAGTTTGTACGAAATCACAACACCGATCATACCAATTATCATTGCTTGAATTGGATGATATAAATCATTTCCGGCTGAAGCACATATGATACCTGCTAGTCCACTTGAGTATGTCCAGAAAGGATCACCTTTAGCAATCCAATAACCAGCTAATAATCCTCCTGATAATGACATCAAGAAGTTAAAAGTAATACCACTAAGTGTAGTAGGGGTTACGTATATATTTGTAGCTGTCCAATAACTTATGCCCTCCATACCGTATTCAGGTCCAAGATCAAAGATTGGTATATTACATGCAGCGTAGAAGCCCCAGAAACCAGTATAAATTAGAAATAATCCAATTGTAACTAACCAAGGATTTCTTGGTCCAATGTTTCTCGGTTCACCGCTAGATGAAAACTTACCAATTCTTGGTCCTAAAACAAATAGAACACCTAAAGCAAATCCACCCGCAATTGCGTGAATAACTCCCGATGCATAAGCATCATGGTATCCTAAAAGTTTTAACATCCAGCCATCAAAGTGCCATCCCCAAGCAGCATCAATTGTCCAAAATACAGAACCAATTGCAATTGCTAAAATTCCAAATGCAAATGTTGTTATTCTTTCAATAATTGCTCCAGAGACGATAGATGCAGCTGTCCAAGAGAATAAAAGGAATGCCGCCCAGAAAACACCAGAAATATGGTCTCCTAAGTTGACAGCCATTAGTTCACTTGTTGCTGTATACCAAGTAGCACTAAACGCTGAGTCATCAGTGATTAGAGCTGTACTTTCGTTCATTATTGATGGTGCAAGTCCCGGTCCAGTAGGGAAAGCCCAGTAAATCCACCAACCAAATAAAAACCATGTTACTGTTACCAAAGGTATCAGCATAGTGTTTTTCATAAGAGTATGTTGGTGATGTTTGTATCGAGAAGCTCCGACTTCATACATACAGAAACCGACGTGAATTAAAAACATCAGTACTACTGTCACCCAGTAGTAAAATTCTGTAAATATGGTTGTAAGAGCAGCTAACTGATCAGTCATATTCTCTCTCTCCTTATTTAGTTTACAAAACCCTATAAAATTTATCGAGCTGTGACAAACTAAACAGTCATTAAAAACCTAATATAGACAATAGGTTTGTAAAAAAAAACAACTTAAGATTGTGTAATTAAAATTTTAAATAAGCTTTTTTCAAATCAACAAGAGGATGTTTTGGAGACATTTGAAATTTAACTAAAAGTTCTCTCGCAATCATATCTCTATCTTGTTGATTATTTGGTAATTTAATTGATTTTGGAATTGTAACCCAACCATTTGCATTTCTACAAAATACTGCTGGTCTATCTTCTTCATATCCCATATGAACATCTTCTAACCAATTTAAATCATCCCAGCCCATTGCTTCAATATATTTTTTAAGAAACGGTGTTATCTTACTATAATCAGGTAAAAGATTTACATCATATCGGTAACCAATTGATTGGCCGATCATTTTTTCTCTAGCTGTCTCTTTCTTTTTACCTAACTGGCCTTTAACTTCTTTAACTTTTACCTTAGCTATTTTTTTACTTTTTTTCTTTGCCATAGTAATTACCTTAAATTTTGTGATAGTTATCAACTCCAACAGTATAATTTGTTCCTGCTAGTGGAACTTTTGCTAATGCAGAAGCCTCAGAAGTTAGTGCAGCTAAATCTTCAGGTTCAAGAGAGTGTATGTTAGTTTTACCACATGCTCTAGCCAAAAGTTGTGCCTCTAATGTCATAGAGTGTAAATAATTATAAACTCTAAGAGCTGCATCATCTGGATTTAATCTCGCTCTTAATTTTGGATCTTGGGTTGCAACACCCACTGGACATCTACCAGTATGACAGTGATAACATTCTCCAGCTTTTACACCCATTTCTTTTTCAAAGTTTGCTTCTGGAATATCTTTATTACAATTTAAAGCTATCATCGATCCAGTACCTATTGCAATTGCATCAGCACCTAATGCTAGAGCTTTTGCCATATCAGCACCATCTCTAACTCCACCGGCGTAAATTAATGTTACTTTTCCAGTTTTACCCACGTCGTCAATTGCTCTTCTTGCTTCTCTGATTGCAGCAATACCTGGAATACCAGTATTTGCAGCTGCTATGTGTGGTCCAGCTCCAGTAGATCCTTCCATTCCATCTAAATAAATTGAGTCAGGATCACATTTTGCAGCCATACGAACATCGTCATAAACTTTTGAAGCTCCAAGTTTTAATTGAATTGGAACTTTATTTTTTGTTAGTTGTCTTAATTCTTCAACTTTTAAAGCTAAATCGTCTGGACCTAACCAGTCAGGATGTCTTGCCGGAGATCTTTGATCTATACCAGAAGGTAACGATCTCATCTCAGCCACTTGATCAGTTACTTTCTGACCCATCAAGTGTCCACCCATTCCAACTTTTTGACCTTGTCCTATAAATACTTCAATTCCATCTGCTAATTGTGCATGATGAGGATTAAATCCATATCTTGATTGAATACATTGGTAATACCATTTTTCAGAATATCTTCTTTCATCAGGTATCATTCCGCCTTCCCCTGAACAAGTTGCACTCCCTGCCATCGTGGCACCTCTAGCTAAAGCAGTTTTTGCTTCATAAGAAAGTGCGCCAAAACTCATTCCAGTGATATAAACAGGTATGTCTAACTCAATTGGATTTTCACATCTTGGACCAATTACAGTTTTAGTTTCACATTTTTCTCTATACCCTTCAATCACAAATCTAGTTAATGTACCTGGTAAGAAAACTAAATCATCAAATGTAGGAATTTTTTTCATCAATGCCATTCCTCGCATTCTGTATCTTCCTAATTGTGATTTAATATGAATATCGTCTATTACTTCAGGCGTAAAAATGGCATTATGACCAAGTAAGCTTTTATTTCTCTTACCTTCCTCGTGTGTGTGAACATCAGCTTTACCACCAACACCTTTACCGTTTGATTTCTTTTTTCCTTTTCTTTTTGCCATTAGATTGCTCCTTTTTTCTCAGTAGGTTCTAAATTGTCGTAATTCCAAAGTTTTTTACCTGCTACTATCTTTTTCATTTTACTGACATCAAATTTTTCACCTATCTCAGCTACTTTTAATTTTCTTTTTAACCAATCCTGATCACTTTTTGTTAGCTCAGCATCTACTGCATCACTACCATAAGAACCAATTTCTCCACCTACGAATATTGTCCCATCATACATAGAGTCACCTAGGTTTATTCCAACATCTCCTAAGATAATTATTCTTCCTCTTTGCATCATAAAACCAGTAAAAGCTCCAGCATCTCCACCAATAATTATAGTTCCACCTTTCATATCAATTCCAGTTCTGGCACCAACGCTCCCTTTACATATTAAGTCACCACCTCTGATAGCTGCTCCAAAACATGATCCGGCATTTTTTTCAATTACGACTTTTCCTGCCATTAAATTTTCAGCACATGACCATCCAACTCGCCCATTAATTCGAACAATTGGACCATCACATGATCCCATTCCAAAATAACCCAAACTTCCTTCAAAAATTAAATTTAATTTATTTAATATCCCTACTCCTAAACTATGTTTACCTTGTGGATTTTTTATTACAATTGTCCCATAGCCTTCACTCATAAGTTTATCAATTTCTTTATTAGCCTCTGCAGCCGTCATATCTTTAACATCAAGATCAGTTCTCTTATTAAAGTCTACATCATAAGTGCCAAAGTAATAAAAGTTTTCAGCTTCATCAGGGTTAAAAAACTTTTGCTGTGTTCTTCCAGTTAATACTTCAGTGTGCATACCCATTGCCTGGGCCTTAGTTTTCTTTTCTACATTTTTTAAATTTGCCATACTTTAACCTCCCCATCGAAAGGATCGTAAGTTTCTATTTCTTGCGGTAAGACTGATCTAATTGCTATTTCTTCAGATCCCATTGCCACTAAATCGTCTGACTCATATAAAACTAAAGGCTTAGCAGCCATAGTGTCTTTTGCCATTCCTAAAGAATCTTTCGTAGCAACAAAATAAGTAAATACTCCGTCTAATCCTAAAAGTGAATCTTTCATTCCTTCTTCTAAACTTGCTCCTTCTCTCATTTTTTGTGCTATATAAACTGCTATTAACTCAGAGTCACATTCCGACATAAATCTCATGCCTTTATTTTCTAAAGCTCTTCTGTTATTCCAATAATTAGTTAATTGACCATTGTGAACTACAGAAACATCGCTAAAAGGGTATCCCCAAAAAGGGTGCGCAGATTTAATATCTACACCTGACTCAGTAGCCATTCTAGCGTGACCAATAGCATGAGTACCAATAAGTTTATCAAGTGAATATCTATCACAAACTACTTTAGCATTTCCCAAATCTTTTATTACTTCTAAAGATTTACCCATTGAAAGAATCTCAACTCCCGGAATACTCTCAATTTTTTGAGAAAAATCTAAAAGATCTTTTTTATCGTAAGCAATTTCATATCTAAGGGAATAGGGTAGAGTTCTTTCTTCTTTAACTATTTTTGCACCTAAATCTAAAAGAGTTTGATCTACAATTTTTTTTCTTTCATCGTAAACTGATACATCTTCAACTATTGAGGAGCTTCCTTCTCCCACATTCTCACCAACTTTAAAACGCATAATAAAGTTTTTTCCATCAGTATCGCCATATAAAGCATAACCTGTAGAGTCTTCTCCTCTATGCTTTAGTGCCTGCAGCATTCCTTGAAGTTCGCTACCAACGTTTGATGATTTACCTCTATGTATTAAACCCGCTATTCCGCACATATTTTTTCCTCTCTTTAATTTAAAAGCCTATGGTAAACAATCTAGATAAGTATCCAGATCCCATTGAGTAGTTGCACCTAAAAATTTCTCCCATTCATCATTTTTATACCAGTGAAATATTTTGTACATTTCATCTGGCATTGAAGATTGAACAACCTTGTCTTCAGAAAGTCTTTCAAGTGCTTCACCTAAACTTAAAGGTAATTTTTTAACATCTTTACCAGCTTTTTGAGCCTCATAAATATTTCTAGATTCCGGTTTGCCTGGATCAATTTTATTAGTTAATCCATCATCCATCGTTTTAAGCAATGCAGCACCCATTAAATAGGGGTTATGCATAGAGTCAACTGATCTATATTCAAATCTTCCTGGTGCAGAAACTCTCAAACCACAAGTTCTATTTTGGTATCCCCAATCAGCATAAACTGGTGCCCAAAAACCTTGGTCCCATAATCTTCTATAAGAATTTACTGTTGAAGATCCAATAGCTGTTAAAGCTGGCAAGTGTTTCATAATACCACCTATTGACATTAGCCCTACTTTTCCAGGAAGCTGCATATCTTTAGTGTCTGGCATGAATGTATTTGTTCCGCCTTCAACATAAGTAAATACTTCTTCAACACCTGGTAATGATTTATGTCCCAATTTGTTAACAACGTCTTTTCCACCTTTCCATAAGGAAAGGTTAGTATGACAACCACTAGCAGAAACTCCCATGAACGGCTTAGTCATAAAACAAGCAATTAACCCATGTTCTCTAGCTACTTGTGCACAAATTTGTCTATAAGTTGAAAGTCTATCAGCATTTCTTAACACATCATCATACATCCAGTTTAACTCCAATTGGCCTGGTGCATCTTCATGGTCTCCTTGAATCATATCAAGTCCCATTGCATTTGCGTATTCAATTACCTTCATAAAAACAGGTCTCAAAGACTCAAACTGATCTATGTGATAACAGAAAGGTTTTGAAAATCCTTTACCCGTTGGTGTACCATCTTCATTTTTAGTTAACCACATCATCTCAGGTTCAGTTCCAACTCTCATTTGGTAACCATGTTTCTTTTTAAATTCTTCAGCAATTATTCTTAAATTTCCTCTACAATCAGAAGTTAAGTGACCACCTGGGTTCTCTCTTTCTTCTCTATTTCTAAAACAAGTACAATAAACTCTTGCAACTCTTTTATCCCATGGTAACTGAACAAATGTTTCTGGGTCAGGAATACCGACTAACTCTTTAGCTTCAGGTCCGTATCCGATGTAATTATTATGTCGGTCTAAGAATAAATTTGCAGTTGCACCGTAAACTAATTGAAATCCTTTTTCAGCAGTCCTTTCCCAATGATCCGCTGGAATTCCTTTTCCAACTACTCTTCCAGTTACAGAAATAAATTGAAAATAAATATAAGTTATTCCTAACTCGTTAATTTTATCTCTAACTTTTTTAACTAATTTTGCTCTTCCCGGTTGGTTAACATGCTTTTCTAGATCTGTCATAGTCCCCTCTGTTTAAGAATTTTTAGTTCAAAAAGGTAACTGAAAAAAAAACGTCTGTCTACTTAGATCAACTAGCTCCAAGGAAACGGACTGTTCGAAGTAGGGTGAAGTTCACCCTTCTCGTATCGGTTGAATCTAAAAGGTTTCAACAAGTCACTTTCTTGTCCTAAAATTTCTTTTGCTACTAATTCACCAACTCCAATCATTTTGTAACCATGATTAGCATCAGCAATCATATAAACATTCTCTAAAAATCTATCAAATATTGGAAATGAGTCAGGCGTCATACATCCGAGACCACCTGATGGACCCTTTCTGTAAAGATCAGATTTTCCCTCAAATCTTTTTTGACAATGTGCTAAAGCTGAACACCACATATCATTAAAAGCTTCTGTCGTTTGATATTCAGGTGACTCTATTCCATATGGATCAACATTTACTTGATCAAAATGTTTGTCAACTATGTAAGGAGAAGTACCTCCTTGAACACCTAAACCTTCTATATCTGGTTTGTAATAAATTCCCCAAATTTTATCAGTAATTAATTTTTTAGTTTTATCAGAATATAAAGGTGCAGTAGAGTCAACATGAATTACTGGTGGAGCTTTACCATCATTCATTTTTAAAAAATCTGGTTCAACACCAATTACACCTTCTTGTAACATCCAATATGTCCACATGTCAGTTGTGTGCATTTTACCATCTTTACCTTTAATGTTTGCAGTTTTAGGAAGCTCAAGCATGTTCCAAAAGTCTCTAGCCCAAGGTCCAGCTCCAATGACTACTTGTTCGCAATCTATTGTACCTTGATTAGTTTCTACGCCAGTGACTGCCTTACTGTTACTGCCTCTTTTAAAACCATTTACTTTTACTCCTTTGATTACTTGAACACCATTTGAAGTAGATTTGTTTTCAAGAGCCTTTATAGAATCTTTGTTAAATGCATAACCACCTTTTTTTTCATGAAGAACAGAAGTAATTCCTTGGGCTTGCCAGTCATCAAACATACCCTTCATATAATTCATGCAATCTTTTTCGCCTTCAATAAATTCAGAGTCATAGCCAATAGCTTTTTGTTGTTCATAAATCGTTGCAACATCTTCATGCATAACTTCAGGAGAAATTTGTAAATAACCAACTGCGTTGTATTTAAATGCTTTTGGATCACTTTCCCAAACAGAAACTGAATGAGCCATTAATTCTCTCATTGCTGGCTGAAAATAATTATTTCTAATTACACCACAAGCAATTCCGCTTGCTCCAGCAGCAGTATCTTTTTTTTCTAATACAACAATATCTCCAGGATTTTTATATGTTTCTGATAATTTCCAAGCAGTGCTTAGTCCGTGAATTCCACCACCTATTATTACTACTTTTGCTTTTGTCGGTAATGACATTTCAACATCTTTATTTTTCGTGCAAGTTAAATATATAATTTTTTATATATATAAAAATTATAAGTATAAATTAAAAACTTAGATGTTTTAATGTTTCTAAATATCGATTGAATTCCTCTATAAAAGTTTCACTAGGCTTTATGTGTTTTTTTCTTTGATCACCTGATGTTTTCTCTAAGAAAAAGAACCCTTTTTCACAGGCCTCGTTTATCATTAAAGCAGATTTTGGTCTTGAGGTTTTAAATAATTTTGTTTTTAACTCTTCAACGGTCAGATTTTGATTGTACTTAAATGCATGCATTACTAGAAGCATCATATGATAATGGGATGGTGATTTTCTAAAAAAATAGTTACTAGACATATGTGAAAGTTTCATTTGATCCTCCCAAAATTCTAATAAATCTTTTGCAGTTTTAGTCATTATGATCTTACACGAATTTTTTGAGGATCGTAGTGAGGAAAGCCAACTATTTTAGCTGGAATTCTTTTTTGATGTCCATCAATCTTTCCAATTTCTACTTCTGTGCCTATTTCTGAATGACCAACATCAATTCTGCATAAAGCAATATTTTTTCCTAAAGTGGGAGACAAACATCCACTTGTAATTATCCCAACTTGGGCTCTTCCAATATGCACACAATCTCCATGATTAGCTTTTTCTTTTCCAACTATTTCTATACCAACTAGTTTTTTTTGCGGGTTTTCTTTTCTTTTAATTAGACTTTCTTTTCCAATAAAATCGTCAGATTTAGTTTTAAGTGGAACAGCAAAACCTATACCAGCTTCAAAAGGATCTTGTTGTCCATCAAATTCGTTACCAAATAAAACTAATCCAGCTTCAATTCTTAATAAATCTAATGCACCAAATCCTGCAGGTATAAGCCCATCTTCTTTGCCTGTCTCCATAACTTTGTCCCATAATTGAGGAGCATGATCAGGATGACACCAAACCTCATAACCAAGCTCTCCTGTATAGCCTGTTCTAGAAACAATTAATGGAATTCCGTTTAATTCTTCTAATCTACATATAGTAAATCTAAACCATTGTAATTCTGATATTGTTGGTTGAGTTGGTGGAGTAAAAACTATCTTTTCTAAAATTTTTCTACTGTTAGGACCTTGTACAGATATATTATTAATTTGATCTGTTGAGTTTTTTATAATTACTTTAAAATTTTTCTTTTTTGCTTGTTCTTTTAACCATTCACCTGCATATTCGTCTCCACAAACCCACCTAAAACCTGTTTCACTTAATCTCAACAATGTACCGTCATCAAACATAGTACCGTTTTCATAACACATTGCAGAATATACAATCTGACCGACAGAAAGTTTTTTAATATTTCTTGTCAATGTATAATTCATTAGATCTTCAGCATCAGGACCTATAATTTCAAATTTTCTTAATGAAGATAAATCGATAATAACAGCTTTTTCCCTGCACGCTGTGTATTCATTTATTATACCATGTTTTGTATAATCATTTGGTAACCAAAATCCTCTTGCATCAACAAAGTTTCTTGTAAGTTTCGATGTTCTTTCATAAAAACCAGTGTTTCTTGTAAGTTTTTTTTCAGAGTCTGTTTTCATTCTAAAAGCAAATGATTTTGTAAATTCTTTTTTTCGATCATATGTTCTAACAAAAATATCAGTAGGATTCCATCCATTACAGCTGTCAATATCACTTGGACAGGCAGTTGTACCACATGTTAAATCTTTTAAAGCTCTTAATATTACATAATCACCAGGTCTAGCAAAAGACTCGTCTGATAGTACTGAGTTTTGACCACCAGCAGATGTATTGAAAAATAAGTTAATCGCATGCCAACCCTTTTTTTTTTGAACCCCATATTTTTCCATTGCTTCATTTAAATTGTCAGAACAATTTGCATGACCAAAATAACCAGCATCCTCATAATATTTAGATGTGCAAGCAAGATTAAATGTATCATGAATACCAACTGTATCTCTAACTACCTCTACTAATGGTTCGTGATCAATATCGTAAAATTTTGAAAATAGACCTGGCCCTGGAAAAGTATGACCCATGAAAGTTCTTGTTGTTTGCCAATCAAGACCATTTTCTCTTCCTTTATCTAATTTTGCCGTATCATAAGCTACAAAATCAGAGCACTGTCTTCCTGTAGGCGTAATTATTTGGATATAGTCTCCCTCTTTTACTTGATAACCAATTGAAGTTGTCCTTGCTATATTTCTTTCATCTGATGGATCGTATATAGGATCTGGAATAATAGAAAACTCTTTCTCTTTTTTTATTTCTGACCTTTTTACCATTACTGTAAGCTCGGTCGAAGGATTTTGCTCATGTATTAGCATTTGATTTCCTGGAGCCGCAAAAATACAATAGCATTTATCTTTAGATTTTAATTTGAAACTTTCATTTGCTTTAGTTTCTTTATTAAAAATTACTGAAGATTTTGATTTTTCTATGTCTAAGTTTCTTTTTTTTAATTGAAGTAAAGCTTGCAAAGATGTTTCATCTTTTTTAAGAAGTATTTTTTTGATTTCTGAATTATCTCTAATCTCTTTTAAGCTTAAAATTCCAAGTTCTGATTTACCTTCTTTGTTAAATACTGAAATCTCACAAATTTGATTACCTTCATTATTAATTATTTCTATTTCATCATCTGGTAAAATTTGAATTCCAGTTAATCCACCACCCTCTACAACATATCTTTCAACCCCAGGTGGAAGTGTATTTAAGCCAGGTTCTTTTATATTTAAAGAAGTTTGCGACATTTTATAATTATTTATGATCATATTATATAAATATCTATCTGTTGACTATCCTATTAGTTAAGCACATACTAACAACTTTAATTAGTACTAGGAGGAAAAAAATGAAAAACAAATTACCGTTATTAATCGGTGCAATTGTTGTTATTGCTGGTCTTGTTTTCTTTATGGGTGGAGGAGATAAAACTGCAAAGAAATCAGGTGATAGCAGTGCCCCAATAGTAATTCCAACTCATAACTGGTCAAGCCAAATAGTAATGGCTTACGTTATTGGTGGAATTTTTGAAAGTATGGGAAACAATGTAAGTTATGTTAATGCTGACTCACAAGCTGTTTATGAGTCAATTAGAATAGGAGATGTTACAATCTCTCATGAAGTATGGGAGTCTGCATTTGGAAAATCATTCACAACTGCTTTAGACAAAGGTGGTCTACTAGATTGGGGTGATCACGAGGCAAGAACTCTTGAGGATATGGGATATCCTAACTGGGTTGTAGATAAAGGATTATGCCCAGGTCTACCAGATTGGACAGCATTAAAAAATCCAGATTGTGCAAAAAACTTTGTAACACCAGACTCTGGTGGAAAAGGACGTATGCTAGAGGGCCCACAAACTTGGCATGGTGATTTAATTCCACAAAGAGTAGACGCACTAGGTTTAGGCGATCTTTGGATGGTTAAATTTGCTGGAAGTGCAGATGCGCTTTGGGCAGAGTTAGCAGCAGCAGAAAAAGAGGGAAGAGGAACAATAATTTTTAACTGGACACCAAACTTTACGGATGGAGCTGGTTTTACATTTATTGACTTTCCACCTTATACAGCAGGCTGTAGACCAGAAGATGGTGGAGATGGTAAATGTGGTTCTCCGGATGGATATTTGAAAAAAGCAGTGCATGAGGATTTTCCTAACACTCATCCAAACGCAGCTGCAGCTTTCAAAAAAATGTCATTCTCTACTAGTCAGATTGGAGCAATGGCAGCTTTAGTCGATATCGATAAAATGACTCACGAAGATGCAGCTAAAAAATGGTTAGCTGATAATGAGTCAGTTTGGAAAGCATTTACTAAATAAGGTAAGTATAAAAAAAAATAATAAATCTCTCCCAACATTGTTGGGGGAGATTTTTTTTAATATAAATTTCATGAAAAAATATTTTTTAAGTGTACTTATTATTTTATTTTTTATTAATAATTCAATTGCAGAAAATATTAATATTAAAGAAAATATTGATTTAAGTTTTAAATGTGAATTAGAAAAAAAAATAATTAAAAACTCTAAGTATAATTATCAGGTATTTCCAGCGAAAGATTTAGATCAAAAAGATTTAAGTAAATTTGAAATAAAATCAGAACAACCAGAGACTCTTAATATTAAAGGCCTATCATCATTTCTTTCTCAATCGGTAAAACTAAGTGTTAAAGTTGTAAATAAAGATGTTGTTTTATTTAAAGCTATTGACAATAATATTAATTATTCTGAGTCAGCTATAATTGATAGAAAAACAGGTGAATTAGTTCATGAAATTTCAAAAAATATAAAAAGTAAGAATTCTGAAAAGGACATTACTTTTTATTCTTGTAGTGAACTGAATAAAAATGTCTGATTTTTTTTTTATTAATTTTGTGTAAGATGAAAAAATGAAAAAATTTATTATCGGCTTGTTTTTAAGTTTTTTAATTACGTCTTTTGCTCAAGCAAGAAGCACTGGATGTAAAGAGGGAAACTGTGAAAACGGATATGGTAAATGGGTTTATACAGACAAAACCACTTACGAGGGAGAATGGGTAGGAACTAAAAAAAATGGTCAAGGAGTAGAGACTTGGCCTAATGGATATATTTACAAGGGAGAATTTAAGAATAGTGAGTGGAGTGGAATAGGTATTTTGACTTTTCCAGATGGATCTACATATGAAGGTGAGTGGGCTAAAGGTTTTATGAATGGTAAAGGAACTTTTACTTGGACTGATGGAAAACAAAAATCAGGAACATGGATAAATGGAAAGTTACAGGATTAATGATTAAAGAAACCAATTTAGCTAAAATTAAAGAATTACCAGATCAAATTAAACAAACTGGTGGTTTAGTAATTTTGATCTTAATTATTATTTTTTCTTTTTTTGTTTTAGATATTATGTTTGGAGAAGGTGATGAATTAGTCAAAAAAATGAAATTAGAAGAGAAGCGAATTGCGGAGGAAAAAAAATTAAGTGAATTAATATCAAAACTTCCTTCAGGAATATTAGTTACTTTTGATGGAACTGATCATTACAAATTATCGGATGAAGTATACGAACAAGTCTGTAAGGCAACAAAACTAATTCCTCAAAGAGCAATAATGGGTGCAAATTTTCTTAATTTTAGAGCTCATGAAATTTATACAATTAATGGAAATAAAATAAATGATACATTTGTTAAGTGGGATAATGAAAAAAACAAGTGTTTCGCTGGCTTTACAGTAAGTGGAAAAAATGTTGGAGTTAATGAGTCAATTACTGTTAGTGGAGAAGCTCTTAGTTTTTTAAGCACAGGAATTGATACAAGAGTGTATTTTATTAAAAATTTTTAAGGAGAAACAACAATTATATGGATTTAACTTTATCTTGATATCATATAATTTGATCTAATATTTATGTCTAATCCGGTAATTAAATGTGAAAATGTTTTCAAAATTTTTGGAGCTAATGCAAAAAAAATGCTTCAAGATTCCAATGGGAACGTTGATGCTCAAACATTTCAAAATAATGGATGTATTGTAGGCGTAAACAATGCTTCATTTGAAGTTTCAAAAGGGGAAATGTTAGTTGTCATGGGTTTATCGGGATCAGGTAAATCAACATTATTAAGATGCATATCAAGATTAACAGATGCTACAGGTGGAAAGATTTATATTGAGGGTCAAGATTTATTAAAATTAAATAATAAAGAACTTATTGATCTTAGAAGAAATAAAATGGGAATGGTCTTTCAAAGTTTTGCTTTACTACCTCATAAAACAGTAGTTGAAAATATTGCATTTCCACTTCAAATCAAAGGCATAGAAATTGAAGACAGTATAAGTAAGGCTATGGATATGGTTAAATTAGTTGGTCTTGAAGGCAGAGAAAACTATTTTCCTAGAGAGCTTTCAGGTGGACAACAACAAAGAGTAGGAATTGCAAGGTCATTAGCTGTTGAACCAGATATATGGTTTTTAGATGAACCTTTTTCTGCTTTAGACCCTTTAATTCGTAAAGAAATGCAAGATGAATTTTTAAGATTACAAGATAAATTACAAAAAACAATTATGTTTATTACACACGATTTTGATGAAGCTTTAAAACTTGCTGATCGTATTGCAATTATGAAAGATGGTGTCATTGAACAATTAGATACACCTGCGAATATAGTTTTAAATCCAGCTACAGAATATGTAAGAAAATTCACTGAAGAAGTACCTAGAGAAAAAGTTCTATTGATTGAGGATGTAATGGATAAGTCTGTTACCAAAGACTTAAGTGATTTAAAAGTCTCAAAGGATGAAACTATAGAAAATGTTGCTGAAAAAATTCTTACTCAAGAAAAAACAGTTGCTGTTATAGACGATAATAATAAAGTTGTAGGGTCTATTAATCCAACAAAAATAATTAATACAGTTTTTGGAGGAAGAAAAAATAATTAGTTATGGAAATTTTAAAAAAATATCCAAAAACATTTCAATGGTTATTTTTATTAATTATTTTTTTTGCATTATGTTTTGCAATCGAAGTTCCAGAGACATATAAATTTATTCGTGGCCAAGCTGAGTTTGTTAAAGACCCTAATCAAAGTTTTTACGTTTTTCTGGGGAAAGAGGTAAGATATTATCCTTTTGATGTATTCTGGAGATTACCACCATTGCTTGGGTGGTTACCTATTTGGATAAATGACTCATTATTTTTTTTAATGAATGAATGGCTTCCAATGGAATTTTGGAATGAGACTACTCAATCATATAAAACTCGACCTTTAGTTTTGCAGATAACAAGGGAGGTAACTTCAATAATGACATTTTTGATAGAATTAATCAGAGATATTTTATTAGGAGGTCTAAAAACTATCGTTGCCTTTACAAGTTGGGACTTCGTAGGCTCAAATTCTTGGGCAAAAATGCCAGGTCTTCCGTGGACTATAGTTGCTGCTGGTGCAGCAATATTGGCTTATAAATTAAGTGGTAAAGGTCTGGCTTTATTTGCAGGATTAGTAATGGTTTATATTTCTGTATTTGGTCAATGGAAACCGTCTATGCAAACTCTTTCTTTTATATTGGTTGCAGCACCATTATCTTTTGTTTTTGGTTTAGGTTTAGGAATTGCAGCATTTAAAAATAAGCGTGTAGAAAAAGCTTTATATCCTGTGTTATTAGTTATGCAGACAATGCCACAATATGCTGTGTTGGTTCCTGCACTTGTCCTTTTTGGAGTTGGTGATCATGCAGCAGTAATTATTACTATGATTGTTGCTGTCCCTCCAATGATATTATTAACTTTAATTGGTTTAAGAGCAGTTCCACCAGAAGTTATTGAAGCTGGAAGGATGAGTGGATGTAATAATTGGCAGCTAATGTTTAAAGTATTAATTCCAACTGCAAGAAGAGATATATTAATTGGAGTAAACCAAGTAATTATGGTCTGCTTTTCTATGGCTGTTATTTCAGCTTTTATAGGTGCAAAAGGTTTAGGATTTAATTTATTATTAGCATTAAATCAGCTTAATATAGGCCTGGCGTTAGAGGCAGGTTTATGTATTAGTTTAATTGCAATATTATTAGACAAAATGTCTTTGGCATGGGCAAATAAACAAGTTGATTATTTTGGCAACTTAACTTTTTTTGAAAGAAATAAAAATGCTTATTATTTTAGTATTGCAGTAGCAATAGGAGTAGTACTAGCTTATTTAGGATCTTTCTATTTTGAAGAAGGATACAATTATCTATTTGAAGTTCCTCATAATAAAGGAATATCCACAGCTGATTTTTGGAATAAAGGAGTTGATTGGATTTTTGACACTTTTTTTGTCTATATTAAAGCATTTAATACTTGGTTAATTGTAGAAGTGTTACAACCAATGCGAGCTTTATATTTAAGAATGCCAGCAGTAGCCACAATAGTTTTAGTTGTTGGGGCTGGATATTTAATTGGTGGAATTCGATCAGCTTTAGTTGTTTGTGGATTAACATTATTTATAGCCTTAAGTCCTTGGTGGGATAGAGCTTTAGTTACAACTTATATGGCAACATTTGGTGTTATAGTATCTTGTATAATTGGGTTTACAGTTGGAACTTTATGTTTTCAGAATAAGCACTCAGCTAACTTTATGTTGGGTGTTTGTGATATTTTTCAAACGTTCCCCTCATTTGTATATTTGATTCCAGTCATGATGCTTTTTGGAATAACTGATACATCAGTATTAATAGCAGTTATAGTTTACGCAACAATACCAGCTACAAGATATACAATAGAAGGACTTAGAAGTGTTCCGATTGCTTTACATGATGCAGCAACAATGTCAGGCGTAAATAAATTTCAAAGATTAACTAAAATAGAATTTCCTCTAGCTTTCCCACATATGATGCTAGGTTTAAACCAAACAATCGTGTTTGCTTTATTCATGGTAATAATAGGAGCGTTTATTGGAACTGAAGATTTAGGCCAATATATCCTTAAAGCGCTGTCAGATAAAAATGGAGCAGGCATAGGGTTGACGCTTGGAATTTGTGTAGCGTTTATAGGTTTGATTTTTGATAATTTAATACGGACTTGGGTTGAAAAAAGAAAACACCATTTAGGTATCACCTAATAAAGATACTCAACTTCTGAAAAACGATCTTTAGGAAAAATCCAATAAAACTTCAATGTTTCCTTTCCGTTATTCTTTAAAGCATGTTTTGCATTTTTAGCTATATAAACGACATCGCCTTTTTTAATTTCTTGAAATTCTCCAGATTTATTTAATGTGCCAGTCCCTTCAGTAATCACATATATTTCAGCAGGCGAATGGTAATGTAGAATTAAATCACCACCTGGTTCGATCTCAGCAAAACCTAGTGAAAGGCCAGAACTTTTAGTAAAGTCTGCATCAATTAAAAATTTCCATCTAACACCAGGATATTTATCTGTAGTTGACCATTTTTGTTCAGCAATAGACTCCAGATTTTTAACAAATATCATAAATGTTTTTTAGCACAATTATTTCGTAGGCTGATCTAAAAATGTTTTCATTGAGTCATCCATAGCTTTTTCCCAAGGCGTGTGATGTATTGGCGCTATAGATCCTGTCACTGGTGATGAAAAAGATTTATTTCTGTAAGTTAGAATATCCTCAACTTTATGATGCTCCCATTCTTTAAAATGTTTTCTAATTAATTCAAAATCAATTTTAGGATAGTCAGACATATCATGTAATTCTTTGGTATATTCAGTTTGAAAATCAATCATTTGATCTGGATTTTCTAATTTTTCCTCCATAGAAACCCATTTATTAATATCCTCATTTACCTTTTTATCGTCAGGTATTTTAATCTTTTGCATAATTACATCTCTTGCAAACCAAGCCTGACAATCAAACATATTGAAAGTATGGAACTGGTCCTGCATTCCCAAATAAAATAACTTATGATTATCTTGCCATACTACACCCTTGTATAGTTTTGGTGGATATAATCTGTTATGAGTTTTTAATTTTAAATCCTCATTAATAAATGGAAAATGGTGTAAATATCCAGTACACAAAATTATCACGTCTGCATCTTGTTTGGTTCCATCTTTAAAAATTGCTTTTTTACCCTCAAGTTTATCCAGATAATGAACCTCTTTCATGCCTTTTGGCCATTTAAATCCCATCGGATTATGTCTGTACCCAATTGTAACGCTTTTAGCTCCATATTTATTGCATTGTAAAGCCACGTCCTCAGCAGAATAACTACTTCCAAGAACAATAACATCTTTATTTCTGAATTCTTCAGCATCTCTAAAATCATGTGAATGCATTATTCTTCCGGGAAAAGAGTTCATACCTTTGTACTCAGGAATAAAAGGTACTGAAAAATGACCAGAGGAAACAACTAAATAATCAAAGTTTTCTGTTAAAATTTTATTGTTAGCTTTGTCTTGATAACTTACTTCAAATTTGTCATTTTTATAAATTGTATTTGTAACTCTTGTATTAAATTTAATTTTGTCTTTTAAATTTCCTTGGCTTACTCTTCCAACTATATAATCATAAAGAACTTCTCTTGGAGGAAACGAAGGAATAGGTTTTTTAAAATGTTCATCAAAAGAGTAATCAGCAAATTCTAAACATTCTTTGGGCCCATTTGACCAAAGATATCTATACATACTATTTGGTATAGGATCACCGTATTGATCGGATCCAGTCCGCCAACTGTAATTCCATAACCCACCCCAATTTTCTTGTTTATCGAAACAAACTATATCAGGAATCTTTTCACCTTTTTTTTCAGCTTGTTCAAAAGATCTTAACATTGATAAACCACATGGTCCTGCACCAATAATTGCTACTTTAGTCATAAATAAAACTCCGTTTACAAAAAATTTATAACTACATTTTACTAATAAAATGATAAAAATTGCAATAAATTAATAATTATTTATGAAAAAAATTTTAGTAATTGGTGGTGGTGCTATGGGTTCTGCATTCACAATTCCATGCATAGAAAATAAAAATATAGTCACAATTACAGAACCTTATAATAATATATTTATAAAAAACCTTTCTTCAAAAAATAAATTTCATTCGGCATTAAAAGTTAGTTTACCAAAAAAATTAAAATTTCGAAAATTTTCTGAAAATTTGTTAAAAGAAAAATTTGATCTAATTGTAATTGCCCTTAGTCTTCCAGGAATTGATTTTATTGGCAAGAAATTAAAAAAATTTAAAATTAAAACTCCAATTTTAGTTCTTACTAAAGGTTTGAAATATGAGAAAAAAAATAAAAAAATTCTTACAATCCCGGAACAATTAAAAAAAAACTATAATGTATCAAATATTTCAATTTTAAAAGGACCTTGTCTAGCTAAAGAATTAGCTAAAAAAAACCAAACAAATGTAATTATTGCTAACAAAAGCATTAAGAAAGCTCAACAAATTGGCAAAATGATTTCTACTAGCTATTACTTAATTGAATTTTCCAAAGATGTCATTGGAATAGAAGTTTGCTCGGCAATAAAAAATATATATTCAATGATTATTGGAGCAGGACAAAGTCTAAACGCATCATCAAATTTATTTCAAAAATCTGTAATAGAAATGAAGTATTTAACAAAATATTTTAAAGGCCAAGAACATACAATTATGGGTCTTGCAGGTGTTGGGGATTTATATGTGAGTGCTGCTGGTGGAAGAAATAGTAAAATGGGAAGCTACTTAGGAAAGGGGTATACTTTCAAAATAGCTAAAAAAAGATTTATGCCCTATGATACTGTTGAGGGTGAGCAATTAGCAAAAGAAATAGCACCTTTCATTTTTAAAAAAGTTAGTAAAAGAAAAATTCCATTGATGATAAGTTTGTTAAAAACAATAATTAATAATAAAAGATTAAAAATTAAGGTTTAAAACAAACCTTCTATATCACCTTTTTTATTAAGTTTAATAGAATCTGCAGCAGGCACTCTTGGTAAGCCAGGCATTGTCATTATCGCTCCACAAACAACAACGATAAATTCAGCACCAGATGAAAGTCTTATTTCTCTTATAGGCATAGTATGACCTGCTGGTGCACCTTTAAGAGTTGGATCAGTGGAAAAACTATATTGAGTTTTTGCTATACAAATAGGTAAGTCTCCATATCCAGCATCTTCAAAATTTTTAAGCTGATCTCTGATTTTAGTGTCAGCTATAACTTCATCCGCTCTATAGATTTCTTTAGCAATTGTTTCTATCTTTTTAAAAAGAGGGGTTTTACTTTCATATAAAAATTTAAAATTAGCCACTTTTTTTTCACATATATCGACAACAAGATTTGCTAGATCTTTTGTGCCCTCACCACCATTTGCCCAATGAGTACATAGACTTACTTTTATACCTAAACCTTTACAAAAATTTATTAAAGCTTTAACCTCTTGCTCTGTATCTTTAATAAAGTGGTTTACTGCTATCACAACAGGTAAATCAAATTTTTTTATATTTTCTATATGTCTTTGGAGATTAACAAGTCCTAATTTTAAAGCATCAACATTTTCATTATTTAAGTCATCTTTAGATACACCACCATGCATCTTTAATGCTCTTATTGTAGCAACTATCACTACACAATTTGGTTTTAAACTTGATTTTCTGCATTTTATGTCCAGAAATTTTTCAGCACCTAAATCAGCGCCAAAACCTGCCTCAGTTACAACATAATCAGCCATTTTCAATCCAGCTTTTGTTGCAATTACTGAATTACATCCATGAGCAATATTTGCAAAAGGTCCTCCATGAATAATTGCAGGATTGTTTTCTAAAGTTTGAGTAACGTTAGGCCTAATTGCATCTTTGAGTAATACAGTCATAGGACCTTGAGCTTTTAAATCTTTTGCATAAATAGGCTTTCTTTCTCTTGTATAAGCAATTGTTATATTTCCAATTCTTTTTTCTAAATCATCTAGATTGTTAGCTAAACAAAAGATAGCCATTATTTCTGAGGCAACAGTAATATCAAAACCATCTTCTCTAGGAAAACCATTTGCTACTCCACCTAAATTAATATTTATTGATCTAAGAGCTCTATCATTCATATCAATGACTCTTTTCCAAACAATTCTTCTTACGTCTATATTTAATTTATTTCCCCAATAAATATGATTATCAATTAATGCTGATAAAAGATTGTGAGCCGATGTAATTGCATGAAAATCTCCTGTGAAATGTAGATTGATCTGTTCCATTGGCACAACTTGAGCATAACCACCTCCAGCAGCGCCACCTTTCATTCCAAATGAAGGTCCCAAACTTGGCTCTCTAAGACAAACAATTGATTTTTTTCCAATTTTATTCAACCCATCATTTAAACCTACAGATGTAGTAGTTTTTCCCTCACCAGCAGGTGTAGGAGTTATGGCTGTTACCAAAATTAATTTTCCGTCAGGTTTATCTTTTAGTTGATCTAGATATTCTAAATTCATTTTAGCAATATGCCTGCCCATAGGGCTGAATGCAGCGCTTTCATCAGGTACTCCGACCTTAGCTAAAATATCCTTAATAGGGTGCATTTTTGCTTCTCTTGCTATTTGAATATCTGATTTTACTTCGCTCATAAAGGTTTCTTAGTTATATTAAATTTTGAAGATTAGTATCTCTTTTTAAAGGCTTTGGAAATATCTAAAAATTATATATAAAAAAAATACGAACTATTTCTACTCATTATTATAAAATTTATATATGCAAAAATATTCAGTATTTAATTTAATTAAAAACGCCTTTTCAAATCATGAGAATTGGGATCTTGCGTGGAAAGACCCAACACCTAAAAAAGAGTATGATGTAGTTATTATTGGAGGTGGTGGACATGGTTTAGCAACTGCATATTATCTCGCGAAAGAACATAATATTACAAATGTCGCCATAATAGAAAAAGGATGGATAGGAGGAGGAAATGTAGGTAGGAATACTACAATAATTAGATCTAATTATATGCATGATGACAATGCTTTATTTAGTGAATTTGGCATGGATCTTTGGAGAAAAATGAGCCAAGATTTAAATTACAATGTAATGTTTTCTCCTAGAGGAATTATCAATCTTGCGCATTCAGATGCACAAATGAATGTTTACGCTAGAAGAGGAAATTCAATGAGATTAAATGGGATTGATGCTATTCTTTTAAACAGGGATCAAGTTAAAGAAATTATTCCGATGGCAGACTTTTCTGATAACGTTAGATTTCCAATATTTGGTGGCTTGATGCAACCTAGTGCAGGCACTGCTAGACATGATGCTGTAGCTTGGGGTTATGCAAGACAAGCAGATTCTATGGGTGTTGATATAATTCAAAATTGCGAAGTAACAGGTTTTGATGTTTCAGGGGGAAAAATAAAAGGTGTAAGAACATCACGCGGAGATATTAAAGTAAAAAAAATTGGATTGTGTGTTGCTGGTAGCACAAATATTTTAGCAGAAAAACTTAACATGAGGTTACCAATAGAAACACATCTATTGCAAGCGTGCGTATCTGAACCAGTGAAACCAATTTTAGATAGAGTTGTAACTTTTGGTGCTGGACATTTTTATATAAGTCAATCAGACAAAGGTGAAATGGTAATGGGTGGTGATTTGGATGGATACAACAGTTACGCTCAAAGAGGTAATCTTCCAACTTTACAGCATGTTTTGACAGAAGGAATAGCTATGATGCCATTTCTTAGTAAATTAAAAATGCTTAGAACTTGGGGTGGTATAATGGATATGTCTATGGATGGTTCTCCAATTATTGATAAAACTCACATAGAAGGTTTGTATTTAAATTGTGGTTGGTGTTATGGTGGATTTAAAGCAACACCAGCATCTGGTTGGACATTTGCTCATACCATTGCACAAGATAGAGTTCATGAATTAAACGCTGGATATAATTTGAATAGATTTAATACAGGTCACTTATTAGATGAAAAAGGACTTGGTACAAAAACTTGGATTTCATAAATGCTTCATATTAAATGTCCACATTGTGGAATGAGATCACAAAATGAATTTTCTTATGGAGGAGATGCTACAGTTAAAAGACCTGAATTAGGTAAAGAGATATCTGATCAAGAATGGAATGACTTTGTTTACAATAGAAAAAGTTTAAGAGGTAAACATTGGGAGTTATGGCAACACATATCAGGTTGTCGTCAATGGATAAAAGTTGAAAGAGATACAGCATCTCATGAGATCTTTAAAACTTTAAAAGCTGATCAGGAAATTTCCTAATGACTCAAGCATTTAGATTAGAAAATGTAGGATTAATTAATAGAAATAAAAAACTTTCATTTAAATTTAATGGTAAAAACTATCATGGCTATGAAGGAGATACTTTAGCATCAGCATTAATTGCAAATGGTGTACATTTAGTCGGTAGAAGTTTTAAGTATCACAGACCAAGAGGATTTTTTGGTGCTGGTGTTGACGAACCATATGCAATAGTTCAATTATATAGAAATGGTGAAACAGAACCAAATATAAAAGCCACAGAACAAGAGCTTTTCGAAGGCTTGGAGGCTAAAAGCGTAAATTGTTGGCCAAGCGTAAATTTTGATATTGGAGCTATAAATAATTTTTTAAAAATATTTCTCCCTGCAGGATTTTATTATAAGACTTTTATGTGGCCAAAAAGCTTTTGGTACAAAGTTTATGAACCGTTTATTAGAAAAGCAGCTGGACTTGGCGTTGCGTCTATAAAACACGACAAAGAAAGATACGAACATAAGTACGAATATTGTGACTTATTAATTACTGGATCTGGACCATCTGGATTGGCAAGCGCTTATGCTGCTGCAAAGAATGGAGCTAGAGTAATTTTGGCTGAAGATAAATCAAGATTTGGCGGAACATTATTAACTAGTGATGTAAATATAGGTAATCAATCAGGTAAAGAATGGGCAGATGGAATAATTTCCGAACTTAAGGAAATGCCTAACGTTACAGTTAAAAATAGATCACAAGTTTTTGGTTACTATGACCACAATATGTTAGTGATGTCTGAGAGGATAAGTGACCACTTACCTGAAACAAAAAAATTCCACCCAAAACAAAGATTGTGGTACATAAGAGCTAAAGAAGTTTTAATATCCTCGGGATCAATTGAAAGACCAATTGTATTTGGTAATAATGATACCCCAGGGGTAATGCTTTCATCAGCTGCAAAAGAGTATTTAAAAGTTTATGGAGTATTAGTTGGAAAAAATCCACTTATTTTTACCAATAATGATAGTGGCTATGAGACTGCGATAGAGTTTAAAAAAAATGGTATTGATCCAGTTATTTTAGATACAAGAAATGATCCTAATTCAGAGATAATTGATGAAGCAAAAAATCTAGGAATAGATATAAAATTTTCTTACGTAGTAGTAGCCGCTCAAGGTTATAAAAAAGTAAAATCAGCTGATATCGCAAAAATTTCTGAAGACAAAGAGCAACTTGGAAAAATAGAAAACATTAAATGTGACTGTATCTGTGTATCAGGTTTTTGGACACCAACTATTCATTTGGCCTCACAATCAGGAAATAAATCAAAATTTAAAGAGGATATAGATGCATTCATTCCAGGGATATCAAAACAAAATGAAACAACTTTAGGTGCTGCTAATGGGGTTTATACTTTAGATCAAACCTTAAAAAGTTCATTTGAAACTGGTCAAAAATTGTCAAAAGAAATTACTAATAATGATAATAAGATCTCTTTCCCAAATGTTGTTGAAAAAAAATCAACAGTTCATGATAAATTTTGGTGCGTACCACTTCCAAAAGGAAAAAATTACAAAAGATTTTTAGATTTTCAAAACGATGTTGCGGTATCTGACATTGAAATCGCTTTAAAAGAGGGATATCGATCAATTGAACATGTTAAGCGATACACAACTCTTGGAATGGCTACCGATCAAGGTAAAACAAGTAATCTTAATGGTTTGCAATTAGTATCCAAAATAGAAAATAAAGTTGTACCAGCTGTAGGCCATACAACATTTAGACCTCCATATACACCAGTTTCAATCGGAGCAATTGTTGGAAGAGAAGTTGGGAAACATTCAAAACCAACTAGAAAATCACCAATGCATACATGGCATGAGAAAAATAATGCAGTTTTTGTTGATGCAGGTGTGTGGTTAAGACCAAGATACTATAAACGAGGAAATGAGAATTTGTTTGAGGCATCAAAAAGAGAGGCAAAAAATGTAAGAACAAATGTAGGTGTTTGTGATGTAACGACGTTAGGAAAAATAGACATTAAAGGGCCGGATGCAGCCGAATTACTCAATAGAGTTTATACGAATGCCTGGTTAAAGTTACCAGTGGGTAAAGCAAGATATGGAGTGATGTTAAGGGAAGATGGAATAGTTATGGATGATGGAACAACTACAAGAATTTCTGAAAATCATTATCATATGACTACCACAACTGCTCAAGCAGCGAACGTTCTCTCTCATTTAGAATACTATTTACAACTAGTATGGCCTGAATTGAATGTGAATGTGGTTTCAACCACTGAGCAATGGGCAGGAGCTGCAATTGCTGGACCAAAATCAAGAGATTTATTACAAAAACTATTTCCGAATTCTGATGTGTCTAATGAAGGTTTGCCTTTTATGGGTTATATCGAGGGAGATTTATTTGGAGTAAAAGCTAAAATCTTTAGAATTTCTTTTTCAGGTGAACTTGCATATGAAATTAATGTTGAGTCAGATAATGGAAATTTCATGTGGGAAAAAATTATGGAAGTCGGTCAAGAATTTGAAATTCAACCATATGGCACAGAAGCGTTATCAACTTTGAGAATAGAAATGGGACACGTTGCAGGTTCAGAGCTTGATGGAAGAACTATTCCTTATGACAATTCTTTAGAGGGTTTGTTAAGTAAAAAGAAAGATTTTATAGGAAAAAGATCTTTAACTAGAAAGGCTTTTACAGCTGATGATAGACAAAAAATTGTTGGCGTTGTTCCTTTAGATAAAAAAACAAGCATTCCAGAAGGATCACATTTGGTTAAAGATTCAAATGCTCCACTACCAAATCCTAAATTAGGATATATTTCAGCCTCTTGTTGGAGTGTTGAGTATGATAATCCATTTTCATTAGCAATATTGAAAGATGGAAAAAATATGATTGGTGAAAAATTATTTGTGATGTCTCCACTTAAAAACAAAGTAATCCCAGTTGAAATAGTTTCTTCACATTATGTCGATCCAAAAGGTGAAAGGGTTAGATCATGAGCTCAATTTCAGCTTTAGCAAATGTTCATTCAACAGGTCAATTTGGTGATCATGAAGGCAAAAATGAAAATGATCTTTTAAAAATTTCAGAAATAAAAAATTTACTTATAGTTCAAATA
Source organism: uncultured Pelagibacteraceae bacterium (assembly GCA_902578775.1). Lineage (GTDB taxonomy): Bacteria > Pseudomonadota > Alphaproteobacteria > Pelagibacterales > Pelagibacteraceae > Pelagibacter. Next base: position 98,068 of record CACHEF010000001.1, read on the forward strand.
GTTCAGTATAAAAGTTCAACAGTTTCAATTAAAGATATTGAAATTGATGGTTTAAGATTAAAAGATGAACCATTACGAGTGTTAAATAATAGTAATACAAGAATATTATGGAATGGACCAAAGAATTGGCTATTAGTTTCAACAAAAAAAGATTTATTAAAAAAAATTTTGGAAAATTTTCAAGAAAAAGATTTTGCTGTGACAGACTTATCTCATTCAAGAGCTATAATTCAAATAGAAGGACAAGAGGTAAAAGAAATTTTAAAAAAAGGGTGTCCTTTCAATTTTAATACTTTAGAAAAAAATAATTCAATAAATTCTATTTATAATGGAATAGCTTTCACTGTTGATATGATGAATGAAAATCCTGATAAGGTAAGATTATTTACTCTTAGAAGTTTTGGAGAATCTTTGTATCATTCTATCACAGATGCATCTCTGGAATTTGGTTTCAAATCATTATGAATGTATTAATTTCGTGTGGCGATGTAAACACCTATTGTGGTAATTAGAAACCCTAAAAGATCTAAATTAGTTAAACTTTCATTTAAAAAAAGCCAAGCCATAAATGCTGATGTAGCTGGTATTAAAAAAAATATAGAGACAGTTTTACTTGCTGAGTTGTTTTTTATTAAATACATCAATATTGTAAAAGCACCAAAAGACACTAAAAAAATTTGATGACTCATTGCAAGAATAAATGTCTGCGTGAAATCAATATAAGGTCTGGCAAAAAAAATTATGATTATCATATGAAATGAAACACCTCCTAAACCTTGATACATATTGCTTACTGAAAGTGGGAGATTATTACTTAATTTCTTTTGCCAAATAGTTGAGGCTGTTATTGCAATTAAAGCTATTATAGTTGCAATTAAACCCATCACTGGAATATTTGATCCAATATCTAGACCAAGAACTAAAGCTGCACCAGAAAATCCAAGCAAAACACCAATCCATTGTTTTTTAGATACTTTTTCTTTAAGTATTGGTCCGCTAAGAGCATTAGTTAGTATTGGCTGTAGGGTAACAATTAGAGCAGCAATACCTGTTGGCATGCCAATTGATATAGAGTAAAAAACTCCACCTAAATAAAGACCATGAAAAAGTACTCCACTAAAAAAAGATTCTAAAAAATTTTTTCTATTTACTAAAATTTTTTTTTTTGAATAAAGGGAAAATAATAAAAAACCTAATGTTACAATTGAAAATCTAAAAGCAAGAGCTGAAAATGGGTCACTGTTATCAATCAAAGGTTTAGTTGTTATAAAAGCTGATGACCAAAGAGTAATAAAAATAAATGGGAATACTTTAACCATGACATTTAATAAACCAAAAAGATAAGTAAATTCATATAAATTTTTCTCATTTTGAACTATTTATTTATAGAAACCATTAAACAAATCGCTTAGTGTGAGATAAGGGATGAGTAATAAAATAGTAAAAATTGCTATAATAGCATTCTCGTTTTTCTTTTTAACGGGATTTATTCCTGTTATGAGCATTCTTGGACCTGGTATCACTGCTGTTACTTCTGGTAATATTTACAAAGCAAGTGCACAATTCCTGATTGATCAAAAAATAAAAAAAGAAACTGGAAAAAACTCATTTGCACTAGTCAAACAAGAAATAGAAAAAAAAAATCAGCAAAATAAATTCAATGAGGATTTAAAAAAATTAGTTGAAAAAAGAATAGAAATTACAAGAAAAAAACTTAATCTAAATAATATTATTCAATAAGCCCTAAAAATATTAAATTTTCCTGTTTGCTCTCTTTACACCATAATTCATAGCTTTCACACATTCTCCATATATGGTCAAAAGCTCTTTGAGATAATTCTAATGGATAATGGCTCTTGGCAAAATATAAATCTGGAAATTGAATTAATTGTTTAACCATCATATCTTTTTGGAGCTGTAATAATCTTATCGTTTCCTCAGGAATTTTTTTCTTTGTGATTGGATCAATAAATTTATTTTTTTTTAATTTTTTAAACCATTCGTCATGAAATTTTCCAGAACTTATATGAATATAAGTATCAGTGCCGATAAAAGCTTCAATAGAATCCACATTATTTAAATATGAATTTTTTTTCTTTATTTTACAAACTTCAGAATAAATTAATTCAGCAACAATTAATACGTATGGCTTTTCTTTAGACGGCATTAATTATTTTTTATATTTTCTCATTGCTGCATTAGCTAATATCAAATTCGGATCTAAAAAAATTTTTGATGTCTTAATATTTTTAAAAGACTTATAAGCAAAAATAGCAATTGGTAATTCTGTACAACCAAGAATTATTTTTTTGCATCCTTTTTTTATTAAAAAATTAATTGAAGGCTTGATAACTTTGTTAGCATCATTCACTTTACCCATTTTCACAAGCTGAATTGCTTTATTTACTGATTTTTTTTGAAGGGAATGATTAGGAAAAATAAGATTATATCTTTTGTCAAAAAATTTATTATAAATCCCTGTGTATAAAGTTCCTTCAGTCGCAAGCAAACCTATTGTTGAATTTTTTTTACAATTTTTTAAAGTATAATTAAAAACTTCTTTGGGCATATTAATTATAGGTAAATCAATTTTTTTTTGTAAATCATTAAACCAAAAATGAGCTGTATTACATGGTATAACAATAAATTTACATTTACTTTTCTTGAGTACCCTGCAACCTTCTAATAAACTTTTTAATACAAGAGAATATTTTTTTTCACTTTTTTTATTACTTAACCTATTTGATAAATTTTTAGTTTGGACTCCAATTGACTCAGGTCTGCCAGGGATATTTGATTTATTATAAAGTAAAAATAATGGATATTCCTGATCAATTCTGCCTCTATTTAAAATTGCTAACTTGTTGCAGAAATCAAGTCCAGCTTGCGTACCCATTCCTCCTAAAATACCAATCATAATTTAATTATTTTTTATTTATTCGATTGTTTTTTCCTCTCATAAAAGTCAAAATTAAACAACCTTTTTCTGTGAAAGAGTAATGACTACTATTAGGTTCGTAAGAAACAAAGTCTCCTTTTTTAAAAATAGTACCATCAGAATCTATTAATTCACCATCTAGTATTAAAAATTCTTCATGACCAGAATGAATATGTGGAATTGTTTTAGTGCCTGGCTCTAATTTTGAAATATAACTTCCAAAATTTGTTTTCTCATCAAAACTAATTTTATGCCAGGTCCAACCATTAATCGGTGTTCCATATTTATCAAATGGTTCAAATTTAAGATTATCTAATTTTGTTATTTTCCTTTTACCCATAAATAAAAGAATAGATTATTGGCTATAAAAATAAAATAAATCTGTATTAAAGATTTGAATTATATATAGCCAATATTTGATATTATGAAAATTATGCAGTTTTTAAGTTAACTGCTGAAGGACCTTTAGGACCATCTTCAACATCGAAAGTCAAAGCTTGACCCTCATCTAAACCGTTCATACCAGCATCTCTTACTGCTGAAACATGTACAAAAACATCTTTTTCTTTATCTTCTCTTTCAATAAAACCAAAACCTTTGGTTGGATTGAACCATTTTACTTTACCTTGTAGACTCATATTTATCTTCTTACTTTTTGTTATATTAATTTATTACTTATAATTAAGTAACATTGGGTTTCTTTAGAAAATTACGAGTTTTGTCAACTAAATATATTAAAATATAACTATAAAAGTTCTAATTGTTGTCTAAAAGTTTAGTTAAATAGAGCGAATTAATGTCTTCTTCATAATGGGCAAAAGGCTTACAAGGCTTAAATCCACAATTATCAAAAAGTTTTCTAGCTGGAGCAAAAAAATTACTTGACCCTGTTTCAATACTTAATCTTTTAATATTAAGTTTTTTTGCCTCATTAATTAGATGATTGACTATTTTTATACCATTACCTTTACCTTTAAAATTTTCATGTATTCTAATAGATTTAAATTCACCATGATTTTTATCAAGAAATTTTAAAGCACCGCACCCCATTAATTTATTTTCTTCCCATAAACTCCAAAATTTTATAGAGGGTATCTTCAGCCCAGGAATATCCAGAACATGAGCACTACCCTCAGGAGAGGCAGCTCTTAATTCGATAAAATGTTTTTTTAAAAGTTGATTGACTTCTGGATGATCAAAATTTCCTTCGATTGATTTAATCATTTATTTTAAAGTTGTTAAGTGGCCCATCTTTCTTTTTTCTTTAATATCTTTTTTAAGATAATCAAAGAGAAATTGATTATTATCGAGTTTAGGGTTTTCACGATAAGGGATAATTTGATCACCAATAAGATTAATCATTTCGGCATTATATAATTTTTTAATAGGTATTTGTTCTAAAGAACAAACAGCTCTAATATGATTTTCAAATTGACTTATGTTATATGCATTTATTGTTAAATGACCTGAGTTATGTACTCTTGGTGCAATTTCGTTAACATATAAATTGTCGTTTCGATCAATAAAAAATTCAACGCATAAAGTTCCTATATATTTTAATTCTTCAGCAATCAAAATTGCCCATTCTTTAGATTGAAAAAAAATTTTTTTACTTATTTCAGCAGGAATTTTAGAATACCTTAAAATTTGATTTTCATGGCTGTTTTCTATTGGCTCATAAACCTCATACTTATTATTGTTAAATCGAGTAATAATTACTGATATTTCTTTTTTGAGTTTCACTAACTTTTCTAAAATATATTCATTACTAAAATCTATATCTAAAGAATTAATTGTATCTATATTTTTAATTGGATATTGTCCTTTTCCATCATACCCCATAGTAGTTGTTTTAAGAATGCCTGGTAAAAAATCATCTAACGGTAATAAATCTTGTTTATTTTTAACGTGAACATATCTTGTTGTTCTAATATTAAGCTTATTTATAAAATCTTTTTCTGCTAGTCGGTGTTGTATCAAACGATTAATAGATGGTTTAGGTAAGATAATTTTTAATTTGTTTAGTTCATTTAATGTTTCGAATGGAATATTTTCAAACTCATAAGTAATTACTTCTACTTTTTTAGCAAAATTATATAACTTTTCCTTATCATTATATGCACCAAATATGAACTCGTCACAGAAATTTTGTGCTGGAGCATCTTGATCATCACTGTAAACTAAAGTTTTAATATCTAGTTTTTTTGCAGCAACCGAAAGCATACTTCCTAACTGACCACCTCCAAGTATCCCAAGTGTAATTGTAGACATTATTTAGGATTTTTTTTCACTGATTTGGCTTGATCAAGCCTCCAGTTTTTTAATTTATTTTTTATTTTTAAATTATTATTAGCTATTATTGATGAGGCGAGTAAAGCAGCATTTATTGCTCCATCCTCACCAATCGCAAGACTTCCAACAGGAATTCCTTTAGGCATTTGAACAATCGACAATAAACTGTCCAAACCTTTTAATATTTTACTCTCAATAGGAACACCTAATACTGGTATCGAGGTCAATGCAGCAATCATTCCTGGTAAGTGTGCTGAACCACCGGCTCCAGCAATGATAACTCCTATATTATTTTTTTCTGCATTTAATGCGTACTCATACATTCTTTTAGGTGTTCTATGAGCTGAAATAATCTTTGTTTCATACGAAACACCTAAATTTTTTAATACTTTTTCACATTGTTTCATGGTTTTGTAATCAGATTGACTACCCATAACAATTGATACTTTCAAAGTCTTATTTTTATTCATAGTTTAAGAGAATCTTTATTTCAAAATATAGTTAAAATTTCAATAAAATTAATAGAAATTGAAAATACATGTTGATATGGTTTATCTATAAAACCATGAACTATAAAATAGATAACCTTCAGTATTGCAATTGGTCTCGACAAATTTTTGAGATTAATAGAGAAGCAAAATTAGATGCTGTACATGTCACCATAGTTTATCATGAAGACTACAACGAATTACTTATTGAAAAAGAAAAATGGGAAAAGTTATTTAAAGAAAACTCAGATTTAATATTTTTAGGCAATAATTTTGAAGATATTGATAAGGCACATAAAGAAAATAAAACTGCAATTTTTTTTGGTTTTCAAAATTGTTCACCTATAGAGGACGATATTAATCTGGTTGAAAAAGTTCATGAAATTGGATGTCGATTTATGCAACTTACTTATAACAATCAATCATTGTTAGCAACTGGTTGTTATGAAAAAAATGATAGTGGCGTAACTAATTTTGGAAGAGAAACAATTAAAGAGATGAATAGAGTTGGAATAGTTATTGACATGTCTCATTCAGCAGAAAAAAGCACTTATGATGCAATTGAAATCAGTGAAAAACCAATAGCTATTACTCATGCAAACCCAGCTTTTTGGCATCCTGCAAAAAGAAATAAATCTAATGATTTACTTAAAACCTTAAGCGAAAGTGGAGGGATGTTGGGTCTCTCTTTATATCCACACCATTTGAAAAATAATACTGAATGCACATTGGAAAGTTTTTGTGAAATGACTGCAAGAACGGCAGAAATAATGAATGTAAAAAATATAGGCATTGGTTCTGACCTTTGTTTAGAGCATCCAGATAGTGTTGTTGAATGGATGAGAAATGGAACTTGGTCAAAAAGTAAAAATTATGGTGAAGGGTCAAAAAAGAAACCTGGTTTCCCAAAACAGCCTAATTGGTTTAAAGATGCAAGAGGTTTTGAAAATTTAGAAAAGGGATTAAAAAAAATTGGGTTTTCTGAAGATGAGACTAATGGCATACTTGGTAACAACTGGTTTAATTTTTATAAAGGTATTTAAATGCAAATTCAGCTAAGAGATCCAAACAAAATCATGAAATTATCAAGACTTGGATCATTTCATCAGTCTAAATTATCTTTTTTGAGAAGTTTTTTGGATGAATTTAAAGACTGGGATTACAAAAATGATTTATTTGATTTAGATAAAAATGGGTATGGTACTGCAGTTTATTCATTTAGGAAAAAAGAAAGAATCTATTCTTTAGTTTGCTTTGCAAACAAAATAAATGATGATGAAAGATCAGATAGAGTCATTGCTACTAAGTGGGATGCTGCTTTCACATTACATGATGGCCCACCGTCTAAAAAAGATATTGAAAGATTAAGAAATGAAGTTCCAAAACAAGAAGTAGGCAGATTATCTTATAAGGAACTAACTCTTTCCAGAGCCAATAGATCCGTAAGAGTATTCAATTATGTAGTAGATAGTTTAAGTAAAGGCTCTCAGCCCGATTTAGATATTTTAGAAAAAGTTGGGTATCTTTATAGAACTACAGCTGTTTATGGTTCTGGAAAGTTTGGTCTTGCAGACAGATTTAGAATTAAGAACAGAGAGGAAATTAATGGACCATTTAGACTAGAAATGATGCTAGTTTATTTAGTAAGGCAATTCACATTTGACCAAGTAAATCACGTTGCAAAAAATAAAAATCCAAAATCTGCTGTAAAACTTGATCCCAAAATTTGTAAAAAATTAGGAATTGGAAATTCTACAGGCTTAGGTATGGCCCCATTTATTGTAAATCACCCAACTTTATTAAATAATTGGATTTTAAGTAGAGAAATTGCTTTAAAAAAAATTAGAGAGATAAAAAAAGTAAATTTAAATGAAATAAAAATTTTTAAAAAATGCCTTAAAAATTCAATTAAAATTATATCAAGCTGGAATACTGATAGTGAATATCAAAAAAATAAAATAAATTCTCTTTTTAAAAATATTCAAAAATTTTTAAAATTTATTGAAGAAGAGTTTGATTTTGAAATAGATTTTCCTCTTAATGAAGTTTACTTATGGGTAGAAAAAAATACTTGTGAAGAATGCATAGAATATGTTGTTTCAATGATGTTGGAGCCATTTGACAATATTACAAAACCACTTGTAAATGGAATGAGTTCAGATGAGGATGAATATTTTACTATACCTACAAATCGAACAGTTAAAGATTTAAGAAATATTATTGAAAAAAGATATCCCGATATACTAAAAATAAATTTTGAAAAAAAAGAAAATTTTAAAAATTTTTGGTTTATTTCAAAAAATAAAGAAGAGCCAAGATATGCTGATAGATTCGATGAAGAAGGTTCAGAATTAGAACAACCACTTGCAATTGCTAGAGACGTCAAAAAATTGTATGATCAGCTTTTAGTTTCAAAGAATAGCTTAACAATTGATAAATTTTTAATTGCAAATAATGACTTAAGACATGTTATTAGAAGAGCTTTTATAATTGAAAAATTTCCTTACTCAGAAATTCAAGATAATACTATAGGTGAAAAAGTAATTCCAATTGATATGCTCAGATTAAAGCTATCTTTTTTTGGTGCTTTAAAATTTGATCCTAGATCAGATAAGTGGCTAAGAATTTGTATGTTTCAAGGTGCTCCATTACCAAATGATTTAAAAAATTTTGATCATCACTGGGTTTACAATTATTAAAATTAAGAATGAAATCTTTGAGTGAAATAGATACTACATCAAAACGAGCAAGTAGAGCTGTAGGATTTTCATGGGGAGTTGCAGAGGAAATAGGAAAAAACATTCGTTTACTTGAATTATTTGGTCTAGAGGGCATTAAGACTTTAAATCAATATTATAAATTGAGAAAAAATCAAAAATTTGAAAATGTGAATCTAATAAATGAAAATAATCACTCTGAAAAATATCCATTTTGTCCAATCACATTAGGTCTTAATTTTCTTGATCAAATAAGAGGCATTGAAAAATTTGAAAAGATTATATTTAATAATGTTTCTTATCCTTTATTAATTTTACCTTTTTTAAGTAGAAGCTCTGAAGTAATTGGAAAAAAAATTAAACTAAAATTTAATGATATTGCGTTTTTGTTAAATCTTAATGTCAATATTAGATCAAATTTATCAAATCAAAGCTTTCCTGAGTTTGCTAAGAAAGTAGAAATAAATTTTTTAGAAAATAAAGATAATTTTTCTCAGCAAGAATGGGAAAGTTTATATAAACTATCTGAAGAAACGTTTGTTGATGAAACTGATAGCTTAAAACAAAATGCTGCTGGTGCAGGGTTAACTGATAATGACTGAAAATAGAGATAAAATTTTTCCTAATGACAATGACGTAAGAGATTTAGACAATATTTGTGATGAATGTAAAGAAGAACATGAGAGTGTATCCCATAATTTAATATTAATGGGATTTAAAATCTGTAATACTTGCAGAACCGCAAAAACAATATTTCCAATTTAGATATTATTAACAGGCAAAACATTCATTCTACTCATTACGAAGGAAATAGATAAAAATGCAATTATCAAGAAAGATAAAAATACAACTCCAAATGATTTTAAATTAGATTTTAAATTTAATATTTGTTTTGTTGAAATTATTAAAGCCGCAAAAATCCAAAATTGAGTAAGAAATATGATTGGGATCATTAGTTCGGGAGTTACAGCAAAAAATCTCATCAGGCCAGGAGCATGTGCAAATCCAACTGCAGTTAAAACTTTTTTAAAAGATACTTTAGTTTGTTTATCAGGAAAAAGTTTTACACCTATTACATAAATAAAAATTCCCCAAACTAACCAGGTAATTATTGCTGTTAGACCAGACATTGCAACAGCTGTTTTGATTATAGTATTTGCAGCTACCGCACCAGCAATACCATCTAAAATCATTATTATCCCCGCAAAATAAATTGCAGCTTCTCCAAAATTTTTATTATCACTGTATAAGGTTTTGTCTAATTTTATTGATTTAAAAATTATATTTAAAAATTCACCAAACATTATTTTTTTCTATTTTTTTGTTCTTTGTATGAAACAATTAGTGGGAAGATTATTAAAGCAATTATTATAATAATGCAAACTGCTATTAAGAAACTCTTAGTCATTTTAGGGGAAGTATAACACTTCCCCTAAGTTAAGTTAACCTTTTACAACTTCTCTTGTATTCGCGTTGAAGGATTCTTTAAAAGGAATATCAACTACTACTGCATCTACAGGTTGACCAGGTGTCTCTGAATATATTTCTGGTAAATGAACTTTAAATTTGGTTCCAATTTTACCTTTTGGAAAACCATTTGCATTTAATGTTCCATCAAACGGAACATACCCCATTGCAATATTAGTTTTCTTTTCAGGATGCCACCACGGTGAAGTAATAAATCCAACAGGATCTCCACCACCTTCATTTGATATTAACCAAAAATCTGGCGCATAATCATCTATAGGTTTTCCACCCAACTCTAATCCAACTAACTGAAGTTTATAGGGTTTTTTTCCATCCCTAATTTCTTTGCCCATTTTTTCTAATGCAGCTTTTCCAACATAATCTGTAGTTTTATTCCATTCTCCTTTTCCAGAGAGTGATACTTGATAACCTAAATTACATTGGTAAGGATTGTGCTGCACATCCATATCTTGTCCCCACGATAGAATACCTGCTTGAATTCTTCTGTGATGAGCTGGAGCAATTACCATCAAGTTATGTTTTTTTCCTGCTTCAAGAACAGCATTCCACATATCTTCAGCATACAAAGTTGCGTTTCTTAAATATATTTCATAACCAGCTTCACCAGAAAAACCTGATTGTGAAATTACGCAACTTCTTCCACCAATCTTTACCTCAGCCAAACCATAGAAAGGCATATTATCAAAATCAACTTGATCTCCACAAAGATCTTTCATTAAAGCTTTTGACTTAGGACCCTGAATTTGAACTGGACAAGCATCAATCTCTTCGATTGTGCAATCAAATCTTCCGTCAGCATTAACACCTTGAAGGTACATACCTATATCAGAGTCAGATAAAGAAAACCAAAATTCATCTTTTGAAATTCTTAGAAGAATTGGATCATTTAAAACTCCACCATAAGCATTACATAAAATTACATATCTAGCTCTCATTGGAGAAATTTTTGTTGCATCTCTTGTAATTACATAATCGGTAAATTTTTCTGCATCTGGACCTTTAACTCTAATTTGTCTTTCAACAGCAACATTCCACATCGTAACATGATTAACAATCGCATCATATTCCACCATTGCCCCACCATCCTCTGGTTTAACATATCCTCTTGGATGATAAATACGATTATATACAGTTGCTCTCCAACATCCTGCTTGCATTGATAAATGCCAATAAGGTGATTTTCTAACCCTTGTTGAAATTAACATTTCAACTTTAGTAGGCCCGCTTTGTCTTAAATTATATGGTACTTCTCGATCAGATTGATCAACAGAGGTAACATGTTTTAGTTTAGTATAGTCAAATTCTTTAGACATAACCATTCTCCTTCAACCACTTGTTTGTTTCCTTCAAGCCGCCGAATGTATAAATGTGGAAGAAATCAGTATGCGATTTAACTTTCCCAATTAGATCATTAGGGTCTTTAGGTTTTAATAAATCTAACGCCTTAGTAAAATTAGATTTAAGAAAATTTAGGGAATTTTTTGCTCCAACAATATTAGCAAATTTAATTAAGCTAGATATTTTAAGAGGTCCAGTAATTCCTACATGCACTGGTACGCTTTGTTTAGAAATAAAATCTATGATAGGCTGAGGATCTAATAACCACTGTGTAACTATATAATCAGCATAAGGCTTTTTATCTTTCATAGCTTTTTCTAAATCTGAGTCGGATATATCAGGACTCCCCTCTGGGTGTCCAGCGATTCCTATAGTCATCTTCTCAAAATAACCAGTTTCCAAAAGTTGAAACGAACTATCAAATTTTCCCATTGGTTCCCTTCCGCCACCAATTACTAAAACCTGTTTAACCCCACCATCTTTACATCTAGAAACATAATCTTTTAGCTGCTTTTCATCCTGCATTGATCGTGCAGGGAAGTGAGGTATCGGGTTAAAACCTTTTTTTACTAACTCAACTGCCTGTTGAGCAGTCTCTTTATAGTCTCCGCCTGGTAGCATAGTTACATAAACATCACTAACCTTCGGAACTGTCTCAAGGTCTGTTTGCGGTCCTATTTCTAAAGAAAATTTCATTTCTTGATCATTATCCTTTTTGAAAAAGCTGTCAAAGAAATTCATTTATAGATGTGGCGAAATTTGTTGCCAAAAATTATGCTCATGATAATTTTTTTTGTGGATCAAAATCTTAAAAATTTACACTTATCAAAAATACTAGATATTAAGAAACTCAATAATGTTGATCAATCAATAGAAGTAGCGAATGGCCTACCTAATGAGTGCTACATAAATAATGATTATTTGGCCTATGAAAGAGAAAAGGTTTTTTATAACAAATGGGCGGTAATTGGGGTGGCAAGTTCCATCCCCAATCCTGGAGATGCTAAACCACACAATCTACTCGGGATTCCATTGATCTTGTTAAGAGGTAAAGATATGAAGATTCGTGTATTTCATAATGTTTGTAGTCATAGAGGTTTTAAACTTTTAGATAAACCATGTAGCTTAAAAAATGTAATTAGATGCCCTTATCACTCTTGGTCGTATGATCTAAATGGAAAACTCATTGCAACACCACACATTGGTGGTCTGAATAATCATAAATTAGAAAATTTTGATAAGACAAATAGTAACTTAAAAGAGGTTAAAACTAGAGTTTGGATGGATATAATTTTTGTAAATATAAATTCAAATGAAGTTGATTTTGATGAATATATCAAACCTTTAGAAAATAGATGGCAAAAGTTCATTGGTAAAGATGATTACAAATCTTTAGTTCATTCAAACGACTATGGTTACTTTAGTTTAGAAGTTAATTGTAACTGGAAATTTGCAATAGAAAATTATTGTGAGAGTTATCATTTGCCAACAATTCATCCAGAATTAAATAAGGTTTCAAATATTAATGATCATTATCACATTCAAGGATTACCTAATAGATTTGCTGGACAAGGAAGCAAAAAATATGAACAACCCACCAAAGGAAATAAAAAATTTAATACTTTTACTAATTGGGATAACGAAATGTTAAAAAATTCAGAATATATAGCTTTATTTCCAAACGTAATGATTGGTTTACATATAGATCACTTTTATGTTTTTTGGTTAGAACCTTTAACTATGAACAAAACTAAAGAACACATGCAAATGTACTATGTAGGCAATGAAAGTGCAAATGGAGTAGAGTTAAAAGAATTAAGAAAAGAAAATTCAAGATTTTGGAAAGATGTTATGTTAGAGGACATAAATGCAATTGAAGGAATGCAAGAAGGAAGAAACTCACCAGTTTACAATGGTGGAAATTTTTCACCTATAATGGATCAACCAACCCACCAATTCCATAAGTGGGTAGCAAATAGTTTAATGGAGTAATATTTAAATGGCACTTAAAGATGTTGGTAATAAAGTTCCTATATATAAACTTAAGACTACTGATGAAGTTATGAAATATTATGATGAGTGGGGTGAAAAAGATAAATATAATAAAGATATGGTTGAGTGGAATTATACAGGACCACAAGAAACTGTAGATGTTTTTAGAAGATATACTGAAAATAAAGAAATGCTCATATTTGATGCAGGATGTGGCACAGGCTTAGTAGGATTACAATTAAAAAAATTTGGTTTTAAATATTTTCACGGAGCCGATCTATCACAAAAATTACTTGATACAGTTCCAAAACAACTTTATCAAAAACTAATAAAATTTGACTTAAATAAACCTATTGATATTAAAGATAATTTTTATGATGCAACAATGTGTGTTGGAACTTTTACTTTTGGACATGTAAAACCACAAGCTCTAGATGAATTCGTTCGAGTAACAAAAAAAAATGGATTGATTTGTTTTACAATCAACGAAGGTATCTATAAAGATTATGGTTTTGATAAAAAAATCGAAAATTTAAAACAAAATAATAAATGGGAAGAATTAGAGTTTTTTAAATCAGATTATATTGCCAGCAAAGATGTAAATGCTTGGCTTGGATTATATCGAGTAAAATAATGAAGATTATATTAATAATGGGATTACCTGGATCTGGCAAAACAACTTTAGCTAATGAATTAGCTCCAATGTTAAATGCAAAACGATTAAATGCAGATGAAGTAAGAAAAGAAGCTAATGATTGGGATTTTTCAGAGGAGGGAAGAAAAAGGCAAGCTAAAAGAATGGCAGACTTTGCTTTAAAGATGAAAGAAGATGGAAGTTACGTTGTTGCGGATTTTATTTGTCCAACACCTGAAGCAAGAAGTTTATTTCCAGCTGATTATATTATTTGGGTTGATACCATTAAAGAAGGTAGATTTGATGATACCAATAAAATGTTTGTTAAACCAGATAAGTATAACTTTCATGTTACTACTCAAGATGCTAAGAACTGGGCACCTAAAATATTAAAAGAGATAAATTAATGGCTTACGAGTGGGACAATAAAAAACCAACAGCACAAATGTTAGGAAGATGGCAACCATTTCATGATGGTCATTATACTTTATTTAAAGAAATAATAAAAAAAACAGGTCAAGTTTGTATTCAAATAAGAGATGTTCAGGGAGTAGACGATAATCCTTTTGACTTTGATACGGTAAAAAAAAATATTGAAGACAGACTAAATCCAGAATTCGAAGGAAGATTTAAAATAATTTTAGTACCTAATATTACCAATATTTGTTATGGCAGAGGTGTTGGATATAAAATTGAGGAAATAGTATTACCTGAAGAAATACAGAAAATTTCAGCCACTAAAATTAGAGCTAAGATGAGAGAAGAAGGAAAGCTAAAATAGAATTTTAATGAATATAAAAGTTAAAAATTTATCTAGCGGAATTTCTACTATCATAATCAATGAGCCCAAAACATATAACTCGTTATCATTTAAAAATTTAAGCGATTTAATCAAAGTATTTAAAAAACTTGATAAAGACAAAAAAACAAAAGTAATTATTCTTGAAGGATCTGGCAAAGGTTTTAGTGCCGGACATAATCTTAAAGAAGTAAAAAATTTAAAAGTTAGAAATAAATATCAAAAGCTATTTAATTTATGTTCAAAATTAATGCTTCAAATTGTTGAGGGAAAAAAACCAGTTATAGCTAAAGTTCATGGAGCAGCATACGCAGCTGGATGCCAATTAGTTGCAAGTTGTGATTTGGCATTTAGTACAAAAGAAGCTTTGTTTGCTACTCCGGGAGTAAATATTGGATTATTTTGTAGTACACCGATGGTTGCCGTTAGTAGAAAAATAAATAGAAAACCTATGATGAAAATGTTGTTAACAGGAGAACCAATCAAAGCAAACTATGCAAAAGAAATTGGATTAATTAATGATTGCTTTTCAAAGTCTAAATTAAATAATGAAGTTATTAAAGTAGCAAAAAAAATAGCATCAAAATCCAATCTTACAATTAAAATTGGTAAACAAACTTTTTACAAACAATTAGAAATGCCGTTAAGAAAAGCATATGCTTATACCAGCAAGATGATGACACTCAATATGATGGCAATGGATGCAAAAGAGGGAATTTCTGCATTTTTAGAAAAAAGAAAACCAAAATGGAAAAATAAATGAAAATTAAGAATATCTTAATTATAATTTTTGTTTTTGTTGGACTTTATGTAGTTTTAAACTTTAGAGATCATAACTTTAAAAGAGCTGTAGATGCTTGTGTTGCAGGCAGTCAAAAATTGGAAAAACCAATGACCATTGAAGAAGCTAAAAAATTCTGTAAAGAAAAAATTTTAACAAAAAATAAATAATCAATATGAGTGAAATTAAAGAGATTCTCTCAAAATTCAAATCTATTGCTATGGTCGGTGTTAGTAAAGATCCTAAAAAAACATCAACTATAGTTATGAAGTATATGCAGGATTATGGATTTAAAATTTATCCTGTAAATCCTTCTGCAGAAGGAGAAACAATTTTGGGTGAGAAGGTTTATGCAAAAATTACAGATATAAATGAGTCTGTAGATATAGTTGATGTATTTAGACCATCTAAGGAGGTTTACGAAATTGCAAAAGACTCAGTGAAAATTGGTGCAAAAGTTCTTTGGCTCCAACTAGGTATTCGTGATGAAAATTCAAAAAAATTAATTGAGGATAATAAAATGCAGTATATTCAAAACAAGTGTACTAAAATGGAATATCAGAAACACTTTTTAAAAATCAGACAAGCGTTCCCAGCTCTAAGTGACTAAATGAATAAAATAATCAAATTTTTAGACAATACTTTTTTAGATTTGGGACGCCAATTTAAGTGGACTTATTTACCGCCATTAATGGTTTATGTGGCAGCTGGAATTTCTGGATTAACTGGAATTGTTGGAGCATTTTTTGTTAAAGATTATTTAAATTTATCAGCAGCTTTCCTAGCAGGATTAGGTTTTTGGGCAGGAATCCCTTGGGCGTTAAAAATGCCATTAGGTCATTTAGTTGATCTTATTTGGGAACGAAAAAATTATATGGTTTACTTTGGAGCATCATTAATAGCTCTTAGTTTATTAATTATGTATGGGCTTATTATTCATACTGAAGACATGGCTCAAATTTTTTCAGTAGAAACTTGGTTCGTTATTAGTGTTATCTTAGCTCCTGTTGGTTATGTAGTTCAAGATGTAGTTGCAGACGCAATGACAGTAGAAGCTGTTCCTTTAATTGATGAGTCAGGAAATTTTTATTCTAAAGATCAAATAAAAATAATGCATACGACAATGCAAACCCTTGGAAGGTTTGCAATTATTGGTGGAACAGTTCTTGTTGCATTAGTTAACGTAATTTTGTTTAGAGATGTAGAGAGTTTGGAACAGACTGCTAAGATTAATTTGTATGGAACTATTTATATTTATGCTCTTGTAATACCTTTAGTATCTATTCTAGGTGTAATTCTAGCTAATTTTTTAAGACAAAAAAAAATACAAACTTTAAAATCTAAAGGTCTAGAATTTAAAGAAGAAAGAGGCAATGAGAAAACAAAAATAAATTGGTGGATACTAGGAGGGAGTTTAGTTTTTGTTATTTTCACATTGTCTATTGGATCCTTTAACATACCTTTTGCTCAAGAAATTGTATTTCTTGGTTCAGTAATAATTATTTTGTTTTTAATGTTTAAGCTAATTAAGGAGTTACCTCAGGAATTAAGATTTACTATTGTAGGTACAGCAGTTATTATTTTTATATTTAGAGCCATGCCCGGACCTGGACCAGGATTAACATGGTTTGAAATTGATGAACTCGGATTTAACGAACAATTTTTTTCTATATTATCTTTACTGGCATCAATTCTAACATTAGCAGGTATTGTTTTGTTAAGACCATTTATGGCAAACAATTCAATTGCCAAAATTATTGTTATCTTAAGTATTGCAGGAGCAATTTTGTTCTTACCAAGTGTTGGAATGTATTATGGTTTTCATAAGTGGACAGCATCCTTAACAGGTGGAGTGGTTGATGCTAAGTTTATTGCATTAATTAATACTGCTCTTGAATCACCTTTGGGACAAGTCTCTATGATTCCACTTTTGGCATGGATAGCAAAAAATGCTCCATCACACTTAAAAGCAACTTTTTTTGCAGTTTTTGCATCTTTTACAAATCTTGCTTTATCAGCAAGCGCACTAGGAACTAAGTATTTAAATCAAATCTATACTGTTACAAGAGAAGTAAAAGATAAAGTTTCAGGTGAAATTCAAACTACTGCAGATTATTCTGAGCTTGGGATTTTATTAATTGTTGTGACACTTTTGACATTAATTCTTCCAATATTATTTGTAATTATTATCAATAATAGTAAATACAAAACATCTGAGTAATTATTTATAAAATGAAAACTATCTTTAAAACATTAATTCTACTTTTGATTTTGACATCTCTGTCAAACGCTGACCTATTAATTCCAAATAGTAATATTAAACCAAAAGAAGTAATAAAGATTCAACTTAGTGGGCTTCAAAAAAATGACTCTAAATTTAAAGATAGTGGAATTGAACAAACTTGGAATTTTGCTCACCCAAATAACAAGAGAGTAACAGGACCATTAAGCAATTTTAAGATGATGTTGAAAAGTGACTCCTATGGAATGATGATTAATCACTTAAACCATACAATTACTGAGCTTGGAAGTAGTGACAAATGGGCACAATTTGAAGTAATTATTCTTGATAAAAACAAGATTTATCACAAGTTTAATTGGCAAGTTGAAAAGTATACATTAGAGGGAACTTTAAAAGACTGTTGGTTAACTACAATGGTATCTAGTCCGATCCCTCTTGGAAGCTCAATTTGATTATCCACAGATACATTTTTGTTTCGTAACAATTAAAAATTTAGTAGGAATCGCTGAATGAAAACAAAAACTAAAGTTGTAGTAGTTGGTGGAGGAGTTGTAGGTGTTAGTGCTCTTTATCATTTAGCAAAAAAAGGTTGGTCCGACGTTGTTCTTATTGAAAGAAAAGAGTTAACCTCAGGATCTACTTGGCACGCCGCTGGTTTATTGCCTTTGTTTAATATGAGTTATTCTGTAGGACAACTACATAAATATGCAGTTAATCTTTATAAAACATTGGAGGAAGAAACTGGAAAAAATGTTGGCTTTAGCGTTGTTTCTAATATTCGGTTAGCGAGCACCAAAGATAGAATGGATGAGTATCATCAATATGCAGGTGTTGCTCGAACTATTGGAGTAGATGTAAAATTTTTGAAACCAAAGCAAGTAAAAGAAATTTGGCCGTTATGTCATACAGATGATTTAGTTGGTGCAATACAACATCCAGAGGATGGATATATTCAACCAGCAGATTTAACACAAGCTTTAGCAACAGGTGCTAGGAATAGGGGAGCTGAAATTTATAGAAACACAACTGTTTTATCAATGAGACAAACTAAAGATGGATGGGTTGTTGAAACTGATAAAGGATCAATTGAGTGTGAACATGTTATTTCTTGTTCCGGAAATTTTGCAAGACAAACAGGTGAAATGGTGGGATTAGATATTCCAGTAATTCCTGTAGAGCATCAATACATTGTTACGGAGCCTCATCCTGCAATTCAAAAAAGAAAAAAAGACGGATTACCAGAAATGGGAGTCTTAAGAGATAGTGATAGTAGATGGTATATGAGAGAAGAAGCTGGAGGATTAATTTTAGGTCCTTATGAAGATGGCGCACCAGCATGTTATGTTGAGGGTCCGTCAAAAAATTCTGAATATGAATTATTTCAAGAAGACTTAGACCGATTAGCTCCACATATAGAAGGAGCAATTCATAGAGTTCCTGCATTTGGAGAAGTTGGAGTAAAGAAAGTTTATAACGGCGCAATATGTTATACTCCTGATGGAAATCCAATTGTTGGACCTGCGTGGGGACTTAAAAATTTTTGGATTAATGAAGGACATAGTTTTGGAATTACAGCAGCAGGTGGTGCTGGATGGCAATTAGCAGAGTGGATTATTGATGGTGAACCAACGATTGACATGTTAGGAGTCGAACCAAGACGCTATGGAAACTATGCAACTAAATCTTATTTGAAAGCAAAAAATGAGGAAGCTTACAGCCATGTATTTATAGTTCACTATCCAGATGAAGAGAGACCAGCAGCCAGACCACTTAGAACAGCTCCTTGTTATGAAAGAATGAAAAATTTAGGTGCTGTATTTGGTCAGAAGTTTGGATGGGAAAGACCAAATTTTTTTGCGACAGATGGAATGGAACAAAAAGATGACTGGTCATTTAGAAGATCAAAATGGTTTGATGCAATTAAAAGAGAATGTCAAAATGTAAAAGAAAATGTAGGCCTTTTGGACATGACTGCATTTGCAAAATGTAGAATTAGGGGGCCTAAAGCTGAGGAATTTTTAGATTATCTAGTTGCAAATAAACTTCCTAAAAAAATTGGAAGAATTAATTTATGTCACGCTTTAAATACTAAAGGAGGAGTACATTCTGAGTTTACAATAATGAAAGAAGCAGAGAATAGTTACTATTTAGTTTCTGCTGGAGCAAATTTAAGATTAGATCATGACTGGATTCAAAAATGGATGCCAGATGATGGATCAGTAATATTTGAAGATTTAACAAACAGCACAGGAGTTCTAGTCGTAGCAGGCCCTAAAGCTAGACAATTAATGCAAAAGGTTTCAACAGATGATTTTTCTAATGAGAATTTTAAATGGCTGACTGCTAAAAATGTTAATGTTGGATATGCTCCAGTAAATGCGATGAGAGTAAACTTTGTGGGTGAGCTTGGTTGGGAACTGCATCATCCAATTGAATATCAAAATCATATTTTTGATAAATTAATGGAAGCGGGAAAAGATTTAGGAATTAAACCTTTCGGAATTAGGGCTATGAATAGTTTAAGAGTTGAAAAATCTTACAAACTAGTTGGTACAGAACTATCAATTGAATATTCACCATATGAGTCTGGTCTTGATAGATTTGTTCATCCAAATAAAGGAAATTTTATTGGTTTAGAGGCACTTAATAAATGGAGAGAAAAAGGTTTTGACAATAAATTAGTCACTTTAGAGGTTCATAATACTAAGGACGCAGATGTACTTGGAAATAACCCAATTTTTAAAGACGGAAAAGTCGTTGGAAGAGCAACGGGTGGAGAATTTGGATTTAGATTAGATAAATCAATAGCTCTTGCAATGGTTAAACCTGATTGTTCAAATGTGGGCGACAAATTACAAGTTGATATATTAGGCGAAATGTACGACGCTACTGTTTTAGATGAAAGTCCATACGATTCAGAAAATAATTTATTGAGAGCTTAATGAAAATTTTAGTAGCTGTAAAAAGGGTTATTGATTACAACGTTCAAATCAGAGTTAAAGAAGATGGCAGTGGTGTAATTACTGATAATGTTAAAATGTCAACGAATCCTCCTGACGATAATGCGATTGAAGAGGCAGTAAAAATTAAAGAAGCAGGTAAAGCAACCGAGATAGTTGCAATAACTGTTGGAGAAGAAAAAGCGCAAGAGACAGTTAGGAAAGCTTTAGCTGTTGGTGCGGATAGGGGAATACATGTAAAAGCAGAAGGTACCCTTGAGCCACTAGCTGTTTCAAAAATTTTACAAAAAGTAGTTGATAAAGAAAAACCAGATTTGGTATTCATGGGCAAACAAGCAATTGATGATGATTGCAATCAAACAGGTCAAATGTTGAGTGCTTTATTAAATTGGCCACAAGCAACATTTGCTTCAAAGATTGACGTTAAAGATAATAAATTAGAAGTTACTAGAGAAATAGACGAAGGGCTTGAGACAATTGAAATAAATGTTCCAGCTATTGTAACATGTGATCTTAGGTTAAATGAACCAAGATATGCATCATTACCAAACATTATGAAGGCAAAGAAAAAACCTATAGAAGAAATTAATGCATCTGATTTAGGTGTAGATGTATCTCCAAGATTACAACAATTAAAAGTAGAGGAGCCTCCTAAAAGAAAAGCAGGTATAAAAGTAGCTAATGTTGCTGAATTAGTACAAAAATTAAAAAATGAAGCAAAGGTAATATAATGTCAGTTTTACTTATAACAGAACACAATAATAAAGAATTAAGACCATTTACTTTAAATGCCGCTACAGCAGCATCACAAATTGACTCAGATGTCCACGCAGTGATTATTGGTCAAAATTGTTCGGAAGCTGCAAAAAAATTATCTGAACTTCCAGTTGTAAAAAAAGTATTAAGTATTGAAGCAGCTCATTATGAAAACTTCACTGCTGAAAACTTTGCTCCAGTAATTGTTAAGCTTGCAGAAAATTATTCTCATATAGTTTGTTCAGCAAATACATTCGGAAAAAATTTAATGCCAAGAATTGCTGCTCATCTTGATACTTCACAGGTAAGTGACATTATTAAGGTAATATCACCAGACACATTTTTGAGACCAATTTATGCTGGAAATGCTTTTGCAACAATTAAGAGTAATGATTTAAAAAAATGTGTAACAATAAGACCCACTTCTTTCGATCCATGTGAAAGTACTGGTGGATCAGCTCCAATTGAAAATGTAGAAGCTAGTGAGGAATTTTCAAATACAAAATTTATTAAACGAGAAGAAATAAAATCTGATCGACCAGAACTTGGAACTGCAAGAATTGTCGTATCAGGTGGAAGAGGAATGCAAAGTGGAGACAATTTTAAATTAATAACTGAGATTGCTGATAAACTTGGTGCAGCAATTGGAGCATCAAGGGCAGCTGTGGACGCTGGATATATAAGTAACGATCATCAAGTTGGTCAAACAGGAAAAGTGGTAGTACCCGATTTATACATTGCTATAGGAATTTCAGGAGCAATTCAGCATTTAGCGGGGATGAAAGAAAGTAAAGTTATCGTTGCTATCAATAAGGACGGAGAAGCACCAATTTTTAGTGTTGCCGATTACGGTTTGGAAGCAGATTTATTTGAGGCCATACCTCAATTCATGGAAGAATTGAACAAATTAAACACTATACAAAAATAATCGTTAAAGTTAAAAACTAGGTTATGTCAAGAGAATCAATGGAATATGATGTTGTTATCGTAGGGGGAGGTCCCTCAGGTTTATCAACAGCGATAAAGTTAAAACAATTAGATGCGAATTTAAATGTTTGCTTATTAGAAAAAGCTTCAGAAATTGGAGCTCATATTTTAAGTGGCAATGTATTTGAAACACGTGCTTTAGATGAATTACTGCCTAATTGGAGAGAATTAAATTCTCCAATTAAAACTAAAGTAACTAAAGAAAAATTTTTATTTCTTGGAAAAACAAAATCCTTAAGTTGGCCAACTTGGTTACTTCCAGCTGTTCAAAAAAATCATAATAATTATATTATCAGTCTTGCTAATTTATGTAGATGGCTTGCCGAACAAGCTGAGGCTGTCGGTGTTGAAATTTTTCCAGGATTTCCAGCAAATGAAATTTTATACAATAAAGATGGATCTGTTAAGGGTGTGGCTACTCAAGATATGGGAATAGATAAGGAGGGAAATAAAAAAGATAGTTTCGAACCTGGCATAGAACTTTTAGGTAAAGTAACTGTTTTTGCAGAAGGATGCAGAGGACATTTAGGAAAACAATTAATTGAAAAATTTGAACTAAATAAAGGTAAAGATCCTCAACAATATGGAATAGGTTTTAAAGAAATTTGGGAAATAGAAGATAAAAATCATGAGGAAGGTTTAGTCATGCATACAGCAGGATGGCCGCTAGATAACAATACTTATGGCGGAAGTTTTTTGTATCATGCAAATAATAAACAAGTTTTTTTAGGATATGTAATTGGTTTAGATTATAAAAATCCCCATTTATCTCCTTATGATGAATTTCAGAGATTTAAGACACATCCAGCTATTAAAAAAATTATACAAGGTGGAAAAAGAATTTCTTACGGTGCAAGAGCTTTAATTGAGGGTGGATTTCAAAGTTTGCCAAAAATGTTTATGCCTGGAGCTTTACTAGTTGGTTGTGATGCTGGAACTTTGAATATGCCAAAAATTAAAGGTTCACACACAGCAATGAAAAGTGGAATAATTGCAGCTGAAACTATTAATGAACATTTAAAAGAAAACAAAAATTTATCAATATACGAAGATAAATTTAAAAATAGCTGGTTACACAAAGAGTTGTATGAAGCTAGAAATGTAAAACCTAGTTTCAGTTGGGGGTTGATTTTAGGAATAATTTTTACAGGAATAGATCAAATTTTATTTAGAGGAAAACTTCCTTTTACCCTAAAACATAAACATGCAGATCATGAAACATTAAAACCAGCGAAACAAATGCCTAAGATAATTTATCCAAAATATGATAATATTTTCACTTTTGACAAAACTAGCTCAGTTTATCTTACAGGAACCAATCATACAGATAATCAACCAGTTCACTTGAAACTTAAGGATCCTAATTTACCAATTAATTACACCTTAGAAAAGTTTGACGAACCTGCTCAAAGATATTGTCCTGCAGGTGTTTATGAAATTCAAAAAGATAATGACGTAAATAAATTTATAATAAATTCTCAAAACTGCATTCATTGTAAAACCTGTGATATCAAAGAACCATCTCAAAATATAATATGGATAACACCAGAAGGAGGAGGTGGTCCTAAATATGGAAATATGTAGTTATTTATAAAAAAATTTAATTATAAAAGCAATTATTCCAATAATAATGATCCAAATAAAAATGTTATTAAAAAATACTTTTTTATTTTTATTAGCATAGATAAAGCCTGGCAAAAGTAGAACAAGCACTAAAACTAAATATACTACTGATAAAACATCATCATTCATTTTAATCTCTTAAGAAAGATCAATTGCAAATTTTTTTAAAGTTTCAATAGGTAAGATTTTTAAAGTGTTTTGATGTGTACTCTTTAAATAAATAGGGCACCCTTTCCCTGCCTCAACTGCCTTAGCATACCAACTTGCACACACACACCAACCATCTCCTTCCTTTAAACCTGGAAAACCAAACTCAGGATGAGGTGTAATTAAATCATTTCCAGATTCTTTACACCATTCTAAAAATTCATTCGTCACTTTTGCACATACAGTATGAACTCCTTGATCATTTTCATCAGTATTACAACATCCATCACGATACCATCCAGTTAATGGATCAATTGAACATTGCTCTAGATCTTGACCAAGAACATTTTTTTGTTTTTTATTCATATTAAATCTTATTATTCAAAACTTGAATATTTCTTCGACATATCCTCTTCTCAACCAGTATAAATTTTTTGAGTATTTATTAGGATTTTTAGTATCAAAATAATCACTTACTTTATAATGGTTATTTTCATGATTAATAGACAAAAAAATCTTTGAATTTTTTTTTAAATATTTTTGGTACTTTTTTTGATTTATAAAATCAATCTCTGTAAATGAGTCAGAATTAAATACTAAATCAAACTTAACATTATTTGAAAAAAGGAATTGGGGTGATACTACTTTTATATTTTTTTGATAAAAATTAGATAATTTAGGTTTTGAGATAATTTTTTTTTCATTTATAAGTCGAGATAAATAATTAATTTGACAAATCCTGGGTATTAAAAGATCTACTAGTGTATAATTTTTGATGCCAAATTTATAACAGTAGTAAGCAGTTCTGCCCAATCCACCTCCTATTTCTAAAATATTTTTATTTTTAAATTCATTACAATTTAATGTTCTTTTTATTATATACGCTTGGTAAATTGCTTGAATTTCTCTAGATGTTAAAATACCCTTACTTGTTTTAATACCCCTTTCACCTGGAAATGGATTGTTAAATTTAAGTTTAAGTTTTATTTTTTTTTCAATTTTTTTAATTAAGTTTTCTATATTTAAGTTTTTATTAATTTTTTTATGGTTTTCAGGATTATTCAACTTTAATATTCCTAGAAATTCACAAAATGAAATTAACTTATCAATTATTAGTAAAGAATATTTAAATTTGAAATTAAAACTTGAATTTTTATATAAAATTTTACAATTATCATCGAAACCATAAAAGATGTTAAACGAGTGAGGGTTATCCAGAGCATGATTAAGGTTACTTTTGTTGTTATTAACAAAATTTAAAAATTTTATATGGTAATTACTTAAAATTGAGTGCCACATACTGTCTTTATGAATATGATCATGTTCATTAAGTAATTTATAGATTTCATCTAATTTATTTCTATTAATTGAGCTAATGTTTTTTGAAATTGCTATTTTATTTTTTATATTGAGTAATTTTTGATTTCTAAAAAATTGATCTTTTAAGTGAAATATTTCTCTATAATATTTTATTCTAAAAATTTTTTTTATTTCCATAGAATTAAAAAAAAATTTGTCCTTATTTTCATTCTTTAGATTTTTGTTGGGTTAGGTTGATCCTTATAAACTTCTTCAGGGTCAAATTTTTTTTCTTTTTCTAAAAACTTCATTTCAATTTTTCTCCCATTATCAATTGGTCCTAAAGGAATAGATCGATAAAAACATGAACGATATCCAACATGACAACTAGCACCATCACCAATATCTACTGTTAACCATACAGCGTCTTGATCATCATCGATTCTGATTTCTGTTACTATTTGGGTAAAACCACTTGTTTTTCCTTTATGCCAAATAGTATTTCTTGATCTGCTAAAATAATGAGCCTCTTTTGTTTCAATCGTCTTTTTTAAGGCCTCAACATTCATATAGCCATGCATCAGAATATCTTTTGTTTTTGAACACATTGTAATAACTGGAATTAGACCATCATTATCAAATTTGGGTGATAGAAGTTTTCCTTCCTCAATTTCAAGGACATTATCTCTTTTTTTGAACATAATAAGTGATTATGTAGCACATATAGGTATATTTTAAATATTTTAAAATATGTAAATTATAGGTATAAAGCTCCACAATGAAACTAGTAAAAGACACAAATACTGATGAAGTAACTAAAAAGATTTCTGATCAGGATGCTGAGGATGCATTCAGAACGATCTTAGCCTGGATGGGTGAAGATCCAAGCAGAGAAGGGCTTTTAGAAACTCCAAAAAGAGTGGTGAAAGCATTTAAAGAATATTTTAAGGGTTATAAAGAAGATCCAAATCTAGTTCTTGATAAAACTTTCGGGGATGTAGAAGGATATGACGATATGGTTGTGCAAAAAAATATTTCTGTACAAAGTCATTGTGAACATCATATGGCACCCATCATTGGAAAAGCCCATGTTGCTTATATCCCTAAGGAAAGAGTGGTAGGATTGAGTAAATTAGCTAGAGTTGTAGAAGTGTTTTCAAAAAGATTACAAACACAAGAAAGACTAACTATGCAAATTGCGAATACCCTAATGGAGTCATTAGATGCTAAAGGTGTGGCTGTTACAATAGACTCGACCCATCAATGTATGACTATGAGAGGTATTAAAAAAGAGCAAGCATCAACAGTGACTAATTATTACTTAGGTCAATTTAAAGAAGATTTAAGTTATCAAAATAGATATTTAAGATTTATCAGCATAGCAAAAGAATAAAGTGTCAGATCAATTTAAAGCTTTAGTTTTAGATCAAAAAGGTGAAGAATTTACAAGAGAGATAAAAACTCTAGACCAAAGTTTTTTAAAGCATGGTGATGTTACAATTAAAGTAGATTATTCAGATCTTAATTTTAAAGATGGAATGATTTTAAAAAATGGTGGAAGATTAGTTAAAGAGTTTCCCCACATTCCAGGCATCGATTTTTCAGGAAAAGTAATTGAAAGTAAAAATTCCAAATTTAAGGAAAATGATGAAGTAATTTTAACTGGCTTTAGGGTAGGAGAAATTTTTTATGGAGGATATTCTCAAATTGCTAAAGTAAACGGAGATTTTTTAGTTAAGAAACCAAAAAACTTAACAACTAAACAAGCAATGATACTTGGAACTGCAGGCTTTACTTCTTTGATGAGTGCGTTTGCAATAAAAGCAAGAGAAGAGATATTATTAGGTGAAAAAGTAAATAATGTTTTAGTTACAGGTGCTACAGGTGGTGTAGGTAGCGTTGCAGTCATTGCATTAAATAAAATGGGATATAATGTTACTGCAGTTACTGGAAAAGACTCAAAAGCTGATTATTTAAAATCTTTAGGCGCTAAAACTGTTGTAAATAGAGCTGAATTTGACAAAGATCCTAGACTTATTGACAAAGGTTTATGGGATGGAGTTGTGGATACAGTGGGCGGAAAGATATTAGCCAATGCAATTGTCCAGACAAATCCAAATGGAATCATTGCTGTATGTGGAAACGCAAACACAAATGAGCTTAATACAAGTGTGATACCTTTCATGCTTAGAGGTATTAAACTTTGGGGAATGGACTCAGCAAACTGTAGTATTAAAAGAAGAGAATTTATTTGGAGTGAAGCTGCAAATTTAATTGATTTTGATTTATTAGAAAAATCTATTCAAACCGTAAGCTTAGAAGAGTTAATTGAGACTTATCCTAAAATACTAAAAGGTGAAATTTCTGGAAGAGTTTTAGTTGATTTAAATAAATAATGGATTGGGATAAATTAAAAATTTTTCATGCTGTAGCAGAAGCTGGAAGTTTTACCAACGCAACAATAAACTTGAATCTTAGTCAATCTGCAATCAGCAGACAGATACAATCTTTAGAGCATGATTTAAAAGTCCAACTTTTTGAAAGACATGCAAGAGGTTTAACATTAACAGAAAATGGTGAGTATGTATTTAAAACAGCGCATGAGGTTATTAGCAAGTTAAAAGAAGTAGAAACCTCACTTGGTGATCAAAAAAATAAACCTACTGGAAAATTAACAATCACTACAGTTAGAAGCTTTGGTACACACTGGTTAACTCCAAGAATTGAGGAATTTATGAGGCTTAATCCAGGAATAGAAATTGAACTTGTTTTTGATGATAAAGAGCTAGATTTAAGTACTAGACAAGCAGATATAGGTATTTTCATGAGAAGACCAAAACAATTAAATTACATTCAAAAGAAACTTATTGATATCAAGTACTTTATCTATGGTTCAAGTAGATATTTAGAGAAAAATGGTATGCCAAAAACAGTTAATGACCTAAATAAACATAAATTTATATCTTTTGGTAAAGGAGCACCCTCTCCTGTCTATAATCCTGATTGGGCACTGAAAATAGGTATGCATGATGGAAAAAAAAGAAAATCTATTATGAAAGTTAATAGTGTTAGCGGTTTATTATATGGTGTAGAATCTGGCGTAGGTTTAGCTGCACTTCCAGAATATTTAGTCTCCAGTTCAAATAATATTATAAAAGTACTTCCAAAAATAGAGGGACCAATAACAGAAGCTCATTTTGTATACCCTCAATCGCTAAAGAACACTGCAAGAGTTCAAGCATTTAGAAATTTTCTATTTAGTAAAATAGGCGACTGGAAAGCCTAAAAATTCAAAAAAAATCCCGATAAAGTGCGACATTGTTGCGATTGATAATCATTCTCATTGAGAATAGTAATCAATCTCAAATCAACATTAACTTTAAATAGGAATTTAATGAAAAAAATATCAATATTTGCATTGGTTGTATCTTTTTTTGTGTCAGCTTTTGCTGTTGCAGATGAAGTAAACATATTTAATGCAAGACATTATAAAGCAGATTCTGAGCTTTACTCTAAGTTCACAAATATGACTGGAATTAAAGTGAATCTAATTAATGGAAAATCAGGCGCTCTAGAAAAAAGAATAATTGAAGAGGGTGCTGATTCGTCTGCAGATCTTTACATCACTGCTGATGCTGGAAGATGTGGTGCTATGGATAAAAAAGGTCATCTTCAAGGTGGTCTAACATCTAAAGTTATAAAAGAAGCTGTTCCAAAAAGTTTTAGAACAAATAAATGGGTTGGAATAGCAAAAAGAGCAAGAATAATTTATTATTCTCCTGAAAGAGTGTCAGGGGCTGAATTATCCGGAATGACTTATGAAGGTCTAGCCGATCCTAAATGGAAAGGAAGATTAGTAATAAGAAAATCTAGCAACATATACAATAAGTCTCTTGTAGCATCGTTAATAGCTAACAATGGAAAAAAAGCTGCTGCAGCATGGGCAGAGGGTGTTGTTGCTAATATGGCTAGAACACCAAAAGGTAACGACAGAGCACAAATAATGGCAGTAGCAGCTGGTGAAGCTGACATTGCAGTAGCTAACACTTATTATTTAGCTCTAATGTTATCTGGTAAAAAAGGTGCAGAGCAACAAGAAGCTGCAAAAAAAGTAAAAGCATTCTTCCCTAATCAAAACGATAGAGGAGCACACATGAATGTTAGTTGTGCAGCTTTAGTTAAAGGAGCGCCTAACAAAGCCAATGCAATCAAACTTGTAGAGTTTTTATTAACTCCAGAATCTCAAGAGCATTTTACAAATAATACTTTTGAGTTTCCAATGATTGATGGTGTTTCACCAAGCCCATTAGTAGTTAATAACTTAGGATTAGATTTCAAACAAGATATGAAAACTAAGTTAGCTTCTTATGGAAAAAATCAAGCTGCTGCCGTGGAAGTTATGACAGCTGCAGGTTGGAAATAAATACATGAAAAAAGACAAAAAATTTATATCTGAAATTGATTTTAACAAATCTTCTAGTGCATGTTCCCCATGTTTTCAGGAGTGCAAAAAAATCAATGAAAGAATAAATAAAAGAAAAATATCTGAAATTAAAGCTAAGCAGGTTCCGCATATCCTAAAAGTATTTAATTTTTGATTTTCTTTAATTGTGGACACTTCACTTTTTTCATGTTTAAAGGCAGATTATAATATGAAAATTAATATCTGGCATCTTTCTTCTTTATTAATATCTTTTTTAGTTCTAATTCCAATTATAACTGTTTTTACAAGTTTTTTTGAAAATACTTCAAATTATTATGAAGTTTTAAAAAATACTTTTTTGATGGAGTATATTTTTAATTCAATTGTTTTATTAATATCAGTATTGATTTTAACTTTTCTTATAGGAACTGGTACAGCTTATTTAGTATCTTTTTATAAATTTCCAGGATGTAATTTTTTCAAGTGGGCATTAATATTATCTTTTGCAGTCCCACCTTATATTTATGCATATTCTTTGACAGCTTTTTTTGAAAATTATGGAACTGCATTTACTATTTTAAAAAACTTACTTGGAGATGCGAATTATAATAAAAATATTCCTAAATTTGATGGTATGATTGGAGCAATATTATCTGTTTCATTTTCTTTATATGCGTACGTATATATTTTAGCTAGAGCATCATTTCTTTATCAATCACAAAATCTCATTGATTTAGGTAAAAATCTTGGTTTTTCGAAATTTAGTACTTTTTATAAAATAATATTACCAGCTGCCAGACCTGCCATTATAGCGGGGTTATCTCTTGTAGCCATGGAAACTTTGGCAGAATTTGGTGCTGTTGATTTTTTCTCTATAAATACTTTAACCACTGGAATTTACAATTCGTGGATACATTTTGATGATTTAGCATTTGCAAATCGTATATCTTTCTTTTTATTATTATTTATATTTTCTCTGTTTATTTTAGAAAATTTATCTAGAAGGAAAGCTAAATACCATCTCAATTCCAGGGGTGGATTTAAAAACAAGGTACAAAATAAACTTTTTGGCAGAAAAGCGTTTTTAGCCTCAATGTTTTGTTTTTTAATTTTTTTTATAAGTTTTTTATTTCCTTTAGGCCAAATGTTATACTGGACGATAAAATTTCCTCAAAACCTATTTGACTTAAAAATAATTGAACTTATGTTAAATACTTCTTATTTGGTTATATTGTCCAGTTTAATTCTGATTATTTTTTCACTGATATCAAACTATGGAAATAGAGTTTCAAGGAATAAAATTTTAAATTTTTTATCCACCTTATCTATCTCTGGCTATGCTATACCAGGAGTAATTTTAGCAATTGCCTTTATTACTTTCATAGCATGGTTTGATAATAATATTATTAAATTTTTGGAATTTAATTCTATTAAAAAAGTATTTATTGGTTCTATTTTAGGATTAGTTATAGTTTATTTTGTGAGATTTTATTCTTTAGCTTTCAATGGAATTAAATCTGGGTATGAAAAAATTAATATATCTGTTGATGAAAGTGCTTATTTACTAGGTTATTCAAAAAGAAAAACATTTATGAATATTCATGTTCCTTTTTTAAGAAATTCTCTCGTTTTCATTATAATTTTGATTTCATTAGAAATCTTAAGAGAATTACCAATTACATTAATTTTAAGACCTTTTAATTTTGAAACTTTCGCTACTACAGCTTATATTTCAGCTTCAGAAGATTTATTAGAGGCTGCTGCAGTTCCTTCATTATTTTTAATTTTAATTGCTAGTTTCTTAATTATAGTTACATCTAAATATATTTTAAAAGAGTCATATGAATAATAATTTTTTAGAAATTAAAAATGTTGATTTTAAAATAGGGAATAAAACTAAAGTTAAAAATGTTACATTTTCTATAGAAAACGAGGGAGATATAATATGTCTTTTAGGACCCTCGGGTATAGGAAAAACCACAATATTGAGAACTATTGCTGGATTAGAAAATATTGATAAGGGCTCTATAATTTTAAAAGGTAAAACATTATCTTCAGAAAAAATAAGGATTGAACCAGAGAATAGAAATATCTCCCTTTCATTTCAAGAAAACTCTTTATTTCCACACTATTCAATAAAAAAAAATATATTATTAGGTGCTGACAGAAATAAAGCAATAAAAAAACAAAAAATTACTTTTGATGATTTGGTAGACTTTTTAAATATTTCTGAAATATTAAATAAGTATCCACATGAAGTCAGTGCAGGGGAAGCTCAAAGAGCATCTCTTGCTAGATCTCTTATTACACAACCAGATTTATTATTGCTAGATGAACCTTTGTCAAATGTAGATCAAAGTTTTAAGGAAGAGATACAAGAAAAATTAAAAAAATTATTAAAAGATCTAAAGATTACTACAATAATAGTAACACATGATTCTTATGAAGCTTTTTATTTAGGATCTAAGTGTGGCATAATATTAGATCAAGAACTCAAGCAATTTGATGATCCATATAATGTTTATCATTTACCAAACTCAATTGAAGTAGTTAATTTCTTAAATAGAGGAACACTTATACCAGCAGAGGTAACAAGCCCCAAAAGCTTGGAAAATAAGGATCTTGGAACAATTACAGGTAATTTTGTTAAATCTTTTCCTATAGGTTCAAAAGTAAAGCTTTTGGTACAACCAGAGGACCTTCATCATGATGATAAAAGTAATTTAAAATTTCACATAATTGATAGAAAATTTAGAGGCACTAATTTTATTTACACTCTTAAAACCCCTAGTGACACAATAATACCAGTTCTTGTTCACTCACATCATATTCATCAGCATGAAGTTGATGAAAAATTTGGTATTAAAAGACCAATTCATATTGATCATATTGTTTGCTTTTAATACAAGTTTTTTTAAATATGAAAAGTAATTTAAAAGTTTTTTTTAAAGGCGTTTTAGATGTAAGCCCATTAATGATACCTGTAGTTCCATTTGGTTTAATATTTGGTGTACTTGCAATTGATATTGGTTTTACACCTTTAGAGACAATAGGAATGTCACTTATAATTTTTGGTGGTGCTTCACAAATAGTCTTATTACAGTTATTTTCAGGTGGCGCCTCATCTTTAGTAATTATTAGTTCTGTTGGTGCTGTAAATTCAAGACATTTACTTTATGGAGCAGTTGTATCTGAACATCTATCAGATCTAAAATTAATTTGGAAAATTATAATTTCATATTTTTTGATTGATCAAGCGTTTGCAAGATCAAATGAGTATCTGAAAAAGAATAAAGAAAAAAATAAATATTTTCATTTGATTGGGGGTGGGGCTACATGTTGGGTTGTTTGGCAAACCACAACTTTCTTAGGAATTATTTTAGGTGCTGCTATACCAGAAAAACTGGGCTTGAGTTTTGCTGTTCCTTTAACCTTTTTAGCATTACTAGTGGATGATTTTAGGAAATTGATAAACGTTATAGTAATATTAATTTCAGGTTTAGTAGCAACATTTGGATTTAATTTTATTCCTTATAAAGCTTATGTAATCGTTGCTGCACTTGTGGGATTGTTTGTTGCAATGACTTTAACAAAAATGATTAAAAAATGAGTAATTGGATATTAATAATTTATTGTGGATTGATAACTTTTTTAACAAGATTTTCAATGATAGCATTATTAAAAAAAGAGATGTTTAACGACAGAATCAGAGAAATTTTATCTTTTGTACCATCGGCTATTTTTCCAGCAATCATCTTTCCAGCAATTTTTTTAGACAGTTCAGGATTAGTACAAATTGAAAATAATCCTAAAATTTTAGCATCTATGATTGCCATAATTATAGGTGTGTTAAGTAAGAATATTATAGCGACAATAGTTACAGGTTTAGCAGTATATTGGTTTTTAATTTTCATTTAATTTCCAGTTGTAGACTGGAGTTATTACCAATTTTCTATTTAAGTTGACCTAAAAGTTTTCGAAGTTTCTTTTTTGATTTTGCTACCACTTTGACTGTTGCTACCTTTTCTTTATTAGAAGTATCTCCATCCACAACTACTAAGGCTATCATGCCCATACCTTTGTGGGGAGTGCATTGATAAAGATATATACCAGGTAAATCAAATTTATATGAGTACTCTTTGTTCATTTTAGATCTTTTTGGAATTTCCCACCCTTCTGGGCCTGTTAAGAATTCTACATTATGACCTTTAGTTGTTGGAGTCCAAGTAATAGTATCACCAACATTAATTCTTGAAATATTCTCTGAATAAACCATGATTTGTCCATCAGACCTTTTGTTTAACATTTCAACAGTAATATCTGCTGCAAAAGAAACTGTGTAAAAAGATATAAATAAAAATGATAAAAAAAATTTCATTTATTTGCCTGCTGAATTAGCAACATAAAAAGAAACAATTTCAATCTGTTCTTTTGTCAAAATTTCATCTTCACCAAAAGCTGGCATGACACCAAGACCGTGAGTGACAATATCCATCACAGAGTCATAATTTAAACCTTCAACAGTATCTAAATTTGGACCAACATTTCCCTCTGAGCCGGCTGCTTTTAAAACGTGACATGCAGCACATGCAGCAGTTTCATTGAAAATTTCCAGACCCTTAATCATTTTAGCATCATCAGCTAAAGATGTCTGAATATTTAATAATAAAGGAGTAACAAAAATTAATAAAAATTTTTTAATTTTCATTAATTTATTTTATGCCTTTTAAAGCTTCTATACTACAGTAATATTTACGCTATGATCTTTCCAACCATTGTGAGCATATCCTCTTCTGTTTTCCATTCTAAGCTCTGGCTGTTTATCGGCTCCATTAGAGGCCAAGCTAGCAATATTATATGTCCCAGCACTTAGAGTTGTCTCTAAAACAAATTGCCTCCAAGCAAATTTTCCTAAATTAGGACCTATGAACTTTGCTTTCTTCCAGCTGCTTCCACCATCAACAGATACTTTAACACTTCTTATTTTTTTAGTTCCACCCATAGCTACACCAACTATTTGAACTTTACCTGCTTTTACAGTTCCAGTTTCATCAGTAGGTCTTGTTATCCATGATTTTACGGGCATCTCCCAGCAAGAAGGATATTGAGATCCTTTTTTTCCTATTGGGGAAATTCTGTAACTTTTTTTCATATATTTAACTGATGATTGCTCGGCAGTAAAAGCTACTTTTCCTAAATGTTTAACATTGTTTATTCCAAAATACCCTGGTGTAACCATTCTTAGTGGCCCACCATGTGCATTAGGTAATGGAACCCCATTCATTTCCCATGCAAGCATAGCATCTTTGTAAACTTTTTTAGGAACCGATCTGGCAATCATTGCTTTTTTTGGATCTAAACCTGTCGGTACATGATCAACTCCTTCTGAAGTCATATAAACAGCTCCTCCACTAATACCTCCACAAGCATCAACAACTGTTTTCATTGGTACTCCAGTCCAAAGAACGCATGCTGCTGCACCTGTTTTCCATTGTGATCCTCTAGGCTTATGTTCAAAAAATCCTCTTCCATTTCCAGAACACTGTAAAATTGTTGCCATTGTTTCATGGCCTAATTTTTGAAGTTGAGCCAATGTGAAAGTTTGTGGATTTTTTACTCCTTCTATAGAAACTTTCCATTTTTTTCTATCACCAATTTGTGCGTCAGTCATTGTTGGCATATTATTTCTGATATAAATATTTCTATTTGGAGTAACTAAACTTTCACCTATAGCACTTCTATGAGTCTCAATTCCTTTATCAGAATGTACAATTAAAGCATCCCTGTCTTTCCAACTTATAAAATTTGGTAATCCTTTTTTACCCTCAGAATGATTGGCATTAGCAATCGTAATTGGAACAACAGAAGCTGTTGCTGCAATTCCAGCTAGTGTAGCAGTTCCCGTTAAAAAATTTCTTCTGTTTAAGTTTAGTTTAGTTTTATTTTTGCTCATATAGTTCCTCCAATAGTAAGTTTAATATATCAAAAACAAAAGACAGATAAAATATAAAAAAAAAATTACAATTTTTAGTTGAATAAATAATCTTTTATTCAAGTAATTATAATTTATTAATTAACTATTCTAGTATAAGTTTATTTAATGCAGCATCTGGAAGATAGCTTCGGTAGAAAATTTCCATATATAAGAATGTCAATTACTGAAGTTTGTAATTTTAAATGCGGTTATTGTTTGCCCAACGGCTATATGGCAGACAAAAGTGATAATAGAAAATTTTTACATATTGATGAGATAAGACGTTTAGCAAAAGGATTTTCAGAATTAGGAGTGCAAAAAATTAGACTAACTGGAGGGGAACCAACAGTGAGAAAAGATTTTTTTGAAATATTAAAAATTTTAAAGAATGAAACAACTATAAAAAAAGTTGTTATTACAACTAATGGATATCATCTAGATCAAAAGGCAAAGTTACTAATAGATAGTGGCCTAGATGGCATTAACATCAGTATTGATAGTTTAGATAGAGAAATATTTAAAAATATAACTAAACATGACAGGTTACCTGAAATTCTTAAAGGAATTCAAGTTTTACAAGATTTAGGTTTCGAAAATATAAAAATAAATGCCGTCCTTTTAAATGGAATAAATGCATCCTCTAAAGACTTTAATGCTTGGTCAGATTTCATAAAAAAAAACAAAGTCAATTTTAGATATATAGAATTAATGCAAACAGGTGACAATCTTGATTACTTTAACAAGTACCATATTTCATCCAAAGTGTTTAAAAGTTATTTAAACGAAAATAATTGGATCTATCAAACACAAGGTTTAGATGCTGGTCCTGCACTTAATTATATAAATCCAGACTACAAAGGTAAATTTGGAATTATAGCTCCATATTCTAAAGATTTTTGTAAGTCTTGTAATCGTTTAAGAATCACGTCTAAAGGAGATTTAAGACTTTGTTTATTTGGAAATACAGGAATAAGTATAAGACACCTGCTCCAGAGAGATGATCAAACTGAGGAGCTAAAAGATCTTATACTAGGTCAAATGAGATTTAAAAAAGAGTCTCATTATCTTGAGCTAGGAGAAACAGGTTTAACTAAAAATTTATCTAAGACCGGTGGTTAAATGAAAAATTTAAAGATTATAAATCAAGAGGACTTAAAAGACTGGGCAAAAGAAGTTTTCAAAAAAAATTCATTTAATATGGTAGATGTTTCATCAAAAAAAGAAACATTCAGAAGAGCATTGGCTTCAGGAAAAATTTATGTTGGTAAAGAAGTATTTGATTTAATTAAAAATAAAAAAATGCCAAAAGGTGATCCAATTACTTTAGCAGAAGTATCAGCTGTCCTTGGAGTTAAAAAAACTAGTGAACTAATACCTTTATGTCACCCACTTCCAATTGATCATACAGCAACAAAAATTATTATGAATGAATTAGATAATTCATTAGAAGTTTTTTGTGTAGTGTCAGCTGTTACAAAAACTGGTGTAGAGATGGAGGCTATAATGGGTGTTAATGCAGCATTAATAACTATTTATGATTTAAGCAAGATAATCAATCCACATCTTAAAATTGATAATGTTAGATTATTAATTAAAGAAGGTGGTAAAAGTGGTTTATGGACTAATCCTGATGGATTACCTGAGTTTTTAAAAAATATTTTTTAATTTTCTTCATGTCAATTTACCTAAGTTCCCAGAAAGTAATTAAAGATTGGATTGATTATAACAATCACATGAATGTTTCCTATTACTTATTAATGTTTGATTTATATGGAGCAGAGACCTTAAATAATATTTTTAAGATGGGAGAACACTCTGCTAAGACCACTGGAATGAGTACAATGGTTGTTGAAACTAATATAACATATGATGGAGAACTTAAACTTGATGATAAAGTCGATATAAATTTAACTTACTTCGATCACGATAAAAAACGTCTCCAATATAAGATGGAGATGATCCATAAAACTAAAAACTACTTAGCTTCAACAATAGAAGTCTTAGCTCTTTATGTTAACCTCAAAACTAGAAAAGTATCAGAATTTGAGAATGAGAAAGTCCAAATTATGGATAATTTTATAAATGAAAATAAGATAAAATTTAAAAATGATAATCTTAAATTCTCATCTAAGTTAAAGAAATGAAAATTAAATTAGAGTTATTCGGTTCCAGTAGAGATTTTAGTGATGGAGACCACTTGGAGCTTGAAGTTAAAGATAAAGCGTCTGTAGATGATTTAAGAAATGAGATTATTAAACATATAGATAAAAATTTTGAAGGAAATGAAGCTTTTATTAAAATTGTAAAATCATCAGCTTTTTGTTCTGAAAATAATGAAATTATAAGCGACAATTATAAAATCACAAAAGATCAAAAGATTGGTATTATACCTCCAATTGGAGGGGGTTAATGCTTCATACAAAAATAGTAGACTCTAAAAAAGAAAAGATACTTACTTCAAATGCAGAAAAATTTATTAAAGATTCTAAGTTTGGGGCATCTATATATTTTTTAGGCACTGTCAGAAATATAAATGATAATAAAACAGTAAAGGGAATTACTTATGACAGTCATGATGAAATGGTGATCAAAAGTTTTGAGGAAATTTATAATGAAGCAGATCAAAAGCTAGATATTAAAAAGAAAGCTGTATTTATCGAACATGCTAAAGGTCATTTAAAGTTAGGTGAGATTAGCATCATTATTGCAGTCGCTTGTAAACATCGTGATCAAGCATATGTACTATCAAGGTATATAATTGAAGAAATAAAAAAAAGATCTCCAATTTGGAAAAAAGAGCACTACGAAAAAGAAGAAAGTGAATGGTTAAAAGGAAATCCTATCTCAAGCACCTAATTTTAAATTTTTAGAAATATTTTCTTCTATTGATATTGGTTTTTTTAGATTTAAATTATTCATTATTTCAATATATTGATCAACACTTTCAACTTGTAGCCTAGGATTATATTTTTTTTCTTTTCCAATTGTACTAAACTTTTCACCTTTGTAGTCATGTGCAGGGTAGAGTAAAGTTTCATCAGGTAATTTTAAAAGTTTATTGAATATTGAGTTATAAGCATCTTTTGAATTTC
Organism: uncultured Pelagibacteraceae bacterium; assembly: GCA_902578775.1. Lineage (GTDB taxonomy): Bacteria > Pseudomonadota > Alphaproteobacteria > Pelagibacterales > Pelagibacteraceae > Pelagibacter. Next base: position 137,038 of record CACHEF010000001.1, read on the forward strand.
CATTTTGGAAATCTGTCCTTCCTGTACCATTAATTAATAATGTATCTCCGGAAAATAGATAGTTATCCATCAAAAAACTAAAACTGTCTGATGTGTGACCAGGTGTATACATTGCTCTAATTTTTAAATTTTCTAAATTAATAAATTCATCATCTTTTACTTTAATTTCTACAGCATCTGTAGGTGTATGATTACCCATTATTGTTACACATTTTGTAATATCTTTAAGTTTAGCCGCGCCTGTTACATGGTCAGCATGTATGTGAGTATCAATCACTTTTACTAATCTTAAATCTAGCCCATTGAGTAAATTAATATATTCATCAACATTTTCTATAACTGGATCAATAATTAATGCCTCTCTTCCTTTGCCTGATGAAATTAAGTAGGTGTAAGTAGAAGACTTTGTATCGAATAATTGTTTAAAGATCATTTTATTACATTAGCATATTAATACAAATTGACCCATTGTTAAAACATTTTTAAGTATTAATTAATTATGAATGAAAATGTTTAAAATTTTATTTGTAATCATACTTTTAAATTCAGTTGCTTACGCAGACAAAAATATGAAGATTGGTTCTAAAGGTAAAAAAAATGAGGTAACTCGTATAATAAAAGTCATTATGTATGACAACTATTATGAGCCAAATTTTTTTCAAATTAAGTCAGGAGAAACAATAAAATTTGAAGTTGAAAATGCAGGTATGCTAGTGCACGAATTTAATATTGCTAATAAGATGATGCATATGAAACATCAACCGGAAATGCAAAAAATGGTTGAAAATGAAATTCTTTTAGCTGATTCAATTGATAAAGAAAAAATGAAAAAAATGGCAAAAATGGATAAAGCTATGGGTCACTCTCATAGTAATAGTGTGTTATTAGAACCTAAACAAAAAGGGGAAATCATTTGGAAATTTGATAATGCAGTAAACATTGAAGTGGCTTGCAACGTTCCTGGTCATTATCAAGTTGGAATGATTGCTAAAGTTGATATAAATTAACTTAATGGATACTATAGCAGATGCCAATTTTCATTGGTCATGTAAACATACTTGGAAGAGAAGTGCTAAAAATACGGGATGGTGTTTATTGGGTTGTGCAATCGGAGATCTGGGAACAATCCTCTTTTTTCAGCTAACAAAAATTGCATTTCCTATATTGGGAATAATGATTTTAGCTATTATCAATGGTTTAATTACGAGTATTATTTTAGAAACAATAGTATTAATGAAACAAAATTTTAATTTTTCAAAAGCTTTTAAGACTGCAATTGGGATGAGTTTTATATCGATGATTAGTATGGAAGTTGCAATGAATTTAACAGATTATTTTTTAACTGGTGGTGCAATTTTAAACTGGTGGGTTGTGCCAATTATGTTGCTAGTAGGTTTTTTGACACCATGGCCTTACAATTATTGGCGATTGAAAAAATTTAATATTACGTGTCATTAAAAAATTGGGATAATCGAACCTGGCTATCATCAAAAAAATATATTTTATCTTTTAATAAGTTCTTAACAAAATCTAGCAATCTTAATTCTAACTCTAAAATTTTAGATATCGGATGTGGCCGAGGAAAAATCGTAGGATCCTTAAGTTCAAAGTTAAAATTAAATTCAAAACCTATTGGTATAGATATAGTTAACCATAAAGATAAAGATAAAAGAATAAACTTTAAAAATATCGGAGCACTAACTTTTTTATCTAAAAATAAGATTAAATTTGATCTTGTTTTGATAAAGCAAACTATACATTTGTTAAAATTTAATCAGATTAAGATTTTACTAAGCCAATTAAAAAAAAACTTAAATCCGAATGGGAAAATTTTTATACTTACTCTCAATCCTAATAAAAATGAAATACCTAATTTTAAATTAATGAAAAATAAATTATCAAAATCTTTAGCTAAAGATAAAAGAATTTTAAGACATATATTAGAATTATATCCAAAAAGTATTTTAAAAAAATTCTCATTCAAGGTAAAAATAAGTAAAAGAAAATATAATGATATGATTTTAAATAGATATATCTCAATACTTATTAATTTAAGTAAAAAGCAAATTTTTCAGGGAATCAAAGAAATTAATTTGAAATATCAAAAAAATATTAATTTTAACGACAAATTAATTTGTATAATTATTAAAAATAATTAAAAGGAATATAATGAACAATTTATTTGTAAAATTCGACAATTTTTTTTCAAATTTTGAAGCTCTTGGCTCTCTCTTTTTTAGACTTGCTGTCGGAAGCGCATTTATCATTTATGGATATGGTAAGTTTCCATTGCCACCAGAAGGTCTCATAGAATATTTTAGTTTACCACCATTTCTCGCAAGTTTAGTGGCTATATCTGAACTAACTACTGGGATTGTTTTGATAATTTCACATTTTATCAAAAATTCTCTAGGAAATATTTTAACCAGATTAGCTGGTTTAAATATAATTATTCTGATGGTGTGTATATTTGCTGTAGCTCATAGAGACTGGTTTATAACAAAGCAACTTTTCACTAGCATTCAAATTTTTCTATTAGTTGGTGGTCTATATTTTTTAGTGAAAGGAAATAAAATATAAATAAATATTGAGAGGTTCGCTCTTTTAGCAATTGTACCAAAAGAGCTCCTCTTTATAGCCTTTTTGGCGATTAAATCCGAATGGATTTTAAGTTTTTTTATTTTTAGAAATTTTAAGCTACCCAGCTAAGTGTCAGGTGGCAATAGATACATTATAAAAACCTCCTTAATAAAACACTAAAATTTTTGTAAGTTGTAATCAATAAATTTATTTTTATTTATGTGAAATATAAAACTTGAATACAACCTTTTAGTTTAGTAAATTCTCGGCATCATTTAAAATTTCCACTAAAGCTTGAATTAAAAATAATTAATAACATTTAATTAAAGTTTACTTAATTATTAAAACTGTATAAAATTTAATTATGAGGTATTTATCTGCACTAAGAGATTTAATAATAAGTTTAATAATTTCTACTATAATAATATATGCATTAAACATTGTAGCAGGATTTAAAGGAGCAGATTATACCTTCACCAACGGAGAAGTATTTATAATCTGGATATTAATGGCTATTTTAGTTAATAGTTGTCTTAAAAGATAAGCATCAAAATTTGAATGAACAACTCAATTAAAACAGACGATGTAATCTTCAATTTTTTTAAGCAAATATGTGATGAAAAAGATGATAAAAAATGTGTAGAGCTTGGAAACAATTGGATTAAAGCTATGGAAAAAAATCTAAAAAATATGGAGGCAAATTTAGATAAAGAGGATAAAATTAAACATCAAAGTGATATTCAAAATAATCGCAATCATTTAGATAGCCTTAAAGGAAAAAATTCGTCTGAGTGGAGAAAATACGCAACTAAATGTATGATTGAAATAATGGATAATAAAGTATAAAAATATTTTAGGGGTGTCTTAACAGACTGAGATTAAACTCTACGAACCTGTCCGGTAATTCAGAAAGGGATAAAATGGAAACATATTTTTTAACTCAATCAACATCATTAATATTAGTAATCACAATTAGTTTGATATTTGCTTTTTTAGGAATTCTTCATTCTAAAAAATTTAAAGGAATTAATAATTATTTAACTGCAAATAGAAACATTGGTTTATTTTCACTCACTACTAGTCTTGTAGCATCCGCCTTAGGGGCTTGGATTTTGTTTGGTCCTGTTGCTGCTGCAACGTGGGGCGGAGTAGGAGCTATTATTGGTTATTCGTTAGGCACAGCTTTTCCAATGATTTTCTTAATTTATCTCGGAAAAAAAATCAGAAATGAGTTTCCAAAAGGATCTTCTTTAGTTGAGTTTATGAGAAAAAAATTTGGCAAAAGTCTATTTAAGTTGATTTTGTTAATGACAATCTTTTATATGTTCATTTTTCTTTGCGCAGAAGTAACTGCGGTTGCTGTGTTAATTAATTATATATCTGGTACAGAATTGTGGATTACAGCATTAATAGTTTTGGTAACTACTTTAAGCTATACACTTTATGGAGGATTAAGAGCGTCCATATTTACCGACAACATTCAAATGATTGTAATTGGTGTTTTGTTATTTATTTTGATCTCAATTATTAGTTCATCTTCAGGAAATAATTTTTCTTTTTCTTTAATTAATGAGAAAAATTCACAATTATTAAGTTCAAAATATATTCCAGGATACACTGCTGGATTAACTTTCTTCATAGCAGTTGCGGCAACAAATTTATTTCATCAAGGAAATTGGCAAAGAGTGTATGCAGCAAAAGATTATCAAACATTAAAAAGCGGTTTGATAATTTCTTTCTTAATTATTGTTCCTATAGTTTTCTTAATGGGTTTCATTGGAATGGTTTCATTTTCAATAGATCCATCTGTTAGACCTGATTTGGGATTTTTTAGTCTATTATTAAAAGATCAAACAAAAGTGTTATCCTTATTGATCATTATCCTTGGTCTTGCATTAACAATTTCAACTGTCGACACTTTAGTTAACGCTATTTCTAGTTTGTTTGTAGTAGATGGCAAAGCAACTTTTAATTTAGATAAAAAAACTGATTACTTAAAAATATCTAAATATTTCATTTTAATCCTGTCTGTAATTGCTTTTGGTGTTGCTTCAAAAGGATTCGATATTTTATATTTATTCTTACTCGCAGATTTATTTTGTTGTGCATTTGTAGTCACTGTTTTTTATAGTTTCTATAATAAAGTAAATGAAAAAACTGCTTATGTTTCAATTTTAATTGGTCTAGTTGCTGGATTTTTAATGTTTCCATTTCCAGATTTTTCTAAAAGTTTGTTAGTGGGAGTATTTTTGTCTAAAGACTTATTTTCACCTCTTATAGCTCAATCTTTATTATTTTTATCTTTTTTGATTGCAACTTTCATGCCTGCAGTAATTTTAAAAATTAAATTTAGATAGAAGATTTTAAAGCATCATAAATAAGTTCTTTGGTGGTCTCACCAATGCTTCTGTAAACTTCTTTATCATTTTTAAAAATTAAAAGTGTTGTTTGATATTGAACGTTAAAAAATTGAGCAATTTCTTCGTTTGCAACATCAAATGCAAAGTATTCCATATTATCAAAATCATTTTTTGCTTTTTCAAGAACTTTCATTTGACTAGCACAAGAAGTGCAATATTTAATCCAAGAACTTACAACTACAACTTTTCCTTCCGATAAAGCTTTATCGAATAATTCTTTGCTGTAAGTGGTCTCCTTCCCAATTACATTTGTGTTAAATGCCAACACAAAACAGATAAATACTAATAATTTTTTCATTTTTTTAAATTTAAGGTAAATTTTAATTTATTGTAATACTATAAATTGTCTCTATATATGCCTAACCACATGTCAGACGATCAAATAAGCATAAATAACCTGTCAAAAGTATACGACAATGGTTTTGAGGCATTAAAAAAAATAAACCTAAACATCAAAAAGGGCGAAATTTTTGCAATGCTTGGGCCTAATGGTGCAGGTAAAACAACTCTTATAAGTATAATCTGTGGAATAGTAAGACCTTCTTCTGGCAAGGTTACAGTAGATGAATTTGATATCATTGATGATTATAGAGAGACAAGATCTAGAATTGGATTAGTTCCTCAAGAGTTAACTTTAGAGCAATTTGAAACTGTATTTAATAACGTTTCATATTCTAGAGGTTTATATGGAAAGAAACCTGACCCAAAACATATAGAGAAAGTTTTAAAAGATTTAAGTTTATGGGATAAAAAAGATTTAAGACTTAGACAATTATCTGGTGGAATGAAAAGAAGGGTTTTGATTGCAAAAGCTTTATCTCATGAACCTTCAATTTTATTTTTAGATGAACCTACAGCAGGTGTTGATGTTGAATTGAGAAAAGAAATGTGGAAAGTTGTTGAGAGTTTAAGAAAAACTGGTGTCACTATAATTTTAACTACACACTATATCGAAGAAGCAGAAGCAATAGCGGACAGGGTAGGTGTGATTAATCAAGGTGAAATTATTGTGGTAGATAATACCCAAGATTTATTAAAAAAAATGGGACATAAAACTTTGATCGTTGAGTTACAAGATAAAATTTCTGTAATTCCAAAAACATTAGAAAAATATAATTTATCTCTAGGAACAAATATGATGAGTATAAATTATACTTATAATGTTCAAGCAAAACAAACAGGTATAACTAATTTATTACAAGATTTAAAAGACGCAGGATTAAAATTAAAAGATTTGAAAACTGATCAAAGTAACTTAGAGAAAATTTTTGTGAGTTTGGTAAGGGAGAAAAATGAAAATTAATTATATCGCCTTTAAAGCAATATATCTTCATGAAATGGATCGGTTTAGAAGAACTTTAACACAATCATTATTATCTCCTGTATTAACTACTTCATTATATTTTATAGTTTTTGGATCTGTCATAGGTGGCTACGTTGAAAAAATAGATGGTATTAGCTACGGTTCCTATATCGTACCTGGTCTTTTGATGTTAACGTTGTTAACTCAATCAATCAGTAACACATCTTTTGGAATTTTTTTTCCAAAATTTAATGGAACAATATATGAAATATTAGCTGCACCTATTTCAACTTTAGAGGTGGTTTTAGCTTTTGTTGGAGCAGGCGCTACTAAAACATTAATAGTTGGACTTGTAATATTTATAACCTCCTTATTCTTTGTTGAGGTACAAGTTGAGTATCCTTTGTTAATGATATTTTTATTAGTTTTAGTAGCTTTCACTTTTGCATTATTTGGTTTTCTAATTGGATTAATGAGTTCTAATTTTGAACAAATGTCTATTATTCCTACATTATTTATAACACCAATGGTTTTTTTAGGAGGAAGTTTATACTCATTAGACATGCTTCCTCCATTTTGGCAAACAATTACTTATTTTAATCCAGTTGTTTACTTGATTAATGGATTAAGATTTTCTTTTTATGGTGTCTCTGATTTTAATATATGGATTAGTATTGGAACAATGATTTCTTTTTTATTGATTTGTGTAACTGTTGTTACTGTACTTTTGAAAAAAGGTTACAATATTAAATCTTAACTGACCCATTTCTGGGCCAGTTAAAAACTAATATGTACAAGAGGAATTGTTTTATTAGAATTGTTCGGACTCTGTAGAGCCATCCATTGCTGTGGTTGAGCTTTTACCACTACTAATCGTGTTTGAAACAGCATCAAAATAAGAGGTACCAACCTCTCTTTGATGTTTAACACTAGTATAACCATCTTTTTCTCTAGAAAATTCCTGTTCTTGAATTCTTGAATAGGCAGTCATACCTTCTTTTTTATATTTTTCTGCAAGCTCAAAAATTGCAATATTTTGTGTATGAAAACCTGCTAGAGTAATAAATTGAAACTTATAACCCATTTTACCAATTTGATCTTGAAAAGAAGCTATTTCATCATCTGATAAATGTTTTTTCCAATTGAAAGAAGGAGAACAATTATAAGCTAAAAGTTTTCCTGGATATTTACTATGTATTGCATCAGCAAATTTTTTAGCCTCATCTAAATTAGGTGTTGCTGTTTCACACCAAATTAAATCAGAATAAGGAGCGTAAGCTAATCCTCTAGAAATAGCTTGGTCAATTCCAGCTTTTACATAATAAAAACCTTCAGGTGATCTTTCACCTGTAAGAAATGGTTTATCGTTTTCGTCATGATCATTAGTAATTAACTTTGCAGCATTAGCATCAGTTCTTGCTAGTATAATTAGTGGAACATCAGCTATGTCGGCAGCTAATCTTGCTGCTTTTAAATTTTTAATCATTGTTCCTGTAGGCACTAAAACTTTACCACCCATATGACCACATTTTTTTTCACTTGCTAATTGATCCTCAAAGTGCACTCCTGCAGCACCTGCTCTTATAAATTTTTTTGCTAGTTCAAAAACGTTTAATGGTCCACCAAAGCCTGCTTCACCATCAGCTATAATTGGAAGCATGTAATCAACTTTTTTGTTTTCTTTCATATCTCCATCTTTAATTTCCATATGTTGAATCTGATCTGCTCTTATTAAAGCATTATTCATCGATTCAACTAATTTTGGCGCACTATCGTAAGGATATAAAGATTGATCTGGATACATTTCACCAGCGCTATTAGCATCTGCTGCAACTTGCCAACCACTTAGATAGATTGCTTTTAAACCAGCCTTGGCATGTTGGACTGCATGATTTCCAGATAATGAACCTAGAGTATTAACATAAGTTTCAGAATTTAATAAATTCCATAACTTAATTGATTGATGTTTGCACATCGAATACTCAATTTTAATTGAGCCTCTTAATCTCTCTACTTCCTCTGGAGTATAATCTCTTTTAATTCCTGCAAATCTTTTTAAATCGTATGAGATATTTTCTGCGCTCATATTTTTATCCTGTGCTGTTAAGTTTGTACTTAGAAATGAATTAAGTTGAACGAATTAGAATTAGTTTGAGTCGTTTAGGGTCTCAACTAGATCTTTCATTCCACTTGAACCCCAATCACAATGGTCATCTCTCATGTAAATACCTTTGCTATTATGCCTTGCAAGGTCCTCATGTTTTATGATTTGAGCCTCATTTTCACTGTTTATTAATTTATCGTCCATGTAAATTTTATAATTTACAAGATTTACAAAATCCATAAAAAAGTATAAAAAGCTTGTAAATTGAAGAAAATTATTGTAAATATTAATTTACAAAATTTACAGATAGTAAATATGAGTCAATTAGATTTAAAAATTGGTCCCAAAATCAAAGCTTTTAGAAGACAAATGGGTCTTCAAGCAAACAAATTAGCTGAGGAATTAAATATTTCTCCTAGTTACTTGAATTTAATTGAGGGAGGAAAAAGAAAAATAGATGGAGATCTTTTACTTAAAATTTGTGAAAAATTGAATATTGAGCTTTCCCAATTAACGTCAAAAACTGATCTAAATTTAGAGAATACCTTATCAGAAATTTTAGATGATGAGTTATTTGAGGATTTAGACATATTGGGTCCAGAAGTTAAAGATCTTGTGGGAACTAATCCAAAAATTGGTAAAGCAATTGTAAGGCTTGGAGATATTCTTAAAAAGAAAGACCATGAACTTGTAAACAAAATTGAAAAAATGTCTGGAAAAATAGTAGACAATAGAAAAAATTCATTTCCAGGTGAAGTAATATCAGATTTCTTACAAGAAAATAAAAATTATTTTCCAAGACTTGAAGATTTTGCTAATAAAATATTTGATAAAGTTCAAAAAAATAATCGAACAAGGTATATTGCACTTTGTGAGTACTTAAATTCAGAATATAATATTAGAGTTAAAGATGTTATTCCAGAAGAGGATAAACCGTTTTCTAAAATTTTTAATAAAAATAAAAAAGAACTTTTATTAAGTGATTATAGTTCTTTAGAAACAAAAAAACTTCATGCAGCTGCTCAAATAGCACAAGAGGGTGCAATTGATATCATAAACGATTATTTAAAAAAATTTAATTTTCCCTCAAATGAGTCTCAAAGATTAACACAGGTTGCTCTTTTAAATTATTGTGGAGCAGCAATACTTATGCCTTACAAATTATTCCACTCAGAATGTAAAAAACTTAAATACGATTTACAACTTTTGCAAAATACATTTGCAACTTCATTTGAACAAGTAGCTCACAGGGTAACCTGCTTACAAGATCCAAAATTACCTGGAATACCATTTCATATGTTGAGAACAGATATTGCAGGAAATATTTCAAAAAGGTTTTCACTTTCTGGAATAGAAATACCAAGATATGGTGGCGCTTGCCCAAGATGGAATGTATATTCTGCTTTTACTAGACCAGGTGTTATTCAGGCTGCTGTTAGTAAAATGACAAATGGTGAAAAATACGTTTGTATTGCGAGAACTGTAGAAAAAGGCATTGGAAGATATGGTCAATCAAAAAGTATATTATCCATAGGATTAGGATGTGAAGCAAAATATGCAAAAGAATTTGTTTATACAGAAAACTTAGACATTACAGACAAAAAAACAGAAATTCCTATTGGAGTTTCATGCAGAACTTGCGATAGATTGGATTGTTCGCAAAGAGCATTTCCACCTTTACATAAGAAATTTGATGTAGATATTAATACCAGGGGTGTATCTATTTATGTAAACGATAATGATTAGGCAATAAAAAATATGATTAAATTTATTTTACCTACAATTATTATTTTTCTTATAGTTTTATTCTGGGAAAAAATAAGTGAAACAATTTATAAAAAATTTAATATTAGAGTGAATTATATTATATTAAGCATAGCCTTAATAGCTGTAATTATATTATTTTTGCTTATCAAAGACTGAATTTAAAATTTTTATTTAGTTTATAAGACAGTTATTTTTTTTTACTTTTAGTTTCGATACCGAGTTTTTTGCTATGTCTAAGTCTCATTACAACAATTGCAATAGCTATTAATAGTATCGCTACAGACTCATAAACTAGGGCAGAAGGATCCATTTCTTTACCTTGAAGGATAATAAATCTAGATAATGCAGTTATAGCAATTAATAGAGGTAGAGTAATTCTTATTGATTGCTCATCCCAAAAAACTCTTACCATCGCCATTACCTCTAAATATAAAAACATTAGTAGTAGATCAGCTAAGGTTACAGATTTAGCAGAGTACATATTTAAAATTTCAATAAATACAGCAATGATGGTGCTGATAAGAATAATTACTAACAATCCAAGTTGTAAATTTTTGATTAAATTATTCATATTTAATCTTTTTTATTAAAAAATGGTAAGTTTTTCGTAAATGGCAACCATTTTTCCTCAGGTGTTTTATCAGGTCCATCATATTTTATACTGTAAGAATTATTTGAGTTTAAAACTTCAATTCCTTTAGAAAACACAAACATGAATACAATAACAAACACTATAGACATTATCTTGAAAGGATCAAAATTTTTAGTTTTAAAAACACTGCTGGATTTTTCCTCAGCACGATGAAATTGTTTGAATGTCATGTATACAGCAAATATTAATCCAATGTGTGCAATATAAGTTCCAGCCCACCCTAATGCAAAAGTTGAATAAGAAAAAATATAAAGACTAAAAACAGTTGTCCAAATAAAACTCAAAACTAATAATATCTGAAGTCTAACTGATTTTGGTAATGATCTTAAATCATTTTTACTGTCATCAAAAAGTATATTCGCACTTTCTGACATCCAATTTTTAAATTTTTCCATTATTAATACTTTAATCATTTATTGATTAATTCAAATAAGCATTATTCTGTTTTTAACTGCTTGATTTGATGAAAATAACTACCTGCGACAAATTTAAAATGATAAATTAATTAATAGAACAAGATATAAATAACTTAAATATGAGCAAAAAATATAAAGCTATGGTTCTATCCTGTATAGACCCAAGGTTTCAACCCAAGGTTTATGCTTACTTAAAAATAAGAAAACTTTTAGGTAAATATAGCTCTTTTACTATCGCCGGAGCAGCTGTAGGCGTAACTCATGGTAAATTCAAGAAATGGCAAAAAACGTTTTTTGATAATTTATCAACTTCTATAAAATTACATAAAATTAATAGATTGATAGTTATTAGTCATAAAGATTGTGGGGCTGCAAAATTGTCAAATGGAAAAAACCCATTTAATGCAATCAATGAAAAAAAAATCCACGTAGACTCATTTAGAAAATTGAAGAAAATTTTGAATAAAAGATTTCCAAAATTATATCATGAATTCTATGTAATGAATTTAAAGGGCTCTGTTAAAAAATATTAATGTGTAAAATTTTTAATTTAATATTTTTGATATTGATCTATAACACTCATTTGTTAGCAATGAATAATAAACCTTATCATCATTTACCAGATGGATCTTTTAGAAATCCAGAGGGATCTCCTAAAAGAGATGAAAATGTAAAATGGTCTTACAGAATATTTAACAAAGAGAAGAAAAAACTTGATATGACAGTGCCTAAAAATCATATTGTGGACAAAGAAATAGTATTATCATCTTTAAACAAGTTCAAAGACGATGATTTTATATTATGGATTGGTCATGCTACATTTATAATTAAATTAGGAGAAACAACAATTATTACTGATCCTGTTTTTTCACAAAACGCAGGACCACTTATATTTGGCCCAAAAAGATTCACACAACCTGCTTTAAAGCTAAACGAAATTCCAAATATTGATTTATTCTTACTCACACATAATCATTATGATCATCTAGATATGAATACGATAAGAAGGTTCCCATATAAAAAAGCAAAAGTATTAGCTCCACTTAAACTAGGTAAATATTTTAAAGGTAACGGATATAAAGATGTTAATGAAATGGATTGGTATGATAAAATTGAGATAAATGAAAAATTAAAAATTACATTTTTACCTGCTGTTCATTGGTCTAAGAGAAGCTTAACTGATACAAATAAAACATTATGGGGTAATTTTCTAATTGAATATAATAAAAAAAAAATTTTATTTGCTTGTGATACTGGAATTGGAAATATCTATGAATTTTTAGGTAAAAAATACGGTCCAGTTGATTTAACTATAATAAATATTGGTGCCTATAATTTTTATCCAATAATGCCTTATAAGGATAAGTCTATTTATCATACAAACCCAGAGGAAGCACTTAGTATTGGAAAAGATTTGGGAAGTAAAAAAATACTTGGCATGCACTGGGGAACATTTGTCTTATCTTTAGAGCCAATAATGGAGCCCCCAATTAGGTTTAAAAAAAACGCCGAAAAATATGGTTTTAAAAAGGAAGATGCTTTGATTTTTAAAATTGGTCAAATTTCTCCTATAAAAGATATAATTAATTAATTGTTAAATAAATTAAACAACATGTTCTCAGGGTTTAAACTATATCTAAAATAAGTTATTAAATTATAATCAAATAATTTAATGAGAATTTTATACATTCCTGTAACAAAAAAAATTAATGAAAAAAATCTCATTAATTATGTTAAATGTTTTTTATACGACATATATATAATTTTAAAAAATTTTTCCATAAATAGAAAAGCAACAAATAGTACTTCCGGCTATATTGATGCAGCTATTCATTCAAATGCTTACGTTTTAGAATTACCTTACAATTATTGTTTAATCTTTTCTAAAATTTTAAATTATTTATTTGATGGTATTTTTATAAATTGGAAATTTACCAATTATAGAAAAGATAAAGAACAAGTTGAATTAAAATTATATAAATTATCAAAAAAATTTAATATCAAGAAAGTTATTATTGATGGAACAGATAAAAGTATAAATGTAATTAAAGATGAGGTTCTTGATAGTTATGATTACGTGATAAAAAGAGAAAAAAATAAATCTATATCAAGTAAAAAATTTTTAACTACAATTTTGCCTTGTAAATTAATACATTATAGAATCTCAAGAAATAAAGAAAATATCGATTGGAGTAAAATTGGAAACTCTACACCAAATCATAATCCAAACTTTGATATTTTTTTTTCTGGCCAACAAAGCTCTAAATCGAGAAAAGAATTAATTGAATTTTTAAAAAGTAAAAATTATAATTTTTTTGGAAGAGCTGAAAATTCTAAAATTCCATTTAATGATTATTTGTCAACTATTTATAATTCTTCCATTAACTTAGCATTAGAAGGAAAAGGAGAATTTACTTTTAGACATTTAGAGATTCTTGCAAGCTGTTCATTTATGATATGCCAAAGCTCAATTAATGAATTAGATCTTCCATTACCATTATTTGATGGTAAACATTTTGTGTCTTTTGAGAATAAAAACGATTTAGAGGAAAAAATAAATTTTTATCTTAAAAATGATAAATTAAGAAATAGTATTGCATTAAATGGTAGAAAGGTTTTGGAAGAACATTATTCTCCAAAAAGACATGGAAAATTTTTATTTAGTAAAATTTTTTCTTAACTTTAAGACATTGTAAAACAAATTAGATGTTTAAAAAGGTTAAATATTTTCTAACTTTAATCTTAATATTAGTTATTTTCTATGTATTCACCGCCATATATTCATTTCACCAACTTCATAGAGGAATTTTTTATAATGATAAAAAATTGATCGACAAATACATTGAATGGGAAAGTGTAAGAAATAATGTAAAAAATTATATAAATATTAAAATCTTAAATAAAACTCAATCTGAGGAAAAATTAAAAAACTTAAGTGATGTTGAAATTTTGTTATCAGGTTTTGCAGGTAAATTTATCGAAATTGCAATTGATACTTATTTGAATTCTGACGGAATAATTTTATTGTTAGAAAAAAGTCAAAAAAAAAATGAAATACCAAAACCTTCATTTATAACATTTATTGGTTGTCCATTGATAATGCATAACAATGGAATTAACTCATTTTATATCAATTATGAAATTGAAGGAAAAAAATATCCAATATATTTTTTAAGAAATGGTATTAAATGGAAAATTATCAAGATTGAATTTCCAAAAAAATTATTTGAAAAGATGAAATAAATTAACTAATTATTTATAGCGTCATTAAGAATTTTTTTTCTTTTTAGAATTTTATATAATTCATTTAAATTATATTTTTTATCATTATCTTTTACTAGTCTTATCTTTACTATTCCAAATAAATTATAAAAATCTTTCCAGAAATAATTTGTAGGATCCTTTTTATAATATTTGGGTGTTTTTAAAAAAATTTCGTTAAATCTTTGTGCCGATTTTTTAAAAATGTTTCTCGTTTTCAAATTTACATTTTTTTTATAAATACTTTTAAGTTGGATATCATTTTTTATCATTAATTTTGAAAGACCTAATTCATATTTAAGTATTATCTTATAATGCGTATTTAGAGGTTTTATTTTTTCCCACCAATTAAGAATACTCTTTTTTTTAAATATTTTTGTAGAAAAGAAAAATAAATATGATTGAATATGATCTGTTAACTCAAGTGACCTTGATAATCCCCAAAATTCATTTTGTTTAATATTGATTTTATTAACTGATTTTAATATTTTTTTTGGATCAATAAAAAGAATACTAGAATTAATGAAGTATAGTTTTTTATTTTCAAAATTATTTTTTGATATTTTTCTAATATATTCTAAACCAATCTTATATGAATAAAAATCATAGCCTATATTTTTTCTTTTAATAATTTTAACATTTTTAGATAATTTTTTTAATTCTTTTTGATTAATTTTAGTAGATACCAAAACTATTTTTTTAAAGTATTTTTTGCTTTCATTAAGAAAATTTATTATATCTTTTCTTATGAGACCATTAGTATGGTAATGTGCAAAAATTAAATATTTTTCATCTTGGCTCATAATTTTCTTTCAATATAAATATTATCATAAAATGCAGTATTAATTTAAATTTGTAAGATTTTTTTAATTGATTTATAAACTATTCACAAAAAAAATTAATAATGCCAAGATTTATATCATTATATGTAAAGTTTATTGACTTAATCTGTGAGAAGGTTGGTAGGTTTGTTATGTATTGGGTTTTCTTCATGATGTTCCTTTTAATCTTGTCTTTTATTACAAGAAACATAATAAATTTTCCATTGATGTGGATAATAGAAATGGCACAATTCACTATTACTGCTTATTATCTTCTCGGGGGTGGTTATTCAATGCTCACCGATGATCATGTAAGAATGGATTTATTTTATGGTAGGCTTTCAAAAAAGGGTAAAGCTAAAATGGATATTTTCACAAGTATTTTTTTAATTTTTTACTTAATTTTATTGTTTGTTGGTTCAATTACGAGTTTGATTTATACAATAGAAACTAAACAAAAACTATTCACTGCTTGGGCTCCATATGTATGGCCAATTAAAACTTTGATGTTAATAGGAATTTTGTTGATGTTGCTTCAAGCATTCTCAACTTTATTTAAAGATATTGCAAAAGTTAAAGAGAGGACTTTGTAAATATGCTAGCGCAATATTTAAGTTATGAATTCATTGCATTATTCATGTTCATAACGATGTTGGTAATGATGTTTACCGGACAAAGAGTCTTTGGTGCTATCGGTTTTGTTGCTGCAGCTTCAGCACTTTTAATTTGGGGCGAGGGCTCAATGGAAATGCCTTACACAGCTACATGGAAACTATTTAAATGGTATCCGATGTTAACTTTACCATTGTTTATTTATATGGGCTTCATGATATCAGAATCTGGAATTGCTAATGATCTCTATAAAATGTTTCATGTATTATTTGGAGGTTTGAAAGGAGGATTAGCAATAGGAACAATGTTTATGATGGTAGCTATTTCAGCAATGAATGGTTTAAGCGTTGCTGGTATGGCGATTGGAGCAACTATTGCTTTACCTGAAATGTTAAAAAGAAATTACGATAAAAGAATGATTACAGGTGTGGTACAAGCTGGAAGCTCGCTTGGGATTTTAATTCCACCAAGTGTTGTCATGGTTTTATATGGTATGATTGCTCGTCAACCTGTAAGTAAACTTTGGATGGCTGGGATTCTCCCAGGTCTATTAATGGCCTCATTATTTTTGATTTATATTTATGTAAGATGTAAATTACAGCCAGAGCTTGGCCCTCCTTTAAAAAAAGAAGAGAGAGAGGTAAGTACTCTAGAAAAAATAAGATTACTTAAAGCTGGAATAATTCCTTTTTTAATTTTTTTCTTTATGACAGGGTTATTTTTAATGGGAATAGCAAGTTTGGTTGAGTGTTCAGCTGTAGGCGCATTTTTAGCAACTTTGGCAGCAATTTATAAAAGAAGATTTAATAAACAAGTTTTAGAAAATACACTCAAAAAGACCTTAGGAGTTTCATGTATGTTTATGTGGATTATTTTAGCAGCTTTGACTTTTGGAGCTGTATTTGATGGTTTAGGTGCTGGACGAGCTATAGAAACATTGTTTATTGAAAGATGGAATTTGACACCATGGGGCGTACTAATAATGATGCAGCTATCATATATTTTAATGGGGATGTTTTTAGATGATACAGCAATGTTAGTAATCGTTGCACCATTATATGTCCCCTTGATTATTTCATTAGGTTTTGATCCAATTTGGTATGGTGTCTTATATACTATCACTTGTCAGATAGCTTACATGACTCCTCCATTTGGTTATAATTTATTTCTAATGAGAGCAATGGCTCCAAAAGAAATTTCTCTACAAGATATTTATAGATCTATTCTTCCATTTGTTTTTATTATGGTAATAGGTTTAGCAATAGTTATGGCTTTTCCAGAAATTGCAACTTATATGCCAGAAAAATATTTATCTCGTTAATTCAACTTAAGGTTTAATTTATTTTTAAATTTTATTTAATTATCTATGATTATTAAGTTTATTAAGATTTTAATTTATAATACTATTTTTAAATATTTATTAAACGAGAGGAGACCAAGTGAAAAAAGATAAGAAAATAATAACGAACAAAAGACGTTCGTTTATTAAAAAAGCAGGTTTACTAACGTTAGGTGCAGCTGGAGCAACAGCTATAAAAGCTCCTTATGCTTACTCTGCATCAAATCCAATCAAATGGAGATTACAGACTTACTCTGGAGCTCCGCTTGGTGCGCATGTTATTAAACCACAAATAGAAGCTTTTAATAAAGCTGCATTCGGTGAAATGGAAATTGAACTTTACTATGCAGATCAACTTGTTCCTACAGATGAATTGTTTAGAGCAATGCAGGCTGGAACTATTGATGCTGTACAAAGTGATGATGCTACGATGGGATCACCTGTGGATATTCAGGTTTTCGGAGGTTATTTTCCATTTGCAACTAGATACAGCTTAGATGTTCCTTCTTTATTTAAGTATTATGGCTTAAATGAAATATGGGATGAAGCTTATAGTGAAGTAAAAGGTGTTCAATGGCTCAGCACTAGTGCTTGGGACCCATGTCATTTATTTACTGTAAATAAAAAAATAACAAAACTTTCTGACATGAAAGGACTACGTGTTTTTGGTGTTCCAACTGCAGGTAAGTTCTTAGCAAGATATGGGTTAATTCCTGTAATTGTTCCATGGGATGATGTTGAAGTTGCAATGCAAACTGGAGAACTAGATGGTGTGTGTTGGTGTGGATTTACAGAGGCCTATGAAGTGGGCTGGGCAGATATTTGCAAATATGCACTTACAAATTCAGTTACAGGTGCATGGTTTGGATCTTATTTTGCTAACCAAAAAAGCTGGGATAAATTAAGTCCAAAACTTCAAGCTCTTTACAGAATGTCAATTAACGACTCTCATTACTATAGACAAGTATGGTATTGGGGTGGTGAAGCTGACTTGCGTGTTAATGGTAAGAAAATGGAACTTACAAGTCTTCCAGCAAATGAGTGGGCTCAGGTAGTTAAAGACTCTGAACAATTCTGGGATGAAACGTCTAAGATTAGTCCAAGAGCTAAAAAAGTTGTTGATGCGTTTAAAAGATATGCGGCAACAATGGAAAAAGCAGGATATCCTTATAGATAAAAATTAAGATTTAGGCGCCTTTTTTACTAAAGGCGCCTATTAAAAATCAAGGTTTAGCGGTTAAACCACCATCAACAATTATTTCAGTTCCGGTAACATAATTAGCTTCGTCACTTAATAAAAAAACTGCAGAATTAACTATGTCTTCTGGTTTTCCAACTCTATTTAGTGGAATAAATTTTTCTAAATTTTTTTTTGCTTTTGGGTTTTTTTTCCATCTAATTTGCATACCTGTTTCAATAGGACCTGGTAAGATGATATTTGATCGAATATTGCTTGATGCAAATTGAATTGCAAAAGATTTCGAAAGTCTAATCATTGCTGCTTTGGAAGCACCATATGCATCTTGAGGTTTATCATCACCTGATAAAGCATCGATAGAAGAAATATGGACCATTGATCCAAATTTATTTTTTTTCATTAATGGGACAATGATTTTAGATAGATACATCATTGATTTTAAATTAATTTTAAAAACTTTGTCCCAAATATCAGAGTTAATATCGACAGCTGAAACATCTTTGTTAAACCATAAAACACCAGTGGTATTTATTAAATAATCAATGCTTTTTTGTTTTTTATAGAAGTCATCAATACATTTTTTCATTTTTTTAAAATTTGTCACGTCAACTTTTTTAAAATGACAATTCTTGTTTTCTAATAAAAATTCTTTACTAGGACTTCTTAAATCTAGCATTAATACTTGAATATCATTGTCTGATAGCTTTTTTGAAACTCCTAAGCCCATACCACCACTAGCACCTGTCACAACTGCAGATTTTCCTTTGAAACTTAATTTCATGTTATTGTTCTTTTCTTAAATGAAAGCTTTTTGGAGCAGTAAGTTTTTCGTATGCAATTTCAGATAATGAGCAACCTTTACCAGTTTCTTTAACACCAGTCCAAGAAAGAGCTGGATCTAAATAATCACATCTGTTCATAAAAAAAGTTCCTGTTTGAACATGACTACCAATTTTTTCTGCAATTTCCATATCTTTTGTCCATACCGAGGCTGTTAAACCATAAGGACTATCATTCATTAACTTGATAGCCTCATTTTCATCTTTAACTTTCATTATTCCTACACAAGGCCCAAAAGTTTCCTCAGTCATAAACTTCATGCTGTGATCAACATTAGTTAAAACTTGAGGAACCATGTAATTTTTATGTTCTTTAGGAAAATTGAATTTATTTTCATCAATTACTTTCTTAGCACCTTTATTTATAGCATCATCTATTTGTTTATTGATGAAATTTGCTGCTGATAGTTTTACTACTGGACCTAAATTAGTTTCTTTTTCAAGTGGATTACCAAGTTTATAATTGTAAGCCTTAGAGGAGAATAACTCTATAAAGTTATTATAAATTTTTTCATCAACATAGATTCTTTCAATACCACAACAAGATTGACCAGAATTAAAAAAAGAACCATCTACAAGATTTTCAACTGTTTTTTCTAAATCACAATCATATCTAGCATAAGCTGGATCTTTCCCACCTAATTCTAATGCCATATCAATAAACTTAGTGTGTGTTGCTCTTTGCACATCATAACCTGCTTTTACAGATCCGGTAAAAGATACAAAATTAATTCTTTTATCAGAGACAACTTTTAGTCCATCCTCATGGTTTAAATGTAGATAGTTAAAAATATCTTTAGGCAATGTTTTTTTTGCAGACTGAGAAAGTTGTTCAGCGCATAAAGGTGTTTGTGCAGAGTGTTTTAAAATTACAGAATTTCCAGCAGCCATTGCAGGTATAATTGAATTAACTGCTACAAGATAAGGATAATTCCATGGAGCTATAACAAAAACAATTCCAAGAGCTCTTCTTTTTATATAACTTTTAAAATTATCATCTTTGGTAACATTAATGTCAGCTAATTTTTTTTCTGCAATAGATAACATGTAGTCAGCCCTTTCTTTGAAACCATTAAGTTCACCAACAGCTTGAGAAATAGGTCTTCCAATCTGTCTGGTTAGTTCCTCTCCAATATCATCACCTCTCGATAAAAAATCATTAACAAAATTTTTTAGAAGCTTGACCCTTTCACTAACAGCTAAACTAGCCCAATCTTTTTGAGCTTTCATTGAATTTTCTATTGTTTCTTCAATTTTATTTGAGTGATATTCTCTTTCTACATAAACAGTATTATCAATTGGTGTAATAGTTTTTAGCATCATATTTTTGTTAAAAATTAGTTTATAAAGTGATATACAGCATCTAATTTCATAAAACACTAAAATATTATTATGCAAAAATATAATTGGAATTATCCAACTACAATGTGGGTGGGAGAAAACAGAATTAATGATATTGCTCTAGCATGTAAAAATCTTAATATTTTAAAACCATTATTTGTTACTGACAAAGGTTTAGGTGAATCAGAAATAGTAAAAAAAACTATATCGATTTTGAAAAATGAAAAAATTAATGTTGAATTATTTTCAGATGTTGTTGGAAATCCAACTGGGACAAATGTAAATCAAGGTGTAGAATGTTTTAGAAAAAATAGTTGTGATGGTGTAATTGCTTTTGGTGGAGGAAGTGGATTAGACGTAGGAAAAGCAATTGCTTTTATGTCTGGTCAAACTTTACCAATTTGGGATTTTGAGGACGTTGGAGATAATTGGACAAAAGCTAATTCTGATAAAATTGCACCAATAATTGCAGTACCCACAACTGCCGGAACTGGATCAGAGACTGGTAGAGCTTCTGTAATTTTAAATGAAGAAACTGGTGTTAAAAATATTATTTTCCATCCTAAATTTTTACCCTCAATTGTAATCTTAGATCCAGTCTTAACTTTGGGTTTACCCGGTAAAATTACTGCTGCAACGGGGATGGATGCATTAGCTCATAACTTAGAAGCTTTTTGTGCTCCTGGCTATCATCCAATGGCTGATGGAATTGCATTAGAGGGAATGAAACTGATTAACAAATGGTTAATTGAGGCAGTTAATAATGGTTCAAATTTAGAAGCAAGGATGAACATGTTAACAGCAGCAAGTATGGGTTCGACTGCCTTTCAAAAAGGATTAGGTGCTATTCACTCATTAAGTCATCCTGTAAATGCATTAAATAATATTCATCACGGTTTATCCAATGCAATCTTTATGCCTTATGTTTTAACATTTAATAAAGATGTTATAGAGGACAAAATAATAAAGGTTTGTGATTACTTAGAGTTAAAAGATAGAACATTTGATGGATTTATTAGTTGGGTTTTAGATTTAAGAAAAAAATTAAATATGCCGCATAAACTGTCTGAAGTTATAGATGAAAAAGATTTAAAATTGGATAGATTATCTAAAATGGCCTTAGAAGACCCTTCAACAGGAGGGAACCCTAAGAAACTTACCGAGTCTGATATGAAACTCATGTATCAACACAGTATGTCTGGAACACTTTTTTAATGTCTAATTTGAATATCCTCATAGTAGAGGGGAATGATCCAAAAAATAATGTATTTTTTGTAAAAGCTGCAAAAGCATCTTGTTCTGAAAACTTAAAAAATTTGGTTTTAAAATTAGAACCAGGCTCAACAATAAGAATTATAAATCCTGCAAATGATATTGATACAAAATCTGTATTAGAGAATATTGATAATTATAATGGAATAATTTTTACTGGTGGGGCTATGAGACTAAATGATATGACAGATGAAATTAAAAAACATATAAATTTTGCATCAAATTGTTTCAAATATGAAAATAAGATTTTAGCTATTTGTTGGGGCTTGCAAGTTTGTTCTGTAGCAGCTGGAGGGAAAGTAGCACCAGGAAAAAATGGAGCTCATGTTGGTATTGCTTCAGATATAGAAATTAATGATGAAGGAAAAAAAAATTTGATTTATAAAAATAAGAAATTTAAATTTACATCACCAGCATTTAATTACGATGAAGTATGCGAAATACCTAGTGGTGCTACTTTATTAGCAAGTGATAAAGTTAATAAAGTAATGGGGTTGTATTTTACAGAAGGAAAATCTAAAATTTGGGGATTACAATATCATCCAGATTATGAATATTGGCAAATGATCAATTTATCTAATGGTAGAAAAGAACGAATTTTAGAAAATGGTCATTTTAATAATGAAAATGAATTTCAAAATCATTTAGACTATATTAAAGAAGAAGAAAAAAAATTAGATTTTGAAAATAGAACACGTGAAATACGAAATTGGCTAGATTATATTAAATTGAATTAATAAAATGTGTGGAAGATATGTAATTACAAATTCAGTTTCAAAAACTGAAAAATTAGTAAAATCTGCAATTCAAGTAGAAGATACTGAAAATTATAATGCGCATCCTTACCAGAAACTTCCGGTGATAAAGAAATACAAAAATGGCAATACTTTAGAATATTTAAAATGGGGTTTAGTTCCTGCTTGGGCCAAAGATAAAGATTTTAAAGCGTTAATTAATGCAAGACTTGAAACAATTGATGAAAAGATATCATTTAAAAAATTAATAAAAAACTTTAGATGCGTTGCTGTAGCTGATGGATTTTATGAATGGAAAAGAAAAGAGAAAGAAAAAATACCACATTATTTTTCAAGAGAGGATAAAAAGCCAATTTTTTTTGCAGGTATTTACGAAAAGGATGAATTTTGCTTAATTACAGAAGAAGCTTCAGAAAATATAAAAGAAATTCATCACAGACAACCTGTAATTCTTAATCAAATTGATGTTAAACAATATTTGAATTTAGAGATATCAGGTTCAAATTTTTTAGAAGAAAGTAAGAAACCAAATCTTATTTTTCATGAAATATCAAAAGATGTAAATAAACCTACAAATAATACTATTTCTTTAATTCAAAAAGTTTAAGCGTATTAAGATTTATTTTCAATTTTTTTGAATTCCTTTTCAAAACCATTTAAATTAAATTTTATTTCAATTTTTTGACCTTTTGCACCAACATATTCTAAATCAAGATTGTTTGATTTTTTAAAGCGTTCTAATGTTTCTTTTTTAACCATCATTGAAGTAATACACCCAATTTTTTCACAAATGTTAAATGCATAGGCATTTTTACTTGTCAATTTATCATCAAAACCAATTTTTACTCCAGATTGGATTAAAGTTCCAAGAGGACTAATTAAAATAAATCTAACAGTTTTAGATGAAGTATTTGTTTGTATTATCATTGTAATAAGTTTTCTCTTTTTTTCTTTATCAATATATAAACTTCTCTCAAGAGAACAATTTTTTCCATTTTTATCAGATTTGGATGAACAATTTGTAATCCATTTTCCCATCAACAAGTCTAAATTTTCATTTTTTGAGTCCTCAGCTATTGAGCTGAATGTTGATAAAGTAAAAGCTAAAACAATCAAATATTTTTTAATTTTCACAAATATATTGGTAGATCATAAATGTTATTATTCAACTGTAATTATAATTTTTTTTTGATATAATATAATTATGACTATTAAATCAGCACAAACATTAGTTCAAGAAGCTTTATCAGAGGTAAAAACCATCAACACTAATGAAGCATTAAATTTAGTTAAAGAAAAGAAATGTAATTTAATTGATATTAGAGATGTCAGAGAACTTGAAAGAGACGGAAAAGTTGAAGGTGCAGTTCATATTCCAAGAGGCATGTTAGAATTTTGGATAGATCCAAATAGCCAATATTTTAAAGAAGGAAAATTAGATTTACAAAAGGAAATGGTTTTATTTTGTGCGGCAGGTGCAAGATCAGCATTAGCAGCTAAATCTTTGCAAGATATGGGGTTTGAAAACGTATCTCATATTGATGGAGGATTTGCTGCAATTAAACAAAGTGAATTAAAAATTGAATAGTCTCAAGTCATGCTAACTTATATAGTACCATTTATAGTTTTAATTTTAATTGTAGTTTTTATCCATGAATATGGTCATTATTATTTTGCAAAAAAGTATGGTGTAGGTATTACTGATTTTTCAATTGGTTTCGGTAAAGAAATTTTTGGATGGAATGATAAATCTGGAACAAGATGGAAGATTTGTTGGATACCATTAGGTGGGTATGTAAAATTTTTTGGAGATCGTAATGTATACTCGCAAACTGATCATGATGAGATCTTAAAAAAATATAGTCAAGAAGAACAGCAAAAATTATTCACTCTTAAACCCTTATATCAAAGAGCTTTAATTGTGTTTGGTGGACCATTGGCTAATTTTTTGTTAGCTTTAGTAATATTTTTTTCAATTTACACATTTGTTGGTAAGGATTTTACTCCAGCTGTGATTAATGAAGTTCAAAAAGATAGCCCTGCAATGATAGGAGGACTTAAAGAAGGTGATATCATCCTAGAAATTGATGGTAATAAAGTTCAAAGTATTATGGATGTTTCAAAGTTTATAACAATGTCAATAAATGATTTCATAGATTTTAAAGTAAAGCGTTCTTATGATGAATACATCTTAAAAATAAAACCTGATATTGTTTTAGGTGAAGATAATCTAGGTAATTCTATTAATAAAAGAATGGTTGGAATAAAACTTGGTGCATACAATAATGAAATTAATCATGTAAAACTTGGTCCCGCACAATCGTTATTTCATGCAGCAAGTGAAGTATATTATGTAAGCATTTCATCTTTAAAATACTTAGGAGGAATGATTATTGGAAAAGCTGATACTTCACAATTAGGTGGACCTATAAGAATTGCTAAAATTTCAGGCCAAGTTGCAGACATTGGTGTGCTCGCTTTTATTAGCATGATGGCTTATATTTCAATAAGCTTAGGTCTAATTAATTTATTTCCAATACCAATGCTCGATGGTGGACATCTAATGTTTTATGCATTTGAAAAAGTTTTAGGTCGGCCTTTGTCTCAAAAAACTCAGGAAAGTTTTTTTCGAATCGGTATGTTTTTATTGATATCTTTAATGTTTTTTACAACTTTTAATGATCTAAAAGACCTTGGTTTATTTAAATAAATAAAATTTATTAACCTTAAAAAAATCAATAAAATCAACGTTTATTTACTAATATACAACATATTGTATATATGTATTTTTAAACTACTAAAAAAAAGGTTGATTTTGCTTAGTTTTTTTGAAACATAGAAATTAACCAATGAAACCGGAGCTAAAATGAACAAAAAACAGTTAATAGTAAAGCTTTCAGGCGCTTTAAACTTGAGCAAAGCTGACGCTGAAAGAACTTTTGATACAATTACCAATACTATTTTAGATGCTTTAAAAGGTGATGATTCAGTAAAAATTGCTGGATTTGGCACATATAAAGTGGCTAAAAGAAAAGCTAGAGTTGGCAGAAATCCTAGAACTGGTGAGCAAATTCAAATTGCAGCATCACAAAAGGTAAAATTCTTGCCTGCAAAAGCTTTAAAAGAAGTATTTAATAGATAATATTTTTTAACAGCCTTGATGTTTTAAAAAGAAGCATTGAGGCTGTTTCTATATGCAAAAATAGCATAGCCCTTTTTACTAATCAGCGTTAGTCTTTAATATCCATCAAATTATAAACCTATTGAATAAATGGGAGGTCTTATGACTAAATTAATTAAAAAAATAAGTGTACCACTTTTTAGTTTAATTTTTTTATTAAACATGAGTAGTGCAGGTATGGCGGAAACAACAGTTTCTGCAGAAATAGGTTTCATATTTAACACCTTATTATTTCTAATTTGTGGATTCTTAGTATTTTTTATGGCTTGTGGATTTGCAATGTTAGAATCAGGCATGGTTACATCAAAAAGTGTATCCGTTATTTGTGCAAAAAATATAGGTTTAATATCAATTGCTGGAATTATGTTCTGGATGTTTGGTTACAATCTTGCTTATGGAATACCGGAGGGCGGGTATATAGGTAAATTTATTCCATGGTCAGACTCTAGTGCAGTTGATACTGGTTATTCAGATGGATCGGATTGGTATTTCCAAATGGTATTCTGTGCAACAACAGTATCTATTGTTTCAGGAACAATGGCTGAGAGAATTAAATTATGGCCGTTTTTCTTATTCGCAGCAATACTTTCAGGAATTATATATCCAATCGTGATGGGTTGGCAGTGGGGTGGCGGCTGGTTAGCAGCTGCAGGTTTCTCTGACTTTGCTGGCTCAACTTTAGTCCACTCAACTGGAGGTGCAGCTGCTTTGGCTGGTGCTATGATTATTGGTCCTAGACTTGGAAGATTTACAAAGTCTGGTGCTCCAGCTCCAATTAAACCTTTCGCAGCTTCATCGATTCCTCTAGTTACAGTTGGAGTATTTATCTTATGGCTAGGTTGGTTTGGATTTAATGGTGGTTCTCAGTTAGCTATTGGAACTGCTGATGATGCAATTGCGGTGTCAACAATATTTCTAAATACTTTCTTGGCAGGTGCCGGGGGTGTAATGGCAGCAGCAACTGTAACAAGATTAAATTTTGGAAAAACAGATGTTGTTCAAATGTTAAATGGATGTATTGGTGGATTAGTTGCAATTACTGCAGAACCATTAATGCCTTCGCCGATAGCTGCTATTTTAATTGGTGGTGTTGGTGGTGTAATCGTAGTTTATGGTACTAAACTTTTATTCTCATTGAAAATTGATGATGTAGTAGGAGCAATACCAGCTCACTTGTTTGCTGGTATTTGGGGTACGTTAGCGGTGCCGATTACAAATCCGGATACTTCATTTGGAACTCAATTATTAGGCGTAGTTTCAATTAACGTTTTTGTTTTCGTTGTTGCCCTTATTGTGTGGTCAATTATGAAAGCAACAATTGGTATTAGATTAAGTAAAGAAGCTGAAACCAAAGGTACAGACGTTACTGAGACAGGTGTAATTGCTTACGCAATAAGAGATTAATAAATTAACTTCCTCTTTAAATGTTAATAATTAAAAGGCCCTTCGGGGCCTTTTTTTTAGATTAGTCCTTAAACTTATTTTCTTCCCACAAATTTTTATAATCAATAAATGGAGCTAATCCATAGCTAGAATTAATATTTGTTAAATGAAGAGAAAGACTTTTTATAGGTGATAAACAAATTTCTTTTTTGTAAATTTCGTTTAAATATTTTTCAAATGGATCATGGCGCTCTTCACAAGTTTTTTTAAAATTTATCCAATATTGATCAATTAATTTTTTCGAGGTTAAAAAGGTACATAAAGTTTTATCTATTGTTCTCCAATGACGTTTATTTCCTATTAATATGTTGGTTTTTTCATTGTTCATATAATGATATGGGTAATCAGAAGGGCACATAAAGATATCTTTATTTAATTGAGAGGATATTCTTTGAAACGATGATAGCATTTCCTCAAGCATTGTCTCAAAATGTAAATAGTCATCTTCGACGAAAAAAACTAAATCTTCACCTCGATCCTTTCCGATTTCAAATGAGTTTAATAAACTTGATAGGTTTGAAAAAGTTTCAAGAGATTTTTGCTCCTTAATTAAAGATTTATACTTATTATGATCCAAAGAAATTATTTCTGAACTTTCCTCAAATTGAGATACTCTTTTAATTAGTTCTAAATTCTCTTTTTTCGAATTATCGTCTAGGATTATTAATTTCAAATTTATTTTAGGAAATTTTTGTTTTAAATATTTAATTGATTTAATTAAAGAATTTAATGATCTAGTGGCATATTCTATTTTTGGAAATTCAAATAATCTTTTCTTGTTTTGATCCCATATTTCAACAGAAGTATTTGTTCTAAAAATAATTAGTAATGATTTGATTTTTCTTGTAATTTTTACTTCTCCAAGTGGCAAAACTATTGAGCTTTCATTAAAATATGACAGATCTTCATTTAATTTTTTTTCTAATGTTGGTGAAACAAAGTTATTTTGATCTATAATTTCATAACCTAAAGCTTTTGCCAATTTTATAAAAAGTTTTTTCATTTTTTTTTACTTAATTTTTTGACTCATCTATTGCATATTCTAAACGATCTTGCCCCCAAAAAAGTTTATTATTTACTATAAAAGTCGGAGCTCCAAAAACATCGAGCTTAAAGGCCTGGGATGTTAAATCTTTAAGTTTATCTTTGATCTTTTGGTTTTTTATTTCTTTTTCAAAGAGGTCATAGGAAATTTCACAATCAGTTAAAATCTTTTGAACATTTTTTTTTATAGAAATATCCAAGTTATCTTTCCAGTAAGCATCAAAGCATAAATCTATAAATTTATTTTTTTTACTATCATCAATTATCAAAAATCCTCTCATCAAATTTAAAGAATTAATAGGAAATTTTTCATTCCATTGAAATGGAATTCCATTTTTTTTTGAAATTAAAATACAATCATCTTTCATATTTTTCATTTTTCTTTCATTAAAAGCAGGAGGCGTTACCTCAGCTAAATTATGCAATCCACCTAGAAGAATAGCTTTATATTTAAAAATATTTCTTTGATTTAAATTTATTATTTTTTTGTGGGCTATATACGAATAGGGACTAATGAAATCAAAATAAAAATCTATAGACTTAGTCATATAGATTTAAGTTTTTTGAATAAAAAATTCGTATGATCCAGTATGTTAATATGCCAATAGGACCGATTAAATATGTAATTATTAAAGGAAACGCTAATAAGATTTTGTTTACAAAAAGTTTTTGAGCATCTTTAACAATCCAACCCCCAACAAATAAATTAATTGCCACAAAATGTGTCCAAAACATCAAAAGATAATAATCCTCTCTAAATAATTCAGAAATATTACTCAAACCTAAATAAAGACTAAAATTATTATCAAAATCAAATGATCCCAAATAAGCTTTGTATAATATAAATATATAGACACCGCTTAATAAAAAAATTGGAAATATAGAAGTCGCTAAATATCTACAAATATAAGATTGGGGAAAAAATATTAGTATGAACCAAAAAGGTAACACACCAAGATTTACCCAAAAATATAGTATTTCAATAGTAAAGTAATTATAAATTTGTTCGATCATTCTTAAATATATTATATTAAATCTTATTATGATTCCTATAAGAAACAAAAAAAAAACATTAGAATTGACTGTTGACGAAATGCGCAATTTTGCTTTTGCGTATGTTGAAAAATATGCTCCATCGAAACAACAGCTAAAAACCTACCTTTTAAAAAAATATTTAAAAACTTCTATTCCTACGGTTAAAAAACAAGATGTAACAAATCTAATTGATATCGTTTTATCTGATTTAGAAAAAAGTAAGTTTATTAATGACAAATTTTACTCAGAAAGTAAGGCAAAAAGTATGATCCAAAGAGGAAACTCAATAAATAAAATTAGAAATTACTTATTTGGAAAAGGAATTAACAATGAATTTATTAAAGAAACGATTGATAAAATTAATAATGAAAATTCAGATCAAGATTTTTTTTCAGCTATAAAATTATGTAAAAAAAAGAGAATAGGACCTGCAAGAATTGATGATAATAGACCTTTGTTTTATAAAAAAGATATTTCATTACTAGCTAGAAATGGCTATGATTTTGAAACTTCTAAAAAAGTTATGGATCTTAAAAAAGATGATTATTTAAAAATAATTAATTTACTTTGATTTTTTATTTGTCTCTTTAATCAAATTATCAATTTTATTTTTTATATAGTTTCTAACAAAAACAAATACTAGTAAACCAAATATAGATACTGACACAATTATAATTAAAATGATTCTTAGCTGTTCATCCATTAAACTAACATATTACTTTTTATTATTAGACTTGGGTTTTTAAAATCTTTCTTACCATAAAGAATTTCATTATTATTAAAGTCAGTTATAGATCCTCCGGAGTGTTTCAAAATTGCATGTCCTGCTGCAATATCCCATTCACAAGCTCTTGGTTCAGCTGCATAACCGTCAAATTCTCCAGTTGCAACTACACAAAACTTCAATGAACTTTTCATTCGAGTATACTCTTTTACATCTAATCTATCAAAAATTTTCTGAATTTCTGGTTTAATATCATTAGAATAAGAAACAAATTTTATTTTATTCTTATCAAAGTTTCTAGAGCCATTTATTTTAATTTCTTTTCCATTTGTCAGTTCATATGCATTATCTTTGCCATAAGAATAAAACATTCTTTTTTTTGCTGGAGCATAAATTAATCCTGCTACTGGTTTTTTCTCTAAAATTAAACCTGCATTAATTGTAAATTCATCTAAGTTATTTATATAGTCATATGTACCATCAATTGGGTCTACTAACCAAAAATCTTTAGGGTTATTTATTAATTTGTTATCAGAAGTTTCTTCAGAAATAATAGGAATTGAAGGTGTTAATTTTTTTAATTTTTGAGTAATAATTTTATTAACTTCTAAATCACCATTGGTTACAGGAGTGTTATCCGACTTGATATGTTTAGTCAGACCATTTTTTCTTAATTTTATAGAAATTTCACCAGCATTTAGAAAAGGTTCAATTAAATTTTCCACTAATTCCTTAAAATTAACTTCTGTCATTTATCTTCTTAAGCTCAATATTATTTGAATTAATTACTTTTTTTCCCACATTTTGAAAATTTACAGTTATCTTTTCCTTAATAATTGATTGAACTTGACCAATACCCCATTCTTTCGCAGATGGATTGTAAACTTTGTCGCCTGGTTCAAATTCAAATATCATTTATTTAACTTATATTAGAAATAAGTATAAATACCAAATAATGAACACTCAATTAAACTCTATTGGACTAGCAAAAAAACCATCAGAAACAACAGTGGTTGTCGCTATGTCTGGTGGTGTCGACTCATCTACTGTCGCAGGAATGATGAAAAGAGAAGGGTATAAAGTAATTGGAATTACTTTAAAACTTTATGATAATAATAAAGAAACCAGTTCCTCAAAACAATGTTGCTCAGGTCAAGATATAATGGATGCAAAAAGGGTTGCAAATAAATTAGGGATTGAACATAAAATTTTGTATTATCAAAATAAATTTAAACAAGGTGTGATAGATAACTTTGTAGATAGCTATTTAAATGGAGAAACTCCAATTCCTTGCGTTCAATGTAATCAAACTGTAAAATTTAAAGACTTATTTGAAGTTTCAAAAGAATTGAAAGCAGATGCTTTAATAACTGGACATTATGTTAAAAGTATTACCAATGGAAATGAAACCAATATGTACCGTGCAATAGATGAAAATAGAGATCAAAGTTATTTTTTATTTAATACAACTAGACAGCAACTTAATTATCTAAGGTTTCCATTAGGGGGAATGTTAAAAGAGGATACTAGGTTAATTGCTAAAGAATTAGATCTTAATGTTGCTGATAAACCAGACAGCCAAGATATATGCTTTGTACCTAGTGGTGATTATGCATCTGTAATAAGAAAGTTCAAGCCAAATTCTATAAAAAAAGGGAATATAAAAAATCTTAAAGGAAAAGTAATTGGAGTCCATGACGGAATTATAAATTTTACAATTGGTCAGAGAAAAGGAATTAAAATTTCAAGCTCTGACCCACTATATGTGCTAGAAATTAATGCGAAAAAAAATGAAATTATAGTTGGACCGAGAGAAAATCTTGGGAAGAAAAATATCAATATCAATAACTTAAATTTATTAGTAGATAAAGATCAACTTTCAAATGGAATTTTTGTAAAGGTGAGATCCACTGGCAAGTTATTAGAAGCTAAAGTAAATTTAAAAAAAAATAATTCTGCTGAAATCAATCTTGAAAAGTTAGAGGATGGTATTTCCCCAGGTCAAGCATGTGTTTTTTATGATCTTGATAAACAAGGTTATAAAGTTCTGGGTGGTGGTTGGATAGTCAATTAGTTTTTTTCCACATGAAAAAAGTTAAAAGATAAAAAGTTATAACTCCTATAAAATAATTCCATTCTAATCCATGTTTAAAAAATTTTAAGTTAAATCCTAAAAAATTATCTCCTGGCAAGCTGATAATAGGGATACTGATTAATGCAACTAAGATTAAAATACTTACTAAACATAATTTTAATGTTAAAAAAGTTTTATTTATATACTCTGAAAGTTTATTTTTTAGTGAATATAAAGTTGCAACTAAATATGCCTGAGCAACAATTTCAAATATTATAAACATTAGCATTATTACACGTCTAAATAATTTATAATATTCATTGTCAAATTTAATACCTAAAAATATTGAATGGACTGTCAAGGCAATAGCTGAGGCTATACCAAAATATATAATTTTATTAATATTTTTATGGTTATTGTTAAAAAATAAAATAATTCTTTTATTAAATAACCAATATTTAACTAGAAGAAATGATGTTAAAAACATAGCAGGTTTGAAAATCAGCCAAGATGGATATGGTCTTGCTGTTCTACTAATTGAAGCTCCACCATCAAAATATGGAATTGTATGGTGTATTATATCTTCGTTATTTGGAAATAATCCGTGAAATTGGGTGATTAATATTAAGCAAGTGTTAACTGCTATAAATGGTACAACAAAGATCCATATACTGATGGATTTAACCTTATTGATTTGCTCCATGAAACTATTTTTTCTTATTTTTTCTCTTAGCTCTTCTTTTTTTAGAACCTTGTTTTCTTCGGCCTCTATGTTTTTTTGGGTAACCCATTTTTTCCTTACGTTATAATTTAATTGAAATTATCTGCGGGATATAGCATTGTCCTAGAGAGTTATCAAATTTTTTTATGTCAAATTCTTTTAAAACCTTTCTAAAACATACAGCAAAGGATTTTCATAATCATTCAGTAAATCCTCCAGTTGTTAGAGCCTCTACTATTATTTTTAAATCAATGAACGATATTAGAAGAACACAAGCTAAAAACAAAAGAGATCCATTAGGGGGACATTTTGACTATGGACGTCAGGGCACTTCCACAACACATATTTTATCAAAAATTTTAACAAGATTAGAAGAGTCTTACCACGTATTTTTAACACCTACTGGTTTTGGTGCTGTTTTTTTGGCAATATTTAGCTTGGTAAGACCAGGAGATGAAATATTAACAGCTGATCCAGTTTATAATCCTACTAGAATGCTAACTCAAGATTATTTAAAAGAATTCGGGATCAAGACTATTTTCTATAATCCTCATGACTTAAATTCAATTAAAAAAAATATAACAAAAAAAACAAAACTTATTTTTGTTGAAAATCCAGGAAGTAATACTTTTGAATTTCAAGATTTATCTAAAATTATCAGTATTGCAAAAAAAAATAAAATTTTGACAGCAATTGATAACACATGGGCAACTCCATACTTTTTTAAACCTATAAAGTTAGGGTTTGATATGGCTATTGTTTCAGCTACCAAATATTATTCAGGTCACTCTGATGTAATGGGAGGAAGTTTAGCTGTTAATAAAAAAGTTTTTAAACAAATTGAAAAAGCTCAAAAGATTACAGGTTTAAGATTAGGTCCAGATGATGCATATTTAATTACAAGAGGCTTAAGAACATTGGATGTGAGGTTGGATAAACATCAAGAAAACGCAAAAAAAGTTGCAGCCTTTTTATCAAAAAATAAAAAATTAAAACTTTTGTATCCATACAAAAAGGGGTCGATTGATTATAAAATGTGGAAAAAATATTACTCAGGAGCCTCTGGTTTAATGGGCTTAAAAATAAAATCTAAAAACAAAAAATCAGTAATCAAATTTGTCAATTCGTTAAAATTATTTGGTTATGGATATAGTTGGGGTGGATTTGAAAGCCTGGCTTTACATCAAGGAAAATCAGAAAGAGGAAATAGAAAATTTTTAAATTTAAACAAAGATGAAAGGTTAGTTAGGTTGCACATAGGCCTTGAAGATCCAAATGACTTAATTGCAGATATTAAACAAGCATTAAGACATTTAAAATGACTTCAGAAAATTTCTTTAAATCTAAAAGAGCAATTATAACTTTAATTGCTGCTTGTTTTGTTGTTTTAATTTCTCTTGGAGTGAGACAAGTTTTTGGTTTATTTTTTATAGATTTTAATGAGAGTTTAAAAATTAGTAATACAGCATTTGGTTTTGCTATAGGTATTCAAATGTTAATGTGGGGCATCACAGGTCCAATTTTTGGAGCTGTTGCAGACCGGTATGGGGGACATATAGCTATAATTTCTGCTTTTATATTTTATACTCTTGGAATTTACTTTTTATATACTGGTCCAAATACTGGTATATTTTTTCAAATTCATATGGGCCTATTAATAGGAATTGGGCTTGGTGGAACTGCCATAAGTATTCCAATGTCAGTCGTTGGTAAGCATTTTCCTTTATCAACAAGAACTATTGCGATGAGCTTTGTAACAGCGGTTGGATCATTCGGATATTTTCTTTCTCCAATTTTTACAAATTATTCTTTAACGCAATTTGGTTGGAATTATACATTATTTATTTTTATATTATTTTTATTAACAGGTTTAATATCCGCTTATTTTGTTAGATCTCCGTCTAAAACTGAAAGTATAGAACAAATTTCAGATCAAACATTTAAGGAAGCTCTCTCTGAAGCTTTTAAAACAAAAAGTTATATTTTGTTAGTATCTGGTTTTTTTGTTTGCGGATTTCATATTACTTTGGTTGGAACTCATGTACCAAAATATGTTTTAGATAGAGGTCTTGAGGATTGGACCGCAGCTGCAATTCTTTCACTTATTGGTTTATTTAACATTTTTGGATCATTACTAAGTGGATATCTTTCAGCTAAAATGAGCAAAAAAATTATTCTTAGTGGAATTTATTTTTTGAGAGGCATTTCAATTATTTTTTTTATATTTACTCCTGCTAGCAACTTGAGTGCATTTTTATTTGGAGCTAGTTTTGGTTTCTTATGGTTATCAACCGTTCCAGCCACAAGTGGAATAGTTGCCCATTTATTTGGAACAAAATATCTTGGTCTTTTATATGGAATCGTATTTTTAAGTCATCAAATTGGCTCTTTTTTTGGTGCATATTTAGGAGGTTTATTTCATGATCTTTATGGTTCTTATGATTATGCGTGGTATTTAGCAATTGCATTATCAGTTTTTGCAGCAATAATTCATTTACCAATAAAAGAGGAACCAGTTTTAAGATTAAAAACAGAATAATTTGAATATATTAAATAAATTAACAGAGATACATCATTCAGGAAAATCCTACATTATTTATAAATCAAAAAAAGGATTCAATCTTTATACCAATTTTTCAAAAAAAATTATTTTAAATAATAAAAATATTAAAAGTTTTTTAACAAAAAAAAATAAAAAGAAATCAAAAGATACTGATCTTTTTATTGGTTTCTTTGGATATGAGTTATTGAATAATCTGATTAATGTTAAAGTCCCAAAACAGAAGAATTTAAATTTTCCCAAGGGTATTTTCTATAAACCAGAAAAAAAGATTAAACTAAGTAACAAGTTAAATTATGATTTTAAAAATTTAGAATCAGGTAATTTTAAAATAAATATTAATAGAAAAAATTATACAAAAATATTCAATAAATTTAAGAAAAAGATAAAAAGTGGTGAGACATACCAAATTAAAATTTGCACTAAATATAAAACGAAGTCGAAAATTAATCCGTTAGATTTTTTTTCGAGGTTATCAAATACTAACCTAGCTCCCGAGGCTTTTATGATTAAAGATCATAATTATTCAATAATTAGCTGTTCCCCGGAAACTTTAATTACAAAAAAGGGGAGTGATATATCCACAAAACCAATAGCTGGAACTGTAAAAAAAACAAAGCATTTGAATAAAATAAAAGCATTAAATTATTTTAGAAAAAATTTAAAAGAAACCAAAGAGCACAATATGATTGTTGATATGGAAAGAAATGATTTAT
This sequence comes from uncultured Pelagibacteraceae bacterium, assembly GCA_902578775.1. Classification (GTDB taxonomy): domain Bacteria; phylum Pseudomonadota; class Alphaproteobacteria; order Pelagibacterales; family Pelagibacteraceae; genus Pelagibacter. The sequence continues at coordinate 173,216 of CACHEF010000001.1, forward strand.
CAAGAATTTGTAAAGTGGGCACTGTTAAACTATCTAAACAAAAAATTGTAGAGGAATATAAAGACCTTTTTCATTATGTTAGCCTTATCAAGGGAAAATTAAAAAAAAATACAAATAATTTAGAAATAATTAAAGCAATGATGCCAGGTGGTTCAGTTATTGGGTGTCCAAAGATCAATACGCTTAATCTTTTAAATAATCAGGAAAAAGAAAATAGGAATATTTATACAGGTAGTTTTGGTTACATCAAATTCAATGGTGATATGAGATTCAACATAATTATACGTTCAATTTTAAATTTTAAAAATATATCAGAAATTTCAGTTGCTTCAGGTGTTGTCGTTGATAGTAATGCCAATCATGAATTTAATGAAAATTTTCTTAAAGCTAAAGCGTTAATAGATTTATTTAAATGATTTATGTAATTGATCATAATGACTCCTTTACTCATAATGTAGTTCATCAATTTGCTTTGTTTGATAAAGTTGAGTACGATAACTATGATAAAATTAGCGAAAATAAAATTAAGCAAGCATCTTCAATAATTTTTTCACCCGGTCCAGGTAATCCAAAAAATTATCCAATCACTTCAAAAATTTATAAAAAATATAAAGGTAAAAAGAAAATCATAGGAATTTGTTTAGGATTTCAACATATTCTATTTTGTGAAGGTGCAAAAATTGTTGAACAAAAAAAAATTTATCATGGATTTCAATCAAATATAAAAGTAATCACTAATAAATCTTTATTCAAAAAAGGAAAAATATTTAAAGTTGGCAGGTACCATTCTTTAAAATTAAAAGAACCTTTCAAATCCAATAATTTTGAGATAACTATGAGATGTTTAAATTCAAAAGTTGCAATGGCATTTGAAAATAAAAAGGAAAAAATTTATGGATTTCAATTTCACCCAGAATCTTTTTTAACTATCAATGGCAACCTACTTATTAAAAAAATCTTATCAGCTTAAAGACTTAAAACAGATAGAATTCCAAGATCTTTGGGGGGATCATGGAATTTTTACAACGATGTGGATTTTTGGCAAACCAGCGAAAATTTTATTCTTTGATAATCATTTAAAAAACTTAATTTCATCACTAAAAAAATACCAAATCAAAAAGAAATCTTTAAAGTCAGATATTCTAAAAATAATAAATAAAAATTTATCCAAAAAAAGGAAATATAATCATCTATTGAGAATTGCTATAAATAAGAAAATTATTTCAATATCTTTAAGAAAAAGGGTTAAACCGAAATTAAATTTTAATTTGAGGTTAGTAAAATTAAAAAGAGAAAAACCAGAATTTAAAAATTTAAAATACAAAAAGATCTTATCTTATTTATCTAAAATGGATAACTCACAATCAGATATTGCATTGGTATCCAATAAGAAATTATTAGAAACTGGAACTTCAAATTTATTATTTATCAAAGATCAAAAATTTTTTACACCTAAAAAGGATTATTATGAGGGAAATACTTATAAATTTTTTAAAACAAAAATAAGAAAGATAATTAAAAAAGATATTTTGCTTAAAGAGATAAAAGATTATGATGAAATATTATTAATAGGTTCTGGGAAAGGCGTTACTTCAGTAAAAACTATAAATGAGCTTAAATGGAAAAGAAAAAATCTAATAAAATTTAAGTTGCTATCAAAACAATATGACGCTGTTATAAAAAAATGCAATTCTTATAGATTTTAAAACATGAAAGATCCAAACAATCCTTGTTTATTTTGTAATGTTAAAAAAAGCGGATGTGCTCATGAAAATGATTTGGCATATGCAAGTTATGATTCATACCCAGTTTCAGAACATCATTGTTTGATTATACCTAAAAGACACATAAAAGATTATTTTGATTTATCTAATGATGAATTGGTTGCCTGTAATGAACTTTTAAAAATTGTAAAAAAAGAAATAACCAATAAAGATCCGTTAGTTAAAGGATTTAATCTAGGCACAAATATAGGAATCGTATCTGGTCAATCTATTTTACATTGTCATTTTCATCTGATTCCCCGAAGAGAAGGAGATGTAGATAATCCTCAGGGTGGAGTACGGTCAGTCATTCCAAGCAAACAATATTATAAAAGAAATAATTAGCCTATTATTAAAGACAAATTGACCCTAGTTTGAGGTTGAACTATAAATTCAACTATATATAAAACTTTAATACTAATTCAAAATTTAACGAAAGGCGGAAATGTTAAACAATAATCCATTTTCAATTTTATCAGAAACCATTTCTCCATTTGCAATGCAATCTTTTATCATTGCAATGGTTTTGTTAATTGTAATTGGAACTATCATTCAAATGATACATCACAAAAATTTGACTTATTTTTTTAACAACGCAAAGAAAGCAAAGCTGTCAGCAACAAAAAAATTAGGTGTAGGAGAAAAGGTTTCTGTCATTGCTAAAACAACAGTTGTTGATATTGGCACAACCTCTGAATTAGGTTTTGGTAAAAGAAGACTTGCCCATGTTCTAGGAATGTATGGCACAATTTTATTTTGGATATCTTCAGCTATTTTAGTTTTTTGTTACACAGGTGTTGATAAACCAAGTTCTCAAACTTGGTCGGTGATTTGGCATGCAGGAGCAATATTAACATGTTTGGGAGGATATTGGTTTTGGTTTTTTCTTAGAGTTGATGTTTCAGCAGAAGCCCATCCTTGGTACAGAATTATTAAAGCCGATTTATTTGTTTTAGCATTGCTTGCATGTTCAACTTTTGGGTTAGCTTGGTCATATACTCAATTTAATGGCCAAACAAGTTTATCTTATTTGTTTTTAACTCTATTTGTTGCATCTAATTTGATTTTATTTGGGGGCGTTTATTGGTCTAAATTTGCTCACATGTTTTATAAACCTGGAGCAGCTATTCAAAAAAATTTAGCTGAAGCCGATGGATCTAGGGATAATTTACCTCCACCAGCTGATGCCCCGGAACAATTTGGCCTGGGTATAAAAAGAGAAGAGCCAAAACATTATTAATATGTTAATAGAAAAAGGAAATAAATAAAAATTATGTCAACTTTTGTATACATGACAAGATGTGATGGTTGTGGTCATTGCGTGGATATATGTCCTTCAGACATCATGCACATTGATGAAAATATCAGAAGAGCAAAAAATATTGAACCAAACTTTTGTTGGGAATGTTATTCGTGTGTTAAAGCATGTCCTAATCATGCAATTGATGTAAGAGGGTATGCCGATTTTGCTCCGATGGGTCACAGCGTTAGAGTAAGAAGAGAAGAAGAAAAAGGAACTATCTCTTGGAAAATTAAATTTAGAAACGGAACAGAAAAAAACTTCGTTTCACCTATAACAACAAAACCTTGGGGAAAATTTATTCCTAAACTTGCTGAAGGTGATACTCCTAACCAAGGAGAAATTAATTCACAAAGATTATATAGTGAGCCAGAAGGATTAAATACCAACAAAGAATTACCATCGGTTCCAAAAGAGTCTTTTAAAAAAGGTGTTTATTATTAATGACAAAGCACAAAACACATTATGAGGAGTGTGATGTATTAGTTGTTGGTGGTGGAATGGCCGGCACAGGAGCAACATTTGAGGCCAGACATTGGGGGAGAGATTTAAAGATTGTTTGTGTTGAAAAAGCAAATATTGATCGGAGTGGTGCAGTCGCACAAGGTTTGTACGCAATAAATTGTTACATGGGTATGCAGTGGGATGAAAATCAACCTGAGGACCATGTAAGATATGCCAGAAATGATTTAATGGGAATGGTTAGAGAAGATTTAGGTTATGACATGGCTCGTCATGTAGACTCAACTGTTCACATGTTTGATGAGTGGGGTCTTCCAATGATGAAAAATGAAAAAACTGGAAGATACTTAAGGGAGGGTAAATGGCAAATCATGATACATGGTGAAAGCTATAAACCAATTGTTGCTGAGGCAGCAAAAAAATCTGCAGATAAAATTTACAACAGAATAATGATTACTCATTTGTTAATGGACGAGGCTAAAGAAAATAGAATTGGTGGTGCAGTTGGTTTTAATATGAGAACAGGTGATTTTCATGTGTTTAGAGCTAAGGCAGTTATAGTTTCAGCAGGCGGAGCATCACATATTTTTAAACCGAGAGCTGTTGGTGAAGGTATGGGAAGAACTTGGTATGCACCGTGGAGTAATGGATCTGCATATGCACTACCTATTGCAGCAGGTGCAAAGATGACTCAAATGGAAAATAGAATTGTATTGTGTAGATTTAAAGATGGTTATGGACCTGTTGGAGCATATTTTTTACATTTAAAAACATATACACAAAATGCCAATGGCGAAAATTATGAAAAAAAATGGTATGATCAAACAAAAGAATTAGTTGGTGAATATATTGATCATCATCCAACTCCTACTTGTTTAAGAAACCACGCATTTATTCAAGAAGTTGCTGCCGGTGGTGGACCGATCCACATGGTTACTAAAGAGGCTTTTCAAGATCCACATTTAGAAACAGTTGGATGGGAAAACTTTTTAGGGATGACAGTTGGACAAGCTGTTGTTTGGGCATCACAAAATATTGATCCAAAGTATACCAATCCTGAATTAACAACATCTGAACCTTACGTTATGGGATCACATGCAACATGTTCAGGAGCATGGGTTAGTGGACCTGAAGATTTGTCTCCACCTGAATACTTCTGGGGTTATAACAGAATGTTAACAATTGATGGACTTTTTGGTGCAGGAGATACAGTGGGTGGCAGTGCGCACAAATTTTCATCAGGTTCTTTTACAGAGGGTAGATTAGCAGCAAAAGCAGCAGTAAAATATATTGAAGATAAAAAAGCTGAAGGAATTAATGTTACAGATAAACAATGTGATAATTTTAAAAAAGCTGTCTACAAGCCTTTAGAAACATATACAGTTGCTCAAAACGAGATAACTGGAGGAACAGTTTCACCAAGTTATATTTCTCCAATACAAGGATTACAAAGACTTCAAAAAATTATGGATGAGTACGTTGGGGGAATTACTTCGAATTACATGACTAATGGTAATATGCTTAAGAGGGCTCTAGAACTTCTAGAATGGCTACAAGAGGATTTAGAAAATGTAGGAGCAGAGGATTATCATCAATTGATGAGAGCCTGGGAATTAAAACACAGAACTTTAACCTCTCAATGTGTAACAGAGCACACATTATTTAGAGAAGAAACACGTTGGCCAGGGTATTATTATAGGGGCGATCATATGAAGCTTGATGATGAAAACTGGCATTGCTTAACAGTTTCTAGAAGAGATCCTGAAACAGGTAAATTTAGTATGGAAAAAGTTCCTGTTTACCATATTGTAGATGAGAACGAAAAGAAAAAAGCTTCTTAACTCAATCAATTAATAGTATTAAATATTTATGGATTTGTTATCTAAATCAGATGAAGAGATTTTTAAAATTGGCAAACCATTTTGGGATAATTTAGTAAAATCTTCAAATCTTAAGGATTATGGTGGATTTACAAAAGATTTTTCTACGCAGATGTTATTTGGAGCCAATGAAGTTGAACTTGGTAAACAATGGGCAAACAATAAATTAATTATAAATTTAAAAGAGACTTATGAACCCTTTGGGACACTTAGAAGAGGAGATTATGTTACTGTTCTAATAAAACAGACTAACAAAGAAATCCCAGGTGAGTTTTTAGGAAGATTAGTTCTCGGAGTAGAGGATGGTGTAGTTAAAATTTTTGGGGCAACCATCTACTAATTTCTAAAACTAAAATTAATTTTTTTTAAAAATCTTAATTAAATAATTGACAAATATCTTTCAGCGTTTAATGATTAATTAGTGCCAGACATAATTAAAAAATTTCCATCGAAAATAAAACAAAATAAACTAAAATCAGGAATATTTTTGATATTATTTGCCTACTGGGGAATTGTTATTACAGGAACCCTAATGACTTTTAATTAAATATATTTTTCACTATCGATTAAGTTTTCAATTATTTTTTTTGTATTATATTTTTGTTTCCAATTTGGATAATGCTTTTTAAATTTAGATAAATTAGAAATATACCATATATGATCACCAATTCTTGGAATTTTTAATATATTTCTTTTAATAGAAATATTGGCAATATTTTCAACTAAATCTAAAGCTTCTATAATCGAACAGTTTGAATATCTTCCACCACCCAAATTGTAAACTTCACCCTTAGTTGGTTTTTTAAAATATTCCCAAAAAGCGTTTACTAAATCAAAACTATGAAGATTATCTCTTACTTGTTTACCTTTATAACCAATTAAGGAATATTTCTTTTTAGCTAAAGAAATTTTAACGAGATAAGATAAAAACCCATGAAGTTTTGCTCCGTTATGATTTGGACCAGTAAGACATCCACCTCTAAAACAAACTGTTTTTAGACCAACATTTTTACCATACTCTTGTACAATGAGATCTGCATAAGTTTTTGAAACACCAAAAAAACTATGTGTACAATTATCGATAGAAAATTTCTCATTAATACCATTGTAGTATTTATTATTTCTCTTTAATTCCCATCGAGTTTTAGTTTCAACAAATTTGAGCCTATTTGGATTGTCACCATAAACTTTATTTGTAGACATAAAAATAAATGGTGACTCAGCACAATATTTTTTTGTTAATTCTAATAAATTTAATGTCCCTGTTGCATTTACATTAAAATCTAAAATTGGAAAATTTTTGCCATAATCGTGCGAAGGTTGGGCAGCACAATGAATTATCAATGATATATTTTTTTTATATTTTTTATAAACTTTTTCTAATGAATCAAAATTTCTAATATCAAAATTATAATTTTTAAATTTTTTATTATTTTTTAAAAGCTCATTTTTAATTTTAATTGTTGATCCCTCATTTCCAAAAAAAAATTTTCTTAAGTTATTATCAATGCCAACTACATCAAAACCTTTTTTTGAAAAAAAATTTACTGCTTCAGATCCTACTAAACCACAAGAGCCTGAAATTAACACTACTGACATAATATTATAATAAAATAATTTATATTCTTATTAATATATAAATAGATACTTATATACCTTTATCAATTTCTTTAATATTTTATCAAGAATTTATTTATCTTTATTGACATAGATATATATGAGTAATAATTAAAGATAATTATATATTATGGAAGTATTTCTCCCAATAGCCCAAGTTTTTGTTAACCCTATTGAAATACTTTTATTAAGTGCAATAGTAGGAGTACTTTCAGGTTTATTTGGAGTCGGAGGTGGATTTTTGATGACGCCTTTTTTAATTTTTATGGGTATACCACCAGCATATGCAGTTGCAAATGAAGCAAATAATATTTTAGCTACTTCGGTCTCGGGATCTACCACTCATTGGTTAAAAAATACTTTGGATTACAAAATGGGTTTTATGATTGTAATAGGTGGTTCGATAGGAACCACTTTAGGCATTTATACTTTTACTTATTTTAAAGGTATTGGAAAAATTGATACAGTTATTTCATTAGCTTATATGTATATCTTAGCGATAATAGGCACGTTAATGCTTGTGGAAAGTCTTGGTGAAATAGACAAAGCTAAAAAGAATGTTGTAGAGAAAAAAAAATTACATGTTCATTATTGGATACATGGACTTCCTTTAAGAATGCGATTTCCTAAATCAAAATTGTATGAAAGTATTTTTACGCCTATAATAATTGGTTTAACGGTTGGTTTTATTGCAGCTATAATGGGTATTGGTGGGGCATTCATATTAGTGCCAGCTATGATTTATATTATTAAAATGCCGACAAGACTAGTTCCTGGAACTTCATTATTTGTTACAATCTTTGTTAGTGTTATAGTTACTTTTTTGCACTCTTTTAATTATGGATCTATCGATTTAATGCTGGTTGTTATGCTGGTAGTAGGGTCAATAATAGGTGTTCAAGTAGGTCAAAAATTGGGTGAAAGTATTGATAGTTCTGGTTTAAAAGCTTTATTGGCAATTTTGTTGTTAGTTGTGGGAATTGCAATTGCTTATGACACTTTTTTTGCAGATGAAATACTAAATGGAACCTCAAAAGTAGAAAATACCGATCTGAATATTTTCTCAAAATTCATCAAAGAGTTTTCTAATGATATGCCATTTTTTTATGGATTGTTTTCAATTATGTTTGCTGTTTTTTTAGGAATAGGTGCAGCTTTTATAAGAAGGTTTTTATCTAAAATGAGAAAGAACTATCTAAATAAAATTTCAAAAACAAGCTAAATTAAAAATTTCGTAACAGTTTCGATATAAATAAGACTTATAAAACCGACTGTAATTGCAGCGATTAAACCTACAACAAAAGGCTTATATCCCATCGACTTTAATTCACTTAAATTTATAGATATTCCTACTGCAGCCATTGCCATTGTTAAAAAAGCTGTGGCTAAAATTTTTATATATTCAATAAAATTTATCCAATAATTATTATTTTCATTTTCAATAAAAAATTGATCACCGAGATTTCTTGTTATGATCATTCCAATAAAACCTAGAACAAAATAAGGAAAAATATTTAAAATTGAGTAAGATTTTTTTTTTAATTCACCACGATTATATAAAAAAGCAAATAATGGTATCATTATTACAAGAAATGTATTCCGAATTAATTTAGTCACAGTTGCAACATTTAAAGTTTCTGGACTGTTAAATTGTTGATCATAAATTAATCCTGCTGCTGCAACCTGAGATGTTTCATGAATTGAAGTTCCTAAAAAAAGACCAGCTTTTAAATTTTCATCGTTGAAATACCATTCAGCAAAATTAGGATAAATAAGCATAGCAATAACTCCAAATAAAGTAATATTAGCAATAGCGTAAGCCACTTCTGTTTTTTTTGCGTTAATAACAGGTGCTGTTGCTACGATAGCTGTTGCTCCACAAACACTAGTTCCTATTGCTATTAAATATGACATTTTTGAAGATATAGGAACTTTTTTAATTAAGAGTTTGATCAAAATTAGTACGCTTATTATACACACAATTATTAATGGTATAGCGATTGAACCAAATTTTATAAATTCTTCAAAACTTAGCCTAATTCCTAAAAAAATAATTCCTAATTTTAAAATATATTGTTGTGTAAAATCGAGACCAATCATCATACCTGGTCTTGGTGTAAAAGCGTTACCCATTATAATTCCAAGAATAATTGCTATTAGAACAGTTGATATTGGACTTTTTTCAGTACCAAATATTTCTATAGCCAAAACATTATTAATTCCATGAGAAAATAAATAAAATATTAAAGCTAAACCTACACCTGGGAATATTGTCTTAAAATAATTTAATTTATTAAACACTAAATAAAAACTTATGCACTTCTGTAAAGTTTAGTCATCACAAACTCTTTGTGACCTAAAGCCTCTGCACAAGTTAATCTTCCGTTAGCTACCCGCAATGTTGTTTTAATTAGTTCATCTCCCGCTTCAGACAAATTCATTTCTCGTGATAATATTTTTGAAACATCACAATCAATATGTTCACCCATACTTTTTACAGTAAGAGGATTTGCAGTAAGTTTGATCACTGGTTCAATTGGATTTCCAACAATATTACCTTGCCCTGTTGGGAATAGATGAATATTAAACCCTGCAGCTGCCTGTAAGGTTACACATTCTGCAGCTGCAGACGAAGTGTCCATAAAGTATAAACCTTTACCTTTTTTTGGTTCTTCAGCTGGTTCTAATACATCTATAAATTTACAATTTCCAATTTTTTGAAAATTTCCAAAAGCTTTTTCTTCAATAGTTGTTAAACCACCTGCAATATTGCCTGCTGTAGGTTGACTTTCAGATAAATCATCTGTTGCTTCTTTTAATATAAAATTATTATAATCGTTCCAGGTTTTCATAAATTTTTCTGATGCTTCTTTTGTTGCACCTCTTGATGCACAAACTTTTTCTGCTCCTGTTAATTCTGATGTTTCCCCAAAACATAAATGCACACCCATTGGTTCAAGCTTATCCATTAAATTTCCAACAGTTGGGTTTGATGCTAAACCAGATGTAGTGTCTGACTCTCCACATTTCACTGATATCCAAAGATCACTCATTGGACATTCTTCTCTTTGTTTTTCTGAAGCCCACATAACAAATTCCTGAGCTTTCTTCGAAGCTTTCATTGTAGTGCCGATATCTCCAGTACGCTCAATATGAAAGCCTTCAACTGGTTTTCCAGTTTTGGCAATGCCATCTACAATTCTTTTTGTCCATTTAGGTTCAATTCCAATCACTATCACAGCAGCAACATTTGGATTACATCCTGTTCCTATCATAGTTCTAAAATGTAATTCTAAGTCAGCTCCAAATTGTAATCTCCCATATGAATGAGGAAGAGCAATTGTTCCTTTTATATTGTTTGCTACAGCTTCAGCACAAGCATTTGAGATATCATCGACTGGTAAAATAATTACATGATTTCTTGTTCCAGCTCTGCCGTTTTCTCTTTTGTAACCTAAAAAACTTTTTGGAATTTCCATACTTTACCACTTCTTTGTTTTTACATTATGAACGTGAACATGTTCACCTTTTTTAATTGATTTTACTACTTTACCAATATCATGACCATATTTAAGGATAGTATCACCCTCCTTGAGGTCTATCATTGCAATTTTATGTCCTAAAGGAATTTCATCCATTGATTGAATGTTTGTAGAACTGTCATCTTCCATTATCCAGCAAGCACAGTCTTGTTTAGGAGTAATTTTTTCAATAACTACTACTCCAACATTGTCTTTTTTATCATGAATTATAATGTCTGTAGCCATATCGTGTCGAATTGTTTATTTGAATTTTGTGAAATCTTATATATTAATCGCAAAAATTAACAAACGAAATTTATAAAAACCTAAATTAGATTTTAGAGAGGTTACTAGTTTATGACAAAAATGACAACTGAGGAAGCTTTTGTAAAAGTTTTACAAATGCATGGAATTGAACACGCATTTGGAATTATAGGTTCAGCGTTTATGCCAATTTCAGATATTTTTCCTGATGCTGGAATTAAATTTTGGGACGTTGCTCACGAGACAAATGGAGGACTAATCGCTGATGGTTATACAAGATCTACTGGAAAAATGTCTATGGTCATTGCACAAAATGGACCAGGCATAACTGGATTAGTAACTCCAATCAAAACAGCTTTTTGGAACCATACTCCTTTATTATTAGTAACTCCCCAAGCTGCAAACAAAACTATGGGTCAAGGTGGTTTTCAAGAAGTTGAACAAATGAATTTGTTTAAAGATATGGTTTGTTACCAGGAGGAGGTAAGAGACCCATCAAGAATGGCTGAAGTTTTAAATAGAGTAATAGAAAAAGCAATAAGGGGTTCAGCACCAGCACAAATAAATGTACCAAGAGATTATTGGACTCAAGTTATAGATATAGAATTACCACCAATAGTTAGATTAGAAAGACAAGGTGGTGGAGCAGAAGCAATAGTTAAAGCTGCAAAACTTTTATCAAATGCAAAATTTCCAGTTATTTTATCTGGAGCAGGAGTTGTTATTGGTGGAGCAATTGAAGAAACCAAAAAACTTGCTGAGAAATTGGATTCACCAGTTTGTTCTGGTTATCAACACAATGATAGCTTTCCAGGAAGTCATCCGTTGGCTGTTGGTCCATTAGGATACAATGGATCTAAAGCTGCAATGGAACTTATTTCAAAAGCAGATGTAGTTTTAGCTTTAGGAACAAGACTAAATCCTTTTTCAACACTTCCAGGGTATGGGATTGATTATTGGCCAAAGAGTGCAAGTATAATTCAAGTGGACATTAATCCAGATAGAATTGGTTTAACAAAAAAAGTTACAGTTGGAATTAGTGGTGATGCAAAATTAGTGGCAACGCAGATTTTAGAAAAACTATCTTCAAATGCTGGTGATACTGATAGACAAAAAAGAAAAGATTTAATTCACCAAACAAAATCTGCTTGGCTACAAAAATTATCAAGTTTAGATCATGAAGATGATGATGAGGGAACAGTTTGGAATAAGGAGGCAAGAGAGAGAGATAGAGATAGAATGTCTCCAAGACAAGCATGGCGAGCAATTCAAGCTGGAATGCCAGCTGATGTAATTATTTCTAGTGATATAGGAAATAACTGCGCAATAGGAAATGCTTATCCTACTTTTGAAAAACCAAGAAAGTATTTAGCTCCAGGTTTATTCGGTCCTTGTGGTTATGGTTTTCCATCAATCTTAGGTGCAAAAATTGGATGTCCTGATACGCCAGTAATCGGTTTTGCTGGGGATGGAGCTTTTGGAATTAGTATGAATGAAATGAGTTCTTGTGCTCGAGAAGAATGGCCAGCGATAACAATGGTCATTTTTAGAAATTATCAGTGGGGAGCAGAAAAAAGAAATACCACTCTTTGGTTTGATAATAATTTTATTGGAACAGAATTAGACCCAGAACTAAGTTATGCTAAAGTTGCTAATGCCTGTGGTTTAAAAGGCGTTACCGTTAAAACAATGGAAGAAACAACAGCAGCGATTAAACAATCTTGTGAAGATCAAAAGAAAGGTATAACAACATTTATTGAAGTAATTCTTAATCAAGAACTTGGTGAACCTTTTAGAAGAGACGCAATGAAAAAACCAGTAAGAGTTGCTGGTATTAAAAAAGAGGACATGAAGAAACAACCATCTTTAACCTCTTAAAATCTTTAAAATAGTAATTAATTATCGTAATCTTTTTTAATGGAAGTTATTAATGATAATTATTGTAGTTGGGTTAATGATTTAAATCCAAGAACAAATATCCAAACACTTTCAACTGATTTGAGTTGCGAATGGTTAGTCGTAGGTGCAGGATATACAGGACTTTCAGCTGCAAGAAAATTAGGTCAGCTTTATCCAAATCAAAAAATTGTATTAGTTGATGCTCAATTAGCAGGAGAGGGTGCGAGTTCAAGAAATTCTGGTTATTTAGTTGATACTACACTCAATGATGGTTTCACTTCTAATAAAGAATTAGAAAAATATAAAAAAAAATCTGATATCTATAAATTAGGCATAGATGTAATTAAAAAATTCATTAAGGAACATCAAGTCGATTGTGATTGGAATGAGTGTGGAAAGTATTTTGCATCATCAAATACCAAAGATAAAAAAATCTTAGAAAATTTTTCAGAAACTCTGTCTAAATTAGGTTTTGAACATAATTTGATATTTAAAAAAGATCTCACGAAAAGATTAGGTACTAACTTCTATAATGTTGCTCTTCATACAAAAGGAGGAATTTTATTACATCCAGGCAAGTTAGTAAGAGCAATGATTGATACATTGCCTGAGAATGTAATACTTTATGAGAATTCATTGTTATTAAATTGGAAAAAGATTGGTGGTTTAATAAATTGTAATTTTAAAAATAGTTCAATAAAATCAAAAAGAATAATCTTTGCGACCAACGGATTTCTTAAGTCTCTAGGTATCAAAGTAAATTATAATTTTCCAATTACTTTAACTGCAAGTATGACAAGGTCTTTGACTGAAAAAGAATTTAAATTAATTGGAGAACCGAAAGAGTGGGGAGTTTTGCCTGTCAGACCAATGGGTGCAACAATTAGAATGACTAAAGATAGAAGAATTTTAATAAGAAATACTGTTGAGGTTCACAATCCTTCGCGGATGTCTAAATCTGATTTGGAAAAAAGGTCTATAAAGCAAAAGATCGGTATTAAAAAAAGATTTCCACAATTACCAGATGATATAATTCAATCAACTTGGTCAGGAATTGTCTCAAGAACCAGAAATAGTTCTCAGATCTTTGAAAAAATTCAAGAAAATATATTTGTTGCAGGTTGTTATAATGGTTCAGGTATTGGAGTAGGTGCATTGTTTGGTGAACAAATTGCTATTAAGGCAAGCAATGAACATACAAAAGAAATTGAAACTATTGAGGCAAGAAATAAACCAACTTGGCTACCACCAAAACCATTTTTGGATTTAGGTGTGAAAGCCAGACTTATGTACGAAAGGTTACGAGCTAGATCTGAAATTTAACCTGCTGTGAGCTCTGTTGCTGGGTGCCCTGTTATAAATTCATATCAGGCCAGTTTTTATCATTATATCTATCAAGTTCTTTTTTAGTAAAGGGTCTGAATAATACCCACCCAATCACAATCACTAAAGCTAATAGTATCATTGTTTGCATGATTTAATTTATTACAGACATAGGATCTAGTCTAGTCTGAAACCAGTTAACTCTAAAATCTAAATGTGGACCAGTTGATCTCCCAGTCGAACCAACTGTTCCTATGATATCTCCTTGATTAATCTCATCACCCACAGATACCATTACAGTTTCAAGATGAGAATAAATTGTAGATATGCCATGACCATGATCCATAATGATTGTCCCACCTGTATAATAAAGATCATCCTCAGCCATAGTGACAGTGCCCGAGCCGGAAGATTTAATCTTAGTCCCTTGTTTAGCAGCAATATCAATTCCATAATGTGGCCATCTAGGTTTTCCATTTAAAATTCTTTGGCTACCATAAACACCACTAATAATTCCTTCTACAGGCATAATGAATTGATTTTTGAAAAAAGGTAAGTCAGAATTAATAGCTCTTGCTTCTCCAATTTTATTATTTTCTTCTTTAATTCTTTTATAAACAGACTCTGGTGGAGTTACCTTACTTTCTTCTAACCCATCAATTCTTTGAATATTGTATTTTCTTTTTAAAACTCGTTTAGTAATAACTTCTTTTTTATCGCTTATAATTTTTGTGATAGTGACATCGAATTTTCTATCCCTATCTATTCCAAATACAAAGTAACCATCTTTTGAAACTTTAATTTCTTTTTTACCTATTAATATTTTGGCAGATGGATTGGTAATTCCAATAATGTAATGACCTTGTAAAAATTTACCCTTAAATTCAATTGCATTTAGTTGTGTTGAGGCAAAAAGAGTTATTATAAAAAATAATCTATAAATTATTTTGCAGTCCATCCGCCATCAACCAATAAAGAAGTACCTGTAATCATTGATGCTGCATCAGAAGCTAGAAATACTACAGCAGACGCAACTTCAGATAATTCAGCAAATCTTCCAAGAGGAATATTATTTAACATGTCTCTTTCAAATTTCTTGTCTTTTAAAAATTTCTTCGTCATAGGCGTGACAACAAATGTTGGGCAAACAGTATTTACTCTAATATTATATTTTGCAAGATCTATAGACATCCCTTTTGTTAAACCCTCTAAACCAAATTTATTCATGTTATAAACACTTCTTATTGGTCCACCTACATGACCCATTTGTGATGACATATTGACAATAACACCACCTGTTTTTTTTCTATTTTTTGATTTTATCATTTTAAGCGCGCACAGGTGTGCAAGATTAAATGTGGCTATTGTATTTATCTTTACCATATGTTCCATATCTTTAGTTTTAACTTTTGTGAAATGTGCTGGTCTATTATTACCAGCGTTGTTGATAAGAATATCTAGCTTAGACTGTTTGTTAATAATTTCTTTGATATCATTATAATTTGTAATGTCACAAACATAAGATTTACACTTTGTTTTAAATTTTTTAATTTTCTTTGAAACCTCATCTAGATCTTTTTTAGTTCTGCTAATAATTATTAGATTTGATCCTGCTTCTGCTAGAGCTATAGCGCAAGCTCTACCAATACCTTTGCCTGCACCCGTTACGATTGCTGTCTTATTTTTAAAGTTATAATTTTTTAAGAACATTATAAAAATAATATTTTAATATCAGTGTAAATCAACTCAATAGCAACAATTAGAATTGCTAATAAACCGGCCCATGCAATCCACTTGTATTTTTTAATCCAGTTGGAAATTATTGTTGCGGCAGTAGCCATTAAAACAATTGATAAAACTAGGCCAAAAATTAGTAAATTGTAATGATTTCCTGCAGCTCCAGCAACACCAAGAACATTGTCCAAACTCATTGTAAAGTCAGCTAATAAAATTGTCCAAATAGCTTTTAAAAAATTTGAATTGTCTACTTTTATATCACTATCGTGATTGGTTCCTTTCACAACATCGATATAAAGTTTGTAAACTATATAAAGTAGAAGGAGACCACCAATTAATCTTAAACCTGTAATTTGTAACAAGTAAGCAGTCAATAAAGTTAAGATTATTCTTAAAACAACAGCACCTCCTATGCCCCAAAATATTATTTTTTTTCTTTGTTCTAATGGAAATTTAGATGCAACCATTCCAATAATAATTGCATTGTCTCCTGCTAAAACTAGATCAATTAAAATGATTTGTGTTAGAATAGTTAGTTGTTCTGGGGTAATTAAATCAGCGAACATTAACTTCTAAGTATCATATCCGCACCTTTTTCTGCAATCATTATTGTTGGTGCATTTGTATTTCCTGAAGTTATATTAGGCATTATAGAAGCATCTATAACTCTAAGATTTTCTATACCATGTACTTTTAATTTTTCATCCACAACAGAATTTTCATCTTTTCCCATTTTACAAGTTCCGACAGGATGAAATATAGTTTGAGTATAATCACTTCCTGCTTTAACTAATTCCTCATCATCTTTAATATGTATTCCAGGCCTATATTCTTCTGGCTCATATTTCTTAAATGTTTCAGTTTCTAACATTATTTTTCTAACAAGTTTAAGGCCCTGAGCAGCAACATATCTGTCATCATCAGTTGAGAGATAGTTCATTTTAATTTTTGGATAATCTTTAATATTGTTACTAACAATATTTATCTCACCTCTGCTAGTTGGTCTTACGTTTGCTACTGTAGGAGTTATACCCTCAAAATTATGTAATTTGGTTGCACCTAAAATGTCTGTACTAATTGGCTGAACATGAAACTGTAAATTTGGAGTTTCTCTTGAACTATCACTTTTTGCAAAACCACATACTTGGCTTGCGCCCATAGTCATAGGTCCACTTTGATTAAAAATATACTCTAGGGCAATCAATAAATTTCCAAAAAGACTATTAATTTTTTTATTAAGAGATTTAAGATTTTTAACTTTATAAACTGGCCTAAACATTAAATGGTCCTGTAAATTTTTTCCAACACCTTTTAATTCATTAACTGTATTTATACCGAGTTTTTTAAGCTTTTCATTATCTCCAATTCCAGAAACCTGTAATATATGTGGAGAACCTATAGACCCCGCAGACAAAATTATCTCTTTGTTTGCAAATACTTTTATTGATTTACCGTTATTTAAATAATTTAAACTTTCAGCTTTTTTTCCTTTAAAATTTATTTTTTCTACGTGTGCATTTGTTACTATTTTTAGATTAGATCTTTTTTTTACAGGATTAAGATATCCTTTTGCAGCGCTACATCTTAGTTTTAAACCTTTATGACTATGAGTTGTAGTAAATTGATAGTAACCAACGCCAAAATTATCACCCGTATTAAAATCATTAACTTCTGGGATACCTCTTTCTACAGAGGCATTTATAAATTCCTCAAGCATTTTTAACTTAATCTTTTTGTTAGCAACCATAATTGGACCGTTATCACTATGAAATTCGTTTTTTCCAATCTCATTATTTTCAGATTTTATAAAATAAGGTAATACATCATCCCAGCCCCATCCATTATTGCCTTGTTGGCGCCAATTATCATAATCATTACTTTGACCTCTAATCCAAAGTAGACCATTAATTGATGAGCTCCCTCCTAAAGTTTTACCTCTAGGATATCTTATTGATCTATTATTCATGGTTTCATCTTTCTCAGTATGAAAACACCAATCAACTTTTGGATTATGCATTGTTTTATAATAACCAACAGGAATATGTATCCATGGATAATTATCTTTACCACCAGCTTCTAAAAGTAAAACTTTATTATTTGGATTTGCAGAAAGTCTATTTGCTAAAACGCATCCTGCAGAACCTGCACCGATGATTACAAAATCAAAATTTTCCATCTCAAGTTGAATTGTTTTTTTTATTAAACTTTTTTGAGTTTCTTTACACTCATATTCACAATTCTTGCTTGTGTCACCTATATTTTTCTGATTGTATGCCGCAAGTTAAATTTAACTAACAAGAGGAAAAATAATGAAAAAAATCATTTCAATGTTATTTGCAACTTTTTTGGTGTTTGGTTTTATATCTAACGCTAGTGCTGCAAAAACACTAAAATGTCAGACTGTTCTTAACACAAAGGCTGATGAAGTTAAAATGTTAAAGGACTTTACTGATACAGTAACTACATTAACAGCTGGTTCACTTAAGTTTGAAATTTTACCTGCTGGTGCCGTAGTTGGAGTAAAGGAAACTCTAGATGCTGTCGATAAAGGTTTAATTGATTGCGGATTTGCTTGGACACACTATTGGTCAGGCGATCATCCAGCGGCTATGCTATTTGGTTCACCAGTAGCTGGTGGTGGTGTTGGTATTGATAACATCGCATTTTTATCTTGGTTTCAATACGGTGGTGGTAAAGAATTATACGACCAATTATGGAAAGAAATGGGAAGAGACATTAAAGGATTTATGATTCAACCAGTTGGTCCAGAAGCTTTAGGTTGGTTTCCAAAACCGATTAAAGACATGGCTGATTTTAGAAAATATAAATTCAGAACTCCTCCAGGCATTCCAGGACAAACTTACAAAGACATCGGAATTGCATCTGTAGCTATGGGCGGTGGAGATATTCTTCCAGCTTTAGAGGCAGGCACAATTGATGCTGCTGAATGGTGTTGTCCAAAACCAGACTTAACATTTGGTTTTCAAAAAGTATTAAAGCACTACTATCTACAAGGTTTACACCAAGTAGTTGTAAATGCTGACTTTTACATTACTGGAAAAACTTATAATGCTATGACCGATCATGAGAAGAAATCTCTTGAAGTTGCTGCTAATGCATCATTAGCTAAATCTTTAAGTTATAGAATCTATGAAAATGGTAAAGCATTAAGAGAACTAACTACAAAACATGGAGTAATCCTAGAAGATACACCTTCTGATTATTTCACAGAATATATGGCTGCTGCAAAAGCATCTTTAAATAAGAATGCTGCAGAGAACAAATTTTTCAATGAAGTTTATACTTCTATGAAAAACTTTGCTGATATAGCTGTACCTTTCTGGAGTGGTGCTCAAATGTCAAATGCGAAGCTAGGTATGGCTCACGCTGCAACATTAAAGTAATAATTAATTAATCTTAATTTATTAGAGCGGACTTTTAAAGTCCGCTCTAATTTTTTTTAACAAAATTTTATGACAGATAAACCATCTAAGCTAGATATTTCAGATGAAATGATTGCTGAAAGACGAGGTGGTTCTGGCAAAATGCCCAATGATATGCCTGTTTGGATGGCAAAATCTATTATCAATATAGATAGATTTAGTAAATGGATTGGTAATATTGTTTGCTGGATTTTAATGCCACTTATTTTTGCAATGACCTACGAAGTTCTTGCAAGAAAATTATTTTTAGCTCCAACAATTTGGGCTTATGACATCAGCCGTTTTTTATATGGTGCACTTTTTATGTTAGGAGCTGGTTATGCTTTATCAAGGGGAGTACACATTAGAGCTGATTTTTTATACAGAAATTTTAAAATTAAAAATCAAGGTCTTATAGATTTTTGGTTATATCTTTTGTTTTATTTTCCTGGCTTAATTGTTTTTCTTTATATGACAATTGGTTATGTAGGTGAGTCTATTCAGAGAGGCGAAAGAGGTATGGATACAACTTGGATGCCGTATATGTGGCCAATCAAGACGTGTCTTTTAATTGGTATAATTTTTTTATTAATACAAGGAATTTCCGAACTATTAAAAAGTTATTGGGCAGCTAAAAAAGGTGAATGGCCAGGAGATAATAAATGATAGCTGAATTGATTGATCCAGCAATTTTAGGTTTTATTCTTGTAGGTGTAATGTTATTTGCAATATTTGTAGGATTTCCAATATCATTTACTTTAATATTTCTCGGTTTTGTTTTTGGATATCTGGGATTTGGAAAATTAGTTTTCTACTTAATGACACTGCAATTTTCAATGGTGATGACAGAACAAACTCTCGCCGCTGTACCACTCTTTGTCTTCATGGGTATTATGATGGAACAAGCCGGATTAATGGAGAGATTGTTTTCAGCATTTCAAATGATGTTAGCAAAGGTTAAAGGATCATTGTATTATGCAGTCCTTTTTGTATCTGTGATATTTGCTGCTGCAACAGGTATAGTTGGAGCTTCAGTTACAATTTTAGGTATCATGGCAGCAAAATCTATGAATAGGTCTGGATATGATGTGAAACTAGCAGCTGGAACTATAACTGCAGGGGGAACTTTAGGAATTTTAATACCACCGAGTATTATGTTGGTAGTTATGGGACCAATAATGGAAATCCCAGTTATTGATTTATTCGCTGCCGCAATTCTTCCTGGAATTCTTCTTGCAAGCTTGTATGCAGCCTACACTACAATTAGGTGTATGATTAATCCAAAATTAGGACCAGTTTTACCTGAAGATATGAGAGCAGCAAGTATGAAAGAAGTTTGGATTGAATTTTTTCTTGGTCTGGTACCTCCAGCAGCATTAGTTTTTGCAGCTCTTGGAAGCATTTTGTTTGGTTTTGCAACACCAACAGAAGCTGCAGGATGCGGTGCTATGGGTGCACTTTTATTGTCTTTAGCTTATAAAAAATTAACTCTTTCAAAACTTCAAGAAGCTTTAGTTAAAACTTTAGAGATAACTGCATTGATAATGGTTTTAGTTGCTGCTTCTAATTTTTTTGGTGCAGTTTTTGCTAGATTAGGAACACCAACATTATTAACAGAATTCCTATTAGGCTTGGAAATGAATAAATATCTTATTTTAGGGATGATCATGGTAATGATATTTTTATTAGGGTGGCCTTTGGAATGGGTTCCAATTGTAATGATAATAATTCCAATTATTTTACCTTTGGTAGAAGCTTTAGGCTTTAATTTAACTTGGTTTGCAATTTTGGTTGCTGTAAATTTACAAACTGCCTGGCTTTCACCCCCTGTAGCACTTTCAGCCTATTTCTTAAAAGGTGTGGTACCAGAGTGGGATCTTAAAGATATTTATTATGGAATGATGCAATTTATGGTCCTTCAAGTTATAGGATTGGTTTTAATTATTATATTTCCTAAAATAGCACTTTGGTTACCAACTCTCTTGTATGGACAGTAGATATTTTAAGTTTTATATTATTTAAGTGAGTCCTCAAAATTTAAAAAAAAATCTTACTAACTGGGATTTAGTTTCAGTTAATCCAACTGATAAAAATTGGGACTGGAAAGTTTTGTTTTGTTTTTGGGGAATTAATATACAAAGTTTGATTGGTTTTTCATTAATTACATCTCTTTATGTAATTTATGATTTAAATTCTTTTGTAGTATTTTTTGGAACACTATTGGGTACTATTTTAGTCTTTGTATTCTCAAATTGGATAGGCAAACCATCTCAAAAGAGTGGATTACCTTTTGTAGTAATGCTTAGATCTTCGCTTGGTATTAAAGGTGCTAAATTCTTTGGGTTAATAAGATTTTTAATTGGTGTTTTTTTATTTGGTATCCAAACATATTTTTTATCTAAGGCAGTCAGCTATTTAATTAGAATTGGTATTTTTTCATTTCAACCAGAGTTGCTTGATCAACAAATTTTTTTAACATTTCTTTTAGGTATGAATATAATTGATTGGTTATCAATTGTTTTAGCAATAATTTTTCAAGGATTTTTATTTAGTGCTGGAATGAATTTTAACAAAAAAATTATAATTTTTTCTGCCACAGTAGTTTATCTTGGTATGTTATTATTTTTTTTATTTGTATTACTAAATGATGTTAAATTTACATCTCAAGCTTTTTTAAATACATTAAATTTAACAAATTTTTTAGATAAGAATAATCTTGGTCCACTTATTACTGTCACTAGTACTACTTTTGCATATTTTTCAATAATTATTTTAAGTTTTGGAGATTTTTCAAGATACGTGAAAGATGAAATTCAACTTAAAAAAGGAAATTTAAGTTTAATCCTTAATTTAATTATTTTTTCTTTTTTTGCATTATTCATTGTTTCAGGTATGGATGCTTTTTTAAAACAAGATCCAGAAAATTTAAGTAGAATTCTAACAAATCCAACAGATATTCTCGGAAAATTAGATAACATACTTATAATTGTCTTAGCTTTAATTTTTATAATTATTGCATCTGCATCAACAAATTTAATAGCTAATTTTATACCATCTCAATATACTTTAATAAATTTTTTTCCTTTCTCTTTATCAATTAAAAGTGCTGGCTTTATAATCTCAATGTTGGGTTTTTTAGTAGGGATATCTTGGTTAATATATTTAAGTCAAGTTGGAGCCCTTTCTTTTATTGATACTTTTGGAACTTTTCTTGGACCATTGTTTGGAGTAATGATTTCAGATTTTTATTACATTAAAAAAGGCAAAATTAATAATAAGGATATTTATTCTTTAGAAAAAAATGGTATTTATTATTATAGTGGTGGATGGCACATTAAGGCTGTCTATTCTGTAATTTTAGGTTTTATCTTTTCTGCTTCAACAATATGGAATGCAAATTTAATGTTTCTTCAATCATTCTCATGGATTATAGGTGCTTTTGTAGCCGCACTGACATATTATTTATTAGCTAGAGAATAATTGAATGGAAAAGATCACTTTTAGTTTTCAGAATAGGACTGCAATTGTTACTGGAGGTGCTCAGGGGTTTGGTTTTGATATTACAAAAAGATTTTTAAAATCTGGCGCTAATGTTATAATATGGGATAACGACCCGAAAGCTCTTGAAAAAGCTTTAAAAGACTTGAATAATCCAAAATTGAGCTCTGATGTTGTTGATGTGTCTAACTTCATTGAGGTTAGTGGAAATGTTAATAAAATCACTAAAAATTCTAAAATTGATATTTTGATAAATAATGCAGGAATAACAGGTCCAACAGCTCCATTATGGGAATATGATATTGAAATGTGGAAAAAAATTATTGATATAAATTTATTAGGCACTTTCAACTGTTGTAGAGCAATTGTTCCAAATATGATTAAAAATAATTATGGAAGAATAGTAAATGTTGCGTCGGTGGCTGGAAAAGATGGCAATTCTAATGCAAGCGCCTATAGCGCTGGAAAAGCAGGCGCAATAGGGTTAACTAAATCTTTAGGTAAAGAGCTTGCAGATAAAAATATAGCTGTTAATGCAGTGACACCTGCAGGTGCTAAAACTCGTATTTTAGATCAAATGACTAAAGAACATGTTAAGAGAATGCTTTCTAAAGTACCAAGAGGTAGATTTTTAGAGGTTGAGGAATTTACATCTTTAATATGCTGGCTATCTTCAGAGGAAAATACTTTCTCAACTGCAGCAGTTTTCGATATTAGTGGTGGTCGCTCAACTTATTAACTGCGTTGTTTGTGCTCAACAATTTTGATATTATTGTTCTTTGCTCTACTTAACTTTATATCTTTAGACATAACGGGTGCAATTATCATAATTGACCAGTAAATAAGGAGTATAAAAATAGAAATTGTCTTCATAATTATGATATAGAATTAAATAATGATTTTTGGATGTTTAAATCTTGTCAAAATAATGTATTAACAATTTTTTTAAAAATTAAATGAAAATTTTAATTAAAACTTTAATCATTTGGTTTACGATTTTTTCTCTCAGTGTAGCAGATGAAATTAAGGTATTTGAATTTACTAGTGAGGAACTTGCTGAATTAAATGTGAGAAAAGTAAGAGGTGCAGATAATAAGACTTTATATACTGTCGGATCCAATGATAATGGAAATTTTTTAAAAGCTGTTGCTGATAATGCAGCTTCAGGCTTAGGTAAAGAGATAAAAATAGATTTAAACAAAACACCCTTTATTAATATTACTTGGAAAATTGAGAAAGACTTACCAGGAATTAAAGAAAATACAAAAAAAGGACATGATTTTGCAGCCAGAGTATTTGCTGTAAAGAAGACTGGCGCTA
This sequence comes from uncultured Pelagibacteraceae bacterium, assembly GCA_902578775.1. Taxonomy (GTDB): domain Bacteria; phylum Pseudomonadota; class Alphaproteobacteria; order Pelagibacterales; family Pelagibacteraceae; genus Pelagibacter. The sequence goes on from CACHEF010000001.1 coordinate 197,222, forward strand.
CACCACTTTCAAATAGAGCAATTAATTATGTATTTTCAAGTAATAATAAAATTGGTTATAATTCTCCAAGCCCATATACGAAAAAATCTATTGATAATGTCCTAGCTACTACACTTAATAATCTTGATGAATGGGTTACTGTAAAATCAAATGTAAAAGAGGATTTTAAGAAATTTCATAATTTAGATGTAAAAGAATTGGATGGTTTGGCAATTATGTCGGATACTGATAACTCAAAAAAAAAATCGATTGCTTATTTCCAGAATATATATTTTTCGTCTAAGTGATTAAATTTTTAAGTGTTTTTTCAAAAAATTACTTAAAAATGAAAGAACTACGGCTACAATCACGTCTTCCAATGGACTTGCTTGAGGATAACCAAAATTCCAAATTATTACCAATATTAACCATATAACGAAAATTTTCATTTTATACTTATAGCCTAGTTTCTGTAAAATAATAATATATTTGATATAGTTTTCTTATATGCATGAAAATTTCTTCCATAAGTTAAAAGTTTATTATGAAGATACTGACTCTGGTGGTGTAGTCTATTATGCAAACTATCTAAAATATTTGGAAAGAGCTAGAACTGAAGCTTTATTTTCAATTGGCTATAGTAATAAAATGGTTCAAAATAAATTTAACTCATTAATAATTGTTAAATCATGTAATATTGAATACAAAAAATCAGCACGTTTGGAAGATGAATTATTAGTAAGATCTTTTGTCAAATCAATTACTAAAACTTCTTTTTTTATGAATCAAATAATCACAAAGGATGAGGAAATTATTATCGAGGCTCAAGTTCATTTAGTTTTTGTTAACTTAGAAGGTAAACCAGTCAAGATACCTGATGAGATTTACTCTAAATTTAAACCTTATTTCTGTGATACAATTAAAACCTAGCAAGTTTTTTTGCTTTTTTAAATAAATCTACCATCATTTTATTTGAAATAAGTTTTGTGTTAACATTTCTCGGGCTAGGATGATAACTAGATAAAAGAATAAGACCATTAGGTAATAATTGAGATTTACCATGTTTGAAAGTAAATTTTTGTTTAATATCAAATTTCTGTTTATATAATTTTACACAATTATCAAAAGCAACTTTACCTAAAGTAACAATTACTTTAAGTTTTTTTAAAGATAATAATTCTTCATTAAAAAAATTGGAACAATTTGAAATTTCATTGCTTAATGGTTTGTCCTCTGGTGGTACACATTTAAGTATATTGGTAATATAGGTAGATTTTAATTTTAAATTATCATTTAGGTTTTTTGAATAAGGGTAATTTGATATACCTACTTCATGTAAACATTTAAACAAAAAATCTCCAGATTTATCTCCAGTAAAAGCTCTGCCAGTCCTTGTGCCACCATGAGCTGCAGGTGCAAGTCCAATAATTGCTAATTTTGAATTTAAATTACCAAAACCAGGAACTGGTTTACCCCAATAAATGTCATTCATATTTTGTTTTCTTTTTTGCGTGCTTACTTTGTGAACAAATTTAACTAGTCTTGGACATTTTTTACAATTAATTATTGTCTTGTTTAAATTATCTAATCTAATATCCATAAATGAAATTTTTAAAAATCTTTTTAATAATATTTATATCTTTAGTCTCTTCAGTTAAAGCAGATTTCAACAAAAAATTATTTAAACAACTTGAAGATGGTGGAAAATTAATATTTATTAGGCATGCATATGCACCTGGAAACGGTGATCCAGATAATTTCAATCTAAACGATTGTTCTACCCAAAGAAATTTGAGTGAGGAAGGAAGAAAACAAGCAGAATATATTGGAGAATTTTTTAGAGATAAAAAAATAAAAATTGACCAAGTTTTATCTAGTGAGTGGTGCAGGTGTAAAGAAACAGCAGAAATTGCTTTTACAAATTTTTCTACTAATAGTTTTTTGAATTCTTTTTATAGCTATAAATTTACAAAAAATAAAAACAAACAAATTAATGCTTTAAATGTATATATAGACAAATTTAAAAGTGATAAAAATTTAGTTTTAGTTACACATTATGTTTTAATATCTGAGATTCTAAACTATGGTCCTTCATCTGGTGAAATAGTTGTTTCAGATAAAAATTTTAATATTATAGGAACTATAGAAACTAATTATTAAATATTATGTCTTCAAAAAAGGCCATGAAACAAGCACAAAAACAAGCTTATGCTAAACATAGAAGTAATATTACTAATAGTCGATTTGCAATAAAAAAAAGAAACTTTAATAAAAATAAGAAAAAAAATTAACTTTCATCTTTAAATTTTTCAATTTTTTTACAAGTAGAAATTTTTGAAATTCCTTCCTCATCATTTAAAACTGTTTTCATAAAAATTTCTTGTTTTCCTTTTTCGAATAAAATTTGTGTATAAAATTGTGGATACCCGTGTTTGTGAGTTAATATTTTTCCATTTTCTTCATAAATATTTCTCACATAGGTATTATTTTTTTTTACACTTAAATCAGTTAATCTGTACTTTTGATATGTTTTTTCTTTATATACATAATTCCTTGTCATAATTAATTCATTAAGATTAAAAATATACTCATTTTTTAAAAACTCATCTTGTTTATCATCACATTTACTTAAGACAATTATTTCTGATTTAACAAATTGAATTGGTAAAAATAAAAAAAAAGTAAAGATAAATAAATTAATTCCCCTCATTTTTTTCAGCGAAAAATATTCCTATAATAAGAAGTGCAGTCCATCCTAAACCTAATAGACCTTTAAAAACGCTTGTGTCTGCACTCCAAATATCAAGAAATAAAGCTCCAAAAATAAGGCCTATAATGTATATTATTATGACTATTGAAGTTTTACTCATTTTTTAAATTTTTTTTGAATAGAGAGATACCATTTTCAATTTTATATGTATAGGACTCTTCAAAACTTTCCAATTGCCATCCTGTTAACCTTTTCTTAATATTTATAAGATTTTCTTTTTTCCAATCATCAGTTGTATCTTCAAGTTTCCAAATTTTTTTTTCTTCTATTGTTCTCGCGCAACCATAACAATATCCAGTGCTTGGATCTATTTTGCATATACTTATACATGGAGAAACAATCATAAATAATATTATATGGTAAAATAATATATATTTCACAATAATTGTCGTTGGACAAATAGTTTCAATAATATATAAAACCCATAAATTTGTGGGGCGATGGCGGAATTGGTAGACGCGTTGGTCTTAGGAACCAATATGGCAACATGTGAAGGTTCGAGTCCTTTTCGCCCTACCATTAAAAACTTATGAAAGTAACTGTAGAAAATAAAAAGGGTTTAAATAAAGACTTAAAGGTTTTTATAGATAAAAAAACAATGTCCACTTATATGGACGAAAAATATGAAGAAATCAAAACCACAGTAAATTTAAAAGGTTTTAGACCTGGGAAAGTTCCAAAAGAAATATTGAAAAGACAATTTGGTAAAGCCGTTTTTACCGAAGTTTTAGATAAAGTATTGAAAGATACATCCACTAAAGCACTTGAAGACAACAAGATTAAGCCTGCAGGTCAACCAAAACTTGATTTAAAAACTTATGGTGAGGATAAAGAATTAGAATATGTTCTTTCTGTAACTGAGCTTCCTAAAATAAATACAAAAGTAATTACTGATATTAAATTTGACCAGTATATTGTAAAAATTGATCCAAAAGAGGCTGATACAAGAATTAAAGAAATTGCAAAAAACCAGCCAAACTTTAAAGATGCTTCTCCAGAAACAAAGGCAAAAGAGGGAGATCTTATTATAATAGATTATAACGCAACAGTAGATGGTAAATCATTCAAAGGAGGTGAGGGAAAAAATACTCAACTAACACTTGGAAAAGATTTATTTCTTAAAGGTTTTGATAAACAATTAATTGGTGTTATGAAAAATGAAAATAAAATAGTAGATGCAGTATTGCCAGAAAATTTTCCAGAAAAAGAATTTGCGAATAAAAATGCAAAATTTGACTGTAAAATATTAGCTATAAAAAAACCAGAGGAAGTCAAAATAAATGATGAATTTGCAAAAAATTTAGGTGCAAAAGATCTTCAAGATTTAAAAAAAATGGTTTCTAATCAGATTAATGATGAATATAAAAATTCTTTAGACAGATTATCTAAAAATCAAATTTTGAAAGAATTAGAAAAAATTAAGGTTGATGAAATACCTGAAAATTTAATTGAGGAAGAAGTTAAGATTTTATCTCAAGGAATGAATGAAGAGGATATAAAGAAAAGTAAAAAAAATTTTGAGGAAATTGCAAAAAAAAGAATTAAAACTGGTTTAATTTTAAACGAGTTTGGTGAGCAAAATCAAATTAAGGTTAATGAACAAGAACTTCAGGCTGAAATACAAAAGCAATTAAGAATGATGCCTGGTCAAGAAAAAATGGTCATGGATTTTTATCAAAAAAATCCATCTGCAGTAGCGAGTCTAAGAGGAACTGTTTATGAAGAAAAAATCATTAATTTGATTAAGGAAAAAGCTAAGGCAAATAAAAAAGAAATTTCAAAGGAAGAAGCTGAAAAAATTTTAAAACAATCTCAAAAACAACAGCTAGACCAAGAGCTTAAAGATCAAAGAAAATCAGAAAAAATAGTTAATACAAAAAAATCTACACAGAACAAAACTAAGACAAAGCCGATAAAAACTAAATCACCAGCCAAAAAATCAAAAAAAGTTAGCAAAAAGTAATCTCAAGTTGTATAACTAGATCGAATCAACTTTATGATAAATAAAATTTCTGAACAAATGAACAATCTAATCCCAATGGTTGTTGAACAGTCAAACAAAGGTGAAAGAGCTTATGATATTTATTCAAGACTTTTAAAAGAAAGAATTATTTTTTTAACTGGTCAAATAAACGATAATGTTGCATCTCTTATAACTGCTCAATTATTATTTTTAGAGGCCGAGGATCCAAAAAAAGAAATATATTTGTATATAAATAGTCCGGGTGGATTAGTTACTGCAGGTCTTGGAATTTATGACACTATGCAATATATTAAACCTCAGATCTCTACTTTATGTATTGGACAAGCTGCTTCTATGGGTTCATTTTTACTTGCTGCAGGTGCTAAAGGTAAAAGATTTTCGTTACCTAATTCTAGAATTATGGTTCATCAGCCTTCAGCTGGATTTCAAGGACAAGCCACCGACATAGAAATACATGCGAATGAAGTTCTTTCGTTAAAGAAAAGATTAAATGAGATATATTCTAAACATACTGGTAAAAGTGTAGATGAAATTAAATCTGCGCTTGAAAGAGATAATTTTATGACAGCGGATGTAGCCAAATCTTTTGGATTAGTTGATGAAGTTGTAGAAAAAAGATCGTAATACACCATATATTGAATTTTGTTAATTTGAAACTTGATATCATTGAGACACCTATATTAAAGTAACTTTATTGATTCGTTATAAAAATTATGAACACAAATAATAAAAATATTTTGTATTGCTCTTTTTGTGGCAAAAGCCAACATGAGGTAAGAAAGCTTATAGCCGGTCCAACAGTATTTATCTGTGATGAGTGTGTTGAACTTTGCATGGATATTATAAAGGAAGAGAATAAAGATACTTTTATAAAACATCAAGATGGACTTCCTTCACCAAAAGAAATTTGCACAGTTTTAGATGATTATGTAATTGGTCAAGCACATGCTAAAAAAGTTTTATCAGTAGCAGTTCATAACCACTACAAAAGATTAAATTACGAGAGCAAGACAAGTAAAAATGTTGAGTTAGCAAAATCAAATATTCTGTTAGTTGGACCAACTGGATGTGGAAAAACTTTATTAGCCCAAACCCTTGCTAGGATATTGGATGTACCTTTTACTATGGCTGATGCAACAACTTTGACTGAGGCAGGTTATGTGGGTGAAGATGTTGAAAATATAATATTGAAATTGTTACAAGCAGCAGATTATAATGTTGAAAAAGCTCAAAGGGGTATAGTTTATATTGATGAGGTTGATAAGATTAGTAGAAAATCAGAAAATCCATCTATTACTAGAGATGTTTCAGGCGAGGGCGTTCAACAAGCTTTACTAAAAATTATGGAAGGAACAGTTGCTAGTGTTCCTCCTCAAGGCGGCAGAAAACATCCGCAGCAAGAGTTTCTACAAGTTGACACTACTAATATTTTATTTATTTGCGGAGGAGCGTTTGCAGGTTTAGACAAAATAATTTCTCAAAGAGACAAAGGTACATCAATAGGTTTTGGTGCAGATGTAAAAAATACTCAAGATAAAAAGACCGGTGAATGGATGAAAATTCTAGAACCTGAAGATCTTTTAAAATATGGTTTAATACCAGAATTTATCGGAAGATTGCCCATGATAGCAACCCTTGAGGATTTAGATGAGAAATCGTTAATTAAAATATTACAAGAACCAAAAAATTCTTTAACCAAACAATATCAAGAATTATTTAAATTAGATGGAGCTAAATTATTATTTAAAGATAATGCTTTAAAAGAAATAGCTCAAAAAGCAATTAGAAAAAAGACTGGTGCAAGAGGTTTGAGATCTATTCTTGAGAATATATTACTAAAAACAATGTACGATTTACCAAGTCAAGATAATATAGAAGAAGTTATTATTGATGCATCAGCTGTAAAAGGTTTGACCCAACCAATTTTGGTGCATTCGAAAAGTGATGGAAAACCAAAAAATAACAAAACATCAGCGGCTTAATAGACATTAATAACTATCAAAAAGCTATTGCAATATTAAATTTAATCTCCATATTCAGCTCATGGACATAAAAATTTCTTTACCTCTGTTACCCTTAAGAGATATTGTTGTATTCCCTAGTATGGTAATACCTTTGTTTGTTGGAAGAGATAAATCGATATCAGCTTTGAATGAAGTAATGAAGAAAGATAAAAAAATTATACTTGTTACACAAAAAAATTCTGAAATAGATGATCCTAAGAAAACTGATGTTTTTATTTATGGTTGTGAGGGTAACATTTTACAATTACTTAAATTACCAGATGGAACAGTAAAAGTTTTAGTAGAAGGTATTAAAAGAGTTAAAATTCTAGATTTTAAAGATAATGATAAATTTATATCATGTGAATACACAGCATATAATGATGTTTTAAATAAAGATGAAGATCTTTATCCTTTAGCATCTACAGCGTTAAGGAGATTGGAGAAACTAACTTCAATTAATAAAAAAGTTTCTAATGAGACAATTAATTCAATTAAACAATTAAAAGATCCATCTCAGATTGCTGACAACATAGCATCCCATATAACAGCAACAATATCTGAGAAACAACAAATTTTTGAGACAATTGATGTTAAAAAAAGATTGAACACGATTATTAAGATAATGGAAAATGAGACTAGTATTATCGGGGTGGAAAAAAGAATTCGAGGAAGAGTTAAAAATCAAATGGAAAAAACTCAAAGAGAATATTACTTAAATGAGCAATTAAAAGCTATACAAAAAGAATTAGGAGAAATTGAAGATGGCAAAGATGAAAATACTAGTCTAAATAAATCAATTCTTAAAGCAAAGATGCCTAAAGAAGTTGAAAAAAAATGTCTTCAAGAGTTAAAAAAATTAAAAAATATGAGTCCGATGTCCGCAGAAGCCACTGTTGTCAGAAACTATTTAGATTGGATGATAGAACTACCTTGGCATAAAAAAAGCGAAGTTGATATAGACTTAGCTAAAGCATTAGATGTTTTAGATAAAGATCATTTTGGTCTTGAAAAAGTAAAAGAAAGAATAATTGAATTTTTAGCTGTTCAAAAAAGAATGGATAAAATCAAAGGACCAATTCTTTGTTTAGTTGGCCCCCCAGGTGTTGGAAAAACTTCTTTAGGTAAATCGATTGCGAAAGCAACTAATAGAGAGTTTGTAAGAATGTCTGTTGGTGGAATGAGAGACGAAGCTGAAATTCGTGGTCATAGAAGAACTTACATTGGTTCATTGCCTGGTAAAATAATTCAGATGATGAAAAAAGCTGGAACAAAAAATCCATTAGTTTTATTAGATGAGATTGATAAAATAGGAAATGATTATAGAGGAGATCCATCATCAGCATTGTTAGAGGCTTTAGACCCAGAACAAAATACAACTTTCAATGATCATTATCTTGAAGTTGATTATGATTTATCTGATGTAATGTTTGTTACTACAGCAAATACACTAAATATTTTACCTCCGTTATTAGATAGAATGGAAGTGATTAGATTAGCGGGTTACACTGAAGACGAAAAAATCAACATTGCTAATAAGTTTCTACTTCCTAAACAAATTAAAGATAATGGTGTTAAAGAAAATGAAATGAAATTAAGTGATGACATTATCAAAGAGATTATCAGAAGTTACACAAAAGAATCTGGTGTAAGAAATCTTGAAAGAGAAATTTCAAAAGTTGCAAGAAAAGTAGTTAAAAAGGTTGTAGCTGGAGAAGAAAAAGAGGTCAATATTGATACTAAAAACCTGTCTGATTTTTTAGGTGTTCCAAAGTTTAAATCTGGAGAGCTAGAGAGTGAAAACAGAGTAGGTATTGTTACAGGTTTGGCTTGGACAGAATATGGTGGAGAAATCTTAAAAATAGAAACTGTCACAATGCCAGGTAAAGGAAGAATGCAAATCACTGGAAAATTAGGGGATGTGATGCAAGAGTCCGTCAAGGCAGCAAAATCATTTGTAAGATCAAAATGTTTAGAATACGGAATTATTCCGCCTCTATTTGAAAAAAAAGATTTTCATATTCATGTTCCAGAAGGAGCAACACCAAAAGATGGCCCATCTGCAGGTATTGGTATGGTGACATCTATCGTTTCTTCAATTACAAATATTCCAGTAAGAAGAGATTTAGCTATGACGGGGGAAGTAACTATTACAGGTCAGGTTTTACCAATAGGTGGTTTAAAAGAAAAATTATTGGCAGCTCATAGAGCGGGTATCAAAGAAGTTTTAATTCCAAAAGAAAATGAAAAAGATTTAGTTGATATGCCCAAAAAAATAATTGATGAAGTTAAAATTACACCAGTCGAATTTGCTGATGAAGTTTTAAAAATAGCATTAACTAAAGAACTTAAAAAGACAGAATGGGTTGAAGTAGATTTAAGTAAAAAAGACGATAAATCTCAAGCTAGTATTCAATAATAATTAATTTACATTGCACTTACCTTGATGTAATAGTACCGATATTTTGGGGCGGTTAGCTCAGTTGGTAGAGCATCTCGTTTACACCGAGGGGGTCAAAGGTTCGAGTCCTTTACTGCCCACCAAAATTGTCATATGTGGGGGTGTAGCTCAGTTGGTTAGAGCGATCGCCTGTCACGCGATAGGTCGAGGGTTCGAGTCCCTTCACTCCCGCCACAAAATGATAACTATTCTCAATTTTATTATTTCATTAAATAAATAAGGCATAAAAAACGTGACCAATTTGCACTATAAATACGTATAAAAATTACTATAAAAAACACCAATTTAACTGTGATTTAAAAACTTTTATTTTAATAGAAAAACAACTATAATATGAATCTTTTCGGAATTTTCTTATTCAAAGATTAATATATATATAATTTTATGACTGCGGATTTTTTAAAAGAATATTTACCGATAATTTTATTCCTGATTGTAGCTTTAGGTTTAAGTTGTGCATTTGTAATAATTAACTTTATTTTATCTCCTAAAAACCCAGATCCTGAAAAATTATCTGCTTATGAGTGTGGATTTGAACCATTTCAAGATTCAAGAATGGAATTTGATGTAAGATTTTATTTAGTTGCAATTTTATTTATAATTTTTGATTTAGAAATTGCATTTCTTTTTCCATGGGCAATTTCATTAGGAAATATAGGTTTACTTGGTTTTACATCAATGATGATTTTTTTATTCATTTTAACAATTGGATTTATATATGAATGGAAAAAGGGTGCTTTAGATTGGGAATAAATAAAGATTTAATGAATAATAAATTAGACCAAGTTCCAGAAGAATTTAAAAAATTAGCTAATGATTTTAGCAAAAATGGCTTTATAACAACTTCGTTAGACAATTTAATTAATTGGTCAAGATCTGGCTCACTCCACTGGATGACTTTTGGATTAGCTTGTTGTGCAGTTGAAATGATGCAAACAGCTATGCCAAGATATGATTTAGAAAGATTTGGAGCAGCACCACGTGGTTCACCAAGGCAATCAGATGTAATGATAGTTGCAGGCACTTTGACAAACAAAATGGCTCCAGCTTTGAGAAAAGTTTATGATCAAATGCCTGAACCTAGATATGTGATATCTATGGGTAGCTGTGCAAATGGAGGTGGATACTATCATTATTCTTATTCTGTTGTTAGAGGATGCGATAGAATTGTTCCTGTAGATGTTTATGTGCCAGGATGTCCACCTTCTGCGGAGGCTTTATTATATGGCATTCTTCAATTACAAAAAAAAATTAGAAATAAAGGTTCTTTCAATAGATAGTAAATGAATACTTTAATAGAATTAGAAAAAAAAATTAACTCTGAATTAACAACAAAAATTGATAATTCTGAAATTAAACATAATCAGCTTTATATGAACATCAATAAAGAAAATTTAATTGATGTTATTCTTTTTTTAAAAACAAATAAAAATACAAAATTTAGACAGCTAATTGATATAACAGCAGTTGATTTTCCTGAGAAAAGTCAAAGATTTGAGTTAGTCTATTTATTATTAAGTCATGAGTTTAATCAAAGGATAATCTTAAGTTATAAAGTCAATGAAAATGAAGTTGTCAATTCATTAGTATCAATATTTCCAGCAGCTAACTGGATGGAAAGAGAAGTTTTCGACATGTACGGTATAAATTTTAAAGATCATCCAGATTTAAGAAGAATTTTAACTGATTATGGGTTTGAAGGTCACCCACTTAGAAAAGATTTTCCTTTATCAGGACACACAGAGGTTAGATATAATGAGGGTGAAAAAAAAGTAATTAATGAGCCTGTAAAGTTAGAGCAAAATTATCGAAATTTTGATTATGAAAGTCCTTGGGAGGGCACTAAATACATAAAAGAGCAAACTAATAATGACAAAAAAAATTAAAAATTTGAATTTAAATTTTGGTCCGCAACATCCAGCTGCCCATGGTGTTTTGAGATTAATATTAGAGCTTGATGGAGAAGTAGTAGAAAAAGCTGACCCTCATATTGGTTTACTTCATAGAGGAACCGAAAAATTAATAGAGAACAAAACATATATGCAAGCAGTGCCTTACTTTGACAGGTTAGACTATGTTGCTCCAATGAATCAAGAGCATGCATTTGCCTTAGCTGTTGAAAAAATTTTGAATATTGATGTACCAATCAGAGCTCAATATATACGCGTAATATTTTGTGAAATAGGCAGAATATTAAGTCATATTCTTAATGTTACTACACAGGCACTTGATGTTGGAGCGCTCACACCTTCTTTGTGGGGGTTTGAAGAAAGAGAAACACTTATGACTTTTTATGAAAGGGCTTCTGGTTCAAGATTACATGCAAATTATTTTAGAGCTGGAGGAGTTCATCAAGATCTACCAGCAGGTCTCGAAGAAGATATAGCAAAATTTTGTGAGAACTTTCCAAAAATTATTAATGATTTAGAAAACTTATTAACTGATAATAGAATTTTTAAACAGAGAAATGTTGATATTGGCATTGTAACTAAAGAAGATGCTCTTGATTACTCATTTACAGGTGTGATGATTAGAGGATCTGGTGTTCCGTGGGACTTAAGGAAATCACAACCATATGATTGTTATAATCAATTAGATTTTAAAATACCAGTTGGTAAAAACGGAGATTGTTATGATAGATATTTATGTAGAATTGAAGAAATGAAAGAAAGTGTATCAATTATAAAACAATGTCTCTCCAAAATAGAAAAAGGACCAATTAAATCTCAAGATGGTAAAATTTCCCCTCCACCTAAAAAAGAATTAAAACAATCTATGGAGGCTTTAATACATCATTTTAAATTATTTACAGAGGGTTACAGAGTACCTAAAGATGAAATTTATACAGCAGTGGAAGCTCCAAAAGGAGAATTTGGTGTATATTTAATATCTGACGGAACTAGCAAACCTTACAAATGTAAAATAAGAGCCCCTGGATTTTCACATTTGCAATCAATGGATTATTTAATTAAAGGTCACATGTTGGCAGATGTACCTGCTGTTTTAGGTTCATTAGATATAGTTTTTGGAGAGGTGGATAGATGAGCTTAAGAAGACCAGCCAAAAATCAACCCGAAAGTTTTGAATTTAACTCTTCTTCATTAGAGGCTGCAAATAATATTGTTGAAAAATATCCTGAAGGAAAACAGCAGAGCGCTGTCATGGCCTTATTATATATTGCTCAAAGACAAAATAATAATTGGATACCTTTAGCTGCAATGAAATATATCGCTAAATTCTTAAATATGCCTTACATAAAAGTTTATGAGGTAGCTACATTTTATACAATGTATAATTTATCACCTGTAGGTGATTACTTTGTACAAGTCTGTACCACAACTCCATGTATGATAAGAGGTGCAAACAAATTAGTTGAGGCATGTAAAGAAAAAATTTCAGAAAATGAGAATGAATTATCAAAAAATAAATCTTGTTCATGGATGGAAGTTGAATGTTTAGGTGCGTGTGTTAATGCACCAATGATGCAAATTAATGACGATTATTTTGAGGACTTAAATAAAGAAAAAACTTTAAAAATATTAGATAAAATTTTAAATGGTGAGGCGCCAACACCAGGCTCTTATAGAGGTAGGGTAAATAACGAACCAGAGAATAACAGAAAAACACTTATGGATTTTAAAAATGCTTAAAGATCAAGATAGAATATTTAAAAACTTATATAATGATATGGGGTCAGACGTCACTTCTGCTCAAAAAAGAGGTGATTGGGTAAAGACTAAAGAAATTACAGATAAAGGCAGAGATTGGATTATTAATGAGATAAAAGATTCACAATTGAGAGGAAGAGGTGGGGCAGGTTTCCCAACTGGTTTGAAATGGTCTTTTGCTCCAAAAGAAGTGGGATCTAGACCACATTATTTAGTAATTAATGGAGACGAGTCTGAACCTGGTACTTGCAAGGATAGAGATATATTAAGATTTGAGCCCCATAAATTAATAGAAGGCTGTTTGATTGCTTCATATGCTGTTCAGGCACATGTTTGTTACATTTATATAAGAGGAGAATATTTTGTAGATGGTCAGAAACTTCAAAGAGCTATTGACGAGGCATATGAAAAAAATTTACTAGGGAAAAATGCGGCCGGTACAGGATGGGATTTGGACATATATATCCATTACGGAGCTGGAGCATATATCTGTGGTGAAGAAACAGCCTTACTCGAAAGTATTGAAGGTAAAAAAGGTCAGCCAAGATTAAAACCACCTTTTCCAGCGTTAGTAGGATTATATGGATGTCCAACAATAATTAATAACGTTGAAACAATAGCGGTGGTTCCAACGATACTCAGAAGAGGTGGAAAATGGTTTGCTTCTTTAGGAAGAGAAAAAAATACTGGTACTAAAATTTTTTGTATTTCTGGAAATGTTAATACACCTTGTAATGTTGAGGAAGAAATGAATATACCTTTAAAAGAATTGATAGAGGTTCATGCTGGGGGAGTAATTGGTGGTTGGGATAATTTACAAGCTGTAATTCCTGGTGGCTCATCTATGCCACTAATTCCAAAAGATAAATGTGAAACATTAACTATGGATTTTGATTCATTAATGGCTGAAAAAAGTGGATTAGGAACAGCAGGTGTGGTTGTCATAAATAAAGATCAGGATATTATTAAATGTATGGCCAGAATTGCTAGATTTTATAAACATGAAAGTTGTGGTCAATGCACACCTTGTAGAGAAGGCTCAGGATGGATGTGGAGAATGCTTGAAAGAATGGCAAGAGGTGAGGCATCAAAAGATGAAGTTGATATGTTAAGTGATGTGACTAAGCAAATTGAAGGTCATACAATTTGTGCTTTTGGTGAGGGATCTTCATGGCCTGTTCAAGGGTTGTTAAGACATTTTAAAGATGAAATTAAAAAAAGAAATAAATTTGATCCAATTGTTAAGGAAAGTAAAAATATTCCATATCTAGTTGATCAACACTTATTAGATAAAAATGCTTAAATTAAAAGTAAATGATATTGATGTAGAAGTTGAAGAAGGACTAACAGTCCTACAAGCCTGCGAAAAAGCTGGAGTGGAAATTCCACGATTTTGCTATCATGAAAAACTTTCAATAGCAGGCAATTGCAGAATGTGTCTAGTTGAAATGGAAAAATCTCCAAAACCAATTGCATCGTGTGCAATGCCAGCAGCAGAAGGTATGGTGATTAAAACGAACACATCTAAAATTGAAAAATCAAGAAAAGGTGTTATGGAATTTCTATTAGCCAATCATCCGTTAGATTGTCCAGTTTGTGATCAAGGTGGTGAATGTGATCTTCAGGATCAATCTATGTTTTATGGTATAGATAAATCCAGATTCAAGGAAAATAAAAGATATGTGCCTGATAAATACATGGGGCCTTTAATTAAAACTCAAATGACAAGATGTATTCATTGCACTAGATGTATCAGATTTGCTACAGAAATTGCTGGAGTGCCTGAACTTGGAGCAATTGGAAGAGGTGAAGATATGCAAATCACAACATATCTGGAAAAATCTATTCAATCCGAATTATCTGGAAATGTAATAGATCTTTGCCCAGTTGGGGCATTAACATCAAAACCATATGTATTTGAGGCCAGACCTTGGGAGCTTAAAAAGACAGAGACTATAGATGTAATGGATGCAGTTGGGTCAAATATAAGAGTCGATACTTATGGTTGGGAAGTAAAAAGGGTTTTACCATTAATTAATGAAGATATTAATGAAGAATGGATATCTGATAAAACTAGATACGCTTGTGACGGTCTTCTAAACCAAAGATTAGATACTCCTTTTATAAAATACAATGGTAAATTTGAGAAAGCTAGCTGGAATGAAGTTTTTAAAATTATTAAATCTAAAATTGAAAATACACCAAAGAATAAAATTGCTGGCTTTGTTGGAGATTTAAACAATATGGAGTCCGGTTATATATTTAAAGAATTTTTTGACCGAACTCTAGATACAAAAAATTATGAGTGCAGATCATCAAATTATTATGTGAATACAAATGAGAGAGAAAATTACTTATTCAACTCTAAAATTAATGGAATAGAAGAATCTGATTTGATTATTTTAATTGGAACAAATCCAAGATTTGAAGCAACAATATTAAATGCTAGAATAAGAAAAGCATTTGTCAACAGCTCAACAAATATTATTTCACTAAATGATATTGGTGATTTAACTTACTCATACCAATCTCTTAATGGACAAACAAAAACTATAATTGAAATTTTTGAAGGAAATAACGAAATCTCAAAAAAAATTTTAGAATCAAAAAAACCTCTTGTTGTTTTAGGAGACTCCTTTTTCAGGTCGCAATCAGCTAATTATATATTTAATTTGATCAAAAATTTTTTAAAAAAAAATAATAAGATTAATGATGAATGGAACTCATTAAATAAAATCACCTCAGATGCATCAACGGTTGGAAATTTAGATTTAGAAATTATCAATGAAGAAAAAGATATATTTGAAGATTTAAAAAATAATAATTTTGAAATTATTTATTTATTAGGTCAGGATAATTTAAATTTTACTAAAAAGGACGAATTCATAATTTATCAGGGAAGTCATGGAGATAAAGGTGCAGAAATGGCAGATATAATTTTACCTGGAGCAGCTTACACAGAACAAAATGGTTATTTTACAAATCTAGAGGGCAGAATGCAAAAAGCATATAAAGCCTCATATCCGCCTGGTGAAGCTAAAGAAGATTGGCAAATTATTAATGAGCTTGCTGAATTTATGAATAATAGAAAGTTATTTAATGACAAAGATGAATTAGAAAGCAGTATGTTAAATTTTATAAATTTACAAAAAGAAAATAAAGTTCAAAATAGTAAAATACAATCAATAGAAAAAGATTTTCAAAATGAAAAATTAGTTATTGATTATAAAGATTACTATTTCTCAAACGTTATTGCTAGATCATCGAAAACTATGCTTGATTGTTATAATTCTAAAACCAAAACAAAAAAAACAGGCACTGACGGATAAAGAATGGAATACTTTAATACTATTTTTCAAGAATTTTATAAAATTTTATTTTTACTTGTGCCAGTTCTAGTTTCGGTCGCTATGATTGTTTGGTTAGATCGTAGAGTTTGGGCATTCGTGCAAAAAAGACAAGGACCCAATGTTGTAGGTCCTTTCGGTTTGCTTCAGTCTTTAGCTGATGCTCTGAAATATATTTTTAAAGAAATGATCATTCCTGCCAGTTCTAATAAAGTAATTTTTATATTAGCTCCAATTGTTAC
This sequence comes from uncultured Pelagibacteraceae bacterium, assembly GCA_902578775.1. Taxonomy (GTDB): domain Bacteria; phylum Pseudomonadota; class Alphaproteobacteria; order Pelagibacterales; family Pelagibacteraceae; genus Pelagibacter. The sequence goes on from CACHEF010000001.1 coordinate 213,676, forward strand.
AATGACTTTAGCATTAATTGCATGGGCAGTTATTCCTTTTGGTGAAACACAAGTACTTGCAGATATTAATGTTGGTATCTTATATTTATTTGCTGTCTCATCTCTTAGTGTTTATGGAATTATTATGGGTGGGTGGGCTTCAAATTCTAAATATCCTTTTTTAGGTGCAATTAGGTCTGCCGCACAAATGGTCTCTTATGAAGTTTCAATTGGAATTATAATAATAAATGTTCTCTTGTGTGTTGGTTCTCTTAATTTAAGTGACATAGTTTTGGCTCAACAAGATTTATGGTTTATAATTCCACTTCTTCCAATGTTTGTAATATTTTTTATATCAGCGTTGGCTGAGACCAATAGACCTCCATTTGACTTGCCAGAGGCAGAGGCTGAACTAGTAGCTGGATATCAAACTGAATATTCAGGCATGATGTATGCAATGTTTTGGTTAGGTGAATATGCAAATATACTTTTAATGTGCGCTTTGGGATCAATTTTATTTTTAGGTGGCTGGTTATCTCCAATTGATTTATATCCATTTAATATTATTCCGGGAGCTTTATGGTTGATTTTTAAAATTATATTTTTGTTTATTTTATTTGCTCTAGTTAAAGCAATTGTTCCAAGATATAGATATGATCAATTAATGAGATTAGGCTGGAAAATATTTTTACCATTGTCATTGACATGGGTCGTTTTAACAGCAAGTTATTTATTTTATTTTAACCTTTTACCAACCAATTAAATGAAATTTTCTAGATTTTTAAAAATAATTTTCATGACTGACTTTTTAGGTGGTTTAGTAATAGCTATTAAAGAATTATTTAAGTCAAAAAAAACAATTAATTATCCATTTGAAAAAGGCAAAATAAGCCCAAGATTTAGAGGAGAACATGCTTTACGAAGATATCCTAATGGTGAGGAGAGATGTATAGCATGTAAATTATGTGAAGCAGTTTGTCCAGCTCAAGCAATCACAATTGAATCTGCAGAGCGTGAAGACGGAAGCAGAAAAACTACTCGTTATGATATAGATATGATGAAATGTATTTATTGTGGTTTATGTGAAGAATCGTGTCCAGTGGATGCAATTGTTCAAGGACCAAATTTTGAATTCTCCACTGAAACTAGAGAAGAGTTATATTATACAAAAGATAAATTATTAGATAATGGAGATCGTTGGGAAAATGTTTTAGCTGCAAATATTAAAGCTGATAATCCTTATAGATAAATTAATGGCTCACGCAATTTTTTTTTATATCTTTTCTGCAATAGCAATTATTTCAGCTATAATGGTTACTGCCTCAAAAAATACAGTTCATTCAGTATTTTTTTTAATTTTAGATTTTATAAGTATTTCATGTCTATTCATAATGATAGGAGCTGAGTTTTTAGGAATGATAATGCTAATCGTATATGTAGGGGCTGTTGCTGTTTTATTTTTATTTGTTGTTATGATGTTAAATGTTGCCCAACAAAAAAATCAGTGGTTTTTATCTACTCAGAGTTCTGGTCATATACCTGTAGGATTAATTATAAGTACAATTATTTTTTTTGAATTAATTATTGTTATTGGTGGATGGAAATACAAACCTGAATTGTTAGAAAAAATTAATCCTGAAATAATAGAAAACGTTAGTAATACTCATTCTTTAGGTCAGATTTTATACACTGATTATATTCATATTTTTCAAATAAGTGGAATGATTTTATTGGTTGCAATGATAGGAGCCATTGTACTTACCTTCCGACAAAGAGATGGGGTTAAAAGGCAAAGTTATATAAAGCAAATTTCAAGAGAAAGATCAGAAGGTGTCCAAGTTTTAGATGTTAAAAGTAATGAAGGAGTGAGTGTAGATGATTGAAATTGGACTTGGTCATTATCTAACTCTTGGAGCAATAATATTTACAATAGGTATTGTAGGAATTTTTTTAAACAGAAAAAATATTATTGTAGTTTTAATGAGCATTGAATTGATATTATTAGCAGTAAATATTAATCTTGTATCATTTTCAATCTATTTAAATGATATTGCTGGCCAGGTTTTTACACTCTTTATATTAACTGTAGCAGCTGCTGAAGCAGCAATTGGTTTAGCAATAATAGTTGTTTATTATAGAAATGCAGGAACAATTAGAGTTGAAGAAATTGATAAGCTAAAAGGCTGATTATGGAAATTTCAATTATATTTCTTCCTCTTTTAGCTTCAATTATTTCAGGTTTTTTTGGCAAATATATTGGTGATCGTAATTCTGAGATTGTGACAAGTTCACTTGTTTCTATCTCCGCACTTTTATCAATTTATGTTCTTTATCAAGTTATTGTAAATCAGTACGAAGAAAATATTATAATAGCTAACTGGATCAGCTCAGGTTCATTAGATGTTAATTGGTCCATGTTAATTGATCCATTATCAGCAGTCATGTTAGTTGTAGTTACTTCGGTATCAGCATTAGTTCACATTTATTCAATTGGTTACATGTCTCATGATCCTCATAAGCCGAGATTCATGGCTTATTTATCATTATTCACATTTGCAATGTTGATGCTTGTTACATCAGATAATTTGATTCAACTATTTTTTGGTTGGGAAGGTGTTGGTCTTTGCTCATATTTCCTAATTGGTTTTTGGTTTAAAAAAGAAAGTGCAAATGCTGCAGCTATAAAAGCATTTGTTGTAAACAGAGTTGGTGATTTTGGTTTTGCTTTAGGAATCTTCTTAATATTTTACTTATTTGGAACAGTAAATTACTCAGAAGTATTTCAACAAATTCCATTAGTTGTTGATAAAAATTTATCTTTTTTAGGTTTAGAGGTAAAAGCAATAGATTTAATTTGTTTACTTCTATTTATTGGAGCTATGGGTAAATCTGCTCAGATATTACTTCATACATGGTTACCAGATGCCATGGAAGGTCCAACACCAGTTTCTGCGTTAATTCATGCTGCAACGATGGTAACAGCTGGAGTTTTTCTAGTAGTAAGATGTTCTCCGATTTACGAATACTCACCCTTAATACTTAATTTCATAACTATTGTTGGAATGACTACGGCATTCTTTGCAGCAACTGTGGCTCTAGTACAAACAGATATAAAAAAGATAATTGCTTACTCTACATGTAGTCAACTTGGTTATATGTTTTTTGCAGCTGGTGTAGGTGCATACAATGTTGCTATGTTTCACTTGTTTACTCACGCATTTTTCAAAGCTTTATTATTTTTAGGATCTGGATCAGTAATCCATGCATTTAAAGATGAGCAAAATATAAATAATATGGGTGGTGTGTGGAAAAAGTTACCATATACCTATGCTTTAATGATTATAGGAACTCTTGCTTTAACAGGTTTTCCATTTCTATCAGGATTTTATTCTAAAGATGCAATTATAGAATTTGCTTATTTAAAAGGTAATACAATAGGATATTACGCTGCTGGAATTGGAATAATTACTGCATTTTTAACATCTATTTATTCGTGGAGATTGATATTTAAAACTTTCCACGGGGAGTTTAATAATAAAGAAATCAAAATAGAGGAAACTCATGAGTCTCCTTTAGTAATGCTTCTTCCTTTATTTATTCTATCAATAGGAGCAGTTTTTGCTGGTTTTCTTTTTAAAGGATTATTTATTGGTCATGGTGAAAATTTATTCTGGGCAGAATCAATAAAGTTTTTAGAGCCTTTGAGCACTGAGCATCCTCCTCTATGGTTTTTGCTATTAACACCTTGTTTGGTTTTATTATCAATTCCTATTGCATATTACTTATTTGTAAAAAATACAAATTTACCTTATGCGATCGCATCAATAAATAAACCTTTATATAATTTTTTAGTGAACAAATGGTATTTCGATGAGTTGTATGAAATATTATTTATTAAATCTTCAAAAAAAATTGGTTTATTTTTGTGGAAATTTTGTGATGGAACCATAATTGATGGTTTTGGCCCTGATGGAATTTCTTCTTTAATCAAAAAATGCTCAATTAAAGCAACTAAATTTCAAAGTGGTTTTATTTATCAATATGCATTTGTAATGTTGTTAGGTTTCTCAGCTTTACTAACTTTCTTAATAATTAAATGATGAATTTTCCTATTCTTACTTCTTTAATATTGTTGCCAACTATAGGTGCATTATTTTTATTCTTTACAAGTGATAAAGCAGGAAACAATTTAACAATTAAATATGTAGCCTTATTTACTTCAATCGTAAACTTTTTAATCTCTATTTATTTATGGATTTCGTTTGACCAATCTACTTCTAGTTTTCAATTCATAGAAGATAGAATATGGATTAAAGGATTTATTAATTATAAAGTTGGAGTTGATGGTATTTCAATTTTATTTATCATATTAACAACTTTTATCACGCCGCTATGCATTATATCTGTCAATAATTCTGTTAAAAATAGATTAAGGGATTTTTTAATTGCCATTTTAATAATGGAAAGTTTCATGATTGGTGTTTTTTGTGCACTTGATTTAGTTGTATTTTATCTATTCTTTGAGGCCGGATTAATACCAATGTTCTTAATAATTGGTATTTGGGGTGGTACAAGAAGAGTATACTCAGCATTTAAGTTTTTTTTATACACATTACTAGGTTCTGTTTTAATGTTAGTAGCAATAATCTCGATTTATTGGATAAGTGGAACAACAGATGTCATTCAGCTTTATGAAATTGGTATCGACGTGAAATATCAAAATCTTTTATGGCTAGCTTTTTTTAGTTCTTTTGCAGTTAAAACTCCTATGTGGCCTGTTCATACGTGGTTACCAGATGCACATGTAGAAGCGCCAACAGCTGGATCAGTTTTATTAGCAGCAATATTGCTTAAAATGGCAGGATATGGATTTATACGGTTTTCACTCGGTCTTTTTCCTGTAGCATCAGAGATATTTACTCCTTTAATCTATGTTTTAAGTGTAATTGCAATCATATTCACATCTCTAATAGCTTTAATGCAAGAGGATATGAAAAAGTTAATTGCTTATTCGTCTGTTGCACATATGGGTTTTGTAACATTAGGAATATTTACTCTTCAACAGCAGGGTATTGAGGGGAGTATTGTACAAATGATAAGCCATGGATTGGTTTCAGCAGCTTTATTTTTAACCGTTGGAGTAGTTTATGATAGAATGCATTCAAGGCTTATAAGCACATATGGTGGATTGGTATCTGTAATACCAAAATATTCAATATTATTTATGATATTTGCTTTAGCATCTCTTGGTTTGCCAGGAACAAGTGGTTTTATCGGTGAGTTTTTAATATTAATGGGGGCATTTAAAGATAATTTTTTAGTAGCAGTAATAGCTAGTCTTGGAGTGATTTTGGGAGCCGCATATATGTTGTGGTTGTACAAAAGGGTAGTTTTTGGAAAGTTAATTAATGAAGACCTTAAAAAAATTCTTGATTTAAACAGATCTGAATTTTTTATTTTAAGTTGTCTTGCAGTTCCAATTTTATTTTTTGGATTTTACCCTGATCCTTTAATTAAAACGATAGAAGTTTCAGTGACAGATTTAATTAACATGAACAAAATAAATTTAGTAAGTAAATAATATGGGAAATTTAAACTTAATATTGCCTGAAATTTTTATTTCTCTTTCAATTATGTTTTTACTTATTTTTGGAGTTTTTAAGAAAGATTGTTCAAAATTGATATTTAATTTATCTTTATTCATACTTTTAATTGCAACAATAATAACTTTTAATGAAACATTCTCTATAAGTCGAATAACTATGTTTAATGAAAGTGTAATTATTGATTACATGTCTTCTTTTATGAAAATAATAACTTTAATTGGAGGGTTTTTAGTTTTAATTATTTCAACTAGTTATTTAAAAACATTTAAATTATTAAACATAGAGTATCCAATTCTAATTTTAAGCTCAATTTTAGGTATGATGATTATGATTAGTTCTAATGATTTAATTGTTTTTTATATGGGTTTAGAACTACAATCTTTAGGTCTTTATGTATTAGCAACATATAATAGAGATCAATTAAAATCATCTGAAGCTGGTTTAAAATATTTTGTTTTAAGTGCATTATCATCTGGTTTATTATTATATGGATGCTCATTAATCTATGGATTCTCTGGTTCTACGAATTTTAACGTAATTGCAAATCAGCTTAATTCAAATGAGTATGCTTTAACATTTGGAATCGTATTTATTTTAGTTGGTTTAGCATTTAAAATTTCAGCAGTTCCATTTCACATGTGGGCTCCTGATGTATATGAGGGATCTCCCACCACTGTAACATTATTTTTTACAATGGTACCAAAAATTGCAGCTTTAACAGTATTTATAAGATTTTTATATGTTCCATTTTTAAATTTATTAGATCAATGGCAAATGATTATAATTTTTTTATCAATTGCATCAATGTTGTTTGGTGCGATAGCTGCTATTGGCCAAACAAATTTAAAAAGACTTATAGCATATAGCTCAATTGGTCATATTGGTTACACGTTAGCTGGACTTGCAACTGCCTCAAACGAGGGTATTCAAAGTTCAATAATTTATATTTCTATTTATATTGTTATGAATTTAGCACTTTTTTCTTGTTTATTAATGCTTAGAAGAAAAGACCAATATTTTGAAGATATCGATGATCTCTCAGGCTTATCAAGGAATCATCCATTATTATCTTTGTGTTTACTTGTGATTTTATTTTCATTAGCTGGAATACCACCCTTAGCAGGTTTCTTTGCAAAGTTTTATATTTTTAAGTCAGTGTTAGAACAATCAATGTTTTTTTTAGCTATAGTAGGACTTTTATCGACAGTAGTAGCAGCATTTTATTACTTAAGAATTATTAAAATAATTTACTTTGATAAAGAAAAAGAAAAATATGACAATGATCATAGTTTATCTTTAAAATTATCACTTACTGTTTCTACTATATTAATTCTTTTATACTTCATATTTCCTAGTCAATTAATTGAAGTTGTATCTAGAATTAGCATTATTTGATGAAATTAAAAAAATTTAAATTTAAAAATGTTAAAAGCACAAATGATACTGCCAAAAGAATAATAAAAAAAAATAACTTTAAATCTGGAATGGTAATTGCAGATACCCAATTAAAAGGAAAAGGACAGTATGGCAGAAAGTGGATCTCTCATAAAGGAAATTTATTTATCTCTTTTTTTCATCAGCTAGGTTATTTTGACTTATCAATTTCAAAAATTACAAAATTTAATTGTTTACTGGTAAAAAAAGTTTTATCAAAATATATAAAAAAAAAGATAACCTATAAAAATCCAAATGATCTTCTAATTGATAAAAAAAAAATAAGTGGAATTCTTCAAGAAATAATATCTTTTTCTAACAAAAAGTTTTTAATTATAGGCATAGGTATAAATATTAATAAAAATCCAATAATAAAAAATTATCCTACAACAAATATGTGTGAATTAGCAGAAAAAAGTATTACTAAAGTAAAAGTAGAAAATGATTTAAAAAAACTCTTTGAAAAAAATTTGACAAAATATATGAAAATGAAAAATTAGAATGTATATTTTAGGAGATATAGGAAATACTGAAACAAAATTATATTTAGTTTCAAAAAAAAATAAAATTTTAAAAAAAATTTTTTTTATTTCAAAAAATATAAATCATAAACATCTTAATTACATTTTTAAGAAAAATAAATTTAAATTTGATAAAGTAGAAAAAATTTTATTTTGTAGTGTTGTCCCAAATACTTTTAAAATGATTAAAAAATTTTTATCTAAAAAAATAAAAAAAAAGTGTTTTGAAGTTAAAGATTTGAGACTTAAGTCTTTAATTAAAATAAAAGTAAATTATAAACAGATTGGATCTGATAGGATAACTAATTCCATAAGTCTTATGGATAAAAAAAATAATTATATTATTTTAGATTTTGGCACAGCAACAACATTTGATGTTTTAATCAAAAATACTTATTATGGTGGAGTCATCGCTCCTGGAATTGGATTATCTTTAAATACACTTTATGATAGAGCTACTTTAATTCCTAAAATTAAATTAAAAAAAATAACTAAAGTAGTGGGAAATAATACAATGTCGGCAGTAAGATCTGGCTTTTTTTGGGGATATGCTGGTCTAATTGACAATATTATTAAATTAATTAATAAAGAAACTGGAAAATCTTTTAAAGTAATTGTAACTGGAGGATATTCAAATTTATTAAAAAATTCAATTAATACAAAGGTTATTTATAACAAAGATATTACAATTAAAGGTCTAATTAAAATCTCAAAATTGATTATTTAAGATGAAAGATGAATTATTATTTTGCCCATTAGGAGGCTCAGGAGAAATAGGAATGAATATGAATCTATTTGGTTATGGACCCCCTGGCGAACATAAATGGATAATGGTTGATATAGGAGTAACTTTTGCTGATGATACTATTCCTGGTGTCGATCTAATTTACCCTGATCCAGGATTTATTGTTGAGAGAAAAGAAAATCTCTTAGGTATAGTTTTAACTCACGCACATGAAGACCATATTGGTGCAATTGCACATTTATGGCCAAAATTAAAGTGCAAAATTTTTGCTACACCTTTCACAGCAATTTTAATAAGAGAAAAATTCAAGGAAAAACAAATTGATATTACCAATGATCTTAAAATTGTTGAATTGAATGGCACAGTTAAATTGGAGCCTTTTGATATAGAATATATTACATTAACTCATTCTATTTTAGAACCCAATGGCTTAAGAATTCAAACTCCTGCTGGAATAATTTTACATACAGGAGACTGGAAAGTTGATCCTAATCCTTTAATAGGAGAAAATATCAATTCTAAAAGATTAAAAGAAATAGGAGATGAGGGCGTGTTAGCAATGATTTGTGACTCTACTAATGTGTTTAGTGCTGGAAGATCTGGTTCAGAATTAGATGTAAGAAAAAATTTATTAAATATCATGAGTAGTTTAAAAAAAAGAGTCATTATTACTTCTTTTGCATCTAATGTAGCAAGAATGGAAACAGCATTTTATTGCGCTGAGCAAACTGGAAGACAAATTTCATTGGTTGGAAGATCAATGCATAGGATTTATAAAGCTGCACGACAGTGTGGATATTTAAAAAATACAATTGAGCCAATAGACCCAAGAGAGGCTAAAAAATTTTCAAGAGAAAAAATTGTGTATCTTTGCACTGGAAGCCAAGGTGAACCAATGGGTGCTATGATGCGAATCTCAAATTATACACATCCTGATATATTTTTAGAAAGAGGTGATGCTGTGATATTTTCATCAAAAATAATTCCTGGCAATGAAAAAAAATTATATAAACTCCATAATCAACTAGTAAAAGAAGGGATAGAAGTTATCTCAGAAGATACGGAATTTATTCATGTTTCGGGTCACCCAAATAGGGAAGATCTAAAAGATATGTATCAATGGGTAAAACCTAAATGTGTAATTCCAGTACATGGTGAGCATAGACATATGATAGAGCACATTAGTTTTGCTAAAGAAATGCAAGTTCCAAATCCAGTACAAGTCGAAAATGGTGACATAGTAAAATTATATCCAGGAGATAAACCTGAGGTTTATGATAAAGCGCCAAGTGGAAGGCTGTTCCTTGATGGAAATATGAGTGTTGATGAGGATGCTCAATCTATAAAAGATAGAAAAAATTTAGGTGCTAATGGATATTTAGAAGTTACTATTATGATTACACCGAAAGGAAACATTCATAACAATCCAATTTTAAGTTTTAGAGGTTTACCTGTAGAAGATAAAGATGACTTTATTTATGGTATAGAGGATGAGATTGAAAAAACAGTAAGAACATTTAAAATAGGTAGTAAACAACAAGAGCATAATTTAATCGATGCATTAAAGATTTCTTGTCGTAAATTTTCAAAAGAAAAAACTGGTAAAAAACCTTTTACTAATATCAATTTAGTAAGAATTTAATATGAGTTATACAGGATTAGCGATAATCTATATAATTATCTGGTGGATTGTTTTTTTTTCAATCTTACCGATTGATGTTAATAGAAAAAAACCTGTTAAAATTGAAGGCGAGGATCCTGGTTCACCAGAAAATCCAAAAATGCTTAAAAAATTCATATATTGTACATTAATATCTTCTATTATTTTTGTTATTATTTATCTATTAATGAAATTTGAGTACTTAAATTTAAGAAATATAATTATATAATATGTATTTAACAAAATCATTTATCCCTATTCTTAAAAATAATCCGTCTGAAGCAACAATTAAATCTCATCAACTTATGCTAAGAGTTGGAATGATTAAACAGTCATCAGCAGGTATTTACTCATGGCTACCATTAGGATTTAAAGTGATGAAAAAAATAGAGCAAATAGTTAGAGAGGAACAAAACCGTATTGGTGTTCAGGAAATCTTGATGCCAACTATTCAGTCTAGTGAAATTTGGAAAGAAAGTGGACGTTATGAAGATTATGGTGAGGAAATGCTTCGTATTAAAGATCGTCAAGATAGAGAGATGCTTTACGGGCCTACTAATGAAGAACTTGTAACAGATATATTTAGAGCATCTATTAAATCATATAAATCATTACCTCAATTATTGTATCATATTCAATGGAAGTTTAGAGATGAAGTAAGACCTAGATTTGGAATTATGAGATGTCGAGAATTTTATATGAAAGATGCATATTCTTTTGATATTTCAGATGAAGAGGCTATTTTTTCTTATAATAAATTTTTTTTATCTTATTTAAGAACCTTTAAACGTTTAGATTTAACAGCAATCCCAATGGCTGCTGATACAGGACCAATAGGTGGGAATCTTTCTCATGAATTTATTATTTTAGCAGAGACAGGTGAGAGTAAAATTTTTACAGATAAAAGAATTTTTGATCTCAATAGTGATGGGACAAAAGTTGAAAAAAAATCCTTGGAAGATTTAAGAAAAAAATATGAAAAATTTTATGCTGTAACAGATGAAAAGTTCAATAAGGATGAATTTGAAAAAAAAGTTATAGAAGAAAATAGATTAATCACAAAAGGAATTGAAGTTGGTCATATATTCTATTTTGGTGATAAATATTCAAAACCAATGGGAGCATCAGTAGATTTACCGGGTGGAAAAAAAGATTTTGTGAAAATGGGTTCTTATGGAGTTGGTGTTTCAAGATTAGTAGGTGCAATAATTGAGGCTAAATATGACGAAAAAAATGAAATCATGAAATGGCCAATTTCTGTCTCTCCATATGATGTATCTATAGTGCCAATGATTAATAAAAATGATCAAAGCGCGTTAGAAAAAGCTAACAATATTAATAAAGAACTTATATTAAATGATATTGATGCGATTATAGATGATACAGATGAAAATTTTTCTTCAAAAATAAAAAAGATGAATTTAATAGGCTCACCTTTTCAAATAATTATTGGTAAGCAGACAGATGGTGATTTAATTGAATTTAAGGAAATAGGCCAAGAGTCTAAAAAATTAAGTTTAGAAGAAGTAATAAAAATTATAAAAGAACAAAAAGTAAGAAATTGATTTCAACTCTTGAAAAAGAAATTACGCTTAGATTTTTAAAAGCCAGAAAAAAAGATGGTTTTTTAAATGTAATCTCAATTTTTTCATTTATTGGTATTAGTTTAGGTGTAGCTGTCTTAATTATAGTTATGTCTGTTATGAATGGTTTTCGAACAGAACTAATCAATAAAATTGTTGGATTTAATGCTCATATTACCGTTAAACCATATGATAAATCCATAGATCTTGATAATTTTAAAAATAATAAGTTGGAGTTAATTGCAAATAACTTGGTATTAAGTAATTCAAGTGAAGCTATTATTATAAGAGAGCAGAACTCAAAAGGTATTCTTTTAAGGGGATATCTAGAAGAAGATTTTTCGAAGCTTGAATTAATAAATAATGAAAAGTTTATTGGGCAGAATAAAATAAGAAAAAATTTTATTTCTATTGGTAAAGAGTTAAGTTTTAATTTAGATTTAGAAATAGGTGACGATATTTCAATTATGTCATCTTCTGGTGTTGAAACTATAATTGGAAAATTACCAAAACAAAAAACTTTTACAATAAGCTCAATTTTTGAAAGTGGTTTAGCTGACTTTGATAGTAATGTAATTTTTTTAAATTTGAAAACGCTTGAGGAATTTTCAAATCTTTCTGAAAATGATCGTAATTTAGAAATTTATCTTAAAAAACCACAAGATATTCAAAACCAAAAAAACGTTGTTCAAAATATTTTTTCTCATGAATTTGTTTATACTTGGGCTGATATGAATAAATCCTTATTTTCTGCTTTGAAAGTGGAGAGAAATGTAATGTTTATAATTTTATCTTTAATAATAATAGTAGCTGCTTTTAATATTATTTCAGGCTTAACAATCTTAGTTAAAAATAAAACTAGAGATATAGCTATATTAAAATCTATAGGAGTTTTAAATAATTCTATTATAAAAATTTTTTTTCTTGTTGGAGTACTCATAGGAACAACAGCTACATTTTTTGGAATTCTAATAGGTGTAACTTTTTCTTATTATGTGGAAAATATAAGAGAATTTATAAGCTCTACGTTTGATGTAACATTATTTCCAGAGGAAATTTATTTTTTGAGCACTATGCCATCAGAAATTAATATAAGTTCAATTTTATTAATTTCACTTTGCTCAATTTTAATAACAATTTTAGTATCTATTTTTCCTGCAATGAAGGCTGCTAAATTAGATCCAGTAAAATCGTTAAAATATGAATAATTTTATAGAACTAAAAAATTTGTCAAAAACTTTTTTAGAAAAAAAAAATATAAAAGTTTTAAAAAAAATTAATTATAAATTTAAATTAGGTAAAATTTACTCATTAATGGGTCCCTCAGGATCAGGTAAATCCACTTTATTAAACATCATTTCATTAATAGATAGACCAACTTCTGGGTCAATTAAATTCCAAAATAAACTAATTGACTTTAAAAATAATAAAAAAAATGATTTATTTAGAGCTAATAATATAGGTATAATTTATCAACAAGATAACTTATTACCTGATTTTACAGCTTTAGAGAATGTTTATCTTGCATGTTTAGCTTCGGGTAACGAAAAGGAAAAAGCAAAAAATAAAGCTAAAAATATTTTAAAAAAAGTTGGACTTTTAAATAGACTAGATCATTACCCAAATGAACTTTCTGGTGGAGAAAAACAAAGAGTATCAATTTCAAGAGCACTAATAAATGAGCCAAATATCATTCTTGCTGATGAGCCTACTGGCAGTTTAGATAAAAAAAACTCTGAGGAAATATTTATCTTGTTAAAAAAACAAATTAACCCAAAGAGATTAATAATATTTGCAACCCATAATAGATTCTTAGCTAATAAGTCAGATTGTTTATTGGAAATGGTAGATGGTAATATAAAGTCTACTAATGTCAGAGCTTAATAATAAAAAATTTAACCATCTTAAAATACATTCTCAATTTTCAATATGTGAAGGTGCAATTATAATTGATGAATTAAAAGAAAGGGCAAAAGAATTGAAAATAAATTCTCTAGCCTTATGTGATACATCTAACTTGTGTGGTGCTATAGAATTTTCTGATAAACTCTCGAAAGTAGGCACACAACCAATTATTGGTACACAAATCAACTTTAAATTTGAGGATACAATAGGGTTATTACCCTTATTTGCACTTAATTTGGATGGATATAAAAAAATAGTTGAATTATCATCAAAATCATATTTAGAAAATAAAGATTCATCTGATCCATACTTAAATATCGAAGATTTATTAAAGTTAAAAAATAAAGGTATTTCAATTTTTTCTGGAACAATATTAGGTTTATTTGGAAAATTATTTGACAAAGGCAAATTTTCAGAAATTGATAATCTTTATAAAAACCTAGCAAAAAATTTTGAAGATAGATTCTATCTTGAAATCCAAAGACATAAAGATCTGAATGAAAAAGAATTTGAAAAATTTAATCTAAATGAATCAAAAGACTTAGGAATACCTATAATTGCCACAAACGAAGTTTTTTATTTATCTCAATCAATGCATGAAGCTCACGATGCACTTATTTGCATAGGTAACAAAACATACGTAAATGAAAAAAATAGAATTAAATATAGTTCTGAACATTATTTAAAAACGGATGATGAAATGTCAGATTTATTTTCTGATTTACCTGAGGCTTTAGAAAATAATTTTAATTTTCCTTATAGATGTAGTTTTAGACCACTATTTTCAAAACCTATATTACCCAATATAAGTTCATCTGATGAAGGCAATGCTAGCGAAATAATAAAAAAGAATTCTTTAGAAGGTTTAAAAGAAAAATTTAGTAAATTTTTTAATTTAAAAGAAAATGAATTAGAGAATAACGATAAATTTCTATTTTACAAAGATAGACTTAATCATGAATTGCAAATAATTATTAATATGGATTATTCAAGTTATTTTTTAATAGTTTCTGATTATATTAAATGGGCAAAAAAAAATGATATTCCAGTTGGTCCAGGAAGAGGATCAGGCGCAGGATCACTTGTCGCCTGGTGTCTATCAATAACTGATATCGATCCAATCAAATATAATTTGATATTTGAAAGATTTCTTAATCCAGATAGGATTTCAATGCCTGATTTCGATATAGATTTTTGTGAGGAAAAAAGAGACCTAGTCTTCGAATATTTGACAAAGAAATATAAAGATAGTGTTGCTCATATTATTACATTTGGAAAATTAAAAGCCAGAATGGTTATTAGAGATGTAGGAAGAGTTTTGGGTCTTCCATATGGTTTTGTTGATAGTATTTCAAAAATGATTCCATTTGATCCTTCGAGACCACAAACGTTATCTGAGTGTATAGCAGGAGAGCCTAGACTTCAGAAGTTGATTAATGATGACGCAAGGGTTAAAAAATTAACAGAACTATCATTAAAATTAGAGGGACTTAACAGAAATGTAGCAACTCACGCAGCAGGGGTTGTTATTGCTGACAAAAAATTAACTGAAGTCGTCCCTTTGTATAAAGATTCATCTGCAAATTTATTATTACCATCAACACAGTTTGATATGTATTCAGCTGAAAATGTAGGATTAGTTAAATTTGATTTTTTGGGATTAAAAACATTAACAGTTATTAATAACACTCAAAAATTAGTTCGAAAAAAAAATAATGATTTTAATATAGAAGATATAAGTTTTGAAGATCAAAAAGTTTTTGACCTAATGTCATCAGGTAAAACTGTTGGTTTATTTCAAATTGAAAGTGCTGGAATGAGAGATGCGTTAACTCATATGAAACCAAATCATATCGAAGATATAATTGCTTTAGTAGCTTTGTATAGACCAGGACCGATGAGCAATATTTCAATTTATAATGATTGTAAACATGGAAGAAAAGAGCCCGACTATCTTCATCCATTATTAGAAGAAATTCTAAAACCAACTTATGGAGTAATCATATATCAAGAACAAGTTATGCAAATTGCTCAAAAATTATCTGGTTTTACCGCAGGTCAAGCAGATATCTTAAGAAGGGCCATGGGAAAAAAGAAAAGAGCGGAATTAGAAAAACAAAAACAAAATTTTATTGCTGGTGCAGTAAATAATGGTATTAGCAAAGATGTAGCAGCAGGTATTTTTTTAAAAATTGAACCATTTGCTGAATATGGTTTTAACAAAAGTCATGCAGCCGCATATGCAATAATCTCCTATCAAACTGCATTTTTAAAGACTTACTATCCAAAAGAATTTATTGCAGCTTCAATGACAATGGATATTTCTAATCAAAATAAATTAAGTGAATTTTATGAGGAATTAAAAAGACTCAATGTTGAAATTGTAAGACCAGATATAAATAAATGTTTTGCTGATTTTAAAACTGAAAATAATAAATTTTATTATGCATTGGGAAGTATAAAGGCAGTCGGTTCTGAAGCTATATCAAATATTGTTAAGGAGAGGTTGTCTAATGGAGATTTTATTTCTATTAATGATTTTATTAAAAGAATAAATCCTAAAGATATAAATAAATTACAATTAGAGGGTTTAGTAAAAGCAGGTGCTTTTGATAATTTAAATAATAATAGACAATCATTATTTAATTCCATACCAAACATTATTACTAAATCTAAAAATGATTTTGATAATAAAATGGCAAATCAAATTAATCTATTTAATGATAATGAAGAAGATAGAATTAATATCATAGAAAATATTAAAGATTGGGAATTTGAAGAAAGATTATCAAAAGAATTTGAAGCTGTTGGTTTTTTTATATCCGACCATCCATTAAATCAATTTAAAGAAATTTTTGATGATTATAAAATTATAAATTATCAAAAATTTCTCTTAGATGATGAAATGAAAGAAAGCAACATTGCTGCAACTTTATTGAAATTAAATGAAAGAAAAACAGCTAAAGGAAATTCATATGCTGTATTAAAATTAACTGACTTAAGTAGTGTGTTCGAATTATTTATTTTTTCTGACGTTTTAGATCAATTTAGAGATCGTTTAAAAGAAGGATCTTCTTTCATAATAACATTAACAAAAACAATTACTAATGATGTGGAAAAAATAAAAAGAATTAATGTTAAAAAAATAGCCTCTTTAAAGGATCTTTTTAATAGCTCCATAAAAGAAATTACATTAAATCTTACATCTGTGTCGCAATTAAAAGATATTAAGAATTTTTTTAATCAAAAAGGTGATACTCTAGTGAATATAAATGTTTTAACTAATTCAAATACAGCTAAATTTAAACTTAAAACTCCAAGAAATGTTGACAGAAAATCAATCAATATTTTAAGAAATAAAGAAATTAGCTTGAATATTAATTAATTTTACGCTTGTTTTAATCATAAAATATTAGTAAATACCCCTGATAAATAAACTAATACGCACATAGTACTTGGTTTTATACCTCCGGTCCTTAAATGGAAATTACTATGGTGGCTTAACCGGGAATAAATATGAAAATACCAAACGTAACAATTCAACAACTATTAGAAGCAGGTGTTCACCTAGGACACAAAACACTGAGGTGGAACCCAAAAATGAAAAGATATATTTTTGGAAAAAGAGATTCAATTCATATAATTGATTTAACTCAAACTTTAGAATTAACCAAAGTAGCATTGCAAAAAGTTTATGAAACTATAATGAATAATGGAAAAATTCTTTTTGTGTCGACGAAAAAACAAGCTTCAGAAGCAATCGCAGAGGTAGCTAAAGAAACAGATCAATATTTTGTGAATTATAGATGGTTAGGAGGTATGTTAACTAATTGGGGCACAATATCTAATTCAATAAAAAAACTTAAAAAACTAGAAAATGATCTTGTTGCTGAAAATAGAGGTTTTACAAAAAAAGAACTTTTAAAAATGAGCGTTAAAAAAGATAAATTACAAAGATCATTAGGTGGTATAGCTGAAATGAAAAAAGTTCCAGACCTAGTATTTATAATTGATACAAATTATGAGTCTTTAGCTATTCAAGAGTCTATCAAATTAGGAATACCAATCATTGCAATTTTGGATAGTAATTCAAACCCAGATGGAATTGATTTTCCAATTCCAGGAAATGATGACGCCAGAAGATCAATAGATCTATATTGTAATTTAATAAAAGAAACTATTAATTACGCAAAACAATCTACTCCTAAAGAAGAAAAAAAAGCAGACATAAAAAAAGATGAAAAAAAGTCTAAAACAATTCAAGAACTTGATAGGGAAAAATTAGAAAATAAATTTTCTAAATCAAAAAAGGAGACCTTAAATTAGATGAGTGATATTGAAAAAGTCAAAAAATTAAGAGAAGCAACTGGTGCAGGTTTCAAAGATTGTAATTTAGCAATAAAAGAGTCAAATGGGGATTTGGATAAAGCAGTTGAAATTTTAAGGGTTAAAGGAATATCGAAAGCTTCAAAAAAAATGTCAAGAGACGCTAAAGAGGGTGTAGTAGCTGTAAGTGAAAGTGATAAAAAGATATCATTAATTGAAGTAAATTGTGAGACAGATTTTGTTGCTAAAAATAATGACTTTATAAATTTTGTAAAAGAATTAAGTGATCTAAATAATAATGTAAACTCGAATTTAGAAGATTTAAAAAAATCAAAAATGTTAAATGGACAAACGGTTGATGAAAACCTAGTTGCCTTAATAGCTAAAATAGGAGAAAAAATTACAATTGGTAAGACTAAAACCTTTGCAAATCATGGAACGATTAATTCAAAGTATTTACATACTGTAGTAAAAGACAATTTAGCAAAACTAGCAGTTGCAGTGTCTTTAGAAACAAAAGATAATTCTGAAACAGTTAAAAATTTTGGTAAACAACTATCAATGCATATAGCTGCATCTAATCCTTTAGCACTTGATCAAAATTCAATTGACCAAACTATAGTGGATAAAGAACAAGAATTAGTTACTGAGGAACTTAAAAACTCTGGAAAGTCAGAGGATATAGTTAAAAAAATTAGTCTTGGTAAAATGAGTAAATTTAAAGAGGAGAATGCCCTTTTAACTCAAGCTTGGGTAATGGAACCTAAAAAAAAAGTTCAAGACATTATTAAAGAGTTATCTATATCAGATTTAAAGATTAAGGAATTTGTAAGATTTAAAATAGGTGAATAAATGTTTGATGATAAATCATACAGTTTAAAAATGGATAAAACCATTGAGGTTTTTACTAAAGAATTATCTTCTTTGAGAACTGGTAGAGCTAATGCTGCTATGCTTGATTTAGTTAAAGTTGATGTTTATGGTCAACAAATGCCAATCAATCAGGTTGGAAGTATAACAACACCTGAACCAAGAATGATTAACATTCAAATATGGGACCAAAATAATGTTGCCTTAGTTGATGCTGCAATACGAAAGTCAGAATTAGGATTAAATCCACAAATCGATGGCCAATTAATTAGACTTCCAATCCCTGAGCTTAATGAAGAGAGAAGAACAGAATTAAAAAAAATGATTAAATCAACAGGTGAAAAATGTAAAATTTCTATTAGAAACATTAGAAGAGAAGCAAATGAAGAACTTAAAAAACTTTTAAAATCAAAAGAGATAGGTGAAGATGAGGAAAAATCTTTTGAAAAAAATGTTCAAACAATAACTGACAATCATATTTCTATCGTTGATGAAAAAATCGCATCAAAAGAAAAAGAAATAATGACGATATGAATCCACTCAATCATGTAGCTATCATCATGGATGGCAATGGTAGGTGGGGGTTAAAAAATAAAAATTCAAGAAACGCAGGTCATAAGGCTGGATTAAATACAGTAGAAAAAATAATTAAAGTATCTTTAAAAAAAAAAATAAAATATTTAACTTTGTATGCTTTTTCAACAGAAAATTGGAAAAGACCAAAAAAAGAAGTGAATTATTTATTTAGTTTATTAGAAAATTTTTTAATCAATAGAATAGACGAGTTACATAAACAAAATATAAAACTCAAAATAATAGGAGTTAAAAATTTTTCAGTAAAATTAAATAATCTCTTGAATAAATCTGAAAAAAAAACCTCAAAAAATCGTAAATTACAAATAAATCTTGCATTAAATTACGGATCAAAATCTGAACTTATTAATGCTTTCAAAAATTTGAAAAAAAAGAATGAAAAAATAAATGAAAAAAATTTGGCTAAATACTTACAAACAAAAAATATACCAGATCCAGACATTTTGATCAGAACTGGAAATACCCAAAGATTAAGTAATTTTTTGTTATGGCAAATTGCATACGCTGAAATTTTTTTTGAGAAGAAATTGTGGCCTGAATTTAATGAGAAAGACTATAATAAAATAATTAAAAAATTTAAGAATATAAAAAGAAATTTCGGAAAAATATGATTAATCGAGAATTACAAAAAAGAATATTAAGTTCAATAATATTAATACCCATAGCCTTATTTTTTTTAATTAAAGGTTCTATATTTTTTATATTTTTTTTAAGTATTTTATTTTTAGCAACCTCTTATGAATGGATTAAGATGATTAAAAGAAATGATTTATTAAAAATTTTAGGTATTATTTTTTTGATATTATCTTTTTATTCAGCTTATCAATTGAGAAATGTTGCTGGATTTAAATATTTTCTTTTAATAGTTTTAATTTGTATTTTCACAGATATAGGTGGATATGTTTTTGGTAAAATATTTAAAGGTCCAAAATTAACGAAGATAAGTCCTAATAAAACTTTTGCAGGTGCATTAGGAGGGTTTATCTTAGCAGTGGTTGTCAGTTTGATTTATAGTAATTATTACACTTCTTACATGATAGATTATACTTTACCATCTAAATTTATAGAATTGATTAAAAATACTGATGCAATATTTCTTATTTGGGTATTATTTATTTCTTTAACAAGTCAAATAGGAGATTTAATAATTTCTTACTTTAAACGGTTAGCTAAAGTTAAAGATACAGGAAAAATTTTACCAGGTCATGGAGGGTTATTAGATAGAATTGATGGTTTAATTTTTGCTATTCCAATATCTTACTTACTTATTTATCCTTTAACTTAATGAAAAAAAAAATTTCTATATTTGGATCAACAGGATCGATTGGTGAAAATACTTTAAAAATTATAAAAAAAGATAAAAAAAATTTTGAGGTAAATTTACTTACAACAAATAAAAATATTAACAAAATTTATAAACAAGCAAAAGAATTTGAAGTTAAGAATATCATAATTTCAGATTTTAATGCTTATGAAAAAGCTAAAATTCAATTTAGAAAATCAAAAATTAATTTTTACAACAATTATGATAATTTAAATAAGATTTTTAAAACCAAAAATGATTTAGTAATGAGTTCAATCACAGGTTTAAATGGACTCTATCCTACATTGAAATCAATTAAATATACTAAGAAAATTTTAATTGCAAACAAAGAGTCAATCATTTGTGGATGGAATTTAATTAATAAAGAATTAAAAAAAAACAAAACTAAATTTATACCTGTTGATTCTGAGCATTTTTCAATTTGGTCATTACTTCAAAGTTATAACTCCAATAATATTGAAAAAATTTATATTACAGCATCGGGGGGTCCTTTTCTTAAATTACCTAAGAAAAAATTTTCTAATATTTCAATTAAAAAAGCTCTTAGTCATCCTAATTGGAAAATGGGAAAAAAAATAACAATAGATTCCGCAACATTAATGAATAAAGTTTTTGAAGTTATAGAGGCAAAAAATATTTTTGATTTAAATTATAATAAGATTTCTATTTTAACCCATCCTAAATCTTATATACATGCGATCATCAAATTAAAAAATGGTTTGACAAAATTACTTTGTCACGATCCAGACATGAAAATTCCAATTTACAACTCAATATATGAATTGAACTATAAACCAATCAACACACATAAATTGAATTTAAAAATTTTAAACAACCTCGAACTTAAAGAAGTTGATACAAAAAAATTTCCTTTAGTGAAATTATTAAATAAACTTCCCCATTATTCATCATTATTTGAAACTGTTTTGATTACAATAAATGATTATTTAGTTTTTAAATTTTTAGATAAGAAAATAAAATTCGAAAAATTAATTAATTTAACTAACAGCATTTCAAATTTTAAAGA
>CACHEF010000002.1 GCA_902578775.1 uncultured Pelagibacteraceae bacterium
AATATGTACTCCCCATAAATGGCCAAGAGTTATAAATTTTTCCTGCATCCATACCAGAGACAAAAGCTCCAATTCCAATTTGAATAAATATTAAAACTGTAAATAAAAATGGAAATAAAGGATTTATTCTGTTCAAAATACGTTTTTTTTGATTAATTTTAAGATAATTCCAAAAAATTAAAGATAAAATTAAAAAAGCTATAAGCAAATGGACTGAAAGTCTAAAATGACTCACATCTATTCTATTAACAAGACCACTACTTACCATATACCAACCAATAAATCCTTGAAAACAAATAAGAAAAAAAATTAAATATAAATTTAAAAGTTTAGAAATACTTATCTTTATAGAAAAATACATCAAAGGGATTAAAAAGCTAATTCCAATTAATCTTCCCAAAAAACGGTGTGCCCATTCCCACCAAAAAATAATTTTAAATTCTTGCATACTCATGTTGTAATTTTGTAATTTGAATTCAGGAGTTTCTTTGTAAAGATCAAAATACATTATCCAGTCACTTTGATTTAATGGAGGAATAAATCCAGAAAATAAATCCCATTTGGTAATGGAAAGTCCTGAGTCAGTGAGCCTAGTTAAACCACCAACAATGATCATTATAGACACAATCCAAAACATTATGATCAACCAAATTGATAGTTGATTATGAATTTTGTTATTAATTGTATACATATTCGGATAAATATAATAATTTTTACAATATCCAAATATATAAATGTCGCCATTGAAAAGAAAAAAACTAAAAAAAATTAGATCCGAGTTAGATAAGTTAGATAATTCTCTTATAAAAGTAATAAAAAAACGTACAAATTTAGTAAAAAAAGTTTTAGCTCTAAAAGATAAAAAAAATCAAATAGTTGATCAAAAAAGAATTAAAAAAATACTTAATAATATTAAAAAAAAATCTCTTAAGAATAATATAGATCCCAAGATTACAAATCGCATATGGAAAAATATGATTTGGTCTTACATTGATTTTGAACGCAGGAACTTTAAAAAAAAATAATTATTTACTATGTGGTGGTAATTTTTTTTCAACAAAAATCTCATGTTTTCTTGTTGTTGGATTGTATTTTTTAGCTTTTAATTTAACTTTAGCTTTTTCACCCCCAGCAGGTTTTTTGACATAGTAAAAAAAAGGACTATCCGGTTTTTTCTCAGGAACTAATCTTACCTTTACATGTGTTTTTTTTGCCATCTTATTTAATATTTTTTAAATCTTTTATTATTTTAGATATACTAGTAATTTTGTTTCTTAAATTATCAGTTCTTATAGTTTTATTTGACATTTCGTCAAGATCATTTGAATGAGTTGAATTTAACAGTTTTTTTACACCATTTATAGTCATACCTTGATCTTTTAACAAAAATTTAATTTTTTTTAATAAATTAACATTATTTTTGTCATAATATCTTCTATTTCCAGCTAAAATTTTTGGTTTAATTTGCTTAAATTCTTTTTCCCAAAATCTTATCGTATGAGTAGGTGTTTTTTTACCAGATTTATTTCTTAGATTTAGTATTTTTACAACTTCACCTATTGTTTTGTATGCAGTGTCTGATTTATTCATTATCTTTTTAAGTTTATAAAGTCTTTAAATTCTTTTGAAGGCTTAAATAAGACAACATTTCTCTCAGAAATTAGAGTTTCTTTTCTTGTTTTAGGATTTCTTCCAACTCTTGGTTTTTTTTTCCTAATATTAAATGTTCCAAATTTAGATAATTTCAAAGTTTTTTCTTTTGATAAATTTTCAATAATAGTTTGGAAAAAATCATCAATCAAATGTTCTGAAATTTTTTTAGAAAATCCTATTTGCATATATATTTGATTTACTAAATCTTTTTTAGTTAAATTAATTCTCATAATTAAATATTTTTCTTGATCTTTTCTATTAAGTTACCTTTGATAATTCTACAACAAACCTCAAGAGAATTTGAAAAACCTATATAATCTGTTCCACCGTGACTTTTAACTACTGGTGAGTCTAAACCAATAAATATAGCTCCATTATATAGTCTTGGATCCAATCTTTTTTTGAATTTTTTTAAATTGGACATATTTAATAATGAGGAAATTTTACCAATTAATGATCCTCCTAATGCATTTTTAAGTTCAGCTGTAATGAAATTAGCAGTCCCTTCTGCTGTCTTTAAAGCAACATTTCCTGTAAATCCATCAGAGACGATTACATTTACATTTCCATCCATTAATTCATTTCCCTCAATATATCCCAAAAATTCGTAATCATCAGATTTTCTGTCATTCAAAATTTTATAAGTTTCTTTTATTGTCTCATTTCCTTTTAATTCTTCAGAGCCAATATTTAAAAGTGCTACTTTAGGCATCTCTAATGGATATAGTGATTTGTATAAAGAGGCTCCCATAATTGAGAAATCAAATAAGTTTTTAGAACTACATTCTATATTTGCACCTAAATCTAAAACTACGCTCATACCTTTTTTATTAGGCCATAATGCTGATAACGCGGGTTTGTCTATATTATCGATCATCTTTAAATTTAGTTTTGAAATAACCAATAAGGCACCTGTATTACCAGCAGATATAACAATATCACAATCTTTTTTCTTAACACTCTCAATTGCTAACCACATGCTTGTATCCTTACCTCTCTTAGCAGCTTCAAGTGGGCTATCTTCACTGGATACTTTATTTAAAGTATCAACTACTTCAAAATAATTTTTATTGATCTTTTTTTTTAACAATTTATTAATTTTTTCTTCATCGCCAAAAATTTTATAGAAAGCTTCTTTATTAATTGAATGATGTTTAATTATACCGTTAATTATTTTTTCAGGTGAGTTATCTCCACCCATTGCATCCACTGCAATTTTGATCATTGATGACATTATTTATTATTGATAAATTATTCTTTTGGGTCAATTATCTGACGACCTTTATACATACCAGTTTTAAGATCTAGATGATGAGACAATCTATATTCACCAGATTTTTTATCTTCAATAATATTTTTAGAAGAGAACTTCATATTTTGTGCTCTTCTCATGCCAGTTCTTGAAGGTGTTTGTTTTCGTTTAGGTACAGCCATAATTACTGATTGTTTACACTTTTTAAATATGAATTCAAATTATTTTTTTTAAGATCTGTATTAAAATTATCAAAATATTCAACTAAATGATCCGTATTTACGAAATTTTGTAAAAATTTCGACAAACATTCAATTTTTTTTTGATATTCCATTTTATCCCAAAAATGAATTTCAGATATTATTCCATGAAATACATTTATATAAATTTTCATCTTTTTATTTATTGATTGATCACCATAACCAATTTCTCTTATACTAAGTTCTAGTTGCCTAAAACAAAAATCATATATTTTTTGTAACTGTGTTTCATTTTTTTTAGTTTTAAATTCTTTTAAAATAAAACCAAAATGAAATAAAAATAGTGTTAATCTATCACTGAAAGTGTCTTGTTTATTTACTATATTTTTATAAAGAAATTTATTAGTAGTTAATTTAATCAAATTATTATAAAAATTAAGAAATTCTGTATTCATGAAAAAAATATTAATACTATCATTTTTATTATTAGCAAGTTGTTCCTTTGAAAAAATAGTTTTACATCATGGAGTACATAATTTAGAGGAAAAGCAAAGTAAATTAAAAATAAATTATACAAATAAAAATGATATCATAAGGTTAATTGGTCCACCTTCAACAAAGAGTACGTTTGATAATGATATTTATATTTATATAGAAAGAAAGACTAGTGGATCAAAATTAACAAAATTTGGTAAAAAAAAATTAGTGAAAAATGATGTTTTAGTTTTGGAACTTGATAGTATGGGACTTCTTTTAAGTAAAAAATTTTATAATAAAAATGATATGAATAATATCAATTTTGATAATAACGAAACAGGGATTAATTACTCAAAAAAATCTTTTATCTATAATTTTTTAAGCTCAGTGAGACAAAAAATAGATGATCCTCTTGGTAAAAAGAGGATCAAAAATTAAGTGATAAAAAAATTAACCTGCAATTACAGCTAATAACAATAAAGCTACAATATTAGTTATCTTAATCATTGGGTTAACTGCTGGACCAGCTGTATCTTTATAAGGATCTCCTACAGTGTCACCAGTTACAGCAGCTTTATGAGCTTCTGATCCTTTTCCACCATGATTACCATCTTCTATATATTTTTTTGCATTATCCCATGCACCTCCACCAGCTGTCATTGATACAGCTACAAAAAGACCTGTAATAATTACACCTAGCAACATAGCACCTACAGCAGCAAGAGCAGCAACCTGACCTCCGATAGCTAAAATTATAAAATATAAAACGACTGGAGATAAAACTGGTAACAATGAAGGAATTATCATTTCTTTGATCGCTGCTACAGTTAGAAGATCAACTAATTTAGCATAATCAGGTTTTTGTTTTCTTTTCATTATACCTGGAAATTTCTTAAATTGTCTTCTAACCTCAATTACAACTGCCCCACCTGCTCTACCAACAGCTTGCATTCCCATAGAACCAAATAGATAAGGAAGCATTCCACCAATCAATAAACCAACAACAACGTAAGGGTTTGAAAGATCAAATGTTACAACAATACCTTCTAGAGCAGAACCTGCTTCTTTAGAAAAATGTTTAATATCTTCCGTGTAAGCCGCAAATAAAACCAAAGCCCCTAAACCAGCAGAACCGATTGCATATCCTTTTGTTACAGCTTTTGTTGTGTTTCCAACTGCATCTAAAGCATCTGTAGTTTTTCTTACTTTTTTATCTAAATTAGACATTTCAGCTATACCACCAGCATTATCTGTAACTGGACCATAAGCGTCTAAAGCAACAACCATACCAGCTAAAGCCAACATAGTAGTAACAGCAATTGCAATACCAAAAAGACCAGCAATATAATTTGTTAAAAGTATACCACCAACAATAATAAGTGCTGGAATGGCTGTTGCTTCCATTGAAATTGCTAAGCCTTGAATTACATTTGTTCCATGACCTGTTGTTGAAGATGCTGCTACAGATCTTACTGGACGATAATTGGTTCCTGTGTAATATTCTGTAATCCATATTAATAAGCCAGTAATAATTAAGCCGATAACACCACAATAATATAAGCTCATACCGTTAAAGGTTTTGTTATTAACTGTGTATTCATTTGTAAAACCAATTACATAATCTGTAACGGGATATAAAATAGCAAGAGAAGCTACGGCTGAAACAACAAAGCCTTTATATAAAGCGTTCATTACATTATTTGTATTTCCTAGTTTAACAAAAAATGTTCCAAGGATTGATGTTAATATACAAGCACCACCTATTGTTAATGGATATATCATCATATTAAGATCACCGACAAAGAATATTGAAGATAAAACCATTGTTGCTACAATAGTTACAGCATAAGTTTCAAATAAATCTGCTGCCATTCCAGCACAATCTCCCACATTATCACCAACATTATCAGCTATAACAGCAGGATTTCTTGGGTCGTCTTCCGGTATACCGGCCTCTACTTTTCCAACTAGATCAGCTCCTACATCTGCTCCTTTAGTAAAAATTCCTCCACCTAATCTTGCGAAGATAGATATTAGAGATGCACCAAATCCTAAAGCGACGAGTGCATTAACTATTTCTCTTTCATTAATATTAAACTTAAGTAATAAATAATAATAAACTGCGATAGCTAATAACGCTAAACCAGCAACTAACATTCCTGTAACAGCTCCAGATTTAAAAGCAACAGAAAGACCTTGAGATAAACCTTTTCTTGAAGCTTCAGCAGTTCTGACATTTGCTTGCACAGAAACTAACATACCAACATAACCAGCTATACCTGATAATGCTGCACCTATTAAATATCCTAATCCAACTAATGGACTAAAGGCTACACTAACAATAACTAAAACAACCACACCAACAATTGCGATAGTCTTATATTGTCTAGCTAAATAAGCTTTAGCACCAATTTGGATTGCAGATGCAATATCTTGCATTTTTGCATTACCAGCGCTTGCATTTAAAATATTTTTACCTGTAAGATATCCATATATAATTGATAAAAAACCTGCTGTTATTGTATATAAAAGTATTGTTTCTACGGATGTGCTCATAATTACCTTAAGTTTGTTGGTTTAAAATTTTAAGCCCGGACAATACAAAAAAAGCTGCAAAAGACAATAATAAGTTTTAAAATTGATGAATATAGCCTTTATTTTTAAGCCTAATAATATTGCTATTTTTATCAATTATCTGAGATTTTTCAAAAGAAGGAAGAATTTCACCAATTTTAGTTATTTTAACTCTTAAATTATTCGAAATCTTTTTGATGATTCTTGATTTATTTTTATTGGCAGTAAATAAAATTTGATAATCATCACCGTTAGAAATAAGTTTAGTCTTATCAATTTTATATTGATTAATTAATGATTTTAATGATTTTGAAATAGGGATTTTATCTAGATTAATACTATAATTTAATTTTTGTCTATTAATCAATTTTTCTAGGTCATCAAATAATCCATCTGAAATATCAATGGAGGAATTTGAAAATCTTAGTAGTTTATCAGACAGTTTAATTTGAATTTTAGGTTTATAAAATTCATTAACAAAATAATTATATTGTTTTTTTTTAACTTTAATTTTTTTTTTTAAAATTTGAAGCCCAATGTAACTATCACCAATATTTCCTGTTAAATATATATCATCTTTAACTTTTGTATTATTTCTATAAATAATTTTTTTTGAAAAACCTATAGATGTAATAGTAAAGCTTAGTTTATTTGAAAAAGTAGTGTCTCCACCACAAAGTTTTATATTATATTTATTTTGTTCCTCTAGTAGAGAATTAGAAATTATTTTAAGATTTTTTTTTGAAAAAGTTTTTTGATTTCCCGCTCCAGAAATAAAATAATATTTAGGTTTAACTCCTTTGCAAATTAAGTCGGATAATGATGATCTTAAAATTTTCTTAATCACAAAATTTGGATTTTGAAAGTTAGGAAAATGTATTCCTTCATTATAAGTATCAACAGAAACTACTAATTTTCTTTTTTTATCAAAAAAAACATCATCATCTAAATTTAAAGCAGACTTATTATTTTTTGTTAATTTTGAAAAATAATTTCTTATTAAATCAAATTCTTGCATTTTTTGATCTTAATTTTTTACCGATATTGTCTAACAAAGCATTGAGGTATTTTGTCTGAGAATTTTCTAAAAAAAAATTAGATGAATCTAAATATTCTTTAATAATAATATTTAATGAAAGATTTGGTTTATATAAGAATTCATATGTAGCTGCTGTTAAAATAATTTGAAAAACTTTATCTAGATTCCTAAAAGAAAATTGATCACCTAATTTATTTTCTAATTCATCTATAATAAGTTCATTTCGTTCTATAGAACCTAAAACTACATCTTTAATAAATTTCTTAAATCTATGCTTTGGAAAAGATAAATCTTCATCTTCATTAAAAAATTTTCCATATAATTTTTGAATAATAATAACTCTTGGA
Source organism: uncultured Pelagibacteraceae bacterium (assembly GCA_902578775.1). Classification (GTDB taxonomy): domain Bacteria; phylum Pseudomonadota; class Alphaproteobacteria; order Pelagibacterales; family Pelagibacteraceae; genus Pelagibacter. Next base: position 7,543 of record CACHEF010000002.1, read on the forward strand.
TTATTTTTCGCATTAAAGTGGGTCTTCATTTTTGTGATAATATTGAAATGACTGCTCTTGCAGCCTCTTCACCCTTTTTTTTTCGAGCTCTAGCTTGTCTCATATTTAGACATGTAATCACACCATTACCAATTGGTTTTTTATTTTTTACACTTAACTCCATTATAGCGTTAGTGGTTGCACTTGATATAAAATCAAAATGAGGTGTTTGGCCTTTGATAACACATCCAAGTGCTAAAAAAGCGTCATATTTTTTAATATTTTTAGAAATTGTTACTGGAATTTCAAATACACCAGGCACTGTAATTATCTTGATAAAATTTAATTTTGGAATATTTTTAAGAGCACTATTCAAAAGTCCCTTGGTTATATCCTTATAATAATCAGCAATAACTATTAAAAATTTTTTTTTCATTAGATTATTTCTTGTTTTGTTATCTTTATACCATAACCATCCAAACCTATAACTTTTTTTGGTGATTTGGTGATCAATGTCATATTTTTAATTTTCAAATCTTTAATTATTTGTGCACCAATACCATAATTTCTTATTAATTTGTCTTTTCCTTTTTTGTAAAAATTTTTATTTTTATAATCTTTAAGTGTTTGTGAAACAGACTTAAGATTAGAGTCTTTTATAAAAATAAGAACACAATTGTTAAATTTTTTAAAATATTTTAGAGTTTTATTAAATGAATTTGGCAATTGTTGATTTATTAAATAATTTTGAACCACATTCGATGATATCACTCTAACTCTAGGAGTAATACTTCTTTTTATATTGCCCTTTATCAAAGCAAAATGTTCTGATCCATCTAATAAATTTTCATAAATTCTAATTTTATATTTTTGATTTTTAACATCAATGTAGCTCTGTTTTTTTAATCGTATTAATTTTTCTTTTTTTAGTCTATAGGCAATTAAATCCTCAATTTTTCCAATCTTAAGTTTATGTCTGTAGGCAAAATTAAATAATTCTTGACCTTTTGCCATAGTTCCATCTTCATTCATTATTTCACATATTACAGCTGAATTATTCTTTTTTGCTAATTTAGATATGTCTACAGATGCCTCGGTATGACCTGCTCTAACTAAAACACCTCCATCTTTTGCTATTATAGGAAATACGTGTCCGGGTGAAACAATTTCACTTTTTTTAACATTTTTTTTTGAGGCAATCTTAATAGTTCTTGCTCTATCTTTGGCAGAAATTCCAGTTGTAATTCCTTTCTTTGCTTCGATTGAAACTGCAAAGGCTGTTTTGTTTCTTGATTGATTATTTGCAGACATCAAGGATAAATTTAATCTTTTCGCCTGAACACTATCTAAGGCTAGACAAATTAATCCTCGTCCATATTTAGCCATAAAATTAATATTTTTAGAATTAGTACTTGATGTTGAAATAACTAAATCACCTTCATTTTCTCTTTGTTCATCATCAACTAAAATAAACATACCACCTCTCTTAGCAACATTAATAATAGACTCTATTGAGGCAAAATTATTTTTTTTCATTAAAATAATTTCTAACGTATTTAGACAAGATATCTATCTCAATATTTACCAAACTAGATTTAGCTAAAGTAGACAAATTTGTCACTTTAAAGGTATGTGGAATTACCCAAATTTGAAAACCATTTTTTGTCAATTTTGAAATTGTAAGTGAAATACCATTTACACAAATTGACGCTTTTTCAATTAAATGTTTTCTCTCCTTCTTTGGAATGACGAAATCAAAAAGAAATGATTTGTCAATCTTTTTTATATAGTTAACTTCCCCAGTACAATCAACATGTCCTTGGCATATATGACCTGAAATCTTATTTCCATATTTAAGAGGTAATTCTATGTTGATTTTATCTTTAATTTTTAAGAATTTAAATTTAGAGCGAATAATGGTTTCATTTGAAAGATAAAATTCCATTATATTCGATTTATATGAGATTACAGTTAAACAAACACCGTCACACGCTACTGAAAGACCTATATCTCTTTTGGTAATTTTTAGATTACTTTTTACAAAAACATTAACACCTTTTGGTCTTTTTATAATCTTTGTGATAATGCCTTGATTATATATTATTCCATTAAACATATTATTTTCTATATAATGTTATTGTATCTTTTTCTAAATTTAAATTTAGTTTAGTTTTTTTTTTATAATTTTTATTTAATACATTTAAACTATTAAATTTCAAATATTCTGAAGATTTAGAATGCTTTTTTGGACTTTTAAATAAATAAAAATTATTAAAAATTTTATTTTTAAGCATATAATTTGTAAGTTCATCACCACCTTCAACAAGTAAATTTCTGCAACCAAAATTATAAAGTTTTTTTAAAATCATCTTAATATCGAATTTATTATTTCTATTTATTTTTGACTTAATTAATCTTATGCCTTTTCTTTTAAAGTTTAAAACTTTAGATTTACTTGCTTTATTATAAAATATTAAAGTATTATTTAGTTTTGCAGTACGAAAAATATAGCTTTTTATATTGCTATTTAAATTATTATCTAAAATAACTCGCTTTGGTGAAAATCTCTCAAAACCTTTAATTCGACAATTTAATTTTGGGTTATCCTTATTTAAAGTTTTATATGAAATCATTAAACAGTCATTTTTATATCTCAGTATATGTGAAAATTTATCTGATTTATAATTAGTAATCTTTTTATTAATTTTACTATAGATTAAATTATTTTTAGAAATGGCAACTTTCCCTGTTACAAAAGGTAAATTTTTTTTTCTATTAAAAAAATATGGATTATAAAAATCTTTAATTTGATTTTTTAGCAATCCTTTCATTACATGGATATTATTTGCTTTAAAAATTTTAAAACTTTTATTATTTACTCTTTTGTCAATATCAGGCACAGAATAGATAACTTTTGCAATTTTAGAATCTATTATTAATTTTGTGCAGGGAGGTGTTAAACCTTGGTGACAACAAGGTTCTAAAGTAACATAAATTTGTGACCCTTCTAAATTCTCAAAACAATTTTTAATTGCATTATATTCTGCGTGGGGTCTTCCATCATAAGATGTTACTCCAATAGAAATTATTTGATCATTCTTTATGATAACGCATCCAACTGATGGGTTAGATCCAGTCAATCCATGACGAGATTTAGCCAAATCTAAGGCTAAATTCATATAAAATTTATCTTTATTTGAAAATTTATCTTTTTTTGTAGACATCAAGTTTGTCCACAAATTGTACAAAATCTTTTTCTTCTCTAAAATTTCTGTATACTGATGCAAATCTAACATAAGCAACAGGATCTAGCTCTTTTAATCCTTCCATCACCATAGTTCCAATTGTATTTGTTGAAATTTCACTTTGCCCTAATTCCTCTAAAGCTCTAGAAATTTTACTTATAAATTTTTCTGCTGTCTCTGTATCTATAGGTCTTTTTTTAAGAGCTATATAAATTGATTTTGATAGTTTATCTCTATCAAAAGAAGATTTTCTACCGTTTTTTTTTACAACCATAATTTCTCTAAATTGAACTCTTTCAAAAGTTGTGAACCTTGCACCACAAACACATAATCTTCTACGTCTTATAGCAGTACCATCCTCAGTAGGTCTAGAATCAACCACGGAGGTCTCACCCTTTTTACAAATGGAACAAATCATTATTTATAGATTTTTATAGATCGGAAATGATGATGTTAAACTAATTACTTCTTTTTTTACTTCATTTTCAATTTGTGAATTATCCGTCGGGTTTTCAGATAAACCTTTTAATGTTTTAGTAATTAGTTCACCAACAATTTTAAACTCATTTAATCCAAAACCCCTAGTGGTTGCGGCCTGGGTACCCAGTCTTATACCTGAAGTAATCATCGGCTTTTCTGTATCAAATGGAATTCCATTTTTATTACAAGTGATGTATGCTCTACATAAACTTTCAGCCGCTAAGTTTCCCTTAACATTGTATGGTCTTAGATCTACTAACATTAAGTGAGTATCTGTACCATCAGAATAAATTTTAAACCCATTATTTTTTAATGTCTCAGCAAGCATCTTAGCATTAGCTAAAACTGTTCTTATGTATTCCCTAAATTCAGGTTGCAAAGCTTCCAAAAAACCAGCTGCCTTGGCTGCAATTATGTGCATTAACGGTCCGCCTTGATAGCCTGGAAAAACAGCTGTGTTAAATTTTTTTGCAAGGTCTTCATGATTAGTTAAAATTATGCCACCTCTAGCACTTCTAAATACTTTGTGTGTTGTTGATGTAACAACGTGTGCATGATCACAAGGATTAGGATAACCTTTACCAGCCACTAGTCCTGAAAAATGTGCCATGTCAACCATTAGGTATGCACCTACTTTATCTGCTATCTCTCTAAATCTTTTAAAGTCTATTACCCGTGAATAAGCACTTCCACCTGCGATGATCAACTTTGGTTTATGTTCTAATGCTAACTTCTCAACGTTATCATAATCTATTAATTCTGATTTTTTATCTACATCGTAACCTATTGCGTTGAACCATTTACCTGACATGGAAATCTTTAAACCATGAGTGATATGACCACCTGAATTTAAACTCATTCCCATAAAAGTATCTCCAGGATTTAACAAAGCTAAAAACACAGCTCCATTGGCTTGAGCTCCTGAATGTGGTTGTGCATTAGCAAATTTACAATTGAATAATTTCTTTAATCGTTCGATAGCTAAATTTTCAGCAACATCAACGTGGTCACATCCATTATAATATCTTTTTCCGGGATAACCTTCGGCATATTTATTTGTTAAAACTGAACCTTGCGCCTCTAATACAGCTTGTGACACTATATTTTCAGATGCAATCAACTCGATATGTTGTTGTTGTCTTATAAGTTCATCTTTTATTGCTTTATAAAGATCAGGATCTTTTTTAGATAAACTGTCTTCAAAGAAACTTTTATAAGTATCGTTTAAATAATTTTTTTCACTTGACATAAAATTTATATTTTTTTTATTCTTTTAGAGTGTCTCCCACCTTCAAATTTTGTATTTAAAAATGCATTAATATAACTTAATGCATTTTTTTTTGTTAGCAACCTAGAACCTAATGTAATGATATTTGCGTCGTTATGCAATCGTGATAATTTAGTGGATTTTAAGTTAAAACATAAGGCTGCTCTTACATTTTTGTGTCTATTAGCCGCGATATTCATACCCATGCCAGATCCACAAATTAAAATACCTACATTATTTTTACTAGTTTTGACTTTTTTAGCCACTTTGTGGGCGTAATCAGGATAATCAACTTTAGAATCATTTGTTGGACCTAAATCTTGAAAAGATAACTTCTTCTTAAGTAGATAAGATTTAATCACTTCTTTTAATTTAAAACCGGCATGGTCTGATGAAATAAATATTTTTTTCAAATTAATTAAATTTATAGTCTAATACACATGCAACTAGATGAATCCTATTTTCCTCTCCACCGTTAAATGCATTATGATATTTAGTATTGTTTGTTATCCATACAGATCCGTCTGCTGGCATATGTTTTGCGACATTATCAATAACCATTATTGATCCAGGATTAGTTATTATAGGAATATGTAATCTTGGTTCTGGATCTCTATGCCAACTTAAAGTTGATCTTGGTTCTTTTAATAAAACCCGTACTCTACCTAATTTGTATTTTGTAGACAAAACATCGAACACTTCTTTAAAATAAGTGTTTTTATAATCCTCAATAAATTCAGAGTAGGCTGCCTCATCTATCATTTGATCTCTAATCGCTTCTTTACCTGATGAATCTGGCTTAGTCCAATATACTCCTCTAGCTTTGTTACCCCTTATTGAGTCTGGGTCACCAGGTATTTGAGTCAATGAAATTGCTCCAAAGTTAGAAATTCCCTCTACACCAGTAAATCCTTTTATATTTAATATTTCTTTGTAAGCTTTCTGGAGTTGATCAATGTCAAATTTAACATCTTGTTTTTGGAAATCATTAAAATTTAGCGTCATTATGTTATTTTATAGTTATTGCAATTGTTTAATACTCTTTTTAAGTTATATTTGTATATTACATTTGTCGCATTTTAAAAGAAAATTAAAAACATGATTACAGGTAAATACCCAGGGCTAAGATTACGAAGAAACAGAAAGTTTTCCTGGACAAGACGATTAGTTCAAGAAAACTCTTTAAGCCCCAGTGACTTTATTTTACCTATATTCTTAATAGATGGAATTAATAAAAAAGAGCCTGTAAATACCATGCCAGGTGTTTACAGATACTCTATAAATAAGCTCCCTCAGATAATAGAAAAAGCTATAAAAATTGGTATACCAATGGTTGCTCTATTCCCAAAAACAAAAAATAATTTGAAAGATGCTGTGGGCTCAGAATCACTCAATGAAAATAACTTAGTTTGTAAGGCAATAGTAGAAATTAAAAAAAGATATAAAAATCAAATTGGAATAATGTGTGATGTGGCTTTAGATCCCTACACTTCACACGGTCATGATGGATTAATAAAATCAAAACAGATTATTAATGATGAGACGATAGAAGTTTTAATAAATCAGTCTTTACTTCAAGCTCAAATGGGTTGTGATGTGTTGGCTCCATCAGATATGATGGATGGGAGAATTGGAAAAATTAGAAAGTCATTAGATAAATCAGGTTTTCAAAATGTACAAATTTTATCTTATGCAGCAAAATATGCTTCTAGCTTTTATGGACCTTTTAGAGATGCAGTTGGATCTAAGGGATCTTTAATAGGTGATAAAAAAACATATCAAATGGATTTCAAAAATAGTAATGAAGCATTAAGAGAAATTGCTCTTGATATTAAAGAAGGAGCAGATATGGTAATGGTAAAACCAGGAATGCCTTACCTAGACATTATTAAGTCAATTAAAGAAAACTTTAAAATACCAGTTTTTGCATATCAGGTTTCAGGAGAATATAGTTTAATTTCAAACGCCATTAAAAAAAAATTAATTAATGATGATGCTATCTATGAAAGTCTAGTTGCTTTTAAAAGAGCTGGCTCAAATGCTATTGTATCTTATTATGCAGATAGACTTGATAAGATTTTAATTTAATTATTTTAAAGAATTTATGAATTGATCTCTACTTAATGGAAGACTAATGTTATTTGGTTTTAAAATTGTTTTATCCATAAAATCTCCTACAAGTTTTAGCCCATCTAATAGTTCATTAAGATTTTTCAAAGCATTATTTTTTTCAATCAAAAAATTTGGAACAATTTTTTTTTCAGTGGATGATTCAGCAATATAACAAGTTTTATTATTAATTATTTTTTTACTTACAATTGTATTTAAGTCTAAATTAAATCCTAAAATACTAAGTAGCTTCAATTCCCAAAAGATATATTTTTCTAACCAATCTGGTTTTGCCAGAATTTGATAAAAATCAATTAATAATTGATATACTTTTTTGTTTGATTGAGACTCAGCGGTTAAAATTTTAATTAAATTCATTGCTGATGATATACAATTAAGTTTTTTTGGATTATCAAAATAAGTTGGTGAAAAAGCATTTAAAATTTCAATCTTAAAATAACCTATTCTATTTTCAGATTTTGAATTAAAATTTAAATAAACCTGATTCCCAATTTGAAGATAATTTTTGATTTTTTTAGATGTACCTCCAAAAATAATACCAACAACTTTTCCATGATCTTGGGAAAATATTTCAGCAATTAGCGAATTTTCACTATATCTATTTTTGGATAATAAAAAACCTGAATCATCCCAATTCATAATCAGATTTTTTCCCCTAAACAAAGAATAGCTGCTTTTTGTTCTGCATCTTTTTTTGATGAGCCTTCACCTATATAATATTTTGAATTAGGAAGTTTTACACTTACTTTAAAAATTGGCTTATGTCTTGGTCCAGTATTTGAAATTATTTTATATGTAGGCAATTTTTTGAATTTTTTTAATGAAAATTCTTGAAGTTTTGTTTTAGCATCTATTTGTGTGACTATACTTTTTTTGATATTTTCTTTCCAAAAAGAAAGTATAAAATTTTCAACCGCTACAAAACCTTTGTCTAAATAAATAGCTCCAATTAAGGCTTCACAGCAATCAGCAATTACTTTATCTTGAATCTTAATTTTTTTATTTTTCGGATCGGAAGTTAAAATATATTTTTCAAGATTTATATTTTTAGCAACTTGTAAGCATGTATTTTTATTTACTAAAGAAGCAAATTTTTTATCTAATATACCTTCTTTTTCATCAGGATAAATCTCTAAAAGTTTTTTAGCTATTATAAGTCCAAGAACTCTATCACCTAAAAATTCTATTTTTTCATAATTAAATCTCTTATCATAACTTTTGTGGGTCAATGACTTTATTAGAAGCTTCTTATCTTTAAATTTAAAATTTATTTTTTTTTCTAAGTGAAAATAATCTATCTTCATTATCTTATTTTTTTAAAAAACCTTTTAACTCTTATTGACTTAGGCCATTTCCAAAATGCAAAAAAACTTCCAATGGATTTATCAGAAGAAAAAAATATAAATTGAGCTTTGCCTACAAGATTGTCTTTATGAACATATCCAACACTTGATAAATATCTACTATCTTTGGAACAATCCCTATTATCACCTAAAAAAAAATAATGATCATCTGGAACTATAAATGGATCTGAATTGCTATAAGGAAAATTTTTAAGATATACTGTTAAATGTGATTTATTATTAGGAAGTTTTTCCTCAAAAGTAAAAACGTCAATAGTTTTATCTCCACAAAAAATTCGATCTGTTTTAGATAACAGGGACTTTAGTATTTCAGCATTATTTATATAAATATTTGAATCTATAAATTGAATTTCATCACCAGGTAAACCTATTAATCTTTTTATGTAATCAGTTCTATTATCAACTGGAGTCTTAAAAACAACAACATCACCCCTTTTAGGTTCTGAAAATAATACTCTTTTATTTAATATAGGAGGACTGAATGGAAAAGAATGTTTGCTGTATCCATAAGAGTATTTAGTTACAAAAAGCCTATCTCCTACCAAAAGAGTTGGCTCCATTGATGATGAAGGAATATAAAATGGCTGTAAAAATAAAGATCTTATGATTACAGCTATTACAAGCGCATAAAAAAGAGTTTTAATGTTGTCTATTATTACTTTTTTAGAAATCATGAAATTTTTTGAATTATAGTAAATGCTACTGAATAATCTCTTTCATCTGAAATTGAAAGAAACAAATCAAATCTATTAATCTTTTTCTTTTTTTTAATGAATTGCTTTATTTTTGTATTAATCGAATAATAGGGTTTTCCTAGATTATCATTTCTGATTTCAATATCTCTAAAATTAAGTCTATATCTAAAACCAGTACCTAAAGCTTTTGCGAACGCCTCTTTAGCAGCAAATCTTTTTGAAAAAAAATTTGTTTTATTCGATATTTTTTTTGATGTGAAAATTTCTTTTTTACTAAAAGTTCGATTAATAAAATTTTTTTTTTTTAACAAAGACTTAATCCTGCTATTATCAATAATATCAACACCAATACCAATTGTTTTCATTAATTTATTATTTTCTTAAATCTTTTAATTACTTTCTTAATGCCAAAAAAAATTGACTCACCAATAATAAAATGACCTATATTGAATTCCTTTATTTCTTTAATTTTTGATAAAATTTTAGTAGATTTATAATCTAATCCGTGTCCTGCGTGAACCTCTATTCCAATTTCACTAGCTAGTTTTGATGATTTTTTGATTCTTAGAAATTCTTTTTTTGTATTTTTTTTTGATTTAACTAAATTAGCAAATCGTCCAGTATGTATTTCTATACAATCTGTTCCTAACTCTTTTGATGTTAAAACATCTTTTAAAGATGGATTAATAAAAAGACTAGTTCGGATCTTTTTTTTCTTAAATAATCTTATTATAAATTTGATTTTATTTTTATTTTTTTTTAAATTTAAGCCGCCTTCAGTAGTAATTTCTTTTCGATTTTCTGGTACAATACAAATATAATTTGGTTTTATTTTAAGTGCTTTCTTAACTATTTCGTTTTTAATAGAAATTTCTAAGTTAACTAACAAATTTTTTATAGCACATATATTTTTAGCATCTAAATCTTTTATATGTCGTCTATCTTCTCTTAAATGTATGGTTACAGAATCAGCTCCATGAGATTTAACAATTTTTGCTGCATAAAAAGGATCTGGATGAAGTTCACCTCTCGCATTTCTCAGTGTTGCTATATGATCAATATTAACCCCTAATCGTTTCATCTTATAAATCTACTTCCAGGTTTTGATATTGGGATCAATTTTAATTTATCAGGTAATTGATTTGGTTTATAAGTTGGTACTTCTATCTTTAAATGTGAAATAATTTTTTGTTTTATCTTAAGAGTTTTTTTACTTGATCTATCTATGATAGAAGCAAATCCTAATAATTTTGCATTAGATTTTTTTATCAATCGAACACATTCCAAACTTGACTTGCCAGTCGTGATTACATCTTCAATTATTAATACTTTTGAATTTTTCTTTATATTAAAGCCTCTTCTTAAAGTAAATTTTCCATCTACCCTTTCACAAAAAATTGTTTCTTTTTTTAAAAGTTTACCAATTTCATATCCAATAACTATACCACCTATTGCTGGAGCTAGTATTAAATCAATTTTTTTAAAATTTTTTTTAATTTTATAAGCTAGAGATTTACATATTAATTTTGCTTTATCTGGATGGCTTAGTAATTTTGCACATTGAATATATTTTGATGAATGTAAGCCAGAGGATAATACAAAGTGTCCTTCTAAAAGTGCATTAGTTTTTTTTAAAATATTTAAAGATTTTTTGAGTGAAAGCATTTCTTTTATCTTCGTGTCTAATTATTTTAAATTTTATACTCTTTTGTTTTAACTCCGCAATAAAATTAGTGAAATTTTTTAAATCTCTGATGATTAATTGAAATTTAAAGTTAATATAATTTGGGTTTTTACCAGCCATTTCTAAATTAGAAATATTTAATTTGTGATCACCAATTAATGAACTTATACTGCCTAATTGTCCTGGTTTGTCAGGTAAAGAAATCCATAAAGTAGTATTATATTTTTTTGATTTTTGCTCTTTTTCTTCACCCTTATCGTGCCAATATCTTCTGATGGCTGCTCGTGCTTTACCTGTTTTGGTTACTGGAATCCAATGTAAAGATGGAGATTGATTTTTAGAGGTAATTATATTTATCCTATCCCCATTTCTTAAAATTGTTTGTAATTCGCTCTTATTTCCATTTATTTCACATCCTACAGCTGTATTTCCAATTTTGGTATGAACAGCATAAGCAAAATCAATGGGTGTTGCATCTTTAGGCAATTTAATAACTGAGCCTTTTGGCGTGAAGCAAAAAACATTTTCTTGGAACATTTGTAATTTCGTATACTCATATGAATGTTCAGGATTTTCATTTTTTTCTATAATCTCAACTAAATCTTTTAACCAATCATATTCTTTCCATTGTAGAGAATTAAATTTTTCTGAAGATTTATATTGCCAGTGAGACGCTATACCTCTTTCAGCAAAATCATGCATATTTGAAGTACGTATTTGTATTTCAATTGGTTTTTTAAATGATCCAATTACAGATGTATGAAGAGATTTATAACCATTTATTTTTGGAGAGGAAATATAATCTTTAAATTTTCCTGGTATACAATTCCATTTTTTATGTAAAATTCCTAAGGTTTGATAACAATCATCCTCATTATTTAAAATTATTCTAAACCCAATAATATCTGTTATTTGCTCAAGAGAAACTCTTTTTTTTTGAAGTTTTCTCCAAATTGAAAAAGGTGTTTTTTCTCTACCAAAAATTGATGCTTCAATTTTATTTTCAATTAACAGATTTTTTATTTCTACTGACAAGCTTTCAAAAATATCTTCTTTATCTTTTTTAATTTCATTTAATCTTGTTTGAATTAATTTTCTTGCCTCTAGATTTAAAATTTCAAATGAAAGATCCTCTAATTCGTCTCTTATCCGATGCATACCCATTCTATCTGCTAATGGTGCATAAATTTCCATTGTTTCTTGAGAAATTCTTTTTCTTTTTTCCTCTCGTTGGATTGATTTTATTGTTCGCATATTGTGTAATCTATCTGCTAACTTCACAAGTAAAACTCTAATATCCTTAGATGTTGCTAAGATTAGTTTTCTAAAATTTTCTGCTTTTGAATTTGCTGCAGCGGTATTTTCAAAAACAGATATTTTTGTAACACCTTCTACTAATTCAGCTACTTCTTCACCAAATTCACCTTTAATGGTCTCATAGGTTGCAAATGTATCTTCTATAGTGTCGTGCAATAAGCCTGTAGCTATTGTTGCAGAATCAAGTTTTAAATCAGTAAGTATATTGGCCACTTCTATTGGATGAACTGAATAAGGATCCCCTGATGCTCTTTTTTGATTACTATGAGCTTTGACAGCAAAATCATATGCTTTATTTAAACGGTCTAAATTTACAAATTTGTTATAGCCTTTGATTTTATTAATTAATTCTTCTGGATTTAACATTTTATCAATATAACATTAAATTATATATATTTAATAGATGTAATATCCTTATTTGATAAGGAAAAGATTAATTTTTTTATATTTTTATTAGTTTTAGGATGTACAAAATTAGGAGCTATCTCAAATAAAGGTATTAAAACAAAATTTCTTTTAGACATTCTTTCGTGTGGTATTTTAATTTTACCTGAAATTACTTTATTTCTATAAGAAATGATGTCTATATCACATGTGCGAGGTGAATTTAAAAACTTTTTTTTTCTTCCAAGCTTATATTCAATTAATTTAGAAACTTTTAAAAAATTTTTAGGTGATATTCGTGTATCAGATTTAATTACTATATTTATAAATTTCGGCTTACTTGGATCTGGCCAAGATGGTGTTTCATAGTATCGAGATGATCTTAAAATATTTATTCCATTAATAGTTAGGTAATATTTAGCTTTTTCAATATTATCTATTCTATTTCCTAAGTTTGAACCTATTCCAATATAAACCATTTAACTAGATTTTCTTATATAACGAGCTTTATCTCGATTCCAGTCTCTATTTTTTTTTGCTACTCTTTTATCATATTGCTTTTTACCTTTTGCTATCGCAATTTCAATTTTAGCTTTACCTTTTTTGAAGTACATTTTAGTTGGAACTATTGTAAATCCGTCTTTTTGCATCTTTCCAATCAACTTATTAATTTCTTTTTTATTAAGTAATAATTTTCTTTCATCTAGAGGATTATGATTAGAATTATTAGCTTGTTTATATTTAGCAATATGAGAGTTAACTAAAAGTATTTCTCCATTTTTTTCTACAGCATAAGAGTCTGCTATATTAACTTTTCCATCTCTGACAGATTTAATTTCTGAGCCTTTAAGAATTATTCCAGCTTCAATAAGATCCTCAAAAAAATAATTAAAACTTGCTTTTCTATTCAAACAAATAATTTTTAAACCCGTACTGGTTTTTTTTTTCATCAAATTAATTTAGCAGATCTCAAAGCTTTATTAACTATATCTTTAGTTTTATCTGTTACTTTAACAAGAGGTAATCTTACTTCATCATTACATAAACCTAGTTGTTTAGCTGCATATTTTACTGGACTTGGATTACTCTCAACAAACATTGAATGATGCAATGGTTGTAAAACTTCATTTAATTTTTTTGCTTTTTCATTGTTGGCAAATTTACTTTTTAAATTAGAAAACTTTTGAAAATCTGAACAAAGTCTAGGGGCGATATTTGCTGTAACACTTATTGCTCCTTCTCCACCTCTTTTATTAAATTCTAATGCGTTATCATCATTGCCTGTTAATTGTAAAAAATCTTTTCCTAATTTTTTTAAAGTTTGGTCAACTCTATTTAAATCTCCAGTAGCATCTTTTACTCCAATAATATTCTTCAACTCATATAATCTAGCCATTGTATCAACAGACATGTCTATAACTGATCTTCCAGGAATATTATAAATTAAAATTGGAATTCCACATTTATTGTTAATAGCTTTGTAATGTTGGTATAAACCCTCCTGAGTCGGTTTATTATAATATGGGGTTACTATTAGGGCTCCATTAGCACCAATTTTTTCTGCATGATTAGTTAAGGATATAGCCTCTTCTGTTGAATTTGAACCTGTTCCAGCAAATACAGGTAATTTTCCATTACTTTCTTTGACACACAATTCTATTACTCTTTCATGTTCATTATGACTTAAAGTTGGTGATTCACCCGTTGTTCCTGCCGGAACTAATCCATTAGTGCCATTATTAATGTGAAAATGAATTAGTTTAATATAGGTTTCATCATCAAGCTTATCATCTTTGAATGGAGTAATTAACGCAACATTTGATCCTTTAAACATAAATACTTATAACATAAATTATCGATTCACATACTAAAGATTATGTTTAAAAAATTAATAATAATAATCAGTTTCCTATTATTTGTTAATACAAATTATAGCAATATTGCTTCAGCAAAAGACAATCTAATTCCATTAAAAAAACCAAAATTAACAAAACAAGAACTAAAAGAAAAGATTTTAATAAATACTTTAAAACCTGTACCAAAACCATCATCTGAAACTCAGATAAAACCATCTACAAAAATTGCTGAAAATAAAAAAATTAAACCTAAATTTTTAATTCCAAAGAAAAAACCTTTAATATCAGGCAATATTACAGATAAAAAAGTTATTAAGTCAAAGTTTTACAGTAAAAAAGATTTCAGTATTGCTAAAAAAAGTTTATCTGAAATGAAAAAATCAAATTGGAGTGCGGCTGTTAATATATCAAAAAAAGCAAAGGATAAATCAATTTATAATTTTATACAGTGGAAACACCTGTTAACAAAGGGTAATAAAGCCTCTTTTTATGATTATTTAAATTTTATAAATACAAATGAGAACTATCCGAGAATTGGAAGAATTAGGTATCTGGCTGAACATAAATTATCAAATGAAAAAATTTCACCTAAAAAAATTATAAGATGGTTCCAAGGAGAAGAACCATTAAGTGGATACGGTAAAATGATTTTAGGTGAAAGTTATGTGATCACAGGAAAGATTGATAAAGGGACAGAATTAATTAAAGATGGTTGGATAACAGCCGATCTAAGCAAAACCGATTTACGATTTTTTAGAAAAAAATTTAGAAAATATCTTAAAGCTGAGGATTATATTAAAAGAGCTGATTATCTAGCATGGAATAATAAGTATTGGGATTTAAAAAGAATGTTGAGATATTTACCTAAAGATTATGAGCTGCTTTATAATGCTAGACAATTATTAATGAGTAAATCATATGGTGTAGATCAAGCAATTAAAAATGTTCCACAAAAATTTAAAAATGATGCTGGTTTAAATTATGATCGTCTAAAATGGCGGCGTAAAAGAGGTCGTGTTGATAGTTCTGTTGAAATTCTTTTAAAGATAAAAAATACAAAAGATTATTTGATAAGGCCTGATAAATGGTGGAAAGAGAGAGAAATAATTTCTAGATCGCTAATTTATAAAAAAAAATATGAATTGGCTTATAGGATTTCTAGCAATCATGCTTTAAATGAAGGTGCCGAATATGCAGAAGCAGAATGGATGAGTGGTTGGATCGCCTTAAGTTTTTTGGATGATCCTTTGTTGTCAAAAGAACATTTTGAAAATTTTTATAACAATGTAAGTTATCCTATTAGTACATCAAGAGGAGCATACTGGCTTGCAAAATCTTATAAAGCGCTTGGGGATAACGATAATTCAAAAAAATGGTTCAAAGAAGCCTCTAAGTATTTGACTACTTATTATGGTCAGTTGGCATTTTTAGAATTATATCCAAATGAAAAATTTGAACTTAATGAGGATTTTGAAGTTAATAATGAATATAGAGAAGCTTTTTATTCGAAAGAATTAGTAAAAATTATATATCTTTTGGACGAATTAGATGAAGATAAATATACAAAATTTATTCTAAGACATTTAGCAAATGATGATATTCAAAATGGAAGTGAAGTTCTTGCTGCAGAACTTTCAACAAATATTGAAAGGTTTGATTTTGCAATTCAAATAGCTAAAATTGCATCATATGAAAAACGATTTCATAATAAATTTAATTATCCAATAATAAGTACTCCAAAATATATTAATGGAAGAAAAATTCCAGAAAGTGCATTCATTTTATCTATAATTAGGCAAGAGAGTGAATTTGACTTGAGTGCAAACAGTCATGCTGGAGCAAAAGGATTAATGCAGCTAATGCCTTACACTGCTAAATTAGTAGCCAAACAAGCAAAACTTCCTTACGTTAGATCAAAACTGACAACAGATCCTGAATATAATATTAATCTAGGATCACACTACATTGCTGGGTTAATATTAAATTATGACGGTGCTTATCCGTTTGCTATTGCAGCTTATAATGCTGGCCCAAATAGAGTCAAATATTGGAAAAAAATTAACAAAGACCCTCAAAAAAAACAAATAAATTACGTTGACTGGATTGAGTTAATTAAATTTAGAGAAACTAGAAATTATGTTCAAAGAGTATTAGAAAATTACAATGTATACAGGTTCATACTTGAGCAAAGACCTATTAAAATGAAGAATTTTTTTAAAGACGAACCATTATTTTAATCTGGCGGAAGAGGAGGGATTCGAACCCTCGGTACAAGTTTCCTCGCACGGTCATTTAGCAAACGACTGGTTTCAGCCTCTCACCCACTCTTCCTTGAATAATTTGTATATACAATATTATTATTGTAGATTGATACTGACATAGGAAAAAAAATCAATATTTATAGTTTATCATTATGAGAAATAATTTTTCATTTAGCGAATATAAGAAAATAGTCTCGTATTTCTTAGCTGAATTAAAAATTACTAAAATTGAAAACATTAATAAACAGAGTAAAAAATTTTTTTTTATAAGACATGATGTGGAGTTCTCTATTTTAAGAGCTTTTGATTTAGCTAAATTTGAAAAAGAAAATTTAGGAATAAAAACTAACTATTTTTTTCAAGTGAAAAATAACTGTTACAATTTAATTTCAAATAAAAATATAGAGCTAGTTAAAAAAATACAAAAAATGGGACATAATATTGGATTACATTTTAATTATTCAGGAAAAAATAACCAATCAAATATAAAAAAAGAACTTTACAATCAATTTAATATTTTAAATAAATATTTTAAAAATATAAAAAATTATTTTACACCACATAGACCAAACCAAATGAAATCTTTACAAAAAAGTGAAATTAAAGGATTAACAAATTTATATACAAATAACTATTTTACTCCTTTTGATATGATAAAAAAAAATTATAATTTACCATTATATTTAGCCGACTCGAGAGGCCAATGGAAATATATATACCCTTTAGATGTAGATTTAAGTAAGTATAAAAAAATTCAATTAAACTTTCATCCAGATTTATGGTCAAAAAAAGGTTTAATAAATAAAAAAAATTACGATGATTTAATCAACGTGAATAGTAAAATATTTAAACAATCATTGTTAGATGAGACAGATTATCTTAAAAAAATAGTAAAAATATAATGAAAAAATACATATTGGGTATAAACGACTTTACCGATCCTTCTATTGCTATAATTAGAAATGGAGAAGTTAAATTTTATATTGAAGAGGAAAGATTAAATAGAATTAAACATTCTCATAATATCTTCCCAACTAAATCCATTAATGAGGCATTTAATTACCTAGGTATTTCATTTAAAGATATTAAAGCAATTGCCTATAATTGGGATTTTAAGAAATATGAAAATGGTTATCTAAAAAAATTTTTTTTTAATTTAAACAAAAAATACAGGATCGATAAAAATACAAAAAATTGGCAAATAGAAAGACTTAAAAATAGAAATCTAAAAAATTTTAAAAAAAAAATTGAAAAATATCTCTATTCAGAATTTGGATATTTTAAATTACCTAAGATATTATTTTTTCAGCATCACTATGTTCATGCTTTCCAAAGTTTTGTTCACTCTGGTTTTAAAGAGGCAATAGTTTTATCTATGGATGGTTCAGGGGAAGAAAATTGTACGACAGTTTGGAAATGTAAAAAAGATAACATAAAAAAAATAGATGAATTCAATATACCTCATTCTTTAGGATGGTATTATTCAGCATTCACCGAATTTTTAGGTTTTAAAGCTTATGATGGAGAATATAAATTAATGGGTTTGGCAGCATTTGGTAATCAAAATCTTAAAATAAGAAAAAAGCTTAAACAAATTCTAAAATTTAACGATAAAACAAGTATGTATGAGATAAACCCATATTTTATACACTATGGCTCACATACGTATTCTGGAAGATTTACTGACAAATTGGTAAAATTATTAGGCCGACCTAAAAAATCAAAAGATAATTTTTCAAATTATCATAAAGATCTTGCTTATGAAGTTCAGAGATTGTTAGAGGAATGTGTTCTCAAATTATGTAAAAAATATCATAAAATTACAGGAATAAAAAATATTTGTTTGGGTGGAGGCGTTGGTCTAAATGTAAAACTTAATTCAAAAATTTTTAATGAAAAATTTGTTGAAAATATTTTTCCAAACCCTCTTTGTCCAGATAATGGGGCTTCTGTTGGAGCTGGGTTATTGGCTGATGTTAAATTGAATAAAAGCAAAATAAAACCTTTAAAAACATTATCACTAGGACCTGACTATAAAGCTCGATACATAGAGAAATTATTAAAAGAAAATCAGATAAAATTTACTAAACCTAAAAATATATATAATTACACTGCTAAATTATTAGCAAACAAAAAAGTTATTGGTTGGTTTCAAGGTCGAATGGAAGCTGGCCCAAGAGCTTTAGGTAACAGAAGTATTTTAGGTGATCCCAGAAACATTACTACAAGAGATAAAATCAACAAAATTATTAAATATAGAGAAATGTGGCGACCTTTTTGTCCATCTTTTTTGGCCGATAAAGTAAGTAATTTTTTTTGTAAATCGTATGATTCTAAATTTATGACAATTTCTTTTGATGCAAAAAATAATTTAAAAAAAATAGCTCCAGCAATAGTTCATGTTGATAAAACATGTAGAATTCAATCTGTAGATAAAAAATATAACTCTAAATTTTATAAGTTAATTCAAGAATATTATAAGATTACTAAAGTCCCAGCTTTGTTAAATACATCTTTTAATATAAAGGGAGAACCAATAGTATGCTCTCCAAATGACGCACTAAGGACCTTTTTTTCAACAGGAATTGATGTATTAGTTTTAGAAGGATTTATAATTTTAAAAAAATCCTAATAAGAAAGTTTTAAATATTAAAGATAATTGCTATAAAATTAACTAATGAAAAAAAAATATTCAATTTTCTCGCTTATTAAAAATGCTTTTTCGTATCATGAAAATTGGGGGAAAGCCTGGAAAGATCCTGTACCCAAAAAAGAATATGAAGCTGTAATAGTTGGTGGAGGTGGACATGGTTTGGCCACTGCTTATTACTTAGCAAAAAAGCATAATATGAGAAATATTGCTGTTGTAGAAAAGGGATGGATTGGTGGTGGCAACACAGGAAGAAACACTACGATTATAAGATCAAATTATTTGTGGGATGCAAGTGCAGGCCTTTATGATCATGCCTTAAAAATCTGGGAAGGATTATCACAAGAATTAAATTATAATGTAATGTTTAGTCAAAGAGGAGTAATGAATTTAGCTCACAACCTTCAGGATGTTAGAGACTTAAAAAGAAGGACTCATGCAAATAGACTTAATGGAATAGACGCTGTTTATTTAAATACTGATGAAGTTAAAAAATTCTGTCCAATTATCAATACATCTCCCGATATTCGATATCCAGTGCTAGGTGGGACTTTACAAAGAAGAGCTGGGACTGCCCGTCATGATGCTGTTGCTTGGGGTTATGCTAGAGGAGCGGATGCAATGGGAGTCGATATTATTCAAAATTGTGAGGTTAAAGGTATAAAAAGAAATGGTGACAATATTGAAGGAATTGAAACAACAAAAGGTTTTATAAAAACAAAAAAAATTGGTGTAGTTGCTGCTGGACATTCAAGTGTAATAGCAGATATGGCTGGATTAAAACTTCCATTGGAAAGTAAACCACTTCAAGCTCTTGTTTCAGAACCCGTAAAACCTGTTATAGACACAGTAGTAATGTCTAATGCAGTTCATGCTTACGTTAGTCAATCAGATAAAGGTGAATTAGTTATTGGTGCTGGTACAGATGATTATGTATCTTACTCCCAAAAAGGAAGTCATGATATTGTTGAGGGAACTTTAAATGCAATCTTAGAATTATATCCAATATTTAGTCGTATGAGAATGTTAAGACAATGGGGAGGCATCGTTGATATTTGTCCTGATGCTAGTCCAATAATTAGTAAAACTTCAATTAAAGGATTATATTTTAATTGTGGTTGGGGAACTGGTGGATTTAAAGCAACACCTGGTTCAGGGGATTTATTTGCTCATACAATAGCTAACGACGAGCCCCACAAATTAAATGCTGCTTTTAACATTAATAGATTTATAAGTGGTGACCTAGTAGATGAGCATGGAGCTGCTGCTGTTGCACATTAATGTTTGTAATAAATTGTCCATACTGTGGTGAGAGAGAACAAAGCGAATTCAAAGCTGGTGGTGAAGCTCATATAGTTAGACCAAAACAGCCTACTGAATTAAGTGATGACGAGTGGGCTGAATATCTATTTATGAGAAAAAATATAAAAGGCTTGCAGTTTGAAAGATGGGTTCATACACATGGTTGTAGAAAATGGTTCAATGTAGCACGAGATACTTCTAACGACATAATTAAAGCAGTTTATAAAATGGGAGAGAAACCTCCATCTAAATAAGTGATGACAAAAAATTTGAGAGTTAAAACAAGTAAATTTATTGATGAAACCTATAAAATTTCATTCAAGTTTAATGGATCAACTTACTATGGGTATAAAGGAGATACTTTAGCATCCGCTCTTTTAGCAAATAATATTCACTTGGTTGGAAGAAGCTTTAAATATCATAGACCACGTGGAATAATGACAGCAGGTTCTGAAGAGCCTAATGCGATAGTACAATTACATAACAATACATCTAGGACGGAGCCAAATGTTAGAGCAACAGAAATAGAAATTTACGAGGGTCTTGAGGCTTCAAGTCAAAATTGTTGGCCAAGTGTAAATTTTGATATAGGGGGTATAAATAATTTTTTAAGCCCAGTATTACCTGCAGGATTTTATTATAAAACTTTTATGTGGCCAGCTAGTTTCTGGGAGAAGTATGAATATTTTATTAGAAAATCAGCAGGGCTAGGTAAATCACCTACAGAACCTGATCCAGATATTTATGAGCACAAATATATTCACTGTGATGTGCTAATTATTGGCGCAGGTATTTCAGGAGTCATGGCAGCAAAAATATCTGCAAAAAATGGAAACAAAACTCTTCTAGTTGATGAAAAACCTTTTTTAGGTGGTTCAACAATTTATCAGAACTCTGAGCATTTTAAAATTAATAACCAAGTTTCTAACTCTTGGTTAGAAAAAGAAATAAATGAAATAAAAAAGATTAAAAATTTAGAAATTAAAACAAGAACTAGTGTAGCTGCGTTTCATGGATATAATTTTTTATTAGCTCGAGAAAATTTAACAGATCATTTACCTTTAAATCAAAGAAATGGTAAAATTCGCCACAGATTATTAAAAATTAGATCGAAAAAAGTTATAAATGCTACTGGATCGCTAGAGAGACCATTAATTTTTGATAACAATGATCGTCCTGGAATTTTACTTTCTTCAGCCATAGAAAAATATGCAAATTTATATGGAGTGGCTTGTGGTGAAAAAAACGTGCTTTTAACAAATAATGACAGCGCTTATGAAACCGCAATAAGTTTAAATCAAAAAGGTATTAATGTTGAGGCTATAGTTGATAATAGAGAAGAAGTTGAGTCAAAATTAATTAGGGAAACTGAAAATAGTAATATTAAAGTTTATAAAGGATATACTGTTGTTGATACGTTTGGTTATAAAAGGATAAATAAAATATCAATAATGCAACTTTCTAAAGATGGTCAGAAAGTAATAGGTTCAAAAATATTTATTAACTGTGACTGTCTTGGAATTTCTGGAGGATGGACACCCGCAGTACATCTTTTTACACAATCAGGTGGAAAATTAAAATTTAGAGAGGAAGATCAAGTGTTTATTCCAAACATATATTCCTCGGATCAGATTAGCATAGGTTCATGCAATGGTGATTTTACTTTAGATGAAATATTATCAAGTGTACCTAAAATTTTGAAAGAATTTTTAAATCTTAAAAAAACAGATTTTGAAAATCTAGAAGTTAATTCTTCATTTAATAAATCAAAAAGAAATATATGGTTACTTCCATCAGATAAATTATTTGGTAAAACAAAACCATTTGTTGATTATCAGAATGATGCTACGGCAAAAGATATCAAATTAGCATTAAGAGAGGGTTTTAGGTCCATTGAGCATGTAAAAAGATATACAACTACTGGTATGGGAACTGATCAAGGAAAACTTGGTAATATGCATGCATTAGGTATAATTTCTGAAACAGCTGGATCTCAAATGGGTGAACTTGGAACAACAACTTTTAGACCACCCTACACTCCTCTAACATTTGGAACAATAGTTGGAAGAAATGTCGGTGAGTATTTTGATGTATTCAGAAAAACTCCTATTCATGAATGGCATGTTAAAAACAATGCAAAATTTGAAAATGTTGGTCAATGGAAGAGAGCTTGGTATTATCCAAAAAAAGGTGAAAATATGCACGCAGCTGTCCAAAGAGAAAGCAAGGCTGCGAGAGACTCTGCAGGTATATTAGATGCATCTACATTAGGTAAGATTGATATTCAAGGAAGTGATGCTTCTGAATTTTTAAACAGAGTTTATACTAATGCTTGGTCAAAACTAGCTATTGGAAAGTGTAGATATGGATTAATGCTAAATGAAGATGGCATGGTTTATGATGATGGCGTAACCACAAGATTAGGTGAAAATCGTTATATCATGACAACTACAACTGGTGGAGCAGCAACTGTATTGGGAAAGTTAGAAGATTATTTACAAACTGAGTGGCCTGAATTAGACGTTTATTTAACATCTGTAACTGATCACTATTCAACAATTAGTGTTTGTGGCCCAAATAGTAGGAAAATTATATCTAAAGTAATTCCTGATCTTGATTTATCTGATGAAAAGTTTCCTCATATGTCTTTTAAAAGCGCAAAAATTGGTAAAATAAAATGTAGAATAATGAGGATAAGTTTTACAGGTGAACTTAGCTACGAAATAAATGTTCAAGCTAGTTACGGTAAATCAGTGTGGGAAAAATGTATGGAAACAGGAAAAGAATTTAATATTACTCCATATGGAACTGAAACCATGCATTTATTAAGAGCTGAAAAAGGATTTATCATTGTTGGTCAAGATACTGATGCAACTATGACTCCTATTGATTTACAAATGGATTGGATAGTTAGTAAAAAGAAATATGATTTTATAGGAAAAAGATCCTTATATAGATCAGATACCATTAAGGAAGATAGAAAACAATTAGTTGGTCTACTAACGGAAGACCCAAAAGAAGTTTTAGAGGAAGGTGCACAAATTGTAGCTGATATTAAATCACCAATTGAAATGTTAGGTCACGTAACTTCAAGCTATTACAGTCCAAACTTAAAAAAATCTATTGCACTTGGAGTCGTGAGAGGTGGAAAAAATATGATGGGTCAAAAACTGATTATTCCAATGGAAAATAAAAAAATTAATGTAACTGTCGCAGACCCAGTTTTTTTAGATAAGGAGAACAAAAAATTAAATGCTTGATTATACAAATGTAATAACCGAGGAAAAATCTTATTCAGGTTTACAAATAAGAGAAATCAAGCCTGTTATGAAATTAATCATAAGAGGAAAAAAAAGAGAATTTTTATCTGCAATAGGTAAATCATTAAATTTATTGCTACCCACTGCCGCGAATACATCTTCAAAAAGTGAAAAATTGTCAGCTATTTGGTTAAGTCCCGATGAATGGATGATATATTCAAACGAAATTTCGAATCCTAACAATAATCATTATGAAACTGAAAACTTACTCAATAAAAATATTACTCAATCAAATCTTGGGGCTGTGACAGATGTAACTGATCAATTCGTTTTGATAAATATTAAAGGTGATAAGATTTATGACTTATTTGCAAGCGGATCTCCTTTTAATTTTAATAATTTTAAAGATAAAAAAGGTGCAGTAACACAAACAATTCTCACTAAAATTGATGTTATTATTCATAACCAAAATCAAAATGAGGTAAATCTTTTTGTAAGACGGTCATTTTCACAACATTTGTTCTCATGGATGAATGATAGTGCGTCAAGATTATAGTCTCATTTAAATTTTAAATAAGTTACAAAGTATCATGAAAAAAATATTTCTTATAGCTTTACTAGCTCTTTTACCCTTTTCGCTAAATGCAGAATCTAATTTAGATAAGATTTTATCCACAGGAGTTTTAAAAGTTGGGACAACTGGGGATTGGGACCCTATGACAATGAAAGACCCAGCTACTAACAAATATAGAGGTTTTGATATAGATGTAATGAAAGAACTAGCAAAGGATATGGGAGTTAAAATTGAATTTGTACCTGCAGAATGGAAAACAATTGTTTCAGGTATTACATCTGAAAGATATGATATTTCCACAAGTGTAACGAAAACACCAAAAAGAGCGGAAGTGGCAGGTTTTACTGATACTTATTATAAATATGGAACTGTTCCACTTGTTTTAAAGAAAAATTTGAAAAAATTCTCGACATGGGACTCGTTAAATAATTCAAACGTAACGATAGCTACAACTCTTGGTACATCTCAAGAGGAAAAGGCTAAAGAATTTTTTCCTAAATCTAAATTAAATTCTGTTGAAGCTCCAGCAAGAGATTTTCAGGAAGTTTTGGCAGGGAGAGCAGATGGAAATATTACGAGTTCAACTGAAGCAAATAAATTGGTAATTAAATATCCACAACTTGCTATAGTTCCTGATGGAGAAAAAAATCCAGCTTTTTTAGCTATGATGGTTCCTAAAGGCGATAACAAATGGAACAATTATATGAATGAATGGATAAAGAAGAAAAAATCCTCAGGATTTTTCACTAAGTTATTAGCAAAATATAATCTTAAAAGCTTATAATAAATTAGTAATTAATTTTTAAATCTTTATAAACTATGAAGTGAGAAAATTATTTTTTTTACTTCTAACATTACCTTTAACCTCTTGTGGGAAAAATGAGCTCAATTGGTTAATTTTATCTCCAAATAATATTGAGGGACTCACTAATTTAAAATTTTTATTGAGTGGTTTAGCTACTACTATTTTTATTTCAGTAGTTTCAATAATCATTTCAATGATAATCGGTTTTATTGTAGCTGTTCCCTCATTAGCAAAGAGTAAATTCTTAACTTACTTGAATATTGGATACGTTGAAATTGTAAGAGCGATCCCTCTCTTAGTTTTAATTTTATGGATTTATTATGGTCTCCCAATAATGACAGGTATAAGTTTTAGCCCATTTGTTTCTGGTATCATAGCTCTATCAATTAGCGAAAGTGCTTTCCAAGCAGAAATATTTAGAGCAGGAATTAATTCAATAAAAAAATCACAATGGGAAGCTGGAAGCTCTTTAGGATTAAGTTTTTTTAGAAAGCTTAGATTAGTAATTCTACCTCAGGCGGTAAAGAATATTTTACCAGCTATTGGTAATCAATTTGTTTATGTGCTTAAAATGTCCTCTCTTGTATCGATAATTGGTATTGGAGATTTAACTAGAAAAGCAAACGAATTGGTTGTGACGACTTATCGGCCACTTGAAATATATACATTTTTAATTCTAGAATATTTAGTCTTGATATTAATTGTTTCTTATCTTGTAAGAAAATTGGAAAAAAAATTACAAAAAGACTAGTTTTTAAATTGACAATGTTTATTTTTAATTTCTACGAATTGTTGTTTATTAAAACCATTATCCTTGAATATTTTATCAAATTTAAAATCAGCTCCCTTAGTGCCCATTTCTAGATCTGCTAGTTTTGCTCCATATGAAGGATTAAAATCAACATAACAATCAACACTTAAAGGTTTCGTCATATTTAGATCTTTATACATATATCTAGTCATAACCCTTATATCTTTATTATTAACTTTAGTTTGGTCTTCTAAAAATAAGTAATAATTATCTTTTATATTTTCATTTTTTTTTTTAAGTTCCTCTAATTGTTTAATCATTTCATCTCTTTCTTTATTTTCACTCTTAAGATTTGATAATTGATTTTCAAGATCTTGAATCTTATTTAACGAAGCTAATTTTTCAGACTCTATAGACGCAACTTTTTGACCATAAGATTTTTCAAAATCTTCAGCAGCTTTTTGCATCTCTTTTATAGTTTTTTCTCTCTCCTCGTTTTTATTTTTCATGTTTTCTAAAGCCTTTTCAGCTTCATTTAGTTTTTCTATAGCTATTTGATTGTCTCCCAACATCTGAAGCTTACCTACAGATTTAGACATACCACCACTTGATATTGCATCATTGATTTTTTCTTCGATTACTCTCTCTTGAACTACAGCAACTCTTTTTAATATATAATGCTTATGTAATAAAGAATAAGCCCAGGCCAAAAGTACAGCCAATAGCCCTATAGCGATTAATATCAAAGCCCAGGAGCGAGCATTTATCCAAAAACTTTTTGCTCTTCTTAGTTTACTTTGTTCATCAATATATTTATTTACAGGTGAATAGTCATTTTCATTTGTTGATGATAATTTTTCACTCACTTTATTTCTTATCTTTATCTTTTTCGTTATAAATCATAGGACCTTTTTTTATTACTTCAGGATCATCAGTTGGAAAAGGAACGTGTACAAAAACTTTTTTTTCAACTTCTTTAGGTACTTCTACCTTCTGAATAACAATTTTTTCCTCAACAACAGGTTTCTCTATTATTTTTTCTACTATTTTTTCCACCTCTACTTCAACAGTTTTTATCTTTGGTTTAAAGAGTCTTTTAATTGACTCCCAAATATATTTGTTAATCAATATTGGGACTCTAACAAAATGTCTTTTTACAGGTTTGTTTCTTAGTTCATGCATTTTTTCATCTTGCAAATGAAGACCTGCTAAAGCAACCCCTGTTCCTATTACAGCTATGACTAAGGCTAAACCACCAAACCAAATAGTAAATGCAAAATCTAAATCCTCCTGATTAACTTCAGTAATTTTATAAGTTTGATCATCACCACCTAGCCATGTAGCTCTATTTTTTATTCTTAATGTTATCCTGTAAATGGGGTTAGCTTGCATCAACTTCTTAGCTTCTTTTTCTTGATCTATAAGAATTTCTTTTTTTGCTTTAATTTGATTATTTATTGATTCAGTAGATTTACTTACATTCTCTTTTTCCACTGATAAACTTTTTATGCTTTCATTAAGTTTAGAAATACTTTGATCGATTGGTGCTAATAAAGCATTATATTTTTTATCAATTATTTTTTGTTTTCCCTCATCCTTACCAGATGTTTTTCTTAATGCATTTTGATATTCACGATCTAATTTTTCAATTTCTCTCTCAAATTTAGAAATATTATCGTCATATTTTTTTATATCTCTTTCAAGCGATTTTCCCACAGCATTTAAACCTCCAAAAACTCCTGTTATCTTGGTGTTTGTTTTTCTATCTTGAGCTTGCGATTTTAAAATTTTTTCTGCCTCTAATTGTTTTTCTTTTTTTTCTCTTTTTTCTTTAATTGATGCAAGAACTGAATTATCAACACTGTATTCATCTTTAAGCAATGTTAACTCTTTAGATCTATCAGTTTCAATTTTACTTTTATTATTTAATGCATCTGAAAGTTGACCATTTAATCTTTCAATATCATTATCTAGTTTATTGGTATCTAGTTTAAAACTTAATAGTTTTAAATCTTCTCTTGTATTTTCAATTTTTTCTCTTTGTTCATCAACAATTAAAATTCTATTATAATAAGATAAATCAAAAGCTTGAATTATTGTTTCAAAAGTTGAGTAATTTGCAAATAAAAGTAATAGAATAAATAAAGTTCTCCAGATCCATCTAGTTGAATAATATAAAGCTATAGCTAATGGAATTTTCGTAATTTCCATTGCAGCTACAACTACAAGTGCAAGCACTATTACATAAGTATCTGGTCCTCTTTCTGCTAATAAATCTGTAAAATTAAAAAGATAAGCTATTGCTAAACTTACGCAGGCAACCAAAATTTCAATACCCCAAGCTAAATATATTAATTTTTTACCCCAAGGAGCAGTTCTAGATTTTGGAAAAAATCTACTATGAATTCTCTCTAAGTTGTGCATATGTTTTTGGTTTTACTTCCATAAGTTTACTAAAAATTGACTCTTCTAATTTAAATACTTCTGCAACTTTTCTGATTAAAACATCTTCACGTTCATCGTAAACATGATCGCTATGAGCAAGTTTATATAATACTGCAATAATGAACTCTAAAAGATCTTTTTCTTGATTTCTTACGTATTTTTTTACTCTTTCAGCATGATAAATTACGTCCTGTTCATCTTCTTCTGCCAGTTCCATAACTTTTAGAACAGATCTTTTTTCTGATTCTGAATGACATGGAAGAACTTTTAAAATTTCATCCTTTTCTAAAGAAGAAAAATGTCCATCTGCTAAACATAGTTTTACTGATATTACAATTATACCAACCATACATATTGTCTGGTCACTTTCACTACGATGCATTTCCCAAATATCCATAACTTCAAAAGTTAAAGTTAAACAGATTTTAATATTCTATGATAGATGCTAAAATTATTGAGAAATCTAATTTTTTTTACGAAAATCCCAAGGAAATTCAAATTTCATGTCCCATAAGCCTAATTTATTATTTTTCGCAAATTCTTGATCCTCTGCATATTTTTTTTTTGAATATCTTGGATAATCAAATGCATATCCATTTCTAACTAAAATACGTGACAAACTTTTTTGTTTTACAAAACATTCGCCTAATTTTCGTTTATATCTGTCAGGCTTGGCCTCTATTTCACAAATAACTTTATGATTATTTATCACTTTAATCAAAAAAGCTTTTGATAATTTACCACAAGAAATTCTTTCATCTTCTTTGAAACATATTTGTTCTTTGCCCTTATAATAACTTTCTGGTGCATCGATTCCTGAAAATCTTATTTTTTCTCCATCAATTCTAATTGTGTCACCATCCACAACAAATGCAGTTCCTTCGATAGTCTTAGTCTCTTGAGATTTAACTTCTAAACACGTGACGAAGAAAAATATTATACAGACACTAGTGAGTAAAAAGACTTTTATTTTGTTTGAAAACATTATTCAAAAAATACCCAATAAACATTAGAACTGCAATTCCCATAAACCAATTTGTTACTAGAATTGTATAAAAAATATCCTCATAATTCCCTCCTTTAATATTAATCACATACCATAAACTTAAAAATGGAAGAGCTGTTAATCGAAGAATACTTAGATAAAGACTGTACAATGGTTTTTTGACTGCTTGGAATACTGCAGTGGTTATAAAAAAAACAGGATAAATTGGGCCAATTAATGCAGCAACCTTTAGATATATCGAACCATGCTTTATTGCCTCTTGGTTATCAGTAAATAATGATACTAAAAACTCTGCACCCAAAAATATTATTATTCCTGCGCAAATCATAAAAGATGATCCAAACATCAAAGCTTTTCTGTATAATTCTCTCAATCTATCATAATTTTTTGCACCAAAATTTTGTCCCCCAATAGATAACACCGCTGTATTTAATCCAATTACAGGAAGTAAAAAAACTTGTTCAATTCTTAAAGCAGCACCATAACCAGCAGTAGCTAAATCTCCAAATTGACCAATGAAGTAAAGGATGTTGAACAAACCAACACCAATCAACAACATGCTAAACATTACAGGAATTGTCTGATACAAGAGTTCACCAAGAAGATCAAATTTTGGAATAAAACACTCAGGCTTAAGATATTGTTTTAATTCACAACAATAAACTTTATATGCTAAATACAAAAGACCAACAAACTGAGCCACTACAGTAGCTATTGCAAGTCCAGCTATACCAAATGCTGGAATAAAACCATAACCAAAAATAAATAATGGATTTAGAATAATATTTAAAAAGAAACTAAAAATTAAAACGTTTCTGTAACTTTTTGTATCTCCTTGCGCATTTAGTGTTCCATTTAAGGAAATTTGTATCAAAACAATTATAGTTCCATAAAAAATTACATCTAGATATTTTCTAGTTAGTATAATTGCCTCTTGGTCTGATCCCATAAGAGAAAGTAAAAAGTCTGAAACATTTAAACCAAAAAAAGTAACTAGTATGGATAAAAAGATTGCAAAAATAATTGATTGAGCAACAAATAATGACGCCTTCTTTTTATTATTAGCCCCTATATTATTTCCTATTAAAGTATTAGTTCCAGCAGTTAATCCAACACCTATTGCAATAATAGTAAAATAAATTGGGAAAGATTTTGCGATCGCTGCTATTGCTTCAGCAGATATTCTTCCTGCGAACCATGTGTCTACTAGATTGTAAAAGGTTTGAAATAATGAACCAACACTTGCTGGAATAGTAACTTTTCTCAATAAAAACCATATTGGATCTTTAGTTAATTTGAAAGATTGTGACAAATAAATCCTTAGTTAAATTCTTTTTGAAAATTATATTTTTTTCCTGATAGCTTTGCCTTGTATATCTGACTTTGTCTCATTCTAAAACGAGATTTTTGGTTTTTTGAGAGTTTATCAAAACAATTAGGACAAGTTACACCCTCCTCATATTTTTTAGATTTTTTATCTTTAATCGAGATTGGTTGTCTACATCCACCACAAATTGAATAGGTTCCTTGTACTAATCCGTGTTTTAAACTTACTCTGTTGTCGAATACAAAACACTCGCCTTTCCATAAACTTTTTTTTGGTTTGATTTTTTTTAAGTAATTCAAAATTCCACCCTTTAATTGATAAATATTTTCAAAACCTTTTTTTTCTAAAAATACAGAGGCTTTTTCACACCTAATTCCACCAGTGCAAAACATTGCTATTGGCTGATCTTTTTTTAACTTTTTTAAGTATTTCGGGAAATCTCTAAAGTTACTTATATTTGGATTTACTGATTTCTTAAAAGAACCAACTTTATGTTCAAAAGGTTTTCTTACATCTAATAAAAGAGTTTCTTTTTTTTTAATTAATTCATTCCATTTTGTTGGATCAATATGAGTATTTTTTTTTGCGATCCTATTCGACATTTTAAGATCCATTGGAACAACTTCTCTTTTAATTTTCACTTTAGGTTTATGAAAAGGTTTAAATTTACTTATTGAATTATTGACACAATCAAATTCTTTAATATTCAAAATTTTTTTTAATCTAATAATTGTGGTTTTAATATCTTTATTCATTCCAGAAATAGATCCATTTAAACCCTCTTTGGATATGATAATTGATCCATTTATATTTTTATTAATTAAAAGATTAATCAATATTTTTTGATTTTTTTTTAAATCATTTATTTTTTGAAATTTATAAAAACCAAATACAGTGAACATTAAATCTTCCTACAAACAGTCATTCCATCACCAAAAGGTACCATGACCTTTTCAATTCTTGTATCCTTAGAGATAAAATCATTCAAATCTCTAATACTTTTTGTAATTTTGTCATTTATATCTTTGTTAACAACTTCCCCATGCCATAATACATTATCGATTATTACTAAACCCTCTTTATTCAATAAATCTAAAGAAATTTCATAATATTTTTTATAATTCATCTTATCTGCATCAATAAAAACTAAATCAAATTTTTCATTTCTTATACTCAGTAAAGTTTCTAATGCTGGTTTAATCATTGTTTTAATCTTATGGTCTTGGTTGGCCTTTTTAAAAAAGCTTTGTGCAACTTTGGTTGTTTCCACATTTTTATCTAATGCAATTATACTGCCTTCATCTGGTAAGGCTAGTGCCATGGATAATGTACTTAAACCTGTAAAAGTTCCTATCTCTAGGACTTTTTTAATTTTAGAAACTTTAATAATCAGATGTAGAAATTGACATTGAGAAATAGATATTTGCATTCTTTTTGAATCACCAAGTGATAGGTTGTAATCTATTATTTCTTTTTGAATTGGATGTAATTTCAAACCATTCTTTAAAATATAATCTTGTAAATGTTTTGTGATATTAAGGTCTGAACCCATAACCTTATAATTTTTTCTTTAGGATCTCATTTATTAATTGAGGGTTAGCTTTTCCACCTGATGCCTTCATTGCTTGACCAACAAAAAAACCAAATAATTTTTCTTTACCTTGTTTATATTCAATAGCTTTTTCTCTGTTGTCATTTATAATTTTATCAATTAAAGCCTCTAAAGCTTTTGGATCACTTTGTTGCTTTAATCCTTTTTCCTCAACAATTTTTTGTGGATCTTTATCTCCATCAATCATTAATTCAAAAACAGTTTTTGCTATTTTTCCTGAAATGGTTCCATTCTTAATGAGATTTATTAATATGGCAAAATTCTTTGCGCTCACTGGACTTTGAGAAATTTCTAAACCTTTGCTATTTAAAACAGCAAATAGTTCTCCTGTAATCCAATTGACTGCTAACTTAATGTCTTTATTCTTACCCATTTTTGCTACAACTTCTTCAAAGTATTTCGCTGTATCAATATCAGACACTAAAATATTGGCCTCATAAGGAGACAATCTAAACTCTTCAATAAATCTTTTCTTTTTATCATCTGGGAGTTCTGGAATATCATTTTTAAGTTCTTCAATAAATTTTTCCGAAACCTCTAGAGGTAATAAATCAGGATCAGGAAAATATCTGTAATCATGTGCATCTTCTTTTGATCTCATTGACCTTGTCTCATTTTTCTTAGTATCAAAAAGTCTTGTTTCTTGATCAATGGTTTTGCCCTCTTCTATTAAGTCAACTTGCCTATTAGCTTCATATTCTATTGCCATTTGCATGAATTTAATTGAATTAACGTTTTTAATTTCACACCGTGTACCAAATTCTTTTGAGCCTATTGGTCTTACAGAAACGTTTACATCAGCTCTTAAAGAACCCTCTTGCATATTTCCATCACAAGTTCCTAAATATCTCATTATAGATCGTAATTTTTTAATGTAAGCATTAACCTCATCTGGAGATCTTAGATCAGGCTTGCTCACTATTTCCATTAAAGCTACCCCTGATCTGTTTAAATCTACAAAAGTATTTTGTGGGTCAAGATCATGAATACTTTTTCCAGCGTCTTGTTCTAGATGTAATCTTTCTATTCCAACTTCTTTTTGACCATTAGGCATATCTAAAATAACTTTGCCCTCACCTACTATTGGATCTTTAAATTGTGATATTTGATATCCTTGAGGTAAATCAGCATAAAAATAATTTTTTCTATCAAATACTGAACGTTTATTAATTTTTGCGTTAAGACCAATACCAGTTTTAATTGCTTGTTTAACACAAAATTCATTTATTACTGGTAACATTCCTGGAAATGCAGCATCAACCAAACTAACCTGCGTATTAGGTTCTGCTCCGAATTTAGTTGCTGAAGTAGAAAATAATTTTGACTCAGATAAAACTTGAGCATGGACTTCTAAACCAATTACAACCTCATACTGATTGTCTTTTCGATTTATCAAATATTCTGAATCTTTTTTACTCATTTTATCCACCAATCGGTAATTTTGTTTTTAAAATTGATCTTTTCTTCCATAGCATAAGCTATATTCAATATATTTTGTTCATCAAAAGCTTTGCCAATAATTTGTAAACCTAAAGGATAACCTTTTGAGTCATGTCCAGCAGGTATTGATATACCTGGAAGTCCAGCCAAGTTAACAGGAACTGTAAATATATCATTAAGATACATTGAAACTGGATCATTTGTTTTTTCACCTAATTTAAATGCTGAGCTAGGTGTTGATGGAGTTAAAATTGCATCAACTTTTTTATAAGCCTCATCAAAATCATTTTTAATAAGTTTTCGTACCTTTTGAGCTTTTAGATAATATGCATCATAGTACCCTGAAGATAAAACATAAGTTCCAATCATAATTCTTCTTTGAACTTCAGCTCCAAAACCCTCTGATCTAGTTTTTTCGTACATATCAATTAAATTTTCACCTTTAGCTCTAAATCCATACTTAACACCATCATATCTTGCTAAGTTTGATGAAGCCTCTGCTGGAGCAACAATATAATATGTTGGTAAGGCATAACTTGTATTTGGTAGAGAAATATCAATAGTTTCAGCACCACAATCTTTAATATTTTGAATACCTTTTTGCCAAAGATCTTCAATCTCCTTTGGCATACCGTCGACTCTATATTCTTTTGGTATTCCAATTTTTTTTCCTTTTATGTTATTTGTAAGTTCTTTACTGTAATTATTTCTTTTAAAATCTATTGAAGTAGAGTCTTTAGGATCATAAGAACTAATCACTTCATGTAATAAAGCACAATCTTTGACATTTTGTGCCATTGGTCCTGCTTGATCCAATGATGAAGCAAAAGCAACTATTCCATATCTTGAACAACTTCCATAAGTAGGTTTCAATCCAACAATACCAGTGAAAGAAGCTGGCTGTCTAATTGATCCACCAGTATCAGTACCAATTGTAACAGGAGTCAATTGTCCAGCCACAGCTGAGGCTGAACCACCAGATGATCCACCAGGAACTAAATTTTTGTCAATAGGACTTTGCACATTACCAAAAAAACTTGTTTCATTTGATGAACCCATTGCAAACTCATCACAGTTTAGCTTACCTAGAAGTATTGCACCTTCATTCCAAATATTTTCAGTTACTGTTGACTCATAAGTTGGTACAAAATTATTTAAAATCTTACTACCAGCAGTTGTTTTAATATTTTTCGTGCAAAATAAATCCTTAACTGCCATTGGAATTCCAGGCAGTTTTAAATTAAAATTAGGTTTTTGATCGAATTTTTTTGCTTTATCTAAAGCCGATGTAAAGTCATTTGTAATATAAGCGTTCAACTCTTCAGATTTTTCAGATCTATCAATAAATGCTTTGGTCACATCTGTTGAAGAAAGTTTTTTATTTTTAATATTTTCAATCAGTTGTGTGAGTGATTGTTTTGTAATATCTGACATTATTCAATCACCTTAGGTACTACAAAATAATCTTCATTATCCTGAGGAGAATTTTTAATAATTTGTTCTCTGATATTTTTACTTTTTACTTCATCAGATCTTAATTTTAAAGTTGTTTCAGCGATAGAAGTTAATGGTTCTACATTGTCAGTTTTTAATTCGTTAAGTTTTTCAATAAATTCAAAAATAGAATTTAGATCACCAGCTAATTTTTCAGCTCTTTGCTCGTCAACTGAAATTCTAGCCAATTTTGATATATGTTTTATTGTTTTAAGATCTATACTCATATGCTATTTAAATATGAGGCAAAGTATCACTTAAGTTTAAAATATACAATATGATCACTTTAGAGGAATTTAAAAAAAAACACTCAGATAAGTGTAGATTAATAGGTTTAGACCTTGGATCTAAAAGAATTGGTGTGTCAATCTGTGATGACAAGCAACTAATAGCCACTCCATTAAAAACAATAAATAGAAATTCGTTAGAAGACCTTGTTGATGAACTAAAATTAATTATCAATGAAAATAATATAAAAGGAATCATTGTTGGAAATCCTTTGAATATGGATGGATCCTCAGGTAGGTCAGCTCAATCAGTAAAAGATACGACTGAAAATATTGAAAAAAACTTAGATATCCCAATTTGTCTCTGGGATGAGAGACTCTCAACTGTTGGCGCTTTTAATCTATCTAGCCAATTAGATATTAATGTTAGTAAAAGAGAAAAAAAGATAGATGAAAATGCTGCTGCTTTTATATTACAAGGAGCTTTAGATTTTTTGAATAATTAATACTTGCTATTATAGGAGTTTATAGTTATAGAGTTGGTTTTAATGGCAATTAAAACAAATCAGGCTATTAAAATTTCTCAAAAACACCTATTAGGAATTCAAGATTTATCAATTAATGATGTTAACTTTATACTTGATGAAGCAAATTCATTCATCAAAGTAAATCAAAGTAAAAATAAAAAAGTTGATGTTTTAAGAGGTAAAACTCAAATTAATTTATTTTTTGAACCTTCCACTAGAACTCAAAGCTCTTTTGAATTAGCTGGTAAAAGACTTGGGGCTGATGTTATGTCAATGAATATTAGCAACTCTGCAATTAAAAAAGGTGAAACATTAATAGATACAGCAATGACTCTTAATGCAATGCATCCTGATATTATTGTCATTAGACATCAAGATTCTGGAGCATGTAATTTACTTTCACAAAAAGTGAACTGCTCAGTTCTTAATGCTGGTGATGGCAGAAGAGAGCACCCCACTCAGGCTTTATTAGATGCATTAACAATTATTACTCGTAAAAAAAAAATTCAAGGATTAAAAATTGCAATCTGTGGGGATATTCTTCATTCAAGAGTTGCTAGATCAAATATATATTTACTTAGTATGTTAGGAGCAGAAGTGAACATAGTTGCTCCTACAAATCTTATGCCAAAAGAAATTGAAAAATTTGGTGTTAATACTTTTACAGATATGAAAAAAGGATTGAAAGATTGTGATATTGTTATGATGTTAAGATTACAAAATGAGCGAATGACAAGTTCATATCTTTCATCCAACAGAGAATATTACGAATATTATGGATTAACTCCTGATAAATTAGAACATGCCAAATCTGATGCTTTAATCATGCACCCTGGTCCAATGAACAGAGGTATAGAAATAGATACAATGTTAGCGGATGATATCAACAAAAGTGTGATTAAAGAGCAAGTTGAATTAGGTGTCGCGGTGAGGATGGCTTGTCTTAAAATATTTTGTACATAATGAAAAAACAATATTTTATAAACGCAAATATAATTGATCCTCACAACTCAATAAATGAGAATGGGGGTCTGATTATAAGTGAAGATGGAAAAATTGAAGCCATTGGAAAAAAAGTAAATATTAATAATTTACCGAGTAGAGAGAAACCAATTGATTTAAAAGGTAAGTATATTTTTCCTGGATTAGTTGACATGAGGGTATTTGTTGGTGAACCGGGGTACGAATATAAAGAAAATTTTAGGACACTGAGTAACGCGGCACTCTCAGGTGGCGTTACTTCTGTTGTAACAATGCCTAATACAGATCCAGTTATTGATAACGTTTCCATAGTCGATTTTCTAAAAAGAAGAGGAAGAGATAAATCAAAGATAAATATTTTTCCATGTGCCTCCTTAACTAAAAATACTGAAGGTACAAACATGACTGAATTTGGTCTTTTACAAAGTAAAGGAATTATTGCATTTACAGATGGAGTTAAAACAATTCAAAATCCAAGATTAATGTCTAGAATAATGAACTCTGCTAAAGATTTAGGAAGTTTAATTATGCAGCATGCTGAAGATTATGAACTTGCAAAAAATGGCATGATTAACTCTGGTATAATTGCTTCTAAATTAGGTTTATCAGGTATACCTGAAATCGCTGAACGTATTTTGATTGAGAGAGATTTAACATTACTAGAAAAAGTAAAATGTAGATATCATATCTCTCAATTGTCATCACAAAAATCTGTCGAAGTAATTAAATCAAGAAAGGAAATAGTAAAATTCACATGTGGAGTTTCAGTTAATAACTTATCTTTAAATGAAAATGATATAGGAGATTTCAAAACATTTTTGAAATTATCTCCACCACTAAGAAGAGAAGAAGATAGATTAGCTTTAGTACATGGTTTAAAGGACGATATAATTGATGTAATAGTTTCAGATCACAAACCTGAAGATGAAGAGTCAAAAAGATTAACATTTGCTCAAGCAGCAACTGGTGCGTCGGGAATAGAAACTCTTCTGTCTCTAAGTTTGGAATTATATCATAACGGATCACTAAAATTAGAGACAATAATTAAAGCATTAACATCAAATCCTGCTAAAATATTAAAAATTAATAAAGGAAATTTA
This sequence comes from uncultured Pelagibacteraceae bacterium, assembly GCA_902578775.1. Lineage (GTDB taxonomy): Bacteria > Pseudomonadota > Alphaproteobacteria > Pelagibacterales > Pelagibacteraceae > Pelagibacter. The sequence continues at coordinate 45,706 of CACHEF010000002.1, forward strand.
TCTATTGGTAATGATGCAGATCTTTGTATAGTAGATTTAGATAAACCATGGATTGTAAAAAAAGATAAGCTTATCTCAAAATCAAAAAATACATCTATCGAAGATAAAAAACTTCAAGGCAAAGTCACTAATACATTTGTAAACGGTAAAGAATTATTTAAGTTATAGCATGGATATTTTAATTATAGGTATAATTTCATATTTAATGGGTTCAATTCCATTTGGATTAATATTAACAAAAATTTTTTTGAAAAAAGATATAAGAGATATTGGATCTGGAAATATTGGAGCTACAAATGTACTTAGAGCTGGTAACAAGACAGTTGGTTACATCACGTTATCTCTTGATATTTTAAAAGCTGTTATCCCTGTAATATATGTTAAAATTTATCACACAGATTTCTTATATTTGGCATCATTATGTGCATTTATAGGTCATGTATTTCCTGTATGGCTCAAATTTAAAGGAGGGAAAGGTGTTGCAACATACGTTGGTATTCTATTTGCTATAAATATTTATTTTGGAATTATTTTTGCTTTAACTTGGTTCATAATTTTTGCTATTACAAAATTTTCATCTTTATCTTCATTAATTGCCTCTGTATCAGTTCCTTTTTATTTACTGGTCACGGGTCAATTTAAAGATATATTTTTTTTTATAATCATGTTTGTATTAATATTTTTTACCCATCGGGAAAATATTAAAAGATTGAAAAATAAAGAAGAAACAAAGACAAAAATTTATTAAATTGACTATCTAACTCTTTTGGTTAGTTTGTAGCTTATGAATTTGGTCATCGTAGAAAGTCCAGCTAAAGCAAAAACTATAAATAAATATCTAGGTGATGAGTATAAAGTTTTAGCAAGTTATGGACATATAAGGGATTTACCATCTAAGAATGGTTCTGTTGATCCTGATAAAGATTTTAAAATGGAATGGGAGATCGACAGTTTTTCAAAAAAATATCTTAAAGAAATTACGGATGCAGCAAAATCCTCCTCAAAGATTATATTAGCAACTGACCCTGACCGTGAAGGAGAAGCGATAGCTTGGCATGTAAAAGAGTATCTAAATGAAAAAAAACTTCTTAAAGATAAAGAAATAGAAAGAGTTGTATTTAATGAAATTACAAAAAAAGCAGTTATTCATGGAATTGAAAATCCAAGACAAATTGAGCCACTTTTAGTTGATGCTTACATGGCTCGAAGAGCCTTAGATTACCTGGTTGGTTTTAATATTTCGCCAATATTATGGACAAAACTTCCAGGCTCTAAATCTGCCGGGAGAGTTCAATCAGTAGCTTTAAAATTGATAACTGAAAGAGAACATGAAATCGAATCCTTTAAGCCAGAAGAATTTTGGACTTTAAGTGTCAAATTTAAAGATGAAAAAAATCAAAATATCCTTGCAAGTATTAGTCAACTAGATAACGACAAAATTGAAAAATTCTCTTTTAGAAATAAAGATGAGATAAATAAAGCTATATCAAGTATCAATCAAAAAAAATTTAGTATTACTGATATATCTAATAAAGTAATAAATCGAAATCCATCCGGACCATTTACTACATCAACTCTTCAACAAACAGCCTCTAGTCGATTAGGGTTTGGCGCATCAAGAACTATGCAAATTGCTCAAAAGCTTTACCAAGGAGTTGAAATTGAAGGAGAAACTATAGGTTTGATAACATATATGAGAACAGATGGTACTAATTTATCAAAAGATGCTGTTGTGGCTTTTAGAGATTATATCAAAAAAGAAATTGGTAATGAATATTTACCTGAAAGTCCTTTAAATTACTCTGGCAAAAAGGCAAAAAATGCACAAGAAGCACATGAAGCAATAAGACCCACGGATGTTACCAGAACTCCCCAAAGTGTAAAAAAGTATCTAAGTACAGATCAAAATAAACTATATGATTTAATATGGAGTAGAGCTTTATCCTCTCAAATGCAATCTGCTAAATTTGATAGAAATACTATAACGATTACATCAAACAATAATGACACCATATGCAAGGCAAGTGGATCAGTTCTCAAATTTGATGGATTTTTAAAGATATATAATAATCAAAGTAAGGATGATGATGAAAATATTCTTCCCTCTGTATCTAAGGGGCTTGTAAATATTGAGTCCTTAATAGATGAACAGCATTTTACACAACCCCCTCCAAGATATTCTGAGGCTAGCTTGGTAAAAAAACTAGAAGAATTAGGAATAGGAAGACCATCTACTTACGCAAGTATAATTTCTACAATAGCAAATAGAGGTTATGCAGAGATATTGAATAAAAGATTTTTTCCTACTGATAGAGGAAAACTTATTTCAGCTTTTCTTGAAAAATTATTCTCAAAATATGTAGATTATAACTTTACTGCTGGTTTAGAGGATCAATTAGACGAGATTACAACTGGTAAAGAAAGCTGGATAAAAGTTTTAGAGCTGTTCTGGAAAGACTTCAATAGTAATGTAGCTGAAGTAAAGGAAAAAAGAACAAGAGAGGTCTTAGATCTTTTAAATGATAGTTTAGGAGATTTAGTTTTCGATAAGGATGATAAAGGAAATATTGTTAGAAAGTGTCAATTATGTAATTCAGGGACGCTAAGCTTAAAAAATAGCTTTAGGGGTGGTGCGTTTATTGGTTGTTCAAATTACCCTGAATGTAAATTTACAAGACCTTTGTCTAAAGCTAAAGCAGCGGCACAAGCACAGTTAGCTGAGCCAAAATTTATTGGAAAACATGAAAACGGCAATGATATATATCTTAAAAATGGAAGATTTGGTCCATATTTGCAATATGAAAAAATTCCAGAAGATATAGAACTTGAAAAAACACCAAAGAAAAAAAAGAAAATAAAAAAACTTAAATCGGGTGTAAATGAACTTTTAAAAAATGTCTCCATTCCAAAGGGTTTGGAGCTAGAGAGTATAGATTTAAAAAAAGCACAATTTTTATGCTCACTACCAAAATCTTTAGGATTAAATCCAGATAATCAAAAAGAAATCACATTAAATACAGGAAGATTTGGTCCTTATTTGAAATGTGAAAATAAATCAGCAAGAATTGAAAATATTGAGGAAATTTTCTCAATTGGTTTGAATAGAGCAATAACATTAATTTCTGAGGCTAAACCCGGCAGAATGTCATCTTCAATAATAAAGGATTTGGGAGAGCATCCTGAAGATAAAAAACCAGTCAAAGTTATGAAAGGTCAATATGGGCCATATATAAAATATAAATCACTTAATGCAACAATACCTGAAGAAAAAGACCCTCTAGAATTAAATATGGAAGAAGCATTAATATTAATTGAGAAAAGAAGAGAATACGATAAAAGTAAAAAAAGAAAAAAAAATAACAAATGAAAAATATATTAATTTCTATAATTTTAATACAATTTCTTAGCTTAAATGCATATGCAGCTGGACCAAATGATTGTTCTATTCATAGTAAATTAAGTCCAAAGTATATAGCATGTAAAGCAGCTAATTTTGCAAAAGAAACAGCAAATTATCAAAAAAAAACATGGTCTAAGGAAAAAGATAAAATGAAAAAACTAAAAGAAAAAGTATCAAATTAATGAACTTTGAGGACAATTTAAAAAAACTTAATATAATTTTACCAGAAGCAAAAGCACCAGCTGGAAACTATGTTGCAACTAAAATTGTAGGTAAATTACTTTACATATCTGGACAAATTTCAATTGATGAAAATGGTGAGCTTATTAAAGGTAAAGTTGGCTTAGATATTGACACTGACAAAGCTTATCAAGCTGCAAAACGATGTGGTTTGAGTATTGTTACACAAGCAAAACAAGCATGTGGTGGAAATTTATCTAAAATTAAGAACTGTATAAAATTAACTGGCTTTGTGAATTCTACTAACGAATTTGTTGATCAGCCAAAAGTAATTAATGGAGCGTCAGATTTGATTGCATCAATATTTGGAGAAGCAGGTATGCATACTAGGGCTGCAGTGAGTGCTAATAGTCTTCCACTTGGTGTTTCTGTTGAAGTGGATGCCATATTTGAATTAAATTAACGATCTATCGTCCAATACTAAAATATTTAAAACCTTGTGCATTTATTTTTGTTTTAGAGTAAATATTTCTCATATCATAAATAATTGGCTTTTTTCCTTTCACTAAATTTTTAAAATTTACAGACTTAAAATCATTCCATTCAGTATGAATGATTACAAGATCAGACCCTTCTATGCATTTCTTAATTGAGCTCTCATAAGAAACATTTTTAATTTTTTTAAATTCCTTTTTATAGCCTGTTGGATCAAAATACTTAATAATTGCACCTTTTTTGGATAGTTCAGGTATCATAATTAAACTTGATGAATCTCTCATATCATCAGTATTAGCTTTAAATGTTACACCTAAAAAAGTTATTTTTTTATTTTTAACTTTTTTCTTAAGAATTCCAAAAACTCTTTTTAATAAAATATTTGATCGATTTTCGTTTGATTTTACAACAGATTTTATAACTGATAAATTTGTTTTATATTTATCAGCAGTAGAAATTATAGCTTTTGTATCCTTAGGAAAGCAAGATCCGCCATAAGCAGGTCCCGCCCTCAAAAAGCGGCTTCCAATTCTTTTATCAAGGCCCATTCCAATAGAAATATCCTCAACATTTATTCCAGTTTTTTCACATAAATTTGCCACTTCATTTATAAATGTTATTTTTGTAGCCAAAAAGGCATTTGAGGCATATTTTATTAATTCTGCGGCTCGTCTTGATGTGCTTAAATATTGAGCCCCTTTTGAAATTAAAGGTGAATACAAATTTCTCAAAATTTTATTTGATCTTTTATCATCAGTTCCGATTACTATTCTGTCTGGAAATGTAAAGTCTCTTATAGCCTCACCTTCTCTTAAAAATTCAGGATTTGATACTACAGAGAATTTTTTTTTATTATTTTTTTTTGAAATAATTTTTTCAATTTCATCACCTGTTGTAACTGGCACTGTTGACTTAGTAATTATAATTTTAAACTTATTAATTGATGAGCTTATTTCCTTTGCAACATTAAAAACTTGGGTCAAATCAGCAGATGCTCCATTTTTTTTAGTTGGAGTACCTACACAAATAAAGATAATATCACATTTCTTAATTGCAGATTTTAAATCTGATGAAAAAGTTAATCTTTTATTTTTATAATTTTTAACAGCTAGCTCAGATAGACCTGGTTCATAAATTGGAATAATTCCCTTTTTGAGTAAATTTATTTTTTCAATATTTTTATCTACACAAATTACATCATTTCCTAAATCAGAAAAACAAACCCCACTAACTAAACCTACGTAACCAGTACCGATCATGCATAGTTTCATAATTTAGAGATCTCCAGTGTTGATTTAATATAACCGTTCATACTTCCACAATCTAAATATTTGCCTGAGAAATTATGAGCTACGATCTTATTTTTTTCTTTTAATAATGACTGTATAGCGTCTGTTATGTGTATTTCACCACCTTTACCAGGTTTCTGATCCATTAATTTTGCAAAAATAGTTTTAGGCAAAATATACCTTCCAATTACAGCTTTATTAGATGGAGCTGTTTTAGTTGATGGTTTTTCAATTACATCTTTTATAGAATAATTTTTTTTATCTAATCTTTTATCAAGTTTAAAAATACCCCATCTTGAAACTGTTTTTTTATCAACATTCATGCTAGCCATTACACTGGCTTTAAATCGTTTATGAACTTTAATCATAGACTTAGAACAATTTTTTTTGACTATTAGATCATCTGGTAAAAGCATTAGAAAAAATTTATTTTTTATAAATTTTTTAGTTTTTAATACAGCGTCACCTGTTCCAAGTGGCTTATTTTGATAAACAAATTTAATCATTTTTTTATATTTCAAAATTTTTTTATATTCTTTTATAATTCTTGGGTCTTTTTTCTTTTTGATTATTCTTTTATAAAAATAATCATTAAAAAAATAATTTTTAATCATTATTTTTTTTTTTGAAATTATAAAAATTACATCTTTGATGCCAGCTTCAATACATTCATCTAAAATATATTCGATACCTGGTTTACCATTTATAGGCAAAAGTTCCTTAGCAAATACACTGGTTAAAGGTAACAATCGTGTCCCTAAACCTGCTAATGGAATAATAGCTTGTTTAATCATTTAAATGTTTTACTTATTAAATTATTTTATACAAATGAAAATTTTATTGAATAATAATGATTTAAATGAGGCATTATATAATGTATCTAACCTGGGTTTTGTACCAACGATGGGAAGTTTGCACAAGGGTCACATATCATTAATTAAGAGATCTCTGAAAGAATGTAAAAAAACTATAGTTAGCATATTTGTAAATCCTACTCAGTTTAATAACAAAAATGATTATAAAAATTATCCAAGAAACAATAGAAATGATTTTTCAATTCTTAAAAAATTAAAAGTAAATTTCTTATATATGCCTAAGAAAAATGATGTTTATTATTTTAAGAGAAAATCTTTAATCAAACTAAAAAAAAAAGACAAAATACTATGTGCTAAATATAGAAAAGGTCATTTTGAGGGTGTAATTGATGTTATGGACCGTTTAACAAAATTAATTAAACCTAAAAAAATATATATGGGTGAAAAAGATTTTCAACAACTTTACTTGGTGAAAAAATATATCAAAAAAAAACCTAAAACAAAAATCATTTCTTGCAAAACTATCAGAGATACTAACAAGTTGGCATTTTCATCTAGAAATAAACTTTTAAAAAAGTCTGAATTAAAGATGGCTAAAAAAATATCTAGTGAATTATTTTTACTCAAAAGAAAACTTGGAAATAATAAAAATTCAAAAAAACTAATATCTCAAAAAAAAAATCAATTAACTTATTTTTATGATATTAAGTTTGATTATTTAGAGCTTATAAATATATCTACTTTTAAAAATTCAAATACAACTAAAAATTCTAAACTATTTGTTGCTTATTATATTAACAATGTAAGATTAATTGATAATTTTTAGATTATAAAAAATAAGCACCTACACCTAAAAATGACACAAATCCTATTACATCCGTAATTGTCGTTACAAAAACACTCGATGCTATTGCAGGATCGATATTAATTTTTTTAAGTGTCACTGGTACCAAGATTCCAAATAAACCTGCAACAACCATGGTTAAGACCATCGAGATAGATATAATTAATGAAAGCTGAATATCCTGGAACCATAATTGTACTATTAAAGAACTGATAATAGCAAAAATTATTCCATTCAATATACCTATATTAAATTCTTTTAATATATTTTGATTAAAATTATTTTTAGTTAAATCATTTGTAGCTAAAGTTCTTACTGTGACTGCAAGTGTTTGCATTCCTGCATTTCCACCCATTGAGGCTACGATTGGCATTAAGAAAGCTAAAACTACCATTTGCTCAATAGTAGCACCAAATAAACTTATACAATAAGTAGCCAAGAAAGCTGTAAATAAATTTAAAAGAAGCCAATTGAATCTTCTTTTTGTTTTTTTGATTACACCGTCTGTAATTTCCTCATCTCCTACACCTGCAAGTCTTAATGCATCTTCCTCTGCTTCCTCTTTTAATACAGTTAGCACATCGTCTGAAGTGATCATTCCAACTAATTTATTAGTTTTATCGACAACGCATGCTGAATTTAGATTATAATTCTCAAATAAATTACCAACTTCTTCTCTATCCATATCCACAGGGATCAGAAAAGTAGTATCATCCATAATTGATGACATTTTTGTATTTCTAGCTGTTCTTAAAACTTTGGATGATGGAACTGTGCCAATTGGTTTAAAATTTTCATCTACTATGTAAATTTCAAGAAATTGTTCTGGTAAATCTTTATTTTCTCTCAAGTAATCTATAGTTTGTCCTACTGACCAATTGCTAGGTATTGCAGTAAACTCTCTCTGCATTATTCTAGCAGCACTATCCTCTGGATAACTTAATCCTTCTAATAGAGCAAAACGATCTTTTGGAGGAAGTGAACTTAATATAGAGTTTTTATCTTTCTCCTCTACATTTTCTAATATTGAGATAGCATCATCTGACTCTAGATTTTTTAGTATTCTAACAATGGCTTCAGATGAAAGATATTTTATAATTTCAGATTGAACAGACTCATTCAGTTCTATAAAGACTTCTGGATCAATTCTAAAATTGTTTAATTTAATTAGTTTTTCCCTATCATTTTCACTTAAATGTTCAATTATATCTGCAGCATCAGCGGGATGCATTTCTTTGAAGGAATCAGTAATAAATAAAGCATCGTTATTAGCAATCTTATCCGTAACTACTTTGATGTATTCTTTATTAAATTCAAAGTTGACTTTTTTATCTTTGATTTTTTTAATTAAAGTCATAAATTTACCTATTATTCAGTCGGAACTTTTAATACATAATTTATAGAATACAATTTTTTTATGAATATTGAGATCAAAAAATCAACAAAACCAATAAAATATAGCGATGCTATATCTCATCTTGAAAATAGATCAAAATTAGTGATTAAAAATCAAGACAAAGAACTTATATGGATATTAGAACACGAACCTATTTTTACAGCAGGAACGAGTTTTTCACAAAATGATATAATTGATAAATCAATAAATATTTATAAAACGAATCGTGGAGGAAAAATTACTTTTCATGGACCAGGCCAGTTGATGTTTTATTTTGTAATTGATTTAAGAAATAAAAAAAAAGATATAAGAAAATTTATTTCAGTCATTGAAAATTCTATTATTGAAACTTTAAAAGAATTTAAAATAGAATGTCATGCTGATAGAGAAAATATTGGGATTTGGTTTAATAATAAAGGTAATTTAGAAAAAGTTGCTGCTATAGGTGTTAGAGTAAGTAAATGGATTGCATATCATGGTTTTTGTCTTAATATAAATAATGACCTCGAACCATATACAAAGATAGTCCCTTGTGGTATCTCAGATAAAAAAGTGACTAATTTATCAAATATTTCAAAAGTCAAATTTGATAAAATTGATGATATTTTAATAAATAGATTTATTTTAAATTTAAAAAATTTAAACGCTTAACTTTTAATAATTTTTTGAAATAATCTGGTAATAAAGCTGTATAAGTGTGTTTTACTTTATTAATCATAAATTTAATTTGATATGAATGTAACATTAAATTTTTATTAACCCCTTTATGGTAATTAGAAAGTTTGTATTTAACATCACCAAATATTGGTTGACCTAAAGCATATAATTGTTTTCGTAATTGATGTTTTCTTCCTGTAATAGGTCGTAGCTCAACTAAACTCGCTTCAGAATTTTTGTCAATTACCCTATAATATGTTTTTGCTTTTTCTATTATTTTTTTTTCTCCATCATATCTAATAAGATTATCATTCCATTCACCTGAGTCTTTAATCATCTCGCCATGACATATAGCCAAGTATGTTTTATGAACTTTACGTAATCTAAATAAAGAAGTTAATAATTGCGCACATTCTCTAGTTTTTGCCATAATAAAAACTCCAGATGTATCTTTATCTAATCTATGAACTGAAAAAGGTTTTGCGTTTTTAAAAATTTCACTTTTAGCAAATATATCTATAAGATTTTTTTTAGATTTAGTTCCTCCTTGTACAGAAATACCAGAACTTTTGTTTAAGACTATAAAATCATCATTATTAGCAATTATTTGATCTTCATTTGATTTTATAATCTCTTTTGAAGGTTTGAATTTAATTTTTTTTTGAATTACTGTTTCCTTAAATTTTATATTGAATAAGTCAATTTGATCATTTTTTTTTATTTTATGTGAGCTTTTAATTTTTTTTTTGTTTAATTTTATATTCCCAGTCCTTAAATTTTTTTCAATTAAGCTTTGTGGTATTTTTCCCATCAAATGTCTCATCCATCGATCAATACGCATATCGTTACACGTTGAATCAACGATATATGTCTTTTTCATGATTTAAGAACTACGCTGTTTTTACTTTTTTTTCTTCAGCTTTAGGTGTTTCTTTGGATACTTCTTTTTTCTTTTTATCTACTCTTTTTGCTTCTACATCTCTATCAACAAATTCAATAATTGCCATTGGAGCATTATCTCCGTACCTAAAACCAGCTTTAATTATTCTAGTATATCCACCATTTCTTTTCTCGTATCTTTTAGATAAAGTTTTTTTTACCTTATTAGCTGATTTTAAATTTTGTAGTTTTGAAACTAACATTTTTGTTGTTTGTAGAGTTTCTTTTTTCCCTAATGTTATAATTTTATCTGCTTGAGGTTTCAAAAATTTTGCTTTTGGCAAAGTTGTTTTAATCTGCTCATATTTTATTAACGAATTAAGCATATTTTTTAAAAGCGCTTTACGATGTTCAGAAGTTCTGTTTAACTTCTTATTTGCCATTGCATGTCTCATTAGATGGCTTCCTCCAATTTTTTAGACATTTCAGCGATATTATCTGGAGGCCAATTTGGAATTTCCATTCCTAAATAAAGTGACATTCCAGTCAAAACCTCTTTAATCTCATTAAGTGATTTTCTGCCAAAATTTGGGGTCCTTAACATTTCACCCTCTGATTTTTGAACTAAATCGCCAATGTAAATAATGTTATCATTTTTAAGGCAATTCATAGATCTAACTGATAGTTCCAGTTCATCAACTTTTCTTAATAAGTTCTTATTAAATTCTGGTTCAGTTGAAACTTCTTTGATGGGCACTTCAACTGGTTCATCAAAATTAATAAACATCTTAAGTTGATCTTGAAAAATTCTTGCAGAGTATGCAACCGCGTCTTCAGCTGAAATTGAACCATTGGTTTCTACATCCATTGTTAATTTATCATAATCAAGTGCTTTTCCCTCTCTAGCAGTGCTTACTGAGTAAGAAACTTTTTTTACAGGACTATAAAGTGAGTCTATAGCAATCAGGCCTAGTGGTGGTTCTTCAGGTTTATTTAAGTCAGCTGGAACATAGCCTTTCCCAGTATTTACATTCATTTCCATATGAAAATTTGTATTTTCATCTAAATTACAAATAACTAAATCTGGATTTAAAATTTCAACATCAGTGACAGGTGTAATATCTGAAGCTTTAATTTCACCTGGTCCTTTTGCATCTAATACAAGTTTCTTGGTTCCCTCTGAAGAACATTTTAATGCTAAAGATTTTACGTTTAAAACAATGTCTGTTACATCTTCTCTAACACCTTTGATTGATGTAAATTCATGTAATACACCATCAATTTGAATTGAAGTCACTGCAGCACCTCGTATAGAAGAAAGCAAAATTCTCCTTAATGAATTACCTAGTGTCAGTCCATAGCCTTTTTCTAATGGTTCAGCAATTATTTTTGCATGAGTAAGGTCATCACTAATTTTTACATCTAATTTTGCAGGTTTAATTAATGATTTCCAATTTTTAACATTTACATTTTCGGTTTCCATTAAACTCTCCTTTTTTTTGGTGGCCTCGTACCATTATGTGGCATTGGTGTTGTGTCTTTAATAGACAAAATTTTAAAACCTCTCGCTTGCAAAGCTCTTAAAGCTGTTTCACGACCAGAACCAGGTCCTTTAACTTCAACGGATAAAGTTTTCATTCCGTAATCCAAAGCTTTTGACGCTGCAGCATCAGCTGCTATTTGTGCAGCATATGGTGTTGATTTTCTTGATCCTTTAAAACCTTTTTGTCCAGCAGATGCCCATGATATTACATTTCCATTGGTATCGGCTATAGATATAATTGTATTATTAAAAGTAGATTGAACATACGCAATTCCATTTAAAATATTTTTTTTAGACTTTTTCTTTTTTGAATAAGAGCTTTTATTAGATTTTTTTAAAGATTTTTCGACTTTTTGATCTTTATTTTCATCTTTTTCAATTTTTGCCATTATTATTTCTTAGTTGGTGTTAATTTTTTTCCAGCTATTGCTATAGCTTTACCTTTTCTTGTTCTAGCATTACATCGAGTTCTTTGGCCTCTTACTGGAAGTTTTTTTCTATGTCTTGAACCTCTATAACATGCTAGATCAATAAGTCTTTTAATGCTTAGTGAGTAATCTCTTCTAAGATCCCCTTCAACTTTAAAATTTTGATCTATATATTCCCTAATTTTTAAAATTTCATCATCGGTTAATTCATTAACTCTTTTTTTTTTAGGAATTTCTAAAGAAGTACAAATTTGTTGAGAAAATTTATCACCTATACCATAAATATAAGTTAAGCCTATATGAACAAGCTTATTTTGTGGAATATTAATACCTGCGATCCGAGCCATATATAAAGTGATAATTTTGAGCCTTTTATATAAGAAGATCTTTTAAAGTCAATGTCTTAAACATCGATAAAAGTGTCTATTTTACTTGTTATTTCCTCTATTTTTTGAGATCCATCTATCTCATGAAAATTTGGATTTTTTGAATAGAAATTTAAGACTGGTTTAGTTGTTTCCATATAGGTGTCATATCTTTTGAGAATGGTATCTAATTCATCATCAGATCTATTTTCCTCTGTTTTTCTTTTTTGAATTCTTTTTATTATTGTGTCTTTGTTTACATTCAGAAAAAAAATACGATCAATATTTTGATTTGACTCTTTTAATAACTTATCTAAATTCTTAGCCTGACTTATTGATCTAGGGTACCCATCGAAAATTAATTTATTTTTTTTTTTAGTGTCAAATACAAAAATTCTTATAAGTTTATTAACAATTTCATCATTCACAAATTTACCATTATTCATATCGTTTAATATCATTTTGCCAATATCAGAATTTTTCTCAATTTCATATCTGAGCAAATCACCTGTTGAAATTTGAAAACCATTCGTCTTTTTTACTAAATATTTGGCTTGAGTTCCTTTTCCAGCACCAGGAGGACCAAACAATATAATATTCACTTAAAATTATCTTCCAAATTTTGTCTTTTTAATTAATTGCTCGTATTGAGCACTCATAAGTCTTGTTTGAATTTGTGTTACAGTGTCGATAGCAACTACAACAACGATTAAAATCGAAGCACCTCCCAAATAAAAAGGTATTGGATAATTTGCAATTAAAAATTCAGGCATTAGGCAAACAAGCGTTAAATATAATGCTCCTATTGTCGTTAATTTAGTTAGAATGTTTTCAATATAAATTGCTGTGCTTTCACCCGGTCTTATACCAGGTACAAAACCACCATACTTTCTAAGATTATCTGCCGTTTCAGTTGGGTTAAAAGTAATTGATGTATAAAAAAAAGTAAAAAAAATTATACCTGAAGCATATAGTAACATATAAAGTGGTTGACCTTGGGTAAAGAATGAACTTAGATTTAAAAAAGTGTCATTATCTGAAAAATTAAAATTTGAGAACGTTACTGGCAACAATAATAAAGCAGAGGCAAAGATTGCAGGTATCACTCCTGCTTGGTTTATCTTTAAAGGCAAGTGCGAAGACTCTCCACCATACATTTTATTTCCCATTTGTCTTTTTGGATAATTTATTAAAATTTTTCTTAAGGCTCTTTCCATAAAAACTACAAATAAAACTGTTATGATTAATAAAACAAATATTGCTAAAATCATAAATGTAGAAACAGCTCCTGTTCTGCCCAATTCAAAAGTTGTGACTAAGGCTCTAGGAATTTCAGCAACAATACCAGCAAAAATTATTAAAGATATACCATTTCCAATTCCTCTTTGAGTAATTTGCTCTCCTAACCACATCAAGAAAATTGTACCTGCTACTATTGTGGTTACAGTAGAAATTTTGAAAAATAATCCTGGGTTTATAACTAAATTTGCTGATGACTCTAATCCTATAGCTAGACCATAACCTTGAACGGTCGCCAACAAAACAGTTCCATATCTTGTGATTTGTGTAATTTTTGACCTTCCTATTTCACCTTGAGCTTTTAAGTTTTTGAAATAATCTGATACACCAGTTAATAGCTGAACAATAATTGCAGAGGAAATATATGGCATAATTCCAAGTGCAAAAATAGCCATTCTACTTACAGCACCACCAGCAAAAACATTAAACATTCCAAGTAAACCCTTTTGATTACTTTCCATTAATGTTTTAAGTTGTTCAGGGTCTATTCCGGGTAAAGGAACAAATGTTCCAAATCTATAAACAGCTAAAATACCAATTGTAAATAGTATTCTATTTCTTAAATCATTAGATGAAGATGAAGCGCTCATATTTGAATGACTTATTTTTTCAATTGAATTGATCCACCAATTTTTTCTAATTTTTCAACAGCAGATTTAGATGCTAAATTAGCTTCTATATTTATCTTATCTTTAATTTCACCTTGGCCCAAGATTTTTAGCTTTGTTGAATTTTTATTAATTATTTTAAGTTTTTTTAACAAATCTACATTTATAAGATCACTGCCATTAATTCTTTTTTTGTCTATATAAGATTGAATTTTTTCTAGATTTAAAATAGCAACAGTTTCTGATGAAATTGAATTAAATCCTCTTTTTGGTAAACGTCTGTATAATGGCATTTGGCCACCCTCAAAACTTTTAATTGCAACTCCCGATCTTGATTTTTGACCCTTGACTCCTCTTCCTGAAGTTTTTCCTTTACCAGAACCTATTCCACGTCCAACTCTTATTTTTGATTTGTTAATTTTTTCTCTATTATTTAGTTGTGTAATCATTAGCCTCTTTTTTCAATAATTTCTGAAATTTTTTTATTTCTTATTGATGAAATTTGTTTAGGAGAATTTTGTTGCATTAAAGCTTTTATAGTAGCTCTTATTACATTATGAGCATTTGAAGTTCCCATTGATTTAGCCACAATATCTCGAACACCTAATACCTCACAAACAGCTCTAACAGGTCCTCCTGCAATTATACCAGTACCTTTGGATGCTGCTCTTAAAACAATTCTACCCGATCCATCTTTGGCTTTAACGTCATGATGAATGGTTCTACCCTCTCTTAATGGTATATGAATAAGTTTTCTTCTAGCCATTTCATTAGCTTTTTTAATTGCATCAGGAACTTGTTTTGCTTTAGCATGAGCAATACCTATTTTACCTGCTTGATTTCCTACAACTACTAATGCAGAAAATCCAAATCTTCTTCCACCTTTAACAACTTTGGTAATCCTATTTATATGAACTAATTTTTCTAGAATATCGTCAGTTTTTTTATCTTTAGTATTATCCATAATTAAAAATCCATTCCATTTTTACGTAATGTTTCAGCAAATATTTTTATACGACCATGATATTTGTATACTCCACGATCAAAAAATATTTTAGTTATCTTTTTTTCTTGTGCTTTTTTTGCCAATTTTTCAGCTACAATTTTTGATAGTTCACTTTTGTTTACTTTAGTACCAGACTTTATATCTTTTTCTATAGACGATGCCGAAAGTAAAGTCATTTTCTTAGTATCATCAATAATTTGAGCTGAAATATTTTTTGCTGATCTAAAAATACACAACCTAAATCTTTCTTTAGGAGCAACTTTTTTTACTTT
Source organism: uncultured Pelagibacteraceae bacterium (assembly GCA_902578775.1). Classification (GTDB taxonomy): domain Bacteria; phylum Pseudomonadota; class Alphaproteobacteria; order Pelagibacterales; family Pelagibacteraceae; genus Pelagibacter. The sequence continues at coordinate 61,182 of CACHEF010000002.1, forward strand.
GTTGCTAACTCTAAATCTTTTTCTGGTTTCTGTAGTTAATTTCATTATTTCTTTTTTCCTTCTTTCTTGAGGACATATTGTCCTTTTTCTCTAACACCTTTACCTTTGTACGGTTCAATTTTTCTAAAGGTTTTAATTTTTGATACTACAACACCTACTAATTGTTTATCTGATCCAGAAATTTTTAATGTTGTTTGTTTATCGACTGTAATTTTTATACCTTCAGGAATATCAAAATTTATATCATGACTGTAACCTAATTGTAAATTTAACTGTTTGCCTTTCAAAGCAGCTCTATATCCAACACCAACTAATTCTAATACTTTTTCGTAACCAGTACTCGAACCAATGACTGCATTATTGATTAAACTTCTATTCATTCCCCAAAGTCGCTTAGTATTTTCATCAATTTTCTTTGGCTTAATTGAAATCGCTTTTCCTTCTTTAATTTCTAAATTGAAAGTCTCAAGATCAATGTCTAAAGATTTTTTACCCAATGGACCTTCTATATTTAATATATTACCAGCTAAAACAACTTTAACTTTATCAGGGATTACAATTTCTGTTTTTCCAATTTTTGACATAATTAAAATACCTTACAGATAATTTCTCCACCTACTTTTTGCTTTCTTGCATCCATATCTGTCATAACGCCTTTAGGTGTAGACACTATAGCAATACCTAAACCATTGTTAATTTTAGGTAAACTATCAGCACTAGAAAATATTCTTCTTCCTGGTTTAGAAACTCTCTCAAAATTACTAATGACAGGATTTCCAGAATGATATTTTAGTTCTAGAGATAAAACCGGTTTTTTATCATCTCCAACAATCTTAAAGTCTACTATAAAACCCTCATTTTTAAGTATATTAGCAATTTTTGATTTAAAATTTGATGAAGGTAATTCTACTTTTTTATGATTTCTAGCTTGAGCATTTTTTACTCTTGCTATCATATCTCCTATTGGGTCGCTTAAACTCATAATTTCCTTTCTACCAACTTGATTTCACCATACCTGGAATTTTTCCCTGTAAACCAAGTTGTCTTAATGCAATTCTTGATATTTTCAATTTTCTATATACTCCATGAGGTCTTCCAGTTATTTGACATCTGTTCATAACTCTGCTCTTAGCTGAATTTCTAGGTAATTTTGATAATTTTTGTTGAGCTTTAAATCTTTCCTCTAAAGGGAGTTTTTTATTCATTACAATTTTTTTTAATTCATTTCTTTTTTTGTAAAATTTATCTGAAAGTTTAATTCTTCTATTATTTTTATTAATTGAACTCATTTTAGCCATTCTTAATTATCTCCTTTTTTAATAAAAGGGAAATTCAGTTTTTCTAATAATGCAAAACTATGCTCTCTATTTTGAGAGGATATAACTATTATTATATCTAAACCCCTTACTTTATCTGCTCTTTCAAAACTTACTTCCGGGAAAATAATATGCTCTTTTACTCCAAAAGTATAATTTCCAAATTTATCAAATCCATTAGGTGATAGTCCTCTAAAGTCTTTAATCCTTGGAAGAGCAATATTTACTAATCTATCCAAAAACTCATACATTTTGTTTTTCCTTAATGTTACTTTCAAACCTGCATTAGAACCTTTTCTAGTTTTAAAATTTGCAACAGATTTTTTAAACTTTGTTGTTACTGGTTTTTGGCCTGTAATTTTAGCCATATCTTCTTCACAAGATTTTAATATTTTTGCATCATTTCCATCTAAGCCAAGGCCCATATTTAGAACTATTTTTTCAATTTTAGGACCCATATATATATTTTTAAATCCAAACTGATCTTTTAATGCAGGTTGTATTTCTTTAAAATATAGTTCTTTTAATCTTGGAGTCATTACTTCTTAGCCTCAATTTTTTTATTTATATTTTTTTTATCAACTAATTTTAAATTTGAAATATGTATAAAACTTTCTTTAGAAACTATTCCACCTTTTTTTTCTTTAGTTGTTTTTACGTGTTTTTTGACCATGTTTATTTCTTTAACTTTAGCTCTATTGTTTCGTCTATCTATTTGAATAACTTCACCTTCTTTTTTTTTATCTTTTCCTGCCATTACTACTACTTTAAGACCTTTTTTAATCATTATAATACCTCTGGAGCTAATGAAATAATTTTCATTTGTCCTCTATTTCTTAATTCTCTTGTAACAGGACCAAAAATTCTTGTTCCAACTGGTTCACCTTTGTCATCAACTAAAACGGCTGCATTATTATCAAATCTAACTTTAGATCCATCATCTCTATGAATTCCTTTTTTAACTCTTACAACAACTGCTTTGTGCACAGAACCCTTTTTAACTTTACCCTTAGGAATTGCCTCTTTAACAGCAATAACTATAGTATCACCTATACTAGCATAACGTCTTTTTGAGCCACCTAAAACCTTAATACATTCTATTTTTTTTGCACCAGTATTATCTGCTACCTGTAACTCTGTTTGTACTTGTATCATTACTTATTATTCTCCATTACTTGGAATTTTTTATTTTTTGAAAACGGCTTACTTTCAATAATTGAAACTTTATCACCATTTTTAAATTTATTATTTTCATCATGAGCATTGTATTTTTTTCTAACTTTAATAACTTTTTTTAATACTGGGTGTGAAAACTTTCTTTCAACCATTACAGTTATTGTTTTATTTGGCTTGTCGCTTACAACTACACCTGTTAAAATTTTTTTAGGCATTTATTTTTTCCTTTAAAGTAGTTTTTAATCTAGCAATATTTTTTTTTGTTTCACCAATTTGCGCAGGGTTAGTAACCTGAGAATTAATTTTTTGAAATCTAAAATTAAATAAATCTTTTTTTAATTTATTGATATTTTTAATAATTTCGTCTTTTGATAATTTTTTAATTTCTTTTTTCTTCATTATGCAAATCTTTTTATAGTTTTGGTTTTAATTGGTAATTTTGCTGATGCTTTGTACAACGCTTCCTTTGCAATTTCCTCAGATACTCCATCTACTTCAAACAAAATTCTTCCAGGCTTTACTCTGCAAGCAAAAAATTCGGGTGAACCTTTTCCTTTTCCCATTCGAACTTCAATCGGTTTTTTGGATACAGGAATATTAGGAAATATTCTAGTCCAAACTCTTCCCTGCCTTTTCATATGTCTTGTTAAAGCAACCCTTGCAGCTTCAATTTGTTTTCCTGTTACTCTATCAGGAGACATAGCTTTCAGAGCAAAAGCACCGTAATTAATAAAATTTGCTCGTGAAGCGTTACCGTGTATTCTGCCTTTATGAGCTTTTCTCCATTTAGTTCTAACTGGTTGCAACATTATTCTTTACCTTCTTTTGGGGTTATCTTGTTTGTTTCTTGACTAAATTCTTTAGCAAACACTTCACCTTTATAAATCCAGACTTTAATTCCAATAATACCATATGTGGTCAATGCTTCTGCTTCTGCATAATCTATATCTGCTCTTAATGTATGCGATGGAATACTGCCATCTCTTAACCACTCTGTTCTTGCTATTTCATTTCCACCTAATCTACCACTGCATGAAACTTTTATACCTTTAGCTCCGAGTCTAATACATGATTGCATGGCTCTTTTCATTGCTCTTCTGTATGAAATTCTTTTCACTAATTGTTGAGCAATATTTTCAGCTACTAAATAAGCATTTGTTTCTGGTTTTTTTACTTCTTTAATATTTAATGTAACTTCATTTTTGGTAAACTTAGATAAATTATTTTTTATCTTATCAATATCACTACCTTTTTTGCCAATTACAAAACCTGGTCTTGAAGTATAAATAGTCACATAACATTTATTTGATGTTCTTTCTATCATAACTTTAGAAACACCAGAATTAATCACATTTTTTTTAATGTATTCTCTGATTTTAAAATCTTCAATTAGGTAGTTTCCAAAATCTTTTTTCTTTGCATACCAAACAGAGTCCCAACCTCTGTTAACACCTAATCTAAAACCTACTGGATTAACTTTTTGACCCATGACTCATCTCTTTCGCTTTTTTTACTTCCGATAAAATTATTGTTACACTCGAATACGGTTTTAGAATTGGAGCTGCTCTACCTTTGGCTCTTGGTCTAAATCTTTTCATTATGATCTTTTTTCCACAATATGCCTCTTTAACAATCAAATTATCGATATCATACTGAAAATTATTTTCTGCATTAGCTACAGCAGAACTTATTGTTTTTCTGATATCTTTTGTAATTCTTTTTTCTGAAAATTGTAAATCTCTAATTGCTATATCAACTTTTTTTCCTACAATGCTTTTTAAAATTGGATTTAATTTTCTTACACTAGATCTTATATTGTTGTTTATAGATCTTACAATTTTATCGGTTTTTTTTTCTGTTTTATTTTTTTTACTCATAATTTATTTTTTATCAGTTGCCTCAGCAGGTTTAGCTTTTTTATCAGCAGGTGTGTGACCAAAGAAACTTCGTGTAGGAGAAAATTCACCAAGCTTATGACCCACCATATCTTCTGAAATAGTAATTGGGATAAATTTTTTACCATTATATATTAAAAAGCTGACCCCAACAAAATCAGGAATTATTGTTGATTTTCTTGACCATGTTTTAATCGGAATTTTTTTTGGATCAGCTTTATACTTATCCACTTTTTTCATCAAGCTTTCTTCTACGAATGGTCCTTTCCAAATTGCTCTAGCCATTATCTAATCCTTTCTCTTCTTTCTTCTTCTAACAATATATTTATCGGTACGCTTATTATCTCTAGTTTTTAAACCTTTTGCAGATTGGCCTGTTGGTGAAACTGGATGTCTTCCACCGGCTGTTTTACCTTCACCGCCTCCATGGGGGTGGTCAACTGGATTTTTAACAACTCCCCTTGTATGAGGGCGTCTTCCTAGCCATCTTGATCTACCTGCTTTTCCGATTTTAATATTTTTTTGATCTGGGTTACTTAAAACGCCAATTGTTGCTAATGATCTTGAATCAATTTTTCTCACTTCTCCTGAAGCAAGTTTGATTAAGCTATAATTGCCATCTAAACCACTTATAATGACAGAAGTTCCTGCAGATCGAGCTATTTTACCACCCCCACCTGGCTGAATTTCAACATTATGAATATCTATTCCAACAGGAATATCTTGAAGAGGCATACAATTTCCAACTTTTATTTCTTTTTTGGATCCACTTTCCACAACATCTCCTACTTTAATTTTTTGTGGAGCAAGATAATAGGCATGAGTATTATCTTTAAATTTAACTAGCATTATGTAGCATGATCTATTTGGATCATATTCAATTCTCTCTACTGTTGCAGCCATATCAAACTTCCTTCTGTAAAAATCAACATGTCTATACATTTTTTTATGTCCACCAGCTCTATTAATAGAAGTGATATGACCATTATTGTTTCTACCTTTCATAGCATTTTTAGGTGAAACAAGTGATTTGAAAGGTTTACCTTTCCATAGACCTGTTCTGTCAACAAGAATAGTCCCTCGTGTAGATTTAGTATAAGGTTTAAAAGTCTTTAATGCCATTTAATTAAACTCCAGTTGTAAGATCAATACTTTGACCTTTTTTCAATGTAATGATTGCTTTTTTAAAACCAGAAACTTTTATTTTTCTTCCTCTAGTTAATTTAGTTCTGTTTTGTTTATTAATAATATTAATTTTTATCACATTTACCTTAAAAATTTTTTCAATGTTTTTTTTTAAACTTTTCTTATTTGCCGTAGATAAAACTTTAAAAACAACTTTATTTTGCTCAGATAAATTAGTGCTTTTTTCAGTAACTAAAGGTGATAAAATTTTATCATATAAATGTAACTTTTCCATTATGTATATCTCTTTTCTAATTCTTTTATAGAACTCTCAGTAAAAACTATTTTTTTAAACTTTATAATATCAAATGAGCTAAAATGATTAACATCTGTCACCTTTATATTTGGAATATTTCTAATTGCTTTCTCAATTTTAGTTTTAGACTTTTTATCAAGAATAATAAGAGAATTTGAAATTTCATACTTCTTTATAATTGAATACATTTCTTTTGTTTTTTTGATTTCATTATTAAAATCGCTAAAAATTAATAAGTTTTTATTTTTGTTCTTTTCTGAAATTAAAGATGCAACACTTAATTTCTTTTCACTTTTATTAAGTTTTCTTTTTTTATAAGAAAGTTCACCTTTAGGACCATGGGCTATACCACCACCAACAAAAATTGGCGCTTTTTTACTTGCATGTCTAGCGCCACCTGTACCTTTTTGTGCATAAATTTTAGAGGTTGGACCTGATACTTCATTTTGTTGTTTTGTTTTTGCATGTCTTCCTTTAAAATTTGCATTTGATTTATATAATACGCTGTTTACTAATTTTTTATTTATTTTCGCAGAAAAAATTTTATCTAGCACCTCTATAGAGTCTTTTTTTCCATCTAAATTAAATTTTTCTATTTTCATTATTTTTTCTTTTTATCGGGAGTTTTTTTAGCCTCTTCGGCTGCTTTAATTTTTTCTTCAATTGTTAACTTATTTATATTTTTAACTGACTTTTTAACTAAAATTTCTGAATTTTTTGCACCGGGAATTGAACCTTTTAGATATAATAGCTCATTTTCAACATCAGTTTTTATAATTTCGATATTTTGCATTGTTCTTAATTTATCACCCATGTGACCAGCCATTTTTTTTCCTTTAAAAACTTTACCAGGATCTTGTCTCTGTCCTGTTGAGCCGTGAGATCTATGAGAAACGGAAACACCGTGAGTAGCTCTCAAACCACCGAAATTATGTCTTTTCATAGCACCTGCAAACCCTTTTCCAATAGTTTTTGATTTTGTATCTACAAATTTGATATCTTTGAAAATTTCTAATCCAAACTCGTTTCCTTCTTTGAAACTATCAATGTTTTTAACTCTAAATTCTTTTAATGTTTTTTTTGCTTCTGTATTTTTTTTAGCAAAATAACCTTTCATTGCTTTTGTAAGTTTAGAATTTTTAATTTTTCCATATCCTAATTGAACGGCACTATATCCTCTTTTTTCTTTTTCTATAACTTGAATAACTCTAGCTTTTTCCATTTTTAAGACTGTGACTGGAACCAATTGACCTGTTTTATAAAATTCTCTAGTCATCCCAATTTTTTTTCCAATTAAAGCAATTTCATTCATAACTAAATTTTTATTTCCACATCTACACCGGATGCTAAGTCTAACTTCATCAAAGCTTCAACTGTTTGGGGTGTTGGTTCAACTATATCAATTAATCTTTTATGTGTTCTAGACTCAAATTGTTCCCTGCTTTTCTTATCAATGTGAGGTGAACGTAATACTGTATATCTTTCAATTTTAGTTGGTAACGGTATAGGACCTTTTATCGTAGCTCCAGTTCTTTTAACAGTATTTACTATTTCTTCAGTAGAAGCATCAAGTATTTTATTATCATATGCTCTAAGTTTAATCCTAATGTTCTGTTTTTCCATAATTAACCTGCAATCTTTTTTGTTACTTCATCTTGAACATTTTGAGGAACTTTTGAATAATGATCAAAGAACATTGAATATTGTGCTCTTCCTTGTGACATAGATCTTAAATTATTAATATATCCAAACATATTAGCCAGGGGAACCATGGCCGTAATTACAGTTGCATTGCCTCTTTGTTCTTGGGTGCTTATTTGTCCCCTTCTACTATTTAAATCTCCAATAACATCTCCCATGTAATCTTCTGGAGTTACTACTTCTACTCTCATAACTGGTTCTAACAATTTTAAACCACCCTTTGTGCAAGCTTCCTTGAAACAAGCTCTACTTGCTAATTCAAAAGCTAATACACTTGAGTCTACATCGTGGTGAAGTCCATCTAAAATAGTAACTTTGTAATCTATCATTGGAAAGCCAGCTAAAATTCCTCCATCGGAGACAGTTTCAATTCCTTTTTCGACTCCAGGTATAAATTCCTTAGGAATTGCTCCACCTTTAATTTTACTCTCTACTTCTCTACCTTTGCCAGGTTCTTGTGGCTCTACCAACAATTTAACTTTTGCAAACTGACCAGCACCACCACTTTGTTTTTTATGTGTGTATTCAACTTCTGATGATGCCTCAATAGTTTCTCTATATGCTACTTGAGGAGCTCCTACATTTGCTTCAACCTTAAACTCTCTTTTCATACGGTCAACAATTATATCCAGATGTAATTCACCCATTCCTTTAATTATTGTTTGCCCAGACTCCTCATCAGAAGTCACTCTAAATGATGGATCTTCTTTAGCTAATCTACCTAATGCTTCACCCATTTTTTCTTGGTCAGCCTTAGTCTTAGGTTCAACAGCTATTTCAATAACTGGATCAGGAAATTCCATTGGTTCCAGAAGCACTGAATTATCTTTGTCACATAATGTATGTCCGGTGATAGTGTTTTTCAAACCAGCTAATGCTACTATATCTCCAGCATTTGCCTCTTTAATATCTTCTCTTGAATTTGCATGCATTAAAAGCATTCTTCCAACTCTTTCTTCTTTTTCCTTGGATGAATTATAAACGGCAGTCCCTGTTTTGATCGTACCTGAATAGACTCTTATAAAAGTTAGAGAGCCAACAAATGGGTCAGTAGCGACTTTAAAAGCTAATGCTGAAAAAGGAGCATTATCATCAAATTTCATTTCCATTTCTTGATCACTTCCAATTTTTGTCCCTTTAATAGACCCTATATCAACTGGACTGGGCAGATAGTTTACAACAGCATCAAGCAAAGGTTGAACTCCTTTATTTTTAAAAGCTGAGCCTGTTAGAACTGGCACAAAACTGAAATCTAATGTACCTTTTCTTATACACTTAATTAAATCTTCCTCTTTTATTTCATCTCCATTTAAATATGACTCCATCATTTTTTCATCTTGCTCAACAGCCATTTCAACTAATTCAGTTCTATATTTTTGGGAAATTTCTTTAAGTTCTTCTGGAATATCTTTGTACTCCCATTCTGCACCAAGAGCTTCATTTTTCCAAACTTGAGCTTTCATTTTAACTAAGTCAACTACTCCAGTTAGTGAAGCCTCTATACCAATAGGAACTTGTACTACTAGTGGTTTAGCACCAAGTCTATCCCTTATCATATCAACACATCTAAAAAAATCTGCTCCTGTTCTGTCTAGTTTATTTACAAAACAAATCCTTGGAACTTTATATTTATCTGCTTGCCTCCAAACTGTTTCTGACTGAGGTTCAACGCCAGCAACACCATCAAAAACTGCTACAGCGCCATCTAAAACCTTTAAGGATCTTTCTACTTCTATTGTAAAATCAACGTGACCAGGTGTGTCGATTATATTAATCCTATGATCTTGCCAAAAACATGTTGTAGCAGCTGAGGTAATTGTGATTCCTCTTTCCTGTTCTTGTTCCATCCAGTCCATTGTAGCTGCACCATCATGGACTTCTCCAATTTTATGGCTCTTACCTGTATAATACAAAACTCTCTCTGTTGTAGTTGTTTTGCCAGCATCAATATGAGCCATGATACCAATATTTCTATATTTGTCTAAAGTATGAGTTCTAGCCATAAATTATTACCACCTAAAATGTGCAAATGCTTTATTTGACTCTGCCATTTTATGAACATCCTCTCTCTTTTTTACAGCTGCACCCTTTTTCTCATATGCATCATAAAGTTCGTTAAAAATTTTATCAGACATATGTTTATCTTTTCTTTTTCTTGCTGAATCTACTAGCCATCTAATTGCTAATGCTTGAGCTCGCTTACTTTTAACTTCTACTGGTACTTGATAAGTTGCTCCACCAACTCTTCTAGACCTTACCTCTACAGTTGGTTTAATATTATTAATCGCTTCGTTGAATATATTGATTGGTTCATCTTTAGTTTTTGTTTTGATTTTATCTATAGCGTCATAAACTATTTTAGCAGCAACACCTCTTTTGCCATCATACATAATATTATTTATCAATTTCGGAATAATTGTTGATTTAAATTTTGGATCTGGAACAATATTTTTTTTTGGTTGGGTTTTTTTCCTAGACATAAATTACTTACCTTTTTTTGTTCCGTATAATGATCTTCTTTTTTTTCTGTTAGCTACACCTTGAGTATCTAAATTACCTCTAAGAATATGATATCTAACGCCAGGTAAATCTTTTACACGACCACCTCTAATTAAAACAACTGAGTGTTCTTGTAAATTATGTCCTTCGCCAGGAATATAAGCAGTTACCTCAAAACCATTAGATAATCTTACTCTAGCAACTTTTCTCAATGCAGAATTAGGTTTTTTTGGTGTGGTGGTATAAACTTTTACACAAACTCCTCTTTTTAAAGGTTGTTTTTGTAATGCAGGAACTTTATTCCTTTTAATTTGTTTAACTCTTTTGTTTTTTAACAACTGATTAATAGTCGGCATAAGTTTGTAATTTATAATTATTGTTTTTGAATGAAATAACTGACAGGTTATTAATGGCAGCGTTTAGTGCCCGCGAATAACACTACATTCCAACCAAAAACATCGCCAAAATACTTAATAATCTGACTTTGTCAAACTAAAACTAGTAATTGAACAATCAAATTTTATTGATTTATTGGGGTTTCTGAAGCTTCTATTTTATCTTGTTCTGACAAAAATTTGTTGTCATCTTCCAAAGCTTTTTTGTTCCATTTATTCTTAATATTTCCAGTTCCCGCGGGTACTAATCTACCAACGATAACATTCTCTTTCAGACCGTTTAATGGGTCTATTTTCCCTTTGATTGCAGCGTCTGTAAGAACCCTAGTTGTTTCCTGGAATGATGCAGCAGATATAAATGATTCAGTCTGTAAGGATGCTTTAGTAATTCCCATTAAAACTCTTTCACCATAAGCAGGGGTTTTGCCTTCTGCTTTTAATTTATCATTATTATTATCAAATTTAATTCTATCTATAATTTCTCCAGGAAGATAGGATGAATCCCCAGAATTTTTGACCTCAACTTTTTTTAACATTTGTCTTAAAATTGTTTCAATATGTTTGTCGTTTATAATAACACCCTGTAATCTATAAACTTCTTGAACTTGGTTAACAAAGTATTCAGTTAAATCTTTAATTCCCAAAATTCTTAAAATATCATGTGGTAAAGGTTGGCCATCTAAAAGGTATTCACCTTTTTTAATTTTTTCTCCTTGATTAAAATTGATATGTTTACCTTTAGGAATTAAATAATTTGATGCCTCAGATCCATCTTCAGGAACAATTGATACTCTTTGTTTTCCTCTTACTTCTTTACCAAATATAACTTGACCATCATTTTCTGCAATTATCGCACTATCCTTAGCTTTTCTTGCTTCAAATAATTCAGCAACTCTAGGTAGTCCACCAGTAATATCTTTAGTTTTTGTAGTTTCTTTAGGAAGTCTTGCAATTACATCTCCTGCTGAAACTTTTTGACCATCTTTAACAGATAAAATTGAGTCAGGAACTAAATAATATCTAGCCTCGTTATCATCTGCTTTTTTTATAACATTTCCTTTTTCATCTCTTAAAGTAATTCTCGGTTTTAAATCAGAACTTTTTGATTGTGATCTCCAGTCAATTACAGATTTAGATGAAATACCTGTTGCATCATCTACAGTTTCTTGAATTGAAACGCCATCAATAAGATCAACATAACTAGCAACACCACTTTTTTCTGCAATTACAGGTGTTGTGTACGGATCCCATTCACAAATTTTTGTATTGGATTTAATTTTATCACCATTCTTAAAAAAAAGTCTTGAGCCATATGCAACTTTATAAATAGCCACTTGTACTCCATTGTTATCTTCAATCGATAACTGCGTATTTCGACCCATTACAATTAAGTTTTTCTTTGAATCTTCCAAAATATTTGAATTAATAATTTTTAGTATGCCCTCATTTTTTGTTATAATCTGAGAGTCTTGTTTGACAGAAGCAGTACCCCCGACATGGAATGTTCTCATTGTTAATTGAGTTCCAGGTTCTCCGATTGATTGAGCTGAAATCATTCCTATCGCTTCTCCAACATGAACCATCTTACCTCTTGATAAATCTCTTCCATAACATGTAGCACAAACTCCTTCTTTTGAACTACAAGTCATCACTGAAAATACTTTTAAAGATTTTATACCAGCAGCATCAATTTTATCACATCCTGATTCATCTATCATTGAAGATTTTTTAATTATAATATCCCCTGTGATTGGATTTTTTACATCGGCAGCAGTCACTCTTCCTAAAGATCTTTCTGATAAACTCACTACTACATTTCCACCTTCTAATATCTCTGATAATTCGATAAAACCTGGTTTCTCACATTTAACTTTTGTAATAGTTAAGTCTTGAGCTACATCGCAAAGTCTTCTTGTTAAATATCCAGAACTAGCTGTTTTTAATGCTGTATCAGCCAAACCTTTTCTAGCACCATGTGTAGAATTAAAATATTCTAACGCTGTCAAACCCTCTTTAAAGTTTGAGGTAATTGGACTCTCAATAATTTCTCCAGATGGTTTTGCAATCAGACCTCTCATTCCAGCTAATTGCTTCATCTGTGCTGCAGAACCTCTTGCTCCACTATCGGCCATCATAAATACAGAGTTTATTTTTAGACCTTCAGAGGTTTTTTCAGTTGCTGATATACCTTTCATCATTTCACCTGCAACTTTGTCTGTACACTTAGACCAAGCATCAACAACTTTATTATATTTTTCACCTCTGGTAATTAAACCTTCTGAATATTGAGTTTCGTAATCTGCGATCAATTTTTTAGTATCATCAATCAATTGTGTTTTACTATCTGGTATTACAAGATCATCTTTACCAAATGAAATTCCAGCTTTGAATGCATGTTTAAAGCCTAAATCTTTTAATTTATCGCAAAAAATTACTGTAGTTTTTTGCCCACAAAATCTAAAAACTATATCTATAACCTCTGAAACAACCTTTTTAGGCAATAATCTATCAACTAAAGAAAATTTTATATCTTTATTTTTTGGTAGCAAATTTGCTAATAAAAATCTTCCAGCTGTTGATGTATATTTTTCATATTTCTTATTTCCACTCTCATCAATTGTTTCAAATCTTGAGATTATAGTGCTGTGAACTTTAATTTGACCAGATGATAAGGCAAATTCTATTTGATCTGCGTCAACAAAATAGCCAGCAGGTTTATCTGTTAATTGTTCTTGTGATAAATAATAGATACCTAAAATCATATCTTGACTTGGAACAATTATGGGCTTTCCATTTGATGGAGATAAAATATTATTTGTCGAAAGCATCAAAATTCTTGCTTCTAGCTGTGCTTCTAGACTCAATGGTACATGAACAGCCATTTGATCACCATCAAAGTCAGCATTAAATGCTGCACACGTTAAAGGATGAAGCTCTATTGCATCTCCCTCAATCAATTTTGGCTCAAATGCTTGTACACCTAATCTATGCAAAGTTGGTGCTCTATTTAACAATACTGGATGTTCTCTTACAATTAATTCAAGGGCATCCCATACTGCATTTGTTTCTTTTTCAACAAGTTTTTTTGCTTGTTTAATTGTTGATGCTAATCCTAGTTTATTTAGTCTAGCATAAAGAAATGGTTTAAATAACTCTAATGCCATTTTTTTTGGAAGACCACATTCGTGTAACTTTAAATCTGGCCCAACAACAATAACTGATCTTCCTGAATAATCTACTCGTTTTCCTAATAAGTTTTGTCTAAACCTACCTTGCTTCCCTTTCAACATTTCTGCTAAAGATTTAAGAGGTCTTTTTCCCGTACCAGTAATAACTCTTCCACGTCTTCCATTATCAAATAATGCATCAACAGATTCTTGAAGCATTCTCTTCTCATTTCTTACAATGATATCAGGTGCCTTAAGATCCATTAATCTCTTTAGACGATTATTTCTATTTATTACTCTTCTATATAAATCGTTTAGATCTGATGTCGCAAATCTTCCACCATCTAATGGCACAAGTGGTCTCAATTCAGGTGGGATTACAGGGACCACTGTCATTATCATCCACTCAGGTTTTTGGCCAGTTTCAATAAAAGATTCTAATAATTTTAATCTTTTTATGGCTCGTTCTTCATTAACTTTAGATTTAGTCTCTTTTATATAATTAACTAAATTATTTCTCTCTAGCTCTAAATCTAGACTTTTGAGCATTTCTAAAACAGCCTCAGCACCAATGCCTGCTGTAAAAGCTTCTTCACCAAATTCATCTTGATATTTTGCTAATTCTTCTTCATTTAAAAGTTGATTTTTTTGTAATCCTGTTAATCCTGGCTCAATAACTATAAAATTTTCAAAATATAAAACTCTTTCAATTTCTTTTAACTTCATATCAACAGCAAGCGCTATTCTGCTTGGTAGTGATTTTAAAAACCATATATGTGCTACTGGTGTTGCAAGATTTATGTGACCCATTCTTTCTCTTCTAACGTTTGATTTTGTCACCTCTACTCCACATTTTTCACATATAATTCCTCTAAATTTCATTCGTTTATATTTTCCACATAAACACTCATAATCTTTTATTGGACCAAATATTCTTGCACAAAACAGACCATCTTTTTCAGGTCTAAAGGTTCTATAATTAATTGTCTCTGGTTTTTTAATTTCACCATAAGTCCAAGATTTTATTTTTTCAGGGCTCGCTAAAGAGATTTTAATACTATTAAAGTTTTGAGCTTCAGATATTTCTGTATTTTTAAAAAGATCTGTTAATTCTTTTTTCATAATTAATTTAACTCCACATTTAATGCTAAAGATTTAATTTCTTTTACTAAAACGTTAAATGATTCTGGTATTCCAGACTCAAAATTTTCTTCACCTTTAACAATAGTTTCATAAACTTTTACACGTCCAGCAACATCATCTGATTTTACAGTTAAAATTTCTTGTAACGTGTATGATGCGCCATAAGCTTCTAATGCCCAGACTTCCATTTCACCAAATCTTTGACCACCTAATTGAGCTTTTCCTCCTAACGGTTGTTGGGTAACCAAACTATAAGGACCAGTTGATCTAGCATGAATTTTATCCTCTACTAAATGATGAAGTTTAAGCATGTAAATAATCCCAACAGTAACCGGTCTATCAAATTGTTCTCCTGTTCTTCCATCCCACAAATATGTTTGACCTGATCCAGGAAGATTTGCTAATTGTAACATTTCTGTAACATCTTTTTCCTTAGCTCCATCAAAAACTGGAGTTGAAATTGCGATACCATTTTGTAAATTTTCACACAAATCTCTAAATTCAGTTTTACTTAATTTTTCTATTTTATCATTGAAAATTTCTTCTCCATATACAGATTTTAAAAACTTTGAGATTTTTTCTGTTTTTTCGATTTTTTTATTATTTTCATTAACTAATTTTTTAACTTCTTCACCAAATTCTTTACAAGCCCAGCCTAAATGAGTTTCTAAAATTTGACCAACATTCATACGACTTGGTACACCAAGTGGATTCAAAACTATATCAACTGGTCTACCATCTTCTCTATAAGGCATGTCTTCAACTGGAACTATCTTACTGACAACACCCTTGTTTCCATGTCTTCCAGACATTTTATCACCAGGCCTTAATCTTCTTTTAATAGCAACAAAAACTTTTACCATCTTCATTACGCTAGGTAACAAATCATCACCACTTCTAATTTTTAAGACCTTATCTTCAAATCTTTCAGTAATATCTTGTTTAGCTTTATTATATTGATCTTTTAACTGTGCTAACGTGGCCTCATCTTTAGCATTTCCCACATTGATCTTAAATACATCGTTTATCCCTAACAAATTAATATTATCAAAATCTAATTTTGTTCCTGCTGAAAAATCTTTTACTTTTTTTGTTAAGGATGAACCTGAAAAGATTTGTGCAGCTCTTTGTTTAATACTTCGTTCTAAAATTTCTTCTTCTACAATTTTATCTTGTTGCACTTGATCAATTTCTGCTCTTTCTATAGTTATAGATCTTTCGTCTTTTTCTATGCCATGTCTGTTAAACACTTTAACATCAACAACTGTACCACTACTACCTCTGGACATTCTTAATGAAGTATCAGTAACATCAATAGCTTTCTCACCAAATATTGATCTCAATAATTTTTCCTCTGGACCAGATGCTGAGTCTCCCTTTGGTGTAACTTTTCCTACCAAAATATCTCCAGCATTAACTTCAGCGCCTATATAAACAATTCCTGACTCATCTAAGTTTTTTAAAGCATCTTCATTTACATTGGGAATGTCTCTTGTAATTTCCTCTTCACCCAATTTTGTATCTCTTGCCATTATTTCATATTCAACTATGTGAACCGATGTAAATACATCATCAGTCACACATCTCTCTGAAATCAAAATTGAGTCTTCAAAATTGTAACCTTGCCATGGCATGAATGCTACTGTAACATTTTTTCCTAGGGCTAATTCACCTAATCTTGTTGATGGTCCATCAGCAATTATATCACCTGTCTTTACTTTATCACCAACCCTTACTAAAGGTCTCTGATTTATACATGTATTTTGATTTGATCTTTTAAATTTTTGCAAGTTGTAAATATCAACGCTTGATTTTGTAAAGTCTGTTTCTTCTGTGACTTTGACAACAATTCTTTTACCATCAATTTTATCTACTACACCTTCTCTTCTTGCTACAATGGTTACACCAGAGTCTAAAGCAACATCACTTTCAATACCAGTTCCTACCAAAGGGGACTCTGGTTTTAATAAAGGAACTGCCTGCCTCATCATATTTGAGCCCATTAGCGCTCTGTTAGCATCATCATTTTCTAAGAAAGGAATTAAAGATGCAGCAACAGATACAAGTTGTTTTGGAGATACATCAATATAATCAATAGTCTCAGGTTTTGATAATAAAAAATTAAGATTTTGTCTGCAAGAAACTAGTTCTTCAATAATTTTACCATTTTTATCAATTTTAGTGTTTGCTTGCGCGATAGTAAATTTTGTTTCTTCCATCGCAGATAAATATTCAACTTTATCTTGGACAACTCCATCTTTAACTCTCTTATATGGACTTTCAATAAAACCATATTTATTTATTTTTGCATAAGTTGATAAACTATTTATTAATCCGATATTTGGACCTTCAGGAGTTTCTATTGGACAAATCCTTCCATAATGTGTCGGATGAACGTCTCTAACTTCAAAACCTGCTCTTTCTCTTGTTAAGCCCCCTGGACCTAATGCTGAAACTCTTCTCTTGTGAGTAATTTCTGAAAGTGGATTTGTTTGATCCATAAACTGAGATAATTGAGAACTTGCAAAAAAATCTTTTAATGAAACAGTTAATGGTTTAGCATTGATTAAATCTTGAGGCATTGCTGACTCAACGTCAAGAGTAGTCATTTTTTCTTTAATAGCTCTTTCCATTCTATAAACACCTATTCTCGCCTGATTTTCTACTAATTCTCCAACAGACCTTACTCTCCTATTTCCCAAATGATCAATATCATCCACATCATCTTTTCCATCTCTTAAATCTAACATTTTATGGATAATTGCTATGATATCGTCATTTCTTAAAATTGTTATTTTGTCAGAACATTCTTGATTTAATCTAGAATTCATTTTTACTCTACCAACATCGGAAAGATCATATCTATCAGAACTGAAGAATAAATTATTAAAAATTTGAGTGGCGATTTCTATTGTTGGCGGTTCACCAGGTCTTAACATTTTATAAATTTCAGTGATTGCTTCTTCTTTAGTATTATTTTTGTCGTTTAATATAGTTGTTAACAAATAAGGACCTTTATTGATAGAATTAGTTACTGAAATATCTAAGGAATGAATATTTGCATCAATAATTTGCTGCATTATAGTTTCATTCAATTCAGTGCCTATTTTTAAAATACCATCTTCTTGATCACTAATTTTAACATCTTTATGTAAAAATTTACCATACAAAGAATCTTTTGATACTAATATATCTTTAAGACCATCATTTGATAATTTTTTTGCATTTAAATAATTAATTTTTTCACCTAATTTTATTACGACATTTCCAGTTTTAACATCTATGACTTCTTCAGAGAAATTTTTTGCTTTGTAATTTTCTGGATTAAATTCTGTTTTCCATTTTTCATTTTTTGAATCAAATTTAAACTGTTCTTTATCATAAAATTCATCAACAATTTCACTCTTAGAAAAACCTAAAGCTAATAGTAATGTTGAAGCTAAAATTTTTTTTTTTCTATCTATTTTAAAATATAAAAAATCTTTAACATCATACTCAAAATCTAACCAAGAACCTCTATTAGGTATAACTCTACAATTGAATAAAAGTTTACCACTTGCATGCGTCTTTCCTTTATCGTGATCAAAAAACACTCCTGGACTTCTATGCATCTGATTAACTACAACCCTTTGCACTCCATTAGTAATAAAAGTACCACTATTCGTCATCATTGGTACTTCTCCCATGTAAACTTCTTGTTCCTTAGCTGAAAGTATATCTTTTGTATTATTTTCTTGATCAATTTCGTAAACAACAAGTCTTAAAGTACATTTTAAAGCTGATGAATAAGTTAACCCTCTTGCTATACACTCCTCTACATCGAACTTAGGTTTTTCTAATCTATAAGATACATATTCTAAGGTTGCTTTGTCATTTAAATCCTCAATTGGAAAAATACTCTTAAATACTCTATCAAAGCCTTTAGTAATTTCTGCCTCAGAGATAAAATCAGTCAATTCATTGTAGGAATTTTTTTGAACTTCTATTAAATTTGGAATAGATAAACTTTCCTTAAGTTTACCAAAATTTTTCCTTATATTCTTTTTTTCAGTAAAAGATATTTGCATTTATAAATTAAACTGATTAACGAATTAATCAGTCTATGAATTCTTTCTATTTATTTATTTAAGCTCTACTTTTGCGCCCGCTGCTTCTAATTTAGCTTTTATTTCTTCAGCTTCTTTTTTAGGAACGCCTGCTTTAACTTCTTTAGGTGCACCTTCAACTAAATCTTTAGCCTCTTTTAATCCCAATGAAGTTGCTGCTCTAACTTCTTTGATAACATTAATTTTTTTGTCACCAGCTGATACTAACATGATTGAAAAATCATCTTTATCTGCTGCTGCTTCGCCACCTGCTGCTGCTGCTGGAGCTGCTGCGGTCATTGGAGTTACACCCCATTTTTCCTCTAATTGTTTTGATAGATCTGCTGCCTCAGCAACAGTCAAACTCGATAAATCTTCTATAATTTTATTTAGATCAGGCATAATATCTACTCTTTAGGTTGTGTTTCAGAATTTTCTGGGGCCAAACTACTCATTTTTTCCGAGTGTGCAAGCAAAATACTTACTATTTTTGACGCTGAAGCATTCAATATTCCAATAATATTGGCTCGAGCTTCGTCTAATGTGGGCAAATTAGCAACTTTTTCTACTCCTGCTTGATCTAAAACTTCATTATCCATTATCCCACCAATAAGTTTTAAATTTTCATTATCTTTAGCAAATTTAGATAATATTCTTGCTGACATTATTGCATCCTCTCCAAAAGCAACGGCTGTGGGTCCTTTAAATAAATTTGATAAATCTTTACATTTAGTTTTTTCTAATGCCAACTTTGTTATTCTGTTTTTAGTTATTTTAAAAATAATACCTTTCTCTCTCATTTTAGCTCTTAACTCATCTAGCTGAGGCATTGTCAAACCTTGATAATGAGTAACCATCACAGCTTTACTATTTTCGAACTGAGATGTCATTTCAGTAATATAATTTTTTTTCTGTTCTTTGTTCATCATAACTATATTGCTTTACTTAATTTAACTTTGTAAGAAACTCCCATGGTTGATGTAGCAAAAATGTTTTTAATTAAATCACCTTTAAGTGTATTGTTAGATTTTTCTTTCTCGAGCGCATCTAAGATTGCATTATAATTCTTTAACAGTTGATCATCTTGAAACGATTTTTTTCCAATACTTACTCCAATATTCCCATCTTTATCATTCCTTATTTCAGCTTGACCTGATTTAGCATTTTTGATAGCAGTTTTTAAGTCCTCTGTTACAGAGCCAAGTTTTGGGTTAGGCATTAATCCTTTTGGACCAAGTACTTTTCCTAATTTAGAAAGTTTAATCATCATTGCAGGAGTACATATTAATTTTTCAAAATTCATTTCTCCTGATTTAATTTTTTCAATAAATTCATCTCCTCCAACAAGGTCTGCTCCAGCAGTTTTAGCTTCAGAAGCTTTTGGATCTTCACAAACAACTGCCACTTTAACTGTTTTTCCTGTTCCACCAGGTAGATTCACAACTGTTCTAATATTAATTTCATTTTTTTTTTGCTTATTATTTATTCTTAAACTGAGATCAATAGACTCATCAAATTTTGTTGTGCAATTTTTTTTAAGTTCATGTAGTAACTTTTCAAAAGGCTCAGGATTTTGATCTTTAGTTTTCTCAGGTAATTTTTTAAATCTTTTTGATTTCATTAATCTTTAACCTCTATACCCATTGATCTAGCAGATCCTGCAATAATTTTAACTGCTTGATCTAAGTCTATTGCGTTTAAATCATTCATTTTTTGCTTAGCAATCTCTTCTGCTTGTTTTTTTGTAATTGAAGCGACTATATTTCTTCCCGGTTCTTTAGACCCACTTTTTAATTTAGCTGCTTCTCTTATAAAAAAAGATGCAGGAGGTGATTTGATTTTAAAGTCAAATTTTTTATCTTTGTAAACTGTTATTTCAACTGGAACAGGTTTACCAGCCATTGATTTTGTTTTATCATTAAATGCTTTACAGAATTCCATAATATTTACACCACGTTGACCTAATGCAGGTCCAACTGGTGGTGCAGGATTTGCTTGACCACCTTTTATTTGTAATTTTATAAATCCGCTAATTTCTTTTTTTGCTGCCATTAACTTGTTTTCTCCACTTGATTATATTCTAATTCAACCGGTGTTGGTCTTCCAAATATTGAAACTGAAACCTTAAGTCTAGATTTTTCTTCATCAATTCCCTCAACCATACCACTGAAAGAAGCAAAAGGCCCATCAACAACTTGAACTTTTTCTCCAACGCTATACTCTATACCAGATTTTGGCTGAGCTACACCATCTTTTATTTGACCTAAAATCTTCTCAATCTCTTTATCAGAGACTGGTACGGGCATACCTTTAGTACCTAAAAAACCACTCACCCTTTTAATATTTTTAATCATATGATAAATACTGTTATCCATTTCACTCTTTATTAAAACATAACCAGGGAAATATTTTTTTTTTCTCTGAATTCTTTTTCCTCTTTTAACTTCAGTTACATCATGAGTAGGAACCACGATTTCCTCAAATTTTTCTGAAATTTTAGCCTTTTCTGCCTCTTCTTTAATTAATCCAGCAACTTTATTTTCAAAGCTTGAATGAGATTGAACTATGTACCAATTTTTCATTATATACTCACCTTCAGCAATAACTCTAAAAAAAATTTTAAAACTTGGTCAAGTAGTAAAAAAAATAGAGACATCACTACAGCCATTGCAAAAACCATTAAAGCTCCTTGTAATGTTTCTTTTCCTGTTGGCCATGTAACTTTAAAAGCTTCTTGTTTGACCTCTTGAATAAATTTTATTGGGTTTTTCATATTTTTTTTAACTCTATTGGCAGGAGCGGAGGGACTCGAACCCTCAGCCTCCGGTTTTGGAGACCGGCGCTCTACCAATTGAGCTACACTCCTATATAGAGCTTACTCTATAATCTTTGTTACTACTCCAGCTCCTACAGTTCTTCCACCTTCTCTAATAGCAAAGTTTAATTTTTCTGACATTGCAATTGGAGTAATTAATTTAACTGTAAATTTAGCATCATCACCTGGCATTACCATTTCAGTTCCAGCAGGTAATTCTACTTCACCTGTTACGTCAGTTGTTCTGAAATAAAACTGAGGTCTGTACTTAGTAAAGAAAGGAGTGTGTCTTCCACCCTCTTCTTTCTTAAGAACATATGCTTGAGCTTCAAATTTAGTATGTGGTGTTACCGAACCAGGTTTGCAAAGAACCTGACCTCTTTCGATATCGTCTCTCTCTACACCTCTTAAAAGAACTCCAACATTATCTCCAGCCTCACCAGAGTCTAAAAGTTTTCTAAACATTTCAACTCCTGTACAAACTGATTTTTTTGTTTCTCGAATACCAACAATTTCTATTTCATCACCAGTTTTAAGAACACCTGACTCTACTCTTCCAGTTGCAACTGTACCTCTCCCTGAAATAGAAAATACATCTTCAACAGGCATTAGGAAATCCTTATCTTTTGGTCTGTCTGGTTGAGGAATATGTTCATCAACATTTTTCATTAATTCTAAAATTGAGTTTTTACCTATTTCATCATCTCTTCCCTCAACAGCAGCAAGTGCAGAACCTTTTGCAATTGGAGTTTTATCACCAGGAAATTTATAAGAAGTTAATAATTCTTTTATTTCCTCCTCAACAAGTTCAATCATTTCTTTATCATCAACTTGGTCTACTTTGTTAAGATAAACTACAATAGCAGGTACACCTACTTGTCTTGCTAAAAGAATATGTTCTCTTGTTTGTGGCATCGGTCCGTCTGCAGCATTAACAACTAAAATAGCACCATCCATTTGAGCAGCACCTGTGATCATATTTTTTACATAATCAGCGTGACCTGGGCAATCTACATGAGCGTAATGTCTTTTTTCTGTTTCATATTCAACGTGAGCAGTTGAAATTGTAATTCCTCTTTCTTTTTCCTCAGGCGCTTTATCTATTTCATCATAAGCAACTGATTTACCACCACTCGCCTCAGCTAGTACTTTTGTTATCGCAGCTGTTAAAGTTGTTTTACCGTGGTCGACATGGCCAATAGTACCAATATTACAGTGCGGTTTATTTCTTACAAATTTTTCTTTAGACATTACTTTTATTCCTCACATTCTTTATATTTAATAATTTTTTTTCTTGGAGCGGGTAAAGGGAATCGAACCCTTACATCCAGCTTGGAAGGCTAGCGTTCTACCATTGAACTACACCCGCACAACCCCAAGAGTATCACTCCAGTATTACTTAAAGTTTCATTGAATGGTGGAGGGGGAAAGATTCGAACTTTCGAAGACCGAAGTCAACGGGTTTACAGCCCGCCCCATTTGACCGCTCTGGAACCCCTCCTCTTTTGGGGAAGTGTCCCCTGTTCAATAAAGCTTCAAACAACACGCGTTTTATATATTTTATTTGTGCAAATGCAATATGAGAATTATTAAGAAATATAGCAAAAAACGTGTAAAACTTATCGAAAATTATGAATAAATCGACTTTTTTTATTGTAGGACAGCATGCCGTTATTGAAGCTCTAAAAAATCCAAAAAGAAAGGTTTTAAGACTATTTTTAACTGAGGAGAGTAAAAAAAATATTCATAGAAAAAGTCCAAAAAAAAACCTTATAAATGATGTAAAAGTTTTTTTTAAGACAAAAAAAGAATTAGACAAATATTCAACAAAAGAAAATTTACTTCATCAAGGATATGTAGCTGAAATAGAACATTTGCAAAAACCAGTTCTTAAAGAATTTATCAAAGACAAATTAGATATAAAT
Source organism: uncultured Pelagibacteraceae bacterium (assembly GCA_902578775.1). Classification (GTDB taxonomy): domain Bacteria; phylum Pseudomonadota; class Alphaproteobacteria; order Pelagibacterales; family Pelagibacteraceae; genus Pelagibacter. Next base: position 84,740 of record CACHEF010000002.1, read on the forward strand.
TTTGCTTGTTTAGACGGTGTAACTGATCCAAGAAATATTGGTTCAATAATTAGAAGTGCAGCCTCATTTAAAATTGATGGGATTATTATTAAAGAAAGAAATTTTCCAAGAGAAAGTAAATTAATGTATAAAGCAGCTAGTGGAGCAATTGAATATATAAATATATTTGAGGTATCAAATATCAATTCCACTCTAAAAAATTTAAAAGATAAAAATTTTTGGATTTATGGATTTGATGGTAATGGGGATAAAAACTTCACCGATATTGAATGGAAAGGAAATAACATTCTAGTATTTGGATCAGAAGGATCAGGAATGCATAAGCATACAGCTAAATATGCAGATTTTTTGGTAAAGATTGATATCAATAAAAAGATTGAAAGCTTAAATATTTCAAATAGTGCTGCTATTGTATTTCATCATTTAAGTTATTTAAAAAAATAGTTGATTAATTTGAAAATTGTTAATAATTATCACAAAAGCCCTTGTAGCTCAGCTGGTAGAGCAATTGATTTGTAATCAATAGGTCCGCGGTTCGAATCCGTGCGGGGGCACCATCACTCAATAAAATTAACGTTAATTTTTTTCATTTTTATGAAGTTTCTCTTCTTAATTGTTCAATCTTAATTTTTTTTTGAAGACTTCTATTTTTATCATACAAAAGATTAAATTTAATTTTTTGATTTGTTTTGATAATTATATTTTTTGCATTTCTTACTTCAATGTTATCAGCAACTGCACTAATTGGTCTTTTTTTTGCATTTAAATTCTTAATTACTATTTTTGATCTATCGCTTACTATTTTTCCTTTCCATCGTCTTGGTCTAAATGCACTTATTGGTGAAATTGTTAATTTTTTTGAATTCAAACTTAATATTGGACCATGAACAGATAAATTATAAGCAGTACTTCCTGCCGGAGTAGATACAAGTACGCCATCTGAAACTAGCTCTTTTATAATTTGTTTTGATCCATGATTGATTGATAATGAGGCTGCTTGTCTACTTTGCCTCAAAATTGATACTTCATTGATTGCTATATGTTTTTTTGTATTATTCTTTATATTTTTTACAGTCATTTCTAATGGTGAAATTGAAACTGTTTTTGATTTAATAAAATTTTTCACAAAGTTCTTTGATGAAAATTTATTCATCAAAAAACCGTAATTACCTGAATTAATTCCGTAAAAAGATTTTTTTGAATATTTATTCTTTTTTAATGTCTGAAGCATAAATCCATCACCACCAACAACTATAATTGTATTTTTTTTTTCAATTTTTATTGAAGATATGATCTTTAATATGTTTGATTTAATTTTTAGTGATTTTTGATTCTTATCAGAGATTATTTGAATTTTTTTCATTTAGTACTCTTTTGAATAGTGAAAGCAATTGAAGAATTCAATAAAATTTTAGTAATTTTTTTAATGTCATATCCATATTCTTTTATTAAAGAAAGACATTTTTCTTTATCAACATAATAACTGTTTACACCTAAGATTATTTTACCATCATTTGACAAAAAATTTTTAGCTTTTCCTAAAAATAACGACATAGTTTCTGTACCGTCATTAGCTGAATAACGAATTTTAGTATATTTTACCTTATCATCTTTCTTTTGTGGCACGTATGGAGGATTGAAGGAAATTAAATCAAATTTTTCATTAACATTATCAAATAAGTTTGACTGAATAATTTGAATATCGTTTTTATTTATTTTTGAATTATTAAAACTGTTTTCTACTAGATCATCATAAATATCAACCGATACAATTTTAGAATTTACGTTTCTTTTTTTATAAAATTGTCCCAATATTGCAAATTGACCGCATCCCATATCTAAATATTTTTCTTCTTTAATTATAGATAATTCTTTTTTAATTACCAAAGAAGTCAAATCCCAAAATGTTGTGTGGCAATATTTATCTATTTTTATTCCCCAGAGAAAATAAGTAAATAATTTTGAAGAGCGTAAAATATTCAATATAAATAAATACACTTTTCCAAACATAACTAGAATTTAAAAATGGTGCCCTCGGCCAGACTCGAACTGGCACTCCGCAAGCGGCAAGGATTTTAAGTCCTTTGTGTCTACCAATTTCACCACGAGGGCATTAATGAATTTCATGAGTGTTTAAGATAATATTTATAATTCAACAAGGGTAATAAGTAAAATTTTTTTATATTATCTCCATGGTTTCTAGTTTGTTTCTAGTTATCCTATAAAGTCCTGGATTGACTAAAAATATCTTGAATTTTTAAAGTTTTATTTGGGAGTATCTTTTTAATCTACTATTAAAGTATCTTTAGAACCACCACCTTGAGAGCTATTAACAATTGTACTTCCTTTTCTCAGAGCAACTCTTGTTAAGCCGCCTGTAGTAACATAACTATTTTTACCACTTAAAATAAATGGTCTTAAATCTAAATGACGTGGTTCAATATCACTTTTTGTTATTGTTGGAGCAGTTGAAAGAACCTCTAAGGGTTGAGCAATAAATTCTCTAGGATTATGTTTTATTTTGTCTATAGTTTCGTTCTTCTCTTTTTGAGATGCTTTTGGTCCAATTAGTATTCCGTATCCTCCTGATGCATTTGCTGGTTTAACTACTAGTTTTGAAATATTATCAATTACATATTTTCTGTGCGTATCATCATGACACAAAAAAGTTTCCACTTGATTTAATATTGGTTGTTCACCTAAATAATAGGTAATCATTTTATTTACGTAAGAATAAACAACTTTATCATCAGCAATACCAGTGCCAACAGCATTAACTATTCCAACATTTTTTTTTAGCCAACACTTAAAAAGACCTGGCACCCCAATAACAGACTCTTTAAAGAATGCTTTGGGATCTAAAAAATTATCATCCAGTCGTCTATATATACAATCAACTTTTAAAGGACCTTTTACAGTTTTCATGTACACATTATCATTTTCTACAAAAAGATCTTTGCCTTCTACTAATGCTATACCCATTTGCTCAGCCAAAAACTCATGTTCAAAATAAGCTGAATTGTAAACACCGGGTGTAAGCAAAACCATGTGTGGATTAGAAGTTTTTTTTGGAATACACTCTGTCATACAGTTGTAAAGTTTATTTGTGTATTGATGAATTGAAGCAACTTTATATCTAGTAAAAAGCTCTGGAAAGACATCTCGCATTACCATTCTATTTTCTAACATATAAGAAACACCTGATGGTACACGTAAATTGTCTTCTAAAACTAAATAATCACCATTCTTGTTTCTAATAAGATCTATACCTGAAATATTTGCCCAAGCTTTATATTTGGGAGAAAATCCTTCACACTCTTTAACGTAGTATGGAGATTTAAAAATTATCTCTTTCGGTATTATATTGTCTTTAAAAATTCTTTTTTGATTATACGTATCGTCTATAAATAAATTTAATGCTTTTGCTCTCTGTTTCAAACCTCTTGAAACTTTATTCCATTGAGATTTTGGTATTATTCTGGGAATTATGTCTAGTGGCCACTTCTTCTGTTCAGCTCTATTATTTGCAGCATAAACTCTAAAATTTATACCTCTAGCACTTATAGTGCTCTGACAGTTTTTTTCTATTTCCTGCAGTTTCTTTTTTCCGTGTCTCTCTAAAATATTAGAAATTATTGAGGCATGCTTTCTAAGCTTATTATCCTTAGTTAGATAACCATCATATGCATCACCTGAATTGTAATTTTTCCAAAATTTAGAAACCATTATGTTATTTTTTAATAGTTAAAGGAAATAATCAAATGCATAATAGATATATCTGATATGATAATAATTAATTATAAAATAATGATTTTATTAAATAGTAGTAAATAATGACATATTGTGTTGGCATTAAAGCTAAGGACGGAATAATTATTGCATCAGATTCAAGAACTAATGCAGGTCTTGACAATGTTAATATATATTCAAAAATGTATACCTATGATGTTGGCGATAGAACTGTAATTATCGTTACATCTGGTAACCTTGGAACATCTCAAGCTGTATTTAAATCTATTGATACAGATTTAAAAAACACAACTGGTGTAATGAATTTAAATACTTGTAAAGATTTTGATCAAATTGCCTCCTACATAGGATCACTAAATATTAAACACTCGTCACCAAAAGGAATTAATACGGATACAGTATTATTAGGATCTACATTTATTCTTGGAGGTCAAATAAAAGGTCAACCTATGGAATTATATTTAATATATTCACAAGGAAATTACATAAAACCTGCTGACAGTAAGCCTTATCTAGTAATTGGCGAAGTTAAATATGGAAAACCAATTTTAGATAGAGTTATAAAACCAGATGTTTCTATCGGTGATGCATCAAGATGTGCATTAATATCAATGGACTCAACTTTAAAAAGTGATCTAACAGTAGGCCCTCCAATAGATTTTACAGTTTTAAGAAAAGATGAATATAAAATTGCATCTCAAAAATGTCTTAATCTTAATGATGAAGAATATTCTAAAGTTTGTAATCAATGGTCAGATGGAATATTTAAAATATTTGACTCTTTTCCAAGATTTGATTGGGAAAAATAAAATTTATTTATTTTATCTCTCTGGTTTCTAGTCTGTTTCTAGTTTAACAGAATTTATTATTCATATTTTCCGATAGAAATAATTCAATAAATTTAAAAGTTATGGGATTATAAGGGAATGAGACCATTAGAGACTATTAGAGACTCTGAAATTCCTCAACTCAAACTATTTTAAGTCCTTTGTGTCTACCAATTTAACCACAATACCTAGGGGCTTTTCATTAATTATTCTTTTACGCTTCCAGCAGTCAAACCACTAACAAGATATTTTTCAAAATAAATAAATATGAATAGAATTGGTAAAGTGACTATCACAGATCCAGCCATTAAATACTGCCGTGGAGTTTCAGCATCCCCACTCAAATATTGAATAGCTCTTGATAAAGTAAAGGACTTAGGACTATCTAAAAACATCAATGAAAAAAGAAATTCATTCCAAGCAATCATAAAGACATAGAGTGCAACAGATGTAATAGCTGGCAAGCTCAAAGGAATAATAATCTTTAAAATTATGCCAAACCAGTTTTGACCATCCATGATACCAGCATCTTCAATTTCTTTTGGAATACTTTTGAAATAACCTTGCAACATATAAATAGCAACAGGCAAGGTTGTAGCTGTATAAACAATCAATAAACCAAAGATTGAGTTTCTTAATCCCAGTTGACTAAACACAGTGTATAAAGGGATCACTAACACTATAGCTGGAAACATGTAGATAATTAAAATTGAGGTTGATAAAAAGTTTTTGCCAAAGAAATTTAATCTAGCAACAGCATAAGCAGCAGGGATTGCAAATAGTAATGTGACAATAACAGTTCCGATAGAAACTGCTGAACTTATTAAGATATATCTTCCAAAATTATAAGTCTCAAAAATTACAAAATAGGACTTGAACAACTCAGTTAAGTTTTTTGTAAAATTTAAACTAAAGTCTAAAGGATTAACTAATAAAGCGATCTGAGTTTTAAAACTGGTAACAAGCATAATGTAAAATGGGAACAAAATTACAAATGCAAAGAAAACAATGCCAAATAAGGTAATAAAATCAAAAATAATTTTTTCTGATATAAAATCTTCCTTTAAAGATTGCACACTATATTTTTTGAGTTTGTTTGTAAAAAATAAAGTAATTAAGAAAACTCCAAAAATATACCAATATGGAGATGCCTCATTTAAGTAAAAATATAAAATTGAAAATATAAATGATAATGAAAAAATCTTAATTAAGTGATTAATTTTATTGCCGACTAAGACAAATGCTAAAGACAACAAAATACCATTTAAGAAAACAGTTGTGACGTTTAAATTAGTAAAACTTAATCCTTGCAGTGTAGCCATAATCTTCCAAATTGACAAAATACAAGTCAGAAAAAAAGACGATATGATTAAATATATTGCAAGAGATTTAAACTTCATTAGCCCTCTTTCCAATTAATCTAAAATAAATAACCATGAAACTAAGAAGCAACATCACAATCACTATTGAAACAGCAGAGCCCATCCCAATATCTGATACTGCAAAGCCTTGCTGATAAACACTAATAGGTAAAGTTCTTGTGCCTGATGCCCCACCCGTTAATAAAAAAATATCTTCAAATTTATTAAAGTTCCAAATAAACCTAATCATGAATAAAATTGAGATGATTGCTGTAATTTGAGGTAGTGTAATATGGACAAATTTTTGAATTGGGCTTGCTCCATCCACCTCCGCTGCTTCATACAAAATTTGTGGTATTGCCTGCAATCTTGCCAGAATAAAAAGAAAAGCGAGTGGAAAATAGCGCCAAATTTCAAAAAAGATAACTGTGGTTAAAGCCAACCTTAATTTAAATTCAAAACCTAAAACACTCATGGTTATGTATTTTTGTCCTAATAAATTTATTGGCTGATCTATAATATTAAAATTAACCAATAACGCATTTAAAGTTCCGCTATTAGGGTCCAGCAACAAAGTCCAAGTATAAGCTAAAGCAACTACAGGGCCCACATAAGGAAAAAGTAAAATACCTCGCATATATGTTCGGCCTTGAATATTCTGATTAACTAATTGCGCTGCTAAAATTCCAAAGATAATTGCACCTATTGTGCCAAAAAAAGTGAAGTAAAATGTGGTTAAAAGTAATTCTACAAAATTATTTTGATAAAAAACTTTTTTAAAATTTTCTAAAGTAAAATTTGTAGTAAGTAGTGGGTTATCTGCTTTCCCACTTAAAATTGGTTTTTGAGATTTAATTATTTTTTTATCAATTATTTCACCATTATTATTTTGTATAGTTATTTCAAAATTTTCTCTATATTTTGCCTGCCAATTTCCAAAATCACAAATAACCTTTCTAGATTGAAAATTACATCTTGGATCAAGATTAATTGGTGAAATATTTTTAGGAAATCTATCTTGAAACTGAACATTTTTTATTTCTTGAATTAATGAACTATTTCTTAATTTGTAAATAATTTTTAATTCTGATTGATTTTCTGAAATCGATTTAACAATTTTCTTTGCTCTTGGTTCTGGAATTCGTATATCTTTTAATTCAATATCTTTAAAACTGATCCAAACATTTGCAAATATGGGAAATAAAACAATAGCAAAAACTAATAAGACCGCAGGTAAAACTAAAGTATAAGCAGTTCTTTTTTCTAATTTTGATAATGAATCACTCATAATAAAAAGCGGATAATAAAATATTATCCGCTCTTTATAAATTTATTATTTAAAACTTAGCTAATTCAGCGTTAATTTTCTTAACTGCTTCATCAACTGAGATTTGATCATCAATATATTCTCTAGTGATTCTGTTTAAGAATTGAGAATTGATGATTTTTGATGCTCGAGATAGTTCACCCTCTTTAACGCCCCATCTGTTTGCAGTATCTAAACCTGCAACGATGTTATCAATAACATCTGCAGAATAAAGATCTGTCAAAGGAGCTTTTCTATCAACACCTACTGGTAATTTACTCCAAGCTTTAGTGTAAGCACTAGGATCACTTTTGTTTCCTCTTCTTACTGGGAATTTTCCTTCTGGAGCAATTCCTAATGTAGCTGTATAACCTTCACTCATAGAGTATTCTATGAATTTTTTAGCTTCATCAGTATCTGCATCAGCAGTAATACCAAAGTATCTTACATCAGCCCAAGCAGCACCTTTTTTATTGTTAGGTCCACTAAAATTAGTAATGAAACCAGTTTTAGATGCTAACTCTGGTGATGTTGGATCACTATTTATTGTTGGCGGAGCAGAGTCTCTTAAACCTGCTAACTCATCCATAATAAATGGTGACCAAATAATCATTGGTGTTTTTCCAGCAAAGTATAAAGCTCTTGATTGTTTCCAGAATAATTCTCCTGGAGGGCTTGCTTTCGCAATTACTTTATAAAATTCTAAAGAATTCTTTAAAGCTTTCCCTTGTTTTTTAGTTCCACCTTTTTTAACAAAATTAACTCCATTAGCTAAAAGTACATGTTCAAGTACTTGACTCATAAAGTTTTCATCTGTTTTAGTAGCAGCTACAAAGCCAAACATATCATTGCTTGATAATGCATTAACTGCTTTAACGATGTTTGCATATGAAGTTGGTGGCTCTAAACCAGCTGCAGCAAATAGGTCTTTTCTATAAACAACCATTTGTGTCCAGCCATCAACTGGAACAGCTGCAATTTTTCCACCCTTCTTAGCCATATTTAATGCACCCGGTGCAAATGTTTTCTTACCTAACGACTTAACTACAGCGTTATTTGCATCAACATCTAATATGCCTGCCTCAGCCCATGGTAAAACATATTGTAGAGTGTGATAAATCACATCTGGAAGATCTCCCGCTGCTGCTGCTGCAGTAGCTCTTGTACCAAGATCTTTTTCTTCAATTGGTATGACTTCAACTTTGATGCCAGTTTTAGCTTCAAATGCTTTAGCCATTTCCTCTTGTTTTGCCATTCTTGCAGGCTGGACCTCTGTTGTCCAAAATTTAATATCCGCAAAACTAGTATTTGTAATTAGAAATACTAGAGCAAATATATTAATTATGATTTTTCTAATCATGTATTCCCCCTCTTATATTGTTCCTCTCTGGTATTTATTTTTTTTTGATGTTCGCGATTTTTTCATTGCGATAAATCTAGCAGTGTAATAAATTTTTAACAACATTTAATGGTTAGTTAAAATCCATTTAAATCGAATAAATGTCAAAAATTGTTATTAAAAATCTCGAAAAATCTTTTGGCGAAAATAAAGTTATCAACAATTTTAACATAGACATAAAGGATGGGGAGTTCATAGTTTTAGTGGGTCCTTCAGGTTGTGGAAAATCAACTTTATTAAGAATGGTCTCGGGATTAGAGAGTATCGATCAAGGAGAAATCTTTTTAGATACAAAGTTAATTAATAACTTAATTCCTTCTAAACGTGAAATTGCAATGGTTTTTCAATCCTATGCTTTGTATCCACACATGAATGTTTTTGAAAATATGGCTTTTGGTTTAAAAATGGAAAAAATTCCAAAAAATGAAATTAATGAAAAAGTTAATAATGCTGCTGCAATACTTCAAATTAAAGATCTGCTTGAAAGGAAACCTAAACAGCTTTCAGGTGGGCAAAGACAAAGAGTTGCCATAGGAAGAGCAATCACGAGAAACCCTAAAGTTTTCTTATTTGATGAACCGTTATCAAATTTAGATGCAGCACTTAGATCTGAAATGAGAGTCGAAATATCTAAATTACACAAAAAATTAAAATCAAATATTATTTATGTAACTCATGACCAAGTGGAGGCTATGACACTAGCTGATCGAATTGTTGTTCTCAATAAAGGAAATATTGAACAATTTGGAACACCAAGTGAGATTTATAATGACCCAAATAATATTTTTGTTGCAGAGTTTATTGGTTCTCCAAAAATGAATATAATTAAAATAAATAAAGACCAAATTATAAATTCAAATACAATAAAATTATTCACTAATAAGATATCTTTTGAAAATTTTAATTTTAAAGATGAAGTTTATATAGGTATAAGACCTGAGGATATAAATATACAAAGTGATCGTGATATACAATTAGATGTTAAAATTGACCTCATAGAAAATCTGGGGTTCGAAAAAATAATTTATGCTAAATTGTTAGAAAACCAAATTATTATTAAATCGTCAGAAGATATAAACAATCAGCCCCTTAAGATATCATTTTCTAAAGACAAGGTTTTATTTTTTGATAAAGACAAAAACAGGATAAGATAGATTTCTTTGACTAAAAAATTTTCATTAATTATATTCACTGATTTAGATGGCTCATTATTACACAGAGATGATTTTAAATTTGATGAAATAAAAGAATATATAAAAAGTCTTCTTGATGAGGGGATTATAATTATTCCTAATACTAGTAAAACTGAAAAAGAAGTTGAAGAATTTATAAAAGAACTTGGTTCAGATCTTCCTTTTATATCTGAAAATGGCTCTTCAATACATGGATTGAATTTAATTAACTCCAATTTTCCAAACAAAATAATTTTAAGTAGGGGCAAACAAAAATTAATCGAAATTTTTAATTCTAAAGTTTCTGATGATCTAAAAGCTAAATGTAAATTTATTTCAAATATGAATTCAAAGGAACAAACAAATATTTTTGGTCTTCAAGATGATAATTTAAAAAATGCTTTGGATAGGAAATATACGATACCATTTAAATTTGAAGGAAACAAAATAGAAAAAAATAAATTGTTAAAAATTTTAAGATCTTCCTCATTGACTATGCAAGAAGGAGGTCGTGTTTTAAATTTGGGAGATAATACAGATAAAGTTAAATCAATGAATCAAGTTATTAAAATATATAAAAAAGTAGAAAGAAAAATAAAAGTCATAGCTGTAGGAGATAATTTTAATGATTTAGATATGTTGAGAAATTGTGATATTCCATGTTTAGTCTTTAATGATCAATTTAGGCAAGATCAGATAAACATAGATAATCTTGTAGTTTCTAACAAGCCATCACCTGAGGGCTGGGCTGATGTGATCAAAACAGCACTAGTTAAATTGGAGTATTAAGATTAAGAATTCGTCATGGGTGACTTTTCACAAAATGGAATAATCTCAACTTTGCATGACTTTGGTACAAAGTCCACTTCAGTTATAGAAAATGAATTATCTAAATTTTCTAAACAAAGAAAAATGGAATTAATTTTGCCATGTCTTTATTCTGAATTAGAGGGAGATGCTTTACCAAAAATTGTTGATGAAATAAGTAAAACTAAATATTTAGACCACATAATTATTGGGTTGGATAAAGCAAATGAAGCTCAAGCAAAAAAAGCTTGGAAATTTTTTAAAAAATTAAATACCCCTTTTTCTATGCTTTGGAATGAAGGTCCAGCATTAAAAAAACTTGATCAAGAATTAAAAAAAAATAATCTTGCTCCTAGTGAACTAGGGAAAGGAAGGAATGTTTGGTATTGCATAGGTATGTGTATTGCAAGAGACAGTGCTCGATCAGTTGCGTTACATGATTGCGATATTAAAACTTACGATAGAAGAATGCTTGCAAAACTTTTTTATCCAGTCGTAAATCCTCTTTTTAATTTTGAATTTTGTAAGGGATATTATCCAAGGGTAGCAAATAATAAAATGAATGGTAGAGTTGCAAGATTGCTAGTTTTTCCTTTGTTAACAGCCTTAGAAAAAACTATTGGTAAGAGCGATTACTTAAACTTTATGAAATCTTTTAAATACCCATTGGCTGGAGAGTTTTCATTTAGAAGAAATATTTTACCAGAGTTAAGAATTTCATCTGATTGGGGGATTGAAGTGGGAATTTTATCTGAAATGCAAAGAAGTTTCTCACCACAGAATATTTGTCAGGTTGATTTGGCTGATACATATGATCATAAACATCAAGTTCTATCTTTAGATGATGAAACTAAGGGACTATCTAGAATGTCAATCGATATTATAAAAACATTTATAAAAAAATTAGCTACTCAAGGTAATACATTTAGTAGAGAAAAATTTAGATCTTTAAAAGCTACTTATTATAGATCTGCTCTTGATTTAATTGATATTTATAGAAGTGATTCAGCAATGAATGGCCTAAAGTTAGACTCACATACAGAAGAAAAAGCAGTTGAGTTATTTGCAATAAATATAATGAAAGCTGGAGAAGCATTTATGCAAAATCCAATGGATACTCCGTTTATACCAACATGGAGCAGGGTAAAAAGTGCTATACCAGATTTTCTTGGAAGACTTGAAAAAGTAGTTAATGATGATAATAAAAAATATTCTTAATGCTATTTCAAAAAAACCAGAAAAAAATTAGTTCAATACTAAGGACTATTTATAAACCCTCTTTAAATAAAAAGGATATTGATCATCTAAAAGATCAAATAATACTAATAATAAAAAAATTTAATCAAAATAATTCCAAAAAAAAATTTACTATTTCAGAAAAAACTTCATTAGTAATATGTTATGGAGATAACGTTAATTCAAATCAAAAAAGTTCAATTCAAGTTTTTCAAAATTTTTTTAAAAAAAAATTGAGTAAATATTTTAATGCTATTCATTTTTTACCTTTTTATCCCTCAAGTAGTGATAGTGGTTTTGCTGTAAAAGATCATTATAAAATTGAAAAAAGAATAGGTAATTGGTCTGATATAAAAAAGATTTCAAAATCTAATCATGTGATGGCAGATATAGTTATCAATCACTCATCAGCCAGAGGTTTGTGGTTTAAAAATTTTCTTAGAAAAAAAAGACCTGGTAAAGATTATTTTTTAACAGTTAATTCAAAGTTCAACATATCTAAAGTGGTAAGACCAAGAGATCATAAATTACTAAAAAAAATAGATATCTTTAAAAAGTCTGACTTTTTATGGCGAACTTTTAGTGCTGATCAAATAGACTTGGATTTTAAAAACCCATCAGTGCTACTTAGATTTATTAAGATCATGGTTCACCTTGTTAGTAATGGTATCACAATTTTTAGATTAGATGCTATTGCTTATCTTTGGAAAAAAAATAATACCAACTGTATAAATTTAAAACAAACTCATGAAATAGTTAAATTACTTAGACTTGTAGCCAATCTTTTAAACACTCAAACTATAATAATTACAGAGACAAATTTACCAGAAAAAGAAAATTTAAGTTATTTTGGTAAAAATGATGAAGCTAATTGGATATATAATTTTTCTCTTCCACCCCTATTAATCCATGCATTTTTATTTGAAAATAGTTCATATCTAAATAAATGGAGTAAAAATCTTCCCAATACTAAATTTAAAAATAGTTATCTAAATTTCATAGCATCACATGATGGTATTGGAATGAGACCTACTGAAGGAATATTAAACAAAAAATCACTAAATAATTTTTTAAAAAGATTAAAAAAAAATGGATCAAAATTTTCTTATAGAAAAGTTCAAAATAAATCTAGAAAAGTTTATGAAGCAAATATTACAATTTTTGATGCATTAAAAAAGTCAGATACTGATCCTAATGGAAAATTTTATTTAGAACGATATGTTTCAGCACACTCAATTATGATATCATTTGAAGGAATACCTGCAGTATATCTTAATTCTTTATTTGGCAAATCTAATGACGAAGCTAAATATATAATAACTGGTAACAATAGAGATGTTAATAGATATAAATGGAATTATAAAGATATTTCAAAAAAACTTAAAAACAAAAATTCAAAACAAAGTATATTTTATCAAAAAATTTCAAATTTACTTTTAATCAAAAGAAATCAGAAAGCGTTTCATCCAAACGCCTCAAGACACAATATAAATCTTGGCTCAAAAATTTTTTCTTTCAAAAGAATAAGTATTAATAAAAAACAAACTATAATTTGTATTACAAATTTATCATCATCTATTCAAAAAGTTCCTCTAAATAAAGCTTATCATAACTGGCATAATCTTATTGGATCTAAAATTGAAATAAAGAATAAGCTTTTAAAATTAAAACCCTATGAAACAATTTGGTTAAGTAATAAGCGGTGAGGATTTTAAATCCTTTGTGTATACCAATTTCACCACGAGGGTATTAATGAATTTCATGTGTATTTACGCCAATATTTATTATTAGACGATAGGCAAAAGTAAAATTTTTATTAATATAATTTTTTTTCTGTTATTAATAATATAATGAAGCTTACTTACCGCCCAGAAATAGACGGTCTACGAACAATTTCTGTTATTGCAGTTATTTTTTATCATGCTCAAATAACAATTTTAGGTCAACAACCTTTTAAAGGTGGATTTGTAGGTGTTGATATTTTTTTTGTAATCTCAGGATATTTAATAACTCTTATTATTTTAAAGGAATTGAAATCTACGGGTTCATTTTCATTTAAAAATTTTTATGAAAGACGAGTAAGACGAATATTGCCGGCTCTGCTTGTTGTTATGTTGGCTTCATTACCTTTTGCATGGATGTATTTAATACCAACAAGTTTTATAGATTTTTCAAAATCAATTTTATACTCACTTGGGTTTACCTCGAATTATTATTTTCATTATACTGGCCAACAATATGGTGCGGTAAGTGGTTTACTAAAACCATTTCTTCATACATGGTCATTATCTATTGAAGAACAATTTTATATTTTATTTCCTTTAACCTTATTTCTTTCTTTCAGATTTTTTAAGAAATACATAATTCATTTAATTTTTATTGGATTTTTGGTGAGTTTAATTTTAGCGATTTGGACTGTAAAAAATGACTCATCTATGTCATTCTATTTTTTACATACTAGAATGTGGGAGTTGTTAGCTGGTTCAATCCTAGCTTATATTGAAATTAATCAAGGTTACAGAAATAAATCAAAAATACTAAGCTTTGTATGTCCAAAAATTGGTTTTTTATTAATTCTTCTTACAATTATTTTTTTTAAATTGTATTTTCCACATCCGTCTTTATTTACTTTAGTTCCTATAATTGGAGCTTGTTTGATTATATGGTTTTCAAACAAAAATGAATTAATCACTAGATTGCTCTCAACCAAATTGTTTGTAGGTATTGGTCTAATATCATATTCTTTATATCTTTGGCACTTTCCAATTTTTGCTTTTGCTAGGAATAAAAATTTAACCCATTCATTTTTTGAAAAATTTGAACTGGTTACTTTGTGTGTTATTTTATCTATTATTACTTTTTACTTTGTAGAAAAACCTTTTAGAAAAAGAGAAAATAAATTTAAAAGCTTATCTGGGATTATTGTATCATTTAGCTTAATTCTTATAACATTTAATTTTATTGGCTTTAAAGAAAATGGATTTAGTAAAAGATTACCAGAAATTTTGACTAAAAATTTAAGTGAAAAACCTCCAGAATTAAAAGATTTTAATAACGAGGTATGTCACCATAATATTTTCTTATGTAAATTTAATACCTCGTCTGAACAAAAAGTTTTTATAATAGGAGATAGCCATATGGGTACACTTTTATATAACTTAAAAGAAAGAGTTGTTAACAAACAATATCAATTTATCAGTTCAACTTTTAGTGGCTGTATATATGTTCCTGGATTTAATTTAGTAAGGGATACAGGAAAAATTGATAAAAAATGCAACGATATTTATTTTCAAAATCTAAGAAAAGTTCTCATAGAAGAAAAAGACTCTATATTAATCTTTGGTGGCAGATTCCCTTTTTATTTATCAAATTATATGTTTGATAACAAAGAAGGCGGCAATGAACTCGGGCTTGATGGAAGAGATATGAAGTGGGGTAAAACATACAAAACCGTTGGAAAATATGACAACATTCAAGACTCTTTTAGAAATGAAATATTAGAACTTTCTAAAAAAAATAAAATTATATTGATTTATCCAGTACCTGAAGTTGGACTGGATCCAAACACAAAAATTTTTGTTAATAGAAAAAATAAGTTTTCAACAAAATCTAATATTGAAAATTTAAGTTTTGTAACCACATCTTATAAAGTTTATAAAGAAAGAACGCAGTCGAGTTTTGAATTACTAGATTCTATAAAAAATACTAATATCCACAGGGTTTACCCGCATACATTATTTTGTAATACAACTTTTATGGATAGATGTATGACACATGATAATGAAAGTATATTTTATGTTGACGATGATCATACATCTAAGAAGGGTGCTGAAATGATTAACGATTTAATAATGAAAAAAATTATTCAAATTAAATTAAATTAAAAAAAAATAGATGAAAAAAAGGATATTTTTTTTAAGTATATTTATTTTAACTTCAGTATATTTATTTGAAGCCTATCTAACATTTACTTCTGCTTCAAAAAATTTATCTTTAGATAATTATATTGATAATGAAACTCAACTAGTAATTAATCCAAGTTATTATTTAAACAAAAATAATAAAACTCTTCCATTTTCTGGAATTTCAAATGTCAGAACAATTTATTGTAATGAAAATGGATATTTTTCTATTTATAAATCTGACAGATTTGGATTTAATAATCCTGATGAAGAATGGGATAAAAACGAAATTGAATATTTATTAATTGGAGACTCATTCACACATGGTGCTTGTGTAAATAGGCCAAACGATATCGCATCTGTTTTAAGAATTTTATCAAAAAAACCAGTTATTAATTTGGGTTATGCAGGAAATGGTCCTTTATTAGAATACGGAACTTTAAAAGAATATCTAAATTCAAATGTTAAAAACATTATATGGCTCTATCTCGAGGGTGATGATTTAAAAAATCTTAAAAATGAGATAAATGACCAACTTTTAGTAAAATATCTAAATAATTCATCTTTTTCTCAAAATCTTAAATTAAGACAAAATGAAATAAATCTTTTAGTAAATGAAACAGTAGAGGAAAAACTTTTAAATGATTTAATTCAAATTAAAAAAAATAGACAAATAAAATATAAAATTTTAAAATTTATCAGACTAAATGAAACCAAGAAAAAAATATTTCAAAAGGATTTAAAAATAAATAATAATCAATTTGAAGATATTATTTTTATAACATTTAAAGAAATTCTTAATTCAGTAAGTAATATTGCTATTAAAAATAATTCAAAATTATATTTCATTTATTTGCCAGAATATAATCGATACAAAAATAACTATATAAATAACAATTACCACTTAATAAAAAAAATTGTAAATGACCTTCAAATTCCATTTATAGATATCGATAAAGAGATTTTCAAAAAAGAAAAAAATCCATTAAAATTTTTTCCTGACGGTAAGGCTGGGCATTATAATAAAAAAGGATATTATAGTGTTGCAAAAACAATACATAATTTAGCTCAAAATTAATCTCAACTAAAAATTAATAATGAAGTGCTTGCTCTAAATATTTATTATCTAGATTACAATCTTTATATCCACGCTTAACTACATTTAAGTATCTTTGTGTTGGAAATCTAAAGGGTGTTTTGTTCACCATGGTGTAAGTCATTACTTTTTTTCCATAATAAAAAAAATAATATTTTTTATATAAAGTAGGGTAATCTTCATAGATATCTAATTTTTTTTCATCACTTTTTGATATTTCAAATAATCCACCAGGCACTATTGAATTTTTTTTTGGTTCAATATCTGCAGCACGATATTTGCTTCTAAAAGTTAATCTAAAATTTCTTAAATTTATCTTTTTTAAAAATTTACTATCTTTACATCTTCTTCTCATTTGAAAATGATGTAGATTACTTCCGTAAGCAAAATAAAGCATTCAACGATCTACTACTTCAATTTTTTTTTCATTGATAAATTTTAATATTTGAGAATTACAATTGTCAATTTTAGATTGATCTGCAGATCGTATTACAATTGAAACACCTAATTTTCCTGCATGAAAAAAAGGATAACTTCCAATTTCTACATCCGTATTATCATTTTGAACTTTTGTTAAAGAATTAGCTATTTCACTTTCAACAGTTCTTAAACTTATAGTAAGACTTTTAATTGGTTCACCCCCAACTATTCTATTTGTTAAACCGCCTAACATTGATTTTAAAATCGAGGGAACTCCTGGTAAAGAAAAAACATTCTCTACATTAAAACCTGGCGCACCACTCGTCGGATTTAAAATTAAATTTGCATTTTCTGGCATCCATGCCATTTTTTTTCTACCATCATTAAATTTACCTGGTTCATAATAATCTTCTAGAATTTTAAAAGCTTCTTTATGTATCTGATATTTTATCCCAAAAGCCTTTGAAACTGATTGAGCAGTAATATCATCATGTGTAGGACCTATACCCCCAGTTGTAAAAACATAATCGTATGTCGATCTAAGAAAATTTAAAGTTTCTATAATTGTAACTTCATCATCTGGAATAACCCTTACTTCTGCAACTCTTACTCCTATTGAGTTTAACCATGTGGCAAGAGTGGAAGTGTTTGTGTCTTGCGTTCTTCCTGATAAAATCTCGTTGCCTATAATTAAAATTGAGGCATTAACTTTTGCTTTTTTCTTCATATGAAATATATAATTTAGAAATGGAATTTACCAAGTCTTTAATAAAAGGCAAACTAATCAAACGTTATAAAAGGTTCTTTACCGACATTAAACTAAAAAAAGAAATTGTCACAGCTCACTGTCCTAATACTGGGTCTATGATGGGTTTGCTGAATGAAGGAAATGATGTTTATTTACTTCCTAATAATGATCCAAAAAGAAAACTTAAATATGGCTTAGAGATTATTAAATCTAGGAAAAATTTAGTTGGTGTAAATACTCATATGGCAAATAGAATTGTTGAACATGGTATTAAAAATAAACTTATCAAAGAGCTCAAGAATTATGACTCTATTAAAGCAGAGGTTTTTTTTAATAAAGAAACAAGATTTGATTTTTTATTAGAAAAAAAAAGCCAAAAAAGCTTTGTTGAGGTTAAAAATGTTACTTTATTTAGAAATAAAGACATTGCTGAGTTTCCAGATGCACCAACAGCAAGGGGAATTAAGCATTTATTAACTCTTATTGATGCCATAAAAAAAAGTTATAAAACCTACTTAGTATTTTTAGTTCAAATTCAAAATATGAAATATTTTAAAATAGCTAAAGATATAGATGAAGAATATTATAAGACTTATATAAAAGCTAAAAAAGCTGGTGTTAATTTTTTAGCTTATAGATGTGATATAAATTCTAAAAAGATTTTAATAGATAAAAAATTAAAAATTATTGATGACTGATTATAAAGAAAAATTTGAAAAAATGAGAGTTGCTGGAAACCTTGCGGCTAGAACATTAGATATGTTGACTGAAAATATTAAAGAGGGTGTGAGAACTGATTATATTGATAAACTAGGGTATGAATTTATCAGAGACAATGGTGGTTACTCTGCCCCACTTTACTATAGAGGTTTTACAAAATCTCTTTGCACATCTTTAAATCATGTAATATGTCATGGAATACCATCAGATAGAATTTTACAAGAAGGCGATGCTGTTAATGTAGATGTAACAGCAATAGTTGATGATCATTATGGAGATACTAGTAGAATGTTTTCTATAGGCAATACTTCTGTTAAGTTGAATAACCTCATTGATACAACTTACGAGTCAATGATGAGAGCAATAAAAATATTGAAACCAGGATTGAAACTTGGTGATATTGGTCATGAAATACAATCCTTTGTTGAGGAAAAAGGTTTTTCAGTTGTTAGAGATTTTTGTGGACATGGAATAAGTACAACTTTTCATGAACCGCCAAATATTTTACATTATGGAAAAAAAAATACAGGAGTGGATTTGATACCTGGTATGACGTTCACAATTGAACCCATGATTAATGCAGGGAAATATAATACAAAAATCTTAAATGATGGTTGGACTGCTGTTACAAAAGATAAATCTTTATCTGCACAATTTGAACATACAATAGGAATTACTGAAAATGGTTATGAAATCTTTACAGAATCTGCTAAAGGTTATTCAAAGCCTCCATACTTATAATTAATGATAAAAAGATACTCTCGAAAAGAATTAACTGACATATGGTCCGAAGAAAATAAATATAAAATTTGGCTAGATGTAGAAATTGCAGCTGCTCAAGCTATGGAAAAGCTTGGTCAAATACCAAAAGGAGTATCTTCAATCGTTAAAAAAAAAGCGAGAATAAATGTAAAAAGAATTCATCAAATAGAAAATCAAGTAAAACATGATGTTATTGCCTTTTTAACCTCTGTAACTGAAAAAGTTGGAATAAAAGCAAGATATCTTCATCAAGGTATGACTTCATCAGATATATTAGATACTAGTTTTAATATTCAATTGGTCCAATCAGGAAAAATAATTCTTAAAGATTTAGATCAAATTTTAAAAGTAATTAAAAAAAAAGCTAAAAAATATAAATTTACTCCATGCATGGGTAGAAGTCATGGAATTCATGCCGAACCAATAACTTTTGGTTTGAAATTGGCATCTTTCTATGAGGAATTTAAGAGAAATAGAAAAAGATTAGTTGAAGCAATAGATGAAGTTTCTACGTGTGCAATTTCTGGAGCTGTTGGTACTTTTGCAAATATAAATCCTAACATTGAGAGACATGTTGCAAAAAAACTTAATCTAAAAGTAGAACCAATCTCAACACAAATAATTCCTAGAGACAGACATGCTTTCTATTTTTCAGTTTTAGGAATTATTGCTGGTTCAATTGAGAGAGTTGCAACAGAAATAAGACATTTACAGAGAACTGAAGTTTATGAATTACAGGAATATTTTTCTAAAAATCAAAAAGGTTCTTCGGCTATGCCTCATAAAAAAAATCCAATTCTAAGTGAAAATCTAACTGGTTTAGCAAGGATGGTTAGAAGCAATGTAATACCTGCTCTTGAAAATATAGCATTATGGCATGAAAGGGATATTTCTCATTCTAGTGTCGAACGAAATATTGGCCCAGATGCAAATATCACAACCGATTTTGCTTTAGTTAGATTATCTAACATTCTAGACAATATGATTGTATATCCTGAAAAGATGCTTAAAAATTTAAACATTACAAAAGGACTAATTTTCTCACAAGAACTAATGCTTGAACTAACTAAAACTGGTCTAAGTAGAGAAAAATCATATAAAATAGTTCAAAGTTACGCTAAAAAATGTTTTGCTGAAAATTTGAATTTGTTTAATGTTATTCAATCTGACCAGTATATAATGAGTAAAATTTCACAAAAAAAATTAAAATCTATTTTTAGTTATTCTAAGCATTTTAAAAATGTGAATTTAATTTTTAGAAGAGTATTTAAATAATGAAAAAAGGTAAAAAAATTTACGAGGGAAAAGCTAAAATTATTTATGCAACAACTGATAAAAACTTAGTTATCCAATATTTTAAGGATGATGCTACAGCATTCAATAATCAAAAAAAAACTACTATTGAAGGCAAAGGTGTTTTGAATAATAGAATATCTGAACATATACTTTCAAATTTATCTGAAGTTGGTATTAAAAACCATTTAGTAAAAAGACTTAATATGAGAGAACAACTTGTTAAGTTAGTGGATATAATACCGATTGAATTTGTTCTAAGAAATATAGCGACTGGATCATTAACTAAGAGATTAGGAATTGAAGATGGAACAGTACTCGAAAGACCTTTAATAGAATACTGTCTTAAAGATGATAAGCTTGGAGACCCAATAATTAGTCGAGAGCATATTTTAACTTTTAATTGGCTAAATTTAATACAACTTGACTCAATAGATCAAACTTTATTTAGATTAAATGATTTTCTTTTAGGAATGTTTAGGGGTGTAGGAATAAAATTAGTAGACTTTAAAGTTGAATTTGGGTTCACTCATGAAAGTGGAAAAACTCAAATTATTCTAGCTGACGAGATAAGCCCTGATACATGCAGATTATGGGATACTTTAACTGATAAAAAACTTGATAAAGATAGATTTAGAAAAAATTTAGGAGATTTAATTCCAGCATATACAGAAGTTGCAAAAAGACTTGGAATACTTCATGAACAATCAAACGTTTCTGCTGTAAATGTTACAAAGCTATCATCTGTTAAAAGAAAACGTTAATGAAGATTTCAGTAATTATTACTCTTAAAAAAGATGTATTAGACCCTCAAGGAAAAGTAATAAACCAAACATTAGAGGGGATGGGCTTTAATGATATTAATGAAGTTAGGCAAGGCAAGTATTTTGAAATAGATGTTAAAGATGATGATCCAAAAAAAGCTAAAGAAAAAGTTGAAGAAATGTGTAAAAAACTTTTAGCTAACCTTGTTATTGAAAATTATAAAATTATTGATGCACAATAATTAATGAAATCATCCGTTATTACATTTCCTGGTTCTAATTGTGATAGAGACATGGATGTAGCTCTAAAAAAATTTGGTTTTAGAAATAAAATGGTTTGGCACAATGATGTTGAGCTACCAAAAAATGATTTGGTTGTATTGCCAGGAGGATTCTCTTATGGAGATTATTTGAGATGTGGAAGCATGGCTTCAAAGTCAAAAATTATGAAATCTGTAATAAATTTTGCAAATTCTGGGGGAATGGTACTTGGTATATGTAATGGTTTTCAAATTTTAGTTGAAACAGGTCTAGTGCCAGGAGTTTTGCTTAGAAATAAATATTTAGAATTTATTTGTAAAAATGTTTTTGTAAAAATTAATAATAAAAAAAATACCTTCTTTAAAAATATCGATGAAGATATTTTAGAATTACATATAGCTCATAATGAGGGAAATTATTTTTGTACAAATGATCAGCTAAATGAAATTCAAGACAACGAACAAATAGCTATAAGTTATTGTAGTAAAGATGGAAAAATTGAAGACCAATTCAATCCAAATGGATCTATCAAAAATATTGCAGGTATTTTTAACAAAGAAAAAAATGTTTTAGGGATGATGCCACATCCTGAAAGAATGATTGATCAATCTTTATCTGGTGAAGATGGATCTCTTTTCTTCAAAAATCTAATTAATAATATTAAATGATTGTAAACGAAAAAGTTGCCATAGACCACGGTTTAAAAAAAGATGAATATAAAAAAATATGCGAGCTTCTTAAAAGAACTCCAAATATTACTGAACTTGGAATATTTTCAGCAATGTGGAATGAGCATTGTTCTTATAAATCATCAAGACTCCATTTAAAGAAACTTCCAACTAAGGGAAAACAAGTCATACAAGGTCCAGGTGAAAATGCTGGTGTAATCGACATTGGCGATAATGATGCGATTGTCTTTAAAATTGAGAGTCATAATCATCCATCTTTCATAGAGCCATATCAGGGAGCCGCGACTGGTGTAGGCGGAATAATGAGAGATGTTTTTACAATGGGTGCAAGACCTATTGCAAATTTAAACTCAATTCATTTTGGATCCCCTCAACATAAAAAAACAAAAAATTTATTAAGAGGAGTAGTTCATGGTATTGGCGGTTATGGTAATTGTATGGGTATACCAACAATAGCTGGTCAGACTAGTTTTGATAGTTCTTATAATGGTAATATTTTAGTCAACGCTATGACTTTAGGTTTGGTTAAAAAAGATAAGATATTTTATTCAAAAGCAGCTGGTTTAAATAAGCCTGTCATTTATGTAGGTTCAAAAACTGGACGTGATGGAATTCATGGAGCAAGTATGGCTTCAGCAAGTTTTGATGAAAAAATTGAAGAAAAAAAACCTACTGTTCAAGTTGGTGATCCTTTTACAGAAAAATTATTACTTGAAGCTTGTCTAGAACTTATGTCTGGCGACTCTATTATTGCAATTCAAGACATGGGGGCAGCAGGACTAACATCATCAAGTATTGAAATGGCCTCTAAAGGAAATTTGGGTATTGAAATTAATTTAAATGCAGTACCAACAAGAGAGACAAATATGACGCCTTATGAAATTATGCTTTCCGAAAGCCAAGAGAGAATGTTGATTGTTCTTGAAAGCGGTAAAGAGGAAGAGGCAAAAAAGATTTTTGATAAATGGAATTTAGATTTTGCAGTAATTGGTAAAACAACTAAATCAAAAAAAATAGAACTTATTTTTAATAATCAAAAAGTTGCCAATATTCCTGTAAATACATTAGTTGAAAACTCACCAATGTACGATCGCAAATGGAAAAAAGCAAAATTACCTAAAAAAAATAAAATTAAAAGGGAAGATATTAACAATTTAAAAATAATAGAAGTATTGAAAAAAATTTTATCTAATCCAAATGTCTGTAGTAAAGAATGGATTTGGCAACAATACGATCATACAGTTATGGGAGATACAATTCAAAAACCTGGTGGAGACTCAGGTGTTGTTAGAGTTCATGGAACTACAAAAGCAGTAGCTGCATCAGTAGACTCCTCTGCCGTTTATTGTTGGGCACATCCTCTTACAGGAGGTAAACAAGTTGTTTGTGAAAGTTTTAGAAATCTTATTTCTGTTGGAGCAAAACCTATTGCAATAACTAATTGTTTAAATTTTGGTAGTCCTGAAAATGAAGAGAATATGGGTGAATTTGTTGAATGTGTTCACGGCATAGGTGAAGCAAGTGATTATTTAAAATTCCCTATTGTTTCAGGAAATGTCTCTTTTTACAATCAAACGAAAAATATTGGAATTAAGCCTACGCCAGCAATTGGTGGAGTTGGGTTAATAAAGGACTATCAAAAAATGATTACTATGGATCTAAAAGATATAGACAATATAGTACTAGTGATTGGGAAAACAGAGGGACATATTGATCAAAGTATATTTGCTAGAAATATTTTAGATGAAAAAAATGGACCTCCTCCAGAAATAAATCTTTTTAATGAAAAAAATAATGGAGAAACTATACTTAAACTTATTGATGCAGGTTTTATAAAAAGTGCACACGATGTTTCACTTGGTGGAATTATTACATCGATAACTAAAATGTGTATTAAAGGCAATAAAGGTATTAATCTAAAAAAACCTAAGTATTTGATTAGTGAAATCGAATACTTTTTTGCTGAAGATCAAGGTAGATATCTCATTGAAATAACTAAAAAGGATTACAAAAAAGTAGCTGATATACTTAATAAAAATGCTGTACACTTCGATGAACTTGGTACAATAAATGAAAATCAATTATATATTGATGAAAAGACAAAAGTTACAATTGACGAATTAAAATCTTCGAATACAAATTGGTTAATTGATTATATGAGTAACTAATGGCAATGGATTTAAAAGAAATTGAGAATTTAATTAAGGCATCTTTATCAGATGCAACTATTGAAATTCAAGACTTAGCCGGAGACGGAAATCACTATTCTGCAACAGTAACTTCATCTCAATTTGCAGGAAAAAGTAAAATAGAACAGCACAAAATGGTATATAATTCTCTAAAAGGGAAAATGGGAAATGAATTACACGCATTAGCAATTAAAACAAAGGAACAGTAATGGATGAAAATATAAAAGATCTAATTCAAAACCACATAAACAATAACGAAGTATGTTTATTCATGAAAGGTACACCAGAGGCTCCTCAATGTGGATTTTCAATGGCTGTTTCTAATATTCTTAAAATTCTTGAAGTAAACTTTAAAGGCATAAATGTTTTAGAAGACCAAAATATTAGAGAAGGAATAAAAGTTTTTAGTGATTGGCCCACTATCCCTCAACTATATATTAAAAAGGAATTTGTCGGTGGTTGTGATATCATTAAGGAAATGTTTGAAAATGGTGATCTTAAGAAAATATTTGAATCTAAGGGTATTAATTATAAAAAGTAAAATTATCTAGAATAGTACTCAATTACTAAATTAGGCTCCATGATTATTGGATATGGAACTTCTTCAAATTTTGGAACTCTTACAAATTTTAATTTTTTGTTCTTTTCATCCATCTGAATATATTCAGGAGTTTCCCTTTCTTTATTAGCTAGTGCTATATCAATAATTGCAAGTTGCTTTGATTTATCTCTTATCTCTATTGTATCTTCCTCTTTCACTAAATAAGAAGATATATTGACTTTTTTTCCATTAACTTTCACATGACCGTGATTAATTAATTGTCTTGCTGAAAAAATTGTAGTTGCAAATTTTGCTCTATAAATAATAGCATCGAGTCTTCTTTCTAAAAGACCAATTAAATTTTCACTTGTATCACCCTTAAGCATTGCTGCTTTTTTATAGATATTTCTAAATTGTCTCTCATTTATATTTCCGTAATAAGCTTTTAATTTTTGTTTTGCCTGTAATTGAATCCCATAGTCAGAAGGTTTAGATGATCTTGTTTGACCATGTTGTCCTGGTCCATAAGCTCTAGTGTTAAAGGGACTTTTGGGTCTACCCCATAAATTTACTTTTAACCTTCTATCAACTTTATGTTTAGAATTTATTCTTTTTGTCATTTGAATACGGGTCTTATAAACTTACTCTTAAGTTTGTCAATCAGCGTTTTTTTCCTAAACTAGCAAATACGCCAGATAAAATACGGGTTTCTTTAGATGATAATTCCATTCTATAGAAAATATTTCTCAAGTTTTCTAACATAACTGGTTTCTTCTCTTTGGGTTTAAAAAAATTTATTTCTTCTAAATTTTTAATACAAAGTTTTGACATCAATAAAATTTCTTTTTTAGATGCAGCTTTAACTTTATTGGACTTAACAAATTTAGATGTTTTTGATTTAAGAATACTTGTAATGTATTGAGCGATAATTATTAAACTGTGAGATAAGTTTAAAGATTTAAATTTAGGATTTGTTGGAATTTGCAATGTATAATTTGAGTAACTAATTTCATTATTTGATAATCCTGAAGCCTCTGAGCCAAAAAGAAAAGCAACTTTTTTTTTAAAATTTATATTCTTTAAATCTTTTAGTTGAATATGTTTAATGTTTTTATTTCTAAATCTAGCAGACGTTGCAATTACAATATCAATATTTCTTAAAGCAGATTGGAGGTCATTAAAATTTTTACATTTATTTATTATATTCTTAGCACCTACGGAAGTAGCTAAAATCTTGTCATTTGGAAAAATAGGTTTTGGATCCACTACTATCATTTTTTCAAAATTAAAATTTTTCATGCCTCTTGCACATGCTCCAATATTTTCTGAAAGTTGCGGTTTGTGTAATATAAAAGTGATATTATTTACTGACATGTTTAATCTATGCCATGACCTCTATTATAATTTGAAATAGTAGAAGGTTTTAAATCTTTAATAAATCTATTTTCTACTGTCCAAATAGAGACTTTTAATGGATAACATTTAGCAACATCTGAGGAATGTTCAGAACCACAATCACCTCCCGGACATGCCGAAAGTGCACCAAGTATATCTGTTTCTGCAAAAAACTCTAAATAATCTCCTGGTCTTACTGGACTTGCTTTCATAAAATATTGTTTAGTATCATTAGTAAAACCAGTCAACATGAACACATTTAAAACATCATGTACTATTTTTTCTGCTTCATCTAATTTTATATTTTTCTCTTTTACCAAGGCTCTAGTCAAATTTGAGTGACAACAAAAATGATAGTCATTATTTGAAAGTAATTTGGAAGTATAAGGATCACATCTTGTTCCTATAACATCATGAACAGATCCTCCATCTTCATCATAATCATACCAATCCAAAGTATCCCAAGTAATTGTTGCTAAAGATCTTAAATATGGAAAGCAACTATACATTTTATCTCCAACAGATAAATGTGTGCCATATAGCGCTCTTGTTTTTCCAGAGTAAAATTTTTCTTCTAAATTTCTTAAACTAAATAAATTTAAATCACCAACTTGAGGTCCCTCTACACTTTCTATCCTAAAAAACTCACCAAATTTTACCTCAAATGTTTTTGCATCTCTAGGAGAAACAATTATCTCTTCTTTTTTAACTAAATTTTTTCTTGCTAAGTGTAAAATA
Source organism: uncultured Pelagibacteraceae bacterium (assembly GCA_902578775.1). Classification (GTDB taxonomy): domain Bacteria; phylum Pseudomonadota; class Alphaproteobacteria; order Pelagibacterales; family Pelagibacteraceae; genus Pelagibacter. Next base: position 112,116 of record CACHEF010000002.1, read on the forward strand.
CTTAAATTTTTATCCTCAATATTTGTATTTGGATAACAAATAATTGGATCGGCTCCTACTCTGCCCTCCACATCTAATGGTTTTTCAGAAAATTTTTTAATTTTCATGTTTATAAGCTAGCTGGAGCTTTATCTTTAAATAGTTTATAATCTAAACTATCTACTAAAGCTTTAAATGAAGCATCTATAATATTAGGAGATACTCCAATAGTAAACCAATTCATTCCTTTGGAGTCAGTGCTTTCAATACTAACCCTTGTAACAGCTTCTGTACCTGTGTTTAAAATTCTTACTTTATAATCAACTAATTTTAAATCTTTTAAATACTCTGAATATTTTGCAAGTTTATTAACATTTTTTCTTATTGCATTATCTAGAGCATTAACTGGTCCATTACCCTCTCCCTCACAAATAATTTTTTTACCATCAACTTCTAATTGAGCTTTTGCTGTTGAAATAATATTTCCAGCGTTATTTTTTTTTACTGAAACATCGTATTCGGTTATAGAAATATATCTTGGTATTTCTCCTATTATTCTTCTAGCTAAAAGTTCGAATGATGCATCAGCACCATCATAACTATAACCAATGAATTCTCTATCTTTTACTTCATCTAATAATTTTTTAATTTTTGGATCATTTTCTTGAATATCAATTTTAATACTTTTCAATCTTGAGAAAATATTTGATTTTCCTGATTGATCAGAGACTACAATATTTCTTGTGTTACCAACTTCCTCTGGATTAATATGTTCATAAGTTTTTGGATCTTTTTGAACAGCAGATACATGCAATCCCCCTTTGTGTGAAAAAGCTGCGGCCCCTACATAAGGTAAATGTTGATTAGGTTTTCTATTTAGAATTTCATCTAAAAGTCTTGAACAATCAGTTAAATTCTTTATGTTTTTTGATTTTATTCCAATTTCAAATTGATTTGAAAAATCTTTTTTTAAAAAAAATGTTGGTATTAATGACATCAAATTTGCATTTCCACATCTTTCACCTAAACCATTTATTGTGCCTTGAATTTGTCTAACACCAGACAATACTGCTGCTAATGAATTAGCAACTGCATTACCGGTGTCATTATGTGCATGAATTCCTAAGTTTTTTCCTGGTACGACTTTTGTAATTTCATTTACAATTTGTGTAACCTCATGTGGAAGTGTACCTCCATTCGTATCACAAAGTACCACCCATCTAGCACCTTCGTCATAAGCAGCTTTAATACATGAGAGTGCATATTTTGGATTTGCTTTATAACCATCAAAAAAATGTTCTGCATCAAACATGAATTCTTTATTTGCTTTAACAAAATGTTTTGCACTCTCAGAAATATTATCTAAATTTTCTTCATTTGTTATTCCTAAAGCAACATCGACATGAAAGTCCCAAGATTTACCAACTAAACATACTGCTGAAGTATTAGAATTCATGATTGCAGATAAACCTGTATCATTTTCAGCACTTCTTCCAGATCTTTTTGTCATTCCAAAAGATGTTAGTTTTGAATTTTTAAAATCATGTTTCTTTTGAAAAAATTCTGTGTCTGTTGGGTTAGCCCCAGGCCATCCTGCCTCTATATAATCCACACCCAAATTGTCTAAAGCTAAAGCAATTTTTTCTTTGTCTTCCAAAGAAAAATCAACTCCTTGCGTTTGAGCTCCATCTCTTAGAGTTGTATCAAATATGTATAATCTTTCTTTGCTCATTTAAATTTCCAAAGTGTTTTACCATCTTTATCTTCTATTAAAACACCTTTGTCTAAGAGCTCATCTCTAATTCTATCAGCTTCTTTATAGTTCTTATTTTCTCTAGCTTTATCTCTTAAATTAAGCATATTTTTAATTTCAGACTCAGTTATAGTTAGTCTTTTCTTTTTAAATTCATTCCATTGCTCGCTAGTTTCATTCATCAAACCAATAAATTTGCATGCCGAAACAAATAGATCTATGTTTTCACCTTTATTAGCTTTTTCAAACAACTTATGGAGGTTGGCGATATATCCAGGTGTATTCAAATCCTCATAAAGTGGTTTCAAAATCTCGTTTGAAATTTTGACAGATTTAAGATCAGATGAATATACTTTATACCACTTATCTAAAGTAGTTTCACAATCATTTAATAATTTGTCGTTCCAATCTAATGGTTGTTTATAGTGTGCACTCATTAAGGCCAATCTGATAATTTGGCCACTAATCTTATTTCTAAAATCTTTTATTTTAAGTATGTTACCTTGTGACTTAGCCATTTTTTCATTAGACATAGTAATAAACGCATTATGGACCCAATAATTTGCAAAAGTTTTTGTATCGTTGGCACATCTAGACTGGGCAATTTCATTTTCATGATGAGGAAAAATAAGATCAATTCCTCCACCATGAATATCAAATTCATTGCCTAAGAATTTTTTTGACATGGCTGAACACTCTAAATGCCAACCTGGTCTACCTTTTCCCCAAGGTGAATCCCATGCAGGTTCATCATTATTTGATGGTTTCCATAAAACAAAGTCCTCTGAATTTTTTTTATTTTCACTAATTTCTACTCTAGATCCAGCAACTAAATCTTCTAATTTTTTATTTGATAATTTTCCATAATCAGAAAATTTTTTAACCTCAAAATAAACATGTTTTTTATTTTCATATGCAAAACCTTTTTTAATTAAATCGTTTATCATTTCAATCATAAGCTTTATATGTTCAGTTGCTTTTGGCTGATGAGTTGGATTTTCACAATTCAAAAACTCACAATCTTTAAAAAAACTTAAAGTTACTTTTTCAGTGAGTTCTTTTGTAGAAATTTTTTGTTCTTGTGAGGATTTAATTATTTTGTCATCAATATCAGTTATATTTCTTACATATGTTACTGAAGGAAATTCATTTTTTAATAATTTAAATAAAATATCAAAAATTACTAAGGGTCTTGCATTTCCTATATGAGGATCATCATAAACTGTTGGTCCACAAACATACATTCCAACATTTTTTTTCTCTTTTGGAACAAAGTGTTCTTTTTTATTATTTAAATTATTTGTTAAAAAAATATCCATATCAGTTGATTAAGAAATATACCTTATTTGATGATTTGTTAATCTAATTGATTAACTAGGAATCTTGCAAACTGGAATTGGCTCCATTTTATGCAAGTTTTGATTTCGAATTTTTTCGTATTGTTCTCTATGTGGCGAGTTCGGGTTACCCATTGCATCTTCAAGCTCTGAATAATTGAATCCTAATTGACCCTCATCTGTTCTTCCATCATCCCATAAACCATCTGTTGGTGGAGCATCGATAATTTCTTTTAATATGCCTAATTCTTTTCCTAGTTCCCATACTTCAGTTTTGTTACAATCAGCTATCGGAGATATATCAACACCTCCATCTCCATATTTTGTATAAAAACCTACTCCAAAATCCTCGACTTTATTTCCTGTGCCAACCACAATTCCTTTATTCGCTGCTGCAACTTGATAAAGAGTAGTCATTCTTAACCTTGCTCTTGAATTTGCGTAGCCATGTTCATTATCAAATTTATTTAATGTTGTCGAAAATGTCTCAAAAAGTTTATCTAGACTTAGAGTATGAGCTTCAACATTTTTGAAATTTTTAACTAACCAATGTTGATGCTTTAAACTAAGATCATGTTGATTTTCTTTTTGTTTAATCGGCATTGTTAAAACGATGGTTTTTAGACCAGTCATCGCACTTAGAGTGCTTGAAACAGATGAATCTATACCACCAGATATTCCAATGACTAATGATTGCGCCTTGTTTGGCATTTGATCAACGTATGTTTTGATCCAATTTGATATATATTTTACTTTTTCTGATGGTGTCATATTAAATATCTAACTATCTTAAATTTTTATGCAATAGCTTAAGATGCCGCTTGAATAGCATTTTTAGAATAGCTGCTATTCTTTTTAATCTCATCAGAAATTAAAAAGGCTAATTCTAAAGCCTGGTCTGAATTCAATCTTGGGTCACAATGAGTATGATATCTGCTCGATAAATCAGCATCAGATATTTTTCTAGCTCCACCTGTACACTCTGTCACATCTTGGCCAGTCATTTCAACATGTAAACCACCTGCGTAAGATCCCTCAGACTGATGAACACCAAAAACATTTTTGACCTCATTAACTACATTGTTGAATGGTCTAGTTTTAAAACCAGTAGTTGATACAATTGTATTGCCATGCATTGGATCACATGACCAAATAACATTAAGACCTTCTTTTTTAATTCGTCTTATTAACTTTGGTAAAAACTTTTCTACATTTTGATGACCAAATCTTGAAATTAAAGTTATTTTGCCTTTTTCATTTTTTGAATTTAATACTTCACAAATTTTTGCAATCTCTTCAGGTTTAGAAGTAGGACCACACTTTATTCCAATCGGATTTTCTATTCCTCGACAAAATTCAACATGTCCACCATCTAATTGTCTTGTTCTATCACCAATCCAGACAAAATGAGCAGATGTATCATGGTACTCACCAGTAGTAGAGTCTACTCTAGTCATACTTTCCTCAAAGGGTAAGTGCAACGCTTCATGTGATGTCCAGAAATTTACAGTGTATAATCTGTTATTAAAGTCTGAAGTTATTCCACATGCTTCCATAAAAGCTAGTGCGTCTGCGATTTTGTCCTCCAAGTCTTTAAATTTTTTCGCTTGAGGACTTTTTTTAATGTAATCTAAATTCCATAAATGAACTTTGTTCAAATCTGCAAAACCACCTTTTGAAAATGCTCTAAGTAAATTAAGCGTTGAAGCTGATTGAGAATACGCTTTGTACATTCTTTTTGGGTCAGGTCTTCTAGCTTTTTCGTTAAAGTCTATTGCATTAATGTTATCACCTAAATAGCTTGGTAATTCTACATTGCCTTGTTTTTCTGTTGGAGCACTTCTTGGTTTAGAAAACTGTCCAGCAATCCTTCCAAGTTTTACAATAGGTAAAGACGCCGAGTATGTCATCACCAAAGCCATTTGAAGAATTACCTTAAAAGTATCTCTTATATTGTCAGGATGAAATTCTGCAAAACTTTCGGCACAGTCACCACCTTGCAACAAAAAAGCTTTGCCATCAACTACTTTAGATAATTGATCTTTTAAATGTCTTGTCTCACCTGCAAATACAAGTGGTGGAAATGTTTTTAATTTATTTAAAACGCTATTAAGTTCCTTCTCATCACCATACATCGGTATGTGTTTGACAGGATATTTTCTCCAGCTATTTACTTTCCAATTTTTCATGTTCAACTTAGGATTGTTGTATCAGAGTTTTTCTATTATTCAACGGTTACTGATTTAGCTAAATTTCTAGGCTTATCTATATCAAATCCTTTTTTGAGAGCTGAATAATAAGCTAGTTTTTGTAAAGGTATTGTTAAAAGAAAGGGTAAAAGATCATCATTAACACTTTCAACTTCTATTTTTTCCCAAATATTTTCTGAAACCACTTCGTCACTACTTTTATTGGTTACTAATAAAACCTTTGCTCCTCTTGCAATAACTTCCTGCATATTAGAAATAGTTTTTTTATAATAATTGTCTCTCGGCGCTAATACAACAACTGGCATCCCTTCTTCTATAAGAGCAAGTGGTCCATGTTTCATTTCACCAGCTGGATAGCCTTCAGCATGTATATAAGATAGTTCTTTTAATTTTAATGCACCTTCTAATGCTATAGGAAAAGAAAAACCTCTTCCTAAAAACATTGAACCTTTGGCCTCATTAAAGGTATTAGATATTGTCTGTATCTTGTTATCGGTCAATAAAGTCTTTTCTGCCAATTTAGGAAGAGATTTAAGATCTTTAAGTTTTTCATTAAATAACTCTTTTTGTAAATCTTTTCTTAATAATCCTAGTTTTAAAGCTAAAATGTATAATATAAGGATTTGACCCAAAAAGGCTTTGGTAGAGGCAACGCCTATCTCGGTCCCACAATGTATTGGTAAAACAAATTTAGAGTCTCTAGCAATGGAACTCTCAATGACATTTACCACAGCACATGTTTTCATATCATTTTGATTACATAAATCTAATGCTGCATAAGTATCTGCTGTTTCACCAGATTGAGATACAAATATATATAAATTCTCTTTCTTAAATCTGTTTTTTCTATATCTAAACTCTGACGCAATATCTACATTCACATCTAATGAAGTTAATTCTTCGAACCAGTATTTTGCAAGTAGACAAGAATGATAGGCTGTTCCACAACCAATTAAAGTTACTGAGGAAATTTCATTCATTTTCCAAGGAAAATTATAAATATTAATATCATTATTTAATGTATCTACATATTCATTAATTCCGTTTTTTAATGTTGTAGGTTGTTCCTCAATTTCTTTAGCCATGAAATGTTTGTAATCACCTTTGTCATATTTTTCATCTTCTAGAGATAATTCTAAAACTTTTTTATTTATCTTATCCCCATCTTCATTAAAAAATTCAACGTGATCTTTTTTTATAATACAAAATTCACCGTCATTAAGATAAGTAATCTTATTTGTCATCGCCTTCAGAGCGTATGAATCTGAACCTAAATAATTTTCATTTGGACCATATCCCACAGCTAATGGAGATCCTCTTCTTGCGCCAACAATCAAATCAGGTTGATCTTTAAATATTATACCTAATGCAAAACTACCATGAAGAGATTTAAGCGTTTTTTTAATTGAATTAACAATATCCTCAGTTTTTAAATTTTCAGTGATTAAGTGTACAATCACCTCAGTATCAGTTTGTGATTTAAATTTATGTCCTTTACCTACTAAAAATTTTTTTAGTAATGTAGAGTTTTCAATTATTCCATTATGAACTACTGAAACATTTTGCGAAGAGTGAGGATGAGCATTAATACTATTAGGCAATCCATGTGTAGCCCAACGAACATGACCTATACCAATGGTTCCTTCCATTTTTTGAACTAATAGATTATTTTCAAGATTATCAACTCTTCCTTCGGATTTAACTTCGTTAATTTCATTGTTTGAAAGCGTTGCTATACCAGCCGAGTCATATCCTCTGTATTCTAATTTTTTTAAAGAACTGATAATTGTTGATGAGACAGGTCTATTACTATTTATTCCAATAATGCCACACATAATTATTTTGATTTTCTTTTATAATTTTTTATCTCTTGTTGTTGGCTTCTAGTTAGCGCTAGAGATTTTTTACTTACATTCCTGGTAATTACTGATCCTGCTCCAACTATACTATTTTCTGCAAGTGTAATTGGGGCTACTAAAGAAGAGTTAGAGCCAATAAAAACATTATCTTTTATTCTAGTTTTATATTTTTTTATTCCATCGTAGTTGCACGTAATTGTCCCCGCTCCAACGTTAACTGATTTACCAATTGAAGTGTCGCCAATATAAGTTAAATGATTTACCTTAGATTTTTTTCCAAGTGTACTTTTTTTAATTTCAACAAAGTTTCCAATTTTAGACCCTTCCTTTAAAGTGGTACCAGGTCTTATTCGTGCATAAGGACCTATTTCAACTTTATTTTCAATTTTACAATTCTCTAAATGACTAAAAGATTTAATAATAACATTGTTACCAATCTTCACTTTTGATCCAATAACTACATATGGTTCTATAGTCACATCTTTTCCAATTTTTGTATCTTTAGAAAAATAGATTGTTTCTGGAGCAATCATATTTACTTTAGATTTTAAGAATTTTATTCTCAGTGAATTTTGTAGTTTATCTTTATTTAATTGTTTCATCTAGAAAATTACTTACATTAAGTATATATCTTTCTTAATTCACAAAATATTTCTTAAAAATACTTTTAATTATGAAACAAATTTTTACAATTCTTTTTGATTTAGATGGCACTTTAGTGGATACAGCTCCCGACTTAATGAGAGCTCACAATCATGTGATGACTAAATTTGGATATCCAACTAAGTCTACTGAGGAAATAAGAAACTTAGTGGGTCAAGGCGCTGGTGCAATGCTTGGTCGATCTATATGGGGTCAGGCAAAAAAAGAATTTGGAAAAGTCCAAGACGAAAAAATTAAAAAAGAAATGGTAAAAGAATTTGTAGAGTATTACGGAAATAATATTGTAAATGAAAGTAAATTAATTGATGGAGTTAAAGATTTTTTAATATGGTCAAAAGAAAAAAAAATTTCAATGGGGGTTTGCACAAATAAACAAGAACATCTAGCAATTGATCTTTTAAAAAAAATTGGAATATATAATTTTTTTGAGTACGTTGCAGGTCACAATACATTTGATTATTGTAAACCTGATCCTAGACATTTAACATCTGTAGTTGAAATTTTAGATGGGGATCTTAAGAAAACTTTAATGATTGGCGATAGTGAAACGGATGCTAACGCGGCAAAAGCTGCGGGAATTCCAGTTATTTTACTTAAAGATGGTTATACGGAAAAAAATACAACTGAAATTTACCATAATCACTTAGTAAAAGACTTCATTGGTATTGAAAAAATCGTAACAAAATATCTTTAATATTGATTATTTTTTTTTAACTATTAGAACAGTTTTCTATTAGGAGTTATTTTGATCATACATAACGTAAAAGTTTTCCCATCTAAAGTTCACTTACCTAAAAAAAAACAACTGGCTTGGAAGATCGCAGAGATTGCAAGTGATAATGCAAAGTTAGATAAAGAAGCGATAGAGATGGTGATTAATAGAATTATTGATAATGCTTCAGTTGCAATAGCTTCTTTAAATAGACGTCCAGTAATTTCATCTCGAGAGATGGCCCTAAAGCATTTAAGAAAAAATGGTGCAACATTATTTGGAGTTGATAATAAATTAAAATTTGACTGTGAATGGGCTGCATGGAGCAATGGGACAGCTGTAAGAGAGCTTGATTTTCATGATACCTTTTTGGCTGCTGATTACAGTCATCCTGGGGATAATATTCCTCCATTAATTAGTGTGGCACAACAAAATAGAAAAAGTGGTTTAGATCTGTTGAAAGGAATAATTACTGCTTATGAGGTTCAAGTAAATTTAGTTAAAGGGATTTGTTTACATAAGCATAAAGTAGATCACATAGCTCACCTGGGCCCGAGTGTTGCTGCTGGTTTGGGAGCAATGTTAAGATTAAACACTGAAACAATTTATCAAGCAGTTCAACAAGCTTTACATACAACGATATCTACAAGACAATCAAGAAAAGGTGAAATTTCTAGCTGGAAAGCTTATGCACCAGCTCATGCAGGAAAACTTGCAATAGAGGCTGTTGATAGAGTTATGCGTGGTGAAGGTGCTCCAAGTCCAATTTATGAAGGTGAAGATAGTGTTATAGCAAGAATTTTAGATGGAAAAAAAGCATTATATAAAATTCCACTTCCAAAAAAGAATGAAACTAAAAAAGCGATACTTGAAACTTATACAAAAGAATATTCAGCTGAATATCAATCTCAGGCATTAATTGATCTAGCCAAAAAACTAAAAAAAAAAGTACCAAGTCTTAACCAAATTAAAAAAATAGACATTTTTACTAGTCATCATACTCACTATGTAATTGGAACTGGAGCAAATGATCCCCAAAAAATGGACCCTAACGCAAGCAGAGAAACTTTAGATCACTCAATAATGTATATATTTGCAGTAGCATTAGAGGATGGCAATTGGCATCATGTTAAATCATACTCTAGGAACAGAGCTAAAAGGAAAAGTACAATCAGAATATGGAGATCGATAAAAACACATGAAGATAAAAAATGGACTAAAAGGTATCATGATCCAAATCCTAAGAAAAAAGCATTTGGTGCAAAAGTGATTATTACTCTAAAAAATGGAAAAAAAATTACTGAAGAGCAAGGAGTAGCTGATGCTCATCCATATGGATCAAGACCATTCAAAAGAAAAAACTATATAAATAAATTTTTGACGCTAACTAAAAATATATTAGATAAAAAAGAAATTAATAGATTTTTAAAAGCAGTACAAAGCTTAAAAAATTTAAAATCCGGTCAATTAGATAAATTGAATGTTGTTGTTAAACAAAACAAAATAAAAAGAAATTTAAAAAAAGGAATTTTTTAGTGCATTTTGTTGAAAAAGAACCATTTCAAAAAAGAGAAGATTTTAATAATAAATTAAAATCAAATAAAATTTTAAGAGTTCCTGGTGCTTTTAACCCTCTAACTGCAAAGTTAATTGAGGAAATAGGTTATGATGCTGTTTATGTATCTGGTGGAGTAATGGCCAATGATCTTGGTTTTCCAGATATTGGTTTAACAACTCTACAAGATGTAAGTACACGATCATATTTAATATCTAGAGTAACTAATCTTCCAACAATTGTAGATATTGATACTGGATTTAAATCTTGTAAAGAAACTATCGAAACTTTTGAGCAATTTGGAATTACCGGTGTACATATCGAAGATCAAATTGAGAGAAAAAGGTGTGGTCACCTTGATAATAAAGAATTAATTTCGACTGATACAATGGTAAAAAAAATTAAAGAATGTGTAGCAGCGAAAAAAGATTCAAATTTTAAAATTATTGCTCGATCTGACGCTAAAAGTGTTGAAGGTATAGATAAAATGATCGAAAGATGCAAAGCGTATATCCAAGCAGGAGCTGAAATAATTTTTCCAGAAGCTTTACAGGATGAAAATGATTTTGAAAAAGTTAGAAAAGAATTATCTTGTTATTTGCTTGCTAATATGACGGAATTCGGAAAAACTAAATTGCTTGATTATAAAAAACTAGAACAATTTGGTTACAATATAGTGATTTACCCAGTGACTACTCAACGCTTAGCAATGAAAAATGTTGAGGATGGACTTAGAGACATTTATGTAAATGGACATCAAAATAACATTATTGATAAAATGCAGACGAGAAAACGATTATATGAGCTTGTTGAATACGAGAAATATAATAGTTTAGACGAAAAAATTTATAATTTTAGTACTGAGGGTCATGATTAATGAGTGATGAAATAAAAAAAGGTTTACTTGGAATTATTGTTGATGAAACAGAAGTTTCTAAGGTTATGCCAGAAATAAACTCTCTTACTTATAGAGGATATGCAGCTCAAGATTTATGTGAATATTGTAAATTTGAAGAAGTTGCATATTTAATTTTAAATAAAGATCTTCCTAATACTATCGAATTAAGAAAATTTGAAAAAGAAGAGAGAAGTAATAGAGAGTTATCAAAAAATTTATATGAAATAATTAAACATATGCCAAAAAAATCACATCCTATGGATGTTGCAAGAACAGCTGTAAGCATAATGGGATTGGAGGATAAGGATACATCAAATTCATCTCCTGATGCAAATATGCGAAAAGCTCTGAGAATTTTTGCCAAAACCCCCACTGCCCTAGCGGCCTTTTATAGAATTAGAAAAGGAAAAAAAATTATTAAACCAAAAAAAACATTATCGTTTGCAGAAAACTTTTTTTACATGTGTTTTGGAAAAGTTCCACAAAAGGAAATTGTCAAGGCTTTCGATGTATCACTAATACTATATGCTGAACACAGCTTTAATGTATCTACATTTACGGCTAGAACAATAACAAGCAGTCTTTCTGATATTCATGGCGCAATAACAGGAGCCATAGCGAGTTTAAAAGGTCCTTTACATGGTGGTGCTAATGAAGAAGTGATGCATATGATGAACAAAATTAAAAAGCCAGAGAATGCATTAAAATGGATTAATAATGCCTTAAAAAATAAAGAAGTCGTTATGGGTTTTGGTCATAGAGTTTATAAATCTGGAGACTCAAGAGTTCCAACTATGAGGGAATATTTTGGTAAAGTTGCAAAAATAAAAAAAGATAAAAAATTTGAGAAGATTTATGACATAGTTGAGAAAGTCATGATTAAAGAGAAAAATATTCATCCTAATGTAGATTATCCTACTGGACCAACTTACCATTTGATGGGATTTGATACTGATTTTTTTACTCCAATTTTCGTTATTTCAAGAATAACTGGGTGGTCTGCACACATAATGGAACAACATGCTGCCAACAAACTTATTCGTCCTCTTGCTAGCTACAAAGGAAATAAGCATCGAAAGGTTATGGAGCTAAATTACAGGTAATTACTTTTTTTCAATTTTTGCAAATCTATCATTGCAAATAATATTACATGATAGATCATATTCCTCCACAAATTCATCAATAGCTTTTCTAACTCCAGGTGCGTAAGACAAGTCATAGTCATCACACATAATTGTTCCATTATTTTTAATAACATCAATACAGCAATGTAAATCATTTATGACTGTTTTGTAATCATGGCCTCCATCTAAAAATACATAATTGATTTTTGACATATCAATTTTTTTTAAAATATCATTTGAATTTCCTTGTATTAAAGAAACATTATTTTCAAATTTTTTCAGAAGGTCATTTACACCTTCTAGACTATAGGGGTTTAGTCTTTTTATATAATTAAAATAGATATTTTTTAATGGATTTGAGAATTTAGTATTTGGAATTATTTCATTTTTATTTTCAAAACTTTCTTTGAAGAGGTCTAAACCTATATATTTAAAATCATATTTATGAATTGAGTACAGTAACTCACAGACATTTCTGCTTGTAACACCATGAAAAACCCCTATCTCAAGAAATACTTTTGGTTTTTTTAAAGCGACTTCTTTTAAAAAAAAATCACCAACACCTTTTTGTTTAAGGCTTGTTTTTCGAAAATATTTTTTATATTTCAAATTAACTAAAAGCTTCTACCCAAGTACCTTGTGTTGATGCTTTAGAATATTCGGTTGCACGTCCTTCAAAGAAATTCATATGTTCGACTGCGTTTAACATAGTATCAAGCCATCCTAAAGGATTTTTCTCTACATCGTAAATTGGCTCCAAACCTAATTGAACTAATCTTCTATTCCCAATAAATCTTATATAGTCTTTAACTTCTTGTGCAGTTAACCCTTCCATTGGACCCATTTCAAAAGCTAGATCAATGAAAGCATCTTCATGTGAAATAATAGTTCTACATGCTTCATAAATTTCTTTTTTTAATTTTGGTGTCCAAATTTCAGGATTTTCTTTAATAAATTCTTTGAAAATTCTAATCATCGAATTGCAATGGAGAGTTTCATCTCTAACAGACCAAGTAACAATCTGACCCATGCCTTTAAGTTTATTGTGTCTTGGAAAGTTTAATAAAATTGCAAAACTCGCAAACAGTTGCAAGCCTTCTGTAAAGGCACTAAATACTGCAACTGTTTTTGCAATATCTTCTTTAGAATTTACATTAAAACCTTGCATGTAATCATATTTATCTTTCATCTCTTTGTATTTCATGAAAGCCGAATATTCAGACTCGGGCATACCAATCGTATCCAACAAGTGAGAGTATGCAGCTACATGCACTGTTTCCATAGCAGCAAAAGCTGTCATCATCATTAAAACTTCTGTTGGCTTAAAAACTGTTGTGTAGTGTCTCAAATAACAATTGTTTACCTCAACATCTGCTTGTGTAAAAAATCTAAATATTTGAGTGACTAGGTTTTTTTCAGGTTGAGATAAATTTTTTTGCCAATCTCTTACATCATCACCTAATGGCACTTCTTCAGGTAACCAGTGAATTCTTTGTTGAGTTAACCATGCATCGTAACACCATGGATATCTAAACGGTTTATAAACTGGATTTTCAACTAATAATCCCATTTTTTTTGGTTGAATTATCTCTTTTTTTTCCTCTTTAGTTTTTGTGATTATTGACATGATAGACATTCCTCATATTCTGGTTGTTCTTCTTTTTGTTTGTTTTTGGATTTATATACATTAGCCGTAATATCAGTTGAATTTGCGTTATTGATATTTTCGGCCCTTTGAATTGATTTTGATCTGCAATAGTAAAGGCTTTTAAGACCTTTTTTCCATGCATCAAAATGAATTCTATGTAATTCTTTTTTGTGAACATCTGCTGGTAGAAATAAATTAACTGATTGTGCTTGTGAAATGAATGGAGTTCGATCACCACTTAACTCTATAATCCATTTTTGGTTTAACTCAAAAGCAGTTTTGAAAACGTCTTTTTCTAATTCTGTCAAAAAGCTTAAGTGAGATACGGATCCTTGGTTTGTGGTAATTGTAGACCATGTTTCATCATCATTTTTTCCATGCCCCTCTAAAATTTCTTCTAAATATCTATTTCTAACATTAAAAGATCCTGACAAAGTTTTGTGTGTATAACTATTAGCTGCTATAGGTTCAACTCCTGGTGAAGCGCCTCCGCATATAATAGAAATAGACGCTGTAGGAGCAATTGCTGTTTTATTTGAAAATCTTTCTTTAAAACCATATTCAGCAGCATCTGGGCAAGCTCCTCTTTCCTCTGCTAAATCGTTTGATGCTTTATTTACTTGTTCATCTATTTGTTTAAATATTTTTTTATTCCATGATTTGGCCATAACAGATTCCAGAGGAATTCTGTTTTTTTGTAAAAAGGAATGAAAACCCATCACTCCTAATCCTACACTTCTTTCTCTTTCAGCAGAATATTTTGCATCTTTAAATTGTTCTGGAGCTTTGTTGATAAAATCAGTCAAAACATTATCTAAAAATCTCATCACATCTCCAATCATATCTGGATCATCTTTCCACTCATCATATTTTTCTAAATTTAATGAAGACAAACAGCAAACAGCTGTTCTATCTCTTCCGTCTTTATCAATGCCAGTAGGTAAAGTTATCTCACTGCAAAGATTTGAGGTTTTAACTGTAAGGTTTGCTAATTTATGATGTTGAGGAATTTGTCTGTTAACGGTATCAATATAAATAATATAAGGCTCACCTGTTTCGATTCTTGCAGTTAGTAATCTTATCCATAAGTTTCTTGCAGATATAGTTTGTTGAATGGATCCGTCAGCTGGACTCTTTAATGCCCATTGCTCATCATTTTCTACGGCTCTCATAAATGCATCAGAAACCAAAACACCATGGTGTAAGTTTAATGCTTTTCTATTAGGGTCTCCTCCTGTTGGCCTTCTCATTTCCATAAATTCTTCAATTTCAGGGTGATCAACTGGAAGATAACATGCTGCAGAACCTCTTCTTAGAGAACCTTGGCTTATTGCCATAGTTAATGAATCCATAACTTTAATGAAAGGAATTATTCCAGAAGTTTTTCCAACTTTACCTATTTTTTCTCCAATAGATCTTAAATTTCCCCAATAGCTACCAATTCCTCCACCTTTAGCAGCCAACCAAACGTTTTCGCTCCATAGAT
Organism: uncultured Pelagibacteraceae bacterium; assembly: GCA_902578775.1. Lineage (GTDB taxonomy): Bacteria > Pseudomonadota > Alphaproteobacteria > Pelagibacterales > Pelagibacteraceae > Pelagibacter. Next base: position 127,340 of record CACHEF010000002.1, read on the forward strand.
CTAAAATTCCTCCTAAACTGTCAGATGCTTCATTTAGAAAACAAGAAATTGGTAATCCTCTTTTAGTTCCACCATTTGATAAAACTGGTGTAGCTGGCATAAACCACAAATTACTAATGTAGTTATAAATTCTTTGCGCATGTAAATTATCATCAGCATAAGTACTAGCTACTCTTGCAAATAAATCTTGGAAAGACTCATTGTGACCAAGATATCTATCTTTTAAAGTTGCCTTACCAAAATCAGTTAAGTTTGCATCTTTTGATCTGTCAATTTTAATTATTATGCCTTTATCATTTTGAAACAACTCGGTTTCATTATTTAACGAGAATAAATCTGGTCTATTGTTTTTTTGGACTTCTTTGACTTCGGGGCTATATTCAGAGACAGCTTTCTTTAATGCCTGTGATAGTATTTTATTCATTTTTTGTTAATATAACTTGTTAATATAACGAAAACAACTATATGTTGTGTGCGCTTGGTGTTGATATACTAAATATTATATAAATCAACAGAACATTTATAGAACATTAAAAAAATAATTCAACTATAAAAATGAAAAAAATGTAAGTAATTAACAGCATGACTCAATCTATAAAAATAGACCCCTTCGGCTTTAGGGAATATGACGCACGATGGATTTATGAAAAAGATATCAACGAGCTTGGAATCACGAATCTCGGAAAGGGTCTAGGTACCCAAATTAAAAAACATACTAAGAAAAAAAATCCAAGAGTAATAGTCGGACATGATTACAGATCGTACAGTGAGAAAATAAAGTCAGCATTAAAAAAAGGTTTGGTTTCAACTGGGTGTTTTATTGAAGATGTTGGATTATCATTATCACCAATGGTTTATTTCGCACAATTTAACTTAGATGCAGATGCAGTTGCAATGGTAACAGCTAGTCATAATGAAAACGGCTGGACAGGAGTAAAAATGGGAATCAAAAAAGGATTAACTCATGCCCCTGAAGAAATGACAGAATTGAAAGAAATCACTTTAAATCAAAATTTTACTAAAGATGAAGGTAATGAAAAAAAAATAAACAATTTTGATAAAGTCTATAAAGAGGATTTAATTAATAAGAATAAATTAACAAAAAAAATAAAAGCTGTTGTTGCTTGTGGTAATGGTACAGCAGGAATTTTTGCACCTGATGTACTAAGAGGTATAGGATGTGAAGTGGTAGAATTAGACTGTAGTTTAGATTGGAATTTTCCAAAATATAATCCAAACCCTGAGGATCTTGAGATGCTTCATGCTATAGCAAAATCAGTAAAAGAAAACAATGCAGATATAGGTTTTGGTTTTGATGGAGATGGCGATCGTGTTGGTGTAATTGATAACGAAGGAAACGAAATTTTTTCTGATAAAATAGGATTGTTAATTGCTAGGAACCTATCAAATTCACATAAAAATTCAAAGTTTATTGTAGATGTAAAATCTACTGGTCTTTACTCAACTGACAAAATTTTAAGTAAAAATCAATGTGAAACTTTATATTGGAAAACAGGTCATTCTCACATTAAAAGGAAAGTACATAGCGAAAATGCTTTAGCTGGATTTGAAAAAAGTGGACACTTTTTTTTCAATCAACCATTGGGTTATGGTTATGATGATGGAATTAATTCAGCAATTCAAGTATGTCACTTATTAAATAATCAAAATAAGAAGATGAGTGAAATAATTAAAGAACTTCCTATTACTTACCAATCACCAACAATGGCACCATTTTGTAAAGATGAGGAAAAATATAATGTCGTTGATGAAATGGTGAGAGAGTTTAAAAAGATAAAAGACCAAAAAATAAAGATAGATAATCAAGAAATAAAAGAAATTATAACTGTAAATGGAATTAGATTTTCTTTTGAAGATGGTTCTTGGGGTTTAATAAGAGCATCATCAAACAAACCATCTTTAGTTGTAGTGACTGAAAGTCCGACGTCAGATGAGAGGAAATTAAATATTTTCAAATTTATTGATAAAACATTAATGAAAACTGGTAAGATAGGAGAATACGACCAGAAAATTTAGTTAATTTTTCTCATCTTTGTTTTCACTATCATTTATTTCATTTTCATCTTTTAGTGGTGTTGAATTATCACTGTAAAATTTTTTAATTAATTCTTCTTCTCTTGCTCTTTGTTCTTGATCAAATTTATCTTCCCATTCTTTTATTCTACGATTTTCCTCTTTAATTCTCTCTTCTTCTTCATCTTTTTCTCTCAATAACTTAGCCCTCTCCTCATCAATAATCCTCTGTTTTTCCTGTTCTTTTCTAATTTCCTCAACTCTTTCTCTCTCCTCTTTTTCTTTTAATAATTTTTCAGATTCTGCATCCTTTATTTGCTGTTCTTTTTCCCTTAACTCTTCCTCTTTAGCTCTTTGCTCTGCTTGTTCTTCTAAGATTTGTCTTTCTAGATCTTGTTTTCTATCTAATTCAAGTTGTCTTAATCTATTTTCAGTTTCTCTTAATTTTTCTTCCTCATATTTTAACTTTCTTGCAGCTTCTCTTAGTTTTTGCTCTTCATCTAACCTTTTTTGTCTTTCTAAGTCTCTCAATCTATTTCTTTCTTTTCTCTCACTCTCCTTTTCCTCTCTTCGTTTTTGAGCTTCTAATTCTTTAGACTTTATCTCCTCCAATTTAATTCTATTTTTTTCTTCTCTAACTTTTTGTCTTTCTAGTATTTTTATTCTAAGTTCTTCCTCTTTTAGTCTTCTTGCGTCTTCTCTTAATTTTTTTGCTTCCTCATCCTTAATTTTTTGTTGTTCAATTTTTAAACGTTTCTCCTCAATTTTTTTCCTTTTTTCCTCATTTTTTTGAATTTGTTTCTCATTTTCTGTAATTAATTTTTTTTGAGCTAATATTTGAAGCTTCTCTTCTTTGGCTCTCTTAATTTTATCTTTCTGAGCTTGCTTCTTTTGTTCTTGAATTTCTTTTTTTTCTTGTATTTTTTTTTCTTTTTCTATTCTTAATTTATTTTTTTCTCTATCTTTTTTTAAGTTTTGGAAAAAGTTTTCCATTTTTTTTTTTGTTCCGCCAATAATATTCTCTGGAGAAAATTTGAAAATTTTTGAATTATTTTGAGTATTTTTTTTTATCTTTTTTTTACTCATTTTATAAAATACCAATTTTTCATCATTGTTGCATACAAAAGTTGTGTTTAATTTGAGTGCAATTTTTGAGTGAAAACTTTGATATACCAAGTAAATTAAAATAATAACACTTAAATTCAACTATTAAGTGTTAATAAAAATTTAAAGAATCAATTAAATTCAACTTGTGAGGTGATGGAGGGAGACTGAAGTCACCTCTTTTTTTTTATGGCAGACAAAAAAATTAGATCAGTCGCTAAAACCTTCTCATGGAGGCTTTTAATTTTTATTTACTGGGTTATTTTTGGCTACATATATACTGGAACATTTATAGGTGCAGGAATATTAGGGATTGGTTCAATTATTCCACTTTTTTTCTATTATTTTCATGAAAGAATTTGGAATAAAATTAAATGGGGAACTAATTAAAATTTTTTAAATATATTTATTAATTTTATCAGAAATGATTACATTTTTATTATTAATGTAATCCTCGTGATTTTTTTCGATATTTTTTAGTTCATACAAATAATTAACCATTACACCAAAAGATCTATTAAATCCAACCTCAGATATATTTGCATTTATGATTATGTCTTCAATTATTGCTCCATTACCTAAGTGAAATCTAGTTACATCATTAATAGGTAATAGCTTATGATTTTTTTCATTAATTAAATAATGGGCAACTAATCTTAATATCGCATCTTTATTAGAAACAATTCTAGGATCTCCTATTTTCAAATCAGAAGATTTTAAAAAAGATATATTTTCTGTTGGTATATTTTTTAATATATTTTTTATTTTATTTTCTTCTAAATATGAAAACCAATCTCTAAAACCTGGGATAGGTGATAATGTGCCAAAGTATTTAATATTAGGCAATTCTTCCTGTATTTCATAAACAACTCTTTTTATCAAAAAATTTCCCAATGTAACTCTTGATAAACCCTCTTGACAATTACTAATAGAATAGAAGGTCGCTGTATCATATTTTTTGTCTCCCTCAGAATGAGGTTTAGTTATTTCTTGAATTGATTTACCAAGTCCGTTTGTAAGTGCTACTTGAACAAAAATTATTGGTTCATCCTCTAATGCTGGATGAAAATAAGAAAAAAATCTTCTATCTTCCCCTAACCTTCTTTTGAGTTCATTCATATTCTTAATTTCATGAACTCTTTCATATTTCATAATTTTTTCTAAAATAGCTGCTTTTGTATCCCATGTAATTTTTGCCAATCTTAAAAATCCAGGATTAAACCAAGATTTAAATAATTCTCTTAAATCGTTATCTAGTGATTTTAGTTCTGGATTATCTTTCAATATCTTTAATAAATCTTCTCTTAATGCAACTATTGTTGATATGCCATTTGGAGCCATATTCATTCTCCTAAATAACTCTCTTCTTTTTCCCTCTGATACAACAAACAAGTTATATAAATTTATATCATTTTGTGTCTTTTGATAATTTTCAATAGCATTAGAAACTTTGTTATGACTAGGTTTATATTTTTCATTAATTTTTTTAAAAAACTGAATCTTATTTTCAAGACTTAATGTTTTGTAAAGATCAGTAACATCCCTCGCAACAGTAATACCAAAAGCTGCACCTTTGTTTGATATTAAATCATCGCACAAAGAAATTATTGTTTCTAGATCATTCTTTTTAAGGTCTTTTTTTCTGAATAACTTTTGACCAACATCTGCTATCGATGAAATAATATCTTTTAAATTAAACATTTATTTTTCAACTAAATAATACTTAAATATTCATAAAATGATCTAATTGAAACAATTATCAGAAAAGATCCAAAAATTTTACTCAACAAACTTTTATTTATCTTATACACTGCCTTAGCACCTATCCTCGCCATTATCATCGTCACAGGCACAAATACAATAAAGCCTAATAGATTAATATAACCTAAGCTAAAAGGAGAAATAACATTATTTATAATCTTGCCTCCAATTACCATTGATATTGTACCTGTAACAGCTATCAAAAACCCTACGGCTGCAGCGGTACCGATTGATTTTCTGATATCATAGCCAAAAGTCCTCATAAACGGTACCATTAAAGAGCCTCCACCTATTCCAAGAGGGACTGAAATAAACCCAATAATTACTCCTGAAATATTTTTAACTATATCAGAAATTTTTTTAGGATTTTCCATTAACTTGTCTCTAATAAATATAAAAAATACACCTACAATAAATGCGAATATAGAAAAAAATAGAACCAAAGATGGAGTCTTTAAATTTACTGCAAGAAAAGTTCCTGCAATTACTCCAAATAAAATAAAAATACCAAATGATTTAACCATCTTAAAATCTACTGCATCATATTCCATGTGAGTTTTTGTAGAAATTATTGAAGTAGGTATTATGATTGCTAAGGATGTTCCTACAGAGAGATGCATTCTAGTTAAAATATCAAATTCTAAAACTGTAAAAGCATAGTATAAAGCTGGAACCATAATTATACCCCCACCGACTCCTAACAAGCCGGCCATAAAACCCGCAACAGCAGCAGCAATAGCCAATACAACTAACAAATTAATAATTTCATTTATATTTGAAATATCCATCAAGAATTAGCCTGAATTGCTTTCTCATTATTTTGAACAATGGTCATAATATGTTTTGCTTTTTGAAAATCAGAATCTCTTGCCATCATATTATCGCTTAAATATCTTTTCCACTCTTTAGAACCAACTTGTCCATGATATAAACCTACAGTATGTCTCATAATATGATTTATTTTTGTACCTAATTTTACTTCTCTATCAGCATATTCTAAAAGTTTTTCTACCACTTGTTCCCTTGTTGGACTATTCTTTGTCTTAAATATTTCCTTTTCAATTTCAATTAAAGAATATGGATTTTGGTATATTGATCTTCCTATCATTACACCATCGCAAAATTTTAAATGATCATTAATCTCTCCAACTTTTGTAATTCCACCATTTATAATTATTTCTAGATTAGGATTTTCTTTTTTAATATCGTAAACCATTTTGTAATTTAATTTTGGAATATTCAAATTTTGCTTCGGAGATAAACCTGTCAAAATTGCTTTCCTTGCATGCAAAATAAATGTTTTTGAACCGGCATCTCTCATCTTATGTATAAAATTGTTTAAATAATTGAATTCTTCTGTGTCATCGAAACCAATTCTTGTCTTAGCCGTAACAGGAATTTTACAAGCGTTCACCATTGAGCTTATACATTCAGCAACTAAGTTGGGTTCTTTTATTAAACATGCACCAAATTTATTTTTTTGAACTTTTTTGCTAGGACAACCTAAATTAATGTTTATTTCATCATAACCCATATCCTCTGCAATTTTAGCTACTTCTGCTAACTCTTCTTTATTAGATCCACCAACTTGTAAAGCTAATGGTTTTTCTTCAGGACTATAGGATAAAATTTTTTTTTGATCACCGTGAATTGCTGATTTTGTAGCAACCATCTCCGTATAGAGCATTACATTTTTGCTCATCAGTCTTAAAAAGAAACGATCATGTCTATCGGTGCAATCCATCATAGGAGCAACTGATATTTTTCTATTTATTTCTTTTTTAGAATCCAAGGTCTTTACCCATTATTTTATCAGGTAACCATGTAACAATCTCAGGAAAAATACATAAAATTACTATTGCTAAAGCCATAATTATCATAAATGGTATAGATCCTTTCAAAATTTCTGACAAACTAACATCTGGGGTAATTCCCTTTATAATATAAAGATTTAATCCAACTGGTGGTGTAATTAAACCAATCTCCATATTAATTGTAAATACTATTGCGAACCAATATGGGTCAAAGCCTAAAGTGGTAATCACTGGCAATAATATAGCCGAAGTCATTACAATAACTGCAACCGGCGGTAAAAAGAAACCAGCTATCAAAAGAAATATATTTATTAAAATGAACACAACCCACTTATTAGAGCTTAATTCAACCATGCTTTGAGCTAAAGATTGAGTTACGTAAAGTTGTGAAAGAGTGAATGCAAAAAGATAAGAGGCAGCAATAATAAACATTATCATTACACTTTCTTTCATTGAAACTTTAACAATGTTCCAAATCTTTTTTGGTTGATAAATTTTATAAACAACAGCAATTAACACAAAAACTAAAAATGCTCCTACCCCAGATGCTTCAGATGGTGTTGCAACTCCTCCATATAATACATATAAAACTCCTGCTATAATTGCTAAGAAAGGAAGAATTCTTGGTAAAACTTCAAGTTTTTCTTTAAGTGTTGGTCTTACTCTATTTCTAAGCGCTTTTGCTGCATCCTTGTCAATAAAATAACTATGAATTAGAGCCCAAATCGCAAACATACCTGCCAACATAAAACCTGGGATCAGACCACATAAAAATAATCTTCCAATTGAAGTACCTGTTGCGATTCCGTAGACAATTAAAACAATACTAGGAGGAATTAAAACTCCTAATGTTCCACCAGCCGCAATAGTTCCTGTTGCGATTTGGTCGGAATAACCTCTTTTCCTCATTTCTGGTATTCCCATTGTTCCAATTGCTGCACAGGTTGCAGGACTAGATCCACTTAAAGCTGCAAAAATTGAACAAGCACCAATATTAGAAATTACTAATCCGCCTGGCACTCTCCAAAGCCATCTATCTAATCCTGTATATAAATCTTTTCCTGCAGGAGAATTAGCAACTGCCATTCCCATTAAAATAAACATTGGTATCGAAAGTAAAACAAATGAGTTTAGGCCCGCAAAAAATGTTTCTGCAAAAACATCAAGCATTTGAAAACCTTCAAATGATACTAGAAGAGCTATCGAGACAAAACTCAAACCAAAAGCAATTGGAATTCCAGAAAAAAGTACCAATAAAGTAAAAACTGCAACAATTAATGCTATAATGAGTGGATCCATTTAATTATAATCCTTTTCATCTATTAATTTTATAATTTCTGCGATGTACTGTAATATCATTAATAAAGCACCTAACATCATTGATGAATATGGTATCCATAAAGGTGGATCCCATACAGTGCCTGTGGAGTAATTTTTGGTAAATGCTTCCTCAACCATTATAAAACCAAAATAAAATAGAATTAAAAAAAACAGTAAACTTATAGATGATGTAAAAATTTTTAATCTAACTACATTTTTTTTCGATAAAAAATCGTAGATCCATTCCATGCTAACATGGGCTTTTTCACTTAAGACGTATACACTCCCAATAAAAGTTGAGGCAACTAATAACATTGTGACAAGTTCTGTTTGCCATGTAATTGCTCTTTGAAAAAAATATCTTTCAAAAACAAGTTCAACGATAACCAAAATTGATAAGAGCAATGCTAATACAGCGAAAGCACCACAGGCTTTAGCTATCAGATCACAAAATTGAAGATATTTTTTTTTCATAAAAAAAAACCCCTATTTAATAAGAATAAACAGGGGTTCTTTATATATTATTTTATTTAACTGCTAAAGCCATTTCCATCAGCTTATCACCGCCTGGAACTTTATCAGCAAATGCCTTATGAGAAGATTTTTTTGCAATCTCTACCCATGCAGCGTGGTCTTTTGCATCCATGTACACTAATTTTACACCTGCAGCTTTATAAGCATCTTCAAACTTTTTATCTAAGTTTTCGACTTGAGCTGTCATGTATTTCTCAGCAACTTTCCCGGCTTTCATTAAAGCTTTTTGTTGCTTAGAATTTAGAGCATCGAAAGATTTTTTCGACATCAGAATTGGTTCATACATAAACCATAAACCAAATTTTCCTGGAGGAGTTGCGCATGAAACTTGTTCATAAATTTTGTAACTTACAAAACTTCCTGAACTAGTGTTTGCACCTGTTAATACACCTGTTTGTAAACCTGTGTAAATTTCAGAGGATGGCATACTTTGTATACCTGCCCCTGCAGCTTCTAACATTTGGTTAAATGCTTTTCCTGCAGCTCTCATTACTTGACCTTTTGCATCGCTAGGATTTTTGATACATTTTGTTTTTGAAGCAAAACCACCACCTAACCAAGCATCAGATAAAACCACAACACCTGCATCATTAATAATTTTTTTAATTTCAGTCATCATTGGACCTTTATTAAATCTTAATGCATGATCATGATTTTTTACCGTTCCAGGCATTAAAGTTGCATCAAATTCTGGATGGAATTTAGAAGCATAAGCTAATGGAAAAGCAGAAATATCTAATTGACCAGTTGTCATTGGTTTCCACTGTTCTTTTGGTTTATACAATGATTTAGCTGGATAGATTCTGATATCTATTCCAACATTTGCTTTTTTAACCTCGTCAGCAATGATTTGAACCATTTCATGACGTGGGTCATAAGATCCATCAGCTCTTGGAGTACCAGGCCATTGGTGACTTGCTTTAAGCGTAACCGCATAAGCAGAACCAATAGTAGTTAAAATAAAAACTAATGAAGTTAAATATAAAGATATTCTTTTTAACATTATTTTTTCCCTCTATTGTTATTTTTAATAATTCAATTAAAATGAACTTATTAATAAGAGTCAAGTCGACAAAAACTCATATAAGATGAAATAATATGGATGGACCGTTAAAAAACCTACTAGTAGTTGATTTAACAAGGGTATTAGTTGGTCCTTACTGCACAATGATATTATCAGATTTAGGAGCTAGAGTAATTAAAGTTGAGGCTCCTGAAATTGGTGATGATTCAAGAAAGTTTGGCCCATTTGTGAAAAATTATTCTGCATACTTTATGTCTCTTAATAGAGGCAAAGAAAGTATTGCACTTAATTTAAAAAATGAAGATGATAAAAAAATATTTGATAAAATTTTATCTAAAGCAGATATTTTAGTTGAAAACTTTAAACCAGGTACTTTAGAAAAATGGGGATATGGCTGGAAAGATGTAAATAAAAAATATCCAAAATTAATTTATGCTTCTGCTTCTGGTTTCGGACAAACAGGTCCTTTAAAAGAATTACCTGCTTATGATATGGTTGTACAAGGTATGGGTGGTTTAATGAGTGTAACAGGTCAACCTAACTCTGAACCCACAAGAGTTGGAACATCTATAGGAGATATTACAGCGGGTTTATTTACTACTATTGGAATTAATGCTGCGCTTTATGATAGACAAAAAACAGGTAAGGGTATGTACATAGATGTTTCTATGCTTGATTGTCAGATAGCCATCTTAGAAAATGCTATAGCTCGATATCTGGCAAAAAATGAAATCCCAAAACCAATGGGATCAAGACATCCATCGATTGCACCATTTGAGGCTTTTAAAACTCAGGATAGCTATATAATTATTGCTGCTGGTAACGACAAACTATTTGAAAAACTTTGTACTCTTTTAAAATTACCAGAGTTAATTCAAAATCCAAAATTTTCTGATAATTCATCAAGAGCCCAAAATATGGATGAACTTAAAAAAATTTTAGAAAATAAATTATCCTCAAGAAAAACTAATGAATGGGTCAAGGATATGGAAAATAAAAAAATTCCTTGTGGTCCAATATTTAACATTAAAGAAGCTGTTGAAAATCCTCAAGTAGATTCAAGAAATATGATTGTCAAAGCTTATCATAAAGTCATTGGAGATTTTAAATTAGCTGGAAATCCAATAAAAATGTCAGCTTACAAAGATGAAAAAACTAGAGGTGATATTCCAGATTTAGATGAGCACAGAGAAAAAATTTTAAAAGAATTTAATTAATTCGTCTCTGTTTCGTCAGAGTTAGTTTCTGTAATTTGTTCTTCTGACTTGGAAATTTGATCTAGAGAAACATCTTCATCGGTTTGAGGCTCATCTGATACTGCATCCTCTATAGTTGGTTGAGCTGTTTCAGATAGTTCTGCTAAATCTTCTTTAGATACTTGAATTTTTTCTGGAGCTTTTCTAGCTCTTTTTGATGGTAGAATTGGAGTTCCACTTTTTGAAATTTCACCTTTGTATAAACTTTCAAAATCATCACCTACTTCTTCATCATCTTCGGATCCATCATCAACTTGTTCAACATGTTTTCTTAATTTATAAATTGCACTATCAGTTAAGTCTAGAACTTTAATTTTTTCTTCTGCAATTTCCCTTAATGCTATGACTGTATTTTTGTCATTATCTTTATCTAGGGTAGGTTCTATTCCTGAGTTTAATTGTGTAGCTCTTTCTTTGGCAACAAGAACTAGTTCATAAGGACTGTCTACTTTATCTATACAATCTTCTACGGTAACTCTAGCCATGCGCAGTATCTATACAGTGAAGTTTAAAAAATCAAGCAGATTTTGATACATATATTGGATTTAGCTTATTTTTTACAAAATAAAGAAAGAGAATTGAGGCAAAGATATAAGCTCCTGAAACAACGGCAATTTTTTCGATTGAAAAACCAATATCAATAAGAAAACCAAATAAAGCAGTACCAAAAGCAGTTGAAAATACCATTAATGCAGTAGTTAATGCCTTTATAGATCCAATATATTTAACTCCATAAATCTCAGCCCAGGTTGAGGAACCCAAAACATTTGCCAGTCCATTGGTAACCCCAAGTAGACCAAAAAACACAAAAGAGAAAAATGGAGCATCAAAATAGTAAAGAACAAAAGTCCCAAAAAAAAGAGGAATATTCATGTAAATTAATAATTTTCTACTTGAAAATTTATCAATTAAAAAACCTGATAAAAAAAGAGTAATTACCGATAGAATTGAGTAAGCCATAAATGATTGAGCGATAACATAGGAGCCCCATTCTTTAGATGAAGAAATATATGATTGATAAACAAAAGAGCCAGTAGCAATCCATGGCATAGCTAACATGGTCATGCATATTATATAAAACCTATAATCTTTTAAAACTTCTGCTCTTTTCCATTGTTTAATTTTTTTATTATTTTCCTCAATTTTAGACTCTTCTCTTGTATCAAGTTTAATCTCTTTTACTAAAATGAAAGTTGCAACAGGTAAAACAAGTATTACCAAAATTGAAATTGAAACCCAGATATCTCTCCATTCAATAAAAGTTAATAAAAAAACAATTAAAACTGGCATTATGAATTCAGCCAATGACAATCCCAACCAACCCACACTTAAAGCTCTTCCTCTATTTTTTTCAAAAAAACGAGATATGGTTGTTGTTGCGGTATGACTTGATAATCCTTGTCCAGATAAACGCATTAAAAAAATTCCTATAAATAAAAAGATTACTGATGAAATTTTTGAAAATATAAAGCAGGAGGCGGATAGGAAAATTATCACATAAGATGCAAATTTTAATATTTTTACATCATCAATTTTTTTTCCAATCCAAATTAAAACAATACTACTCAATAATGTAGCTGATGCATAAATTGAGCCAAATTGTCCATGAGTTATCGATAAAGTATCTCTTATACTAGAATTAAATAAACCAAGAAAAAAACTCTGTCCAAAACTAGAAAAAAATGTAAATATAAATCCAAATATAATTACTTTTAAATTTAAACTCTTAAACATATAGAAAATTTATGACTTGTAACGTTGCTTTCATAGGTCTTGGTGTCATGGGTTATCCGATGGCAGGTTATATATCAAAAGGTGGACACAATGTAACTGTTTTTAACAGAACTAAATCTAAAGCAGAAAAATGGGTCAAAGAATATAAAGGTAAAATGGCAGTTACTCCTGCAGAGGCTGCAAAAGATGCTGAATATGTCTTTACTTGTGTTGGAAATGATAACGATTTAAGAGAAGTTACTTTTGGTGATAATGGTGCATTCAAAACTATAAAAAAAGGTGCAATCTATATTGATAACACTACAGCATCAGCAACGATTGCTAGAGAAATTTTTGAATACGCAAAAAAAAATGGATTTGGTGCATTAGATGCTCCAGTATCTGGAGGACAAGCTGGCGCAGAAAATGGCGCATTAACAGTTATGATTGGTGGTGATCAGACTGATTTTGAGAAAGCAAAAGATAAAATCGATTGTTATAGCAAAAAAATGAAGTTACTTGGCAAAGCTGGTTCTGGACAATTAGCAAAAATGGTTAATCAAATTTGTATAGCAGGTTTAGTTCAGGGATTATCTGAAGGAATAAACTTTGGAATGAAAGCTGGATTAAAAATGGAAGATGTTATCGAAGTAATTTCAAAAGGTGCTGCTCAATCATGGCAAATGGAAAATAGATATAAAACAATGATCGATGATAAGTTTGATTTTGGCTTTGCAGTTGATTGGATGAGAAAAGATTTAAAAATTGCAATGGATGAAGCAAAAAATAATGGGTCTTTACTGCCTGTCACTGAAATTGTAGATAAATTTTATGGTGAAGTTCAAGATATTGGTGGAAATCGATGGGATACATCAAGTTTAATTAAAAGATTCAGAAAGTAAAGTATGCAACCAGCATACTACGAAAATTTAGAAGAAATCCAAAATAAATATTGGTCAATGCTAGATGATGCTATAATTAATAGAAGCTCACCTTTTAGAATTCCAGTATTTATCTGTGCTCATCAAGATGAGGTGGATGGTAGAATTGTTGTTTTAAGAAAATCAGACAGAAAAAATAATTTATTACAATTTCATACTGATCTAAGATCACCAAAGGTTAATATTCTTCAAAAAAATAAAAATGCCTCTCTAGTATTTTATGATAAAGAAGAAAAAATACAGTTAAGAATTAAGGTTGAATGTGAGGTAAACAATCAAAACTCTATAACTGAAGTGTCTTGGAAAAAAACTCAGCATATAAGTAGACGTTGTTATCTGACAGATAGTCCTCCTGGTAATATATCAAAAACCCCAACTTCTGGAATGATTTCTAAATTAGAAGATTTTGATTACACGATGGAACAAAGTGAAAAAGGCTATGTGAATTTTACAGTCATAAAATGTAGAATTAAATCTATTGAGTGGCTTTATCTTGCAGCCAAAGGTCATCGTAGAGCAAAATTTGATATAGAAAATCATACAAATACTTGGTTAGTTCCATAACACAAATAATAATTACTTTATTTTATTTATTAGTCTAAATATCGCATCGATAGATAATTCTAATCTGATAAATTTAATTCATGAGAAAAAATCTTAAAAAGTATTTATTAGTTGGTACTTTTTCCTTTTTTTTAATTAAAGGAATAATTTGGTTAATAATAATTGCGGGTGCTTTTTTTGGAATAGGAAAAATATAGGAGAAAAAATGTTCGTTGCAATGAATAAATTTAAGATTGTAAAAGGTAAAGAAATTGAATTTGAAAATGTTTGGAAAAATCGAGAGACTCATTTAGCTGATGTCCAAGGTTTTAAAAATTTTAATCTAATGAAAGGTGAAGAAAATCTTGATCACACCTTATATGCATCCCACAGTATTTGGGAGTCAAAAGAGGATTTTTGGAATTGGACCAAATCAGAGGCATTTAGGCTTGCGCATAAAGACGCGGGCAAACATAAAGAATTATATATTGGTTCACCAAATTTTGAAGGATATGAAAAAGTATTATAAAATTATTAATTATAAATGATTAATAATGTTTTTGAGTCGCAGTGATATAAAAATTTAACGTACTATATCAACATCATGGAAACATTAATTATCCTAGCTTTAGCAATTGTTGTTGGGTTAATACTTTTCAGACCTTTCTCAAAAAAAGAACTGGATGAGTATAATGACAAAGATAATTGGTCTAATATGGGATTTTAACTACAGGAAAATTATGAAAAATTTTTTAATTACAGCTTTTCTAATTTTATTTTCTAATGCTGCATTCGCGGGTTCTTGTCCAATGATGGCTAAAAATATTGATGCCAAAATTTCAGAGGCTCAAGAATTAAGAGATGCTGGTATGAAAGCACACGAAAGTGGTGATCATGCTAAATCGGAAGAATTACTAAATAAAGCTTTAGAATTGTTTAAAGGCTAAATTTTTGGGGTTTGGGGCACCTGGCAACAGAACGCCCTTTAAAACCTTAATAACAATATCCTCTTTATCATAGTAAATATCAAAAAAACTAGTGTGAAGATTTTATAGGAAATTTTGTACTTTAAATAATATCTAAATGAATTACCAGTTCGTGAAGATTTTTCAATGAACTTCATATCTTCATAAGAGTGGTTAATTACTTCTTTACTTAATTTATCATTCACTCCTTTTCTTACAAAGACCAGATTGTGATAAAAAGAAACATTCGTAATTTTAGCATCATATTTATTTGCAACATAAAAGGGATTTGCTATTTCTTGATAATTTAGCCTATCGGTTAAATGTTTAAAAAAATTCATATGAGAATTTGAATATTTCAAATCAAATGGGTTTCCTCCAAAAAAATGGTTGTAACTTGTTTGCATATCTTCAACTACATATAAACCTTCATTGTTTAGATAAGGAAAAAGTAAGTGAAAGCTTTTGATAACATCTTTTTTTAAATGACTTCCATCATCAATGATAATATCAAAATTTCCGTATTTATTTACGATTTCTTTTATAAAGTTTTCATCACTTTGTGATCCTTGGTGAACTTTAATATTTGTTCTAACTAAGTTTTTTTCTATTAGATTTATTTTATGAATATCAATACCAATTATAGTTGAGTTCTTAAAATAATCTGACCATGTTAATAAAGATTTTCCATCTGCAACTCCTATCTCAAGGATTTGTAATTTCTTTTCTCTTAAATTATCAAAATATTTTTCATACGTCTTCGTATAGCCATGCTCGTATTTATCTGTTTTATAATACTCAGCTATTGATGTGAGATTTTTCATTTAAGTCATCTTTAATCTTAGAATATTGATTTAGAGTATTTTTTCCAATTTTCCTGATAGTGTTTCGTATTCTCAAATACTGCTTTTTTTTCCTCTTCAGTGACTTCTCTTACAACTTTGCCTGGTGAACCAACTACTAAAGAATTATCTGGTATTACTTTATTTTCTGTAATTAAAGCTTTAGCGCCTATGATACAATTCTTTCCAATTTTAGCTTTATTTAGAATAACTGCACCAATTCCGATTAGACTATTATCCCCTATAGTACATCCATGAAGCATAACTAAATGTCCAATTGTTACATCTTTACCAACTTTTAAAGGACAGCCTGGATCTGTGTGTAAAACACTTCCGTCTTGAACATTTGAGCCCTCACCTATGTGAATATTTTCAATATCACCTCTCAAAGTTGCATTAAACCAAATACTTGAATTTTTTTCTAGAGTAACATCCCCTATTATAGTTGCATTAGGAGCTACCCAATTTTCACCAGAGTTTTTTGTTTTTTTATCTTTTAAATCATAAAACATAATTTATATATTATTACATTATGCCAATACAAACTCCAATATGTGATTTTGGTCAAAAAGCACATGACTTTGAGCTTAAATCAACTGATGGTAAAGTTATTTCTTTAAATGATATTAAAGGTGAAAATGGAACTTTAATAATGTTTATTTGTAATCATTGTCCTTATGTTAGGGCTGTAACAAAAGATATCGTTGAGGATTGTAAAAAATTAAAAAATTTGGGAATAAATTCAGTGGCCATATGTGCAAATGATGCTGAAAATTATCCTGAAGACTCATTTGACAACATGATCTTGTTTGCAAAAAAAAATCAATTTGATTTTCATTATTTAATCGACGAAACACAGGAGATTGCAAAGACTTATAATGCTGTATGCACTCCAGATTTCTTTGGTTACAATAAAAACTTAGAACTTCAATATAGAGGCAGGTTAAGACAACTTAAAAATTTAGTTCCTGTAAGAGAAGGTGAAAGTGATCTTCTTAGAGCAATGAAACAAATTTGTGAAACAGGAAAAGGGCCCGAAAAACAAACACCTAGTGCTGGTTGTGGCATTAAGTGGAAACAATAATTAATGTATTTAATTGTAACTAGAGCTTTCCCACCAGAATTAGGTGGTATGCAAAGTTTAATGTGGGGTTTATCTAAAGAATTATCCAAAAACTTTATGATAAAGGTTTTTGCAGATTATATTGAGGGTCATAGAGATTTTGATGAACATGCATCTTTTTCAATAGAAAGAGTCGGAGGAATCAAATTTTTAAGAAAAATTAGAAAAGCTCAATTAATAAATGAAGTTTTAAAAGAAAAAAAAATTGATGGTATCATTAGCGATCATTGGAAAAGTTTAGAGCTTCTTAAAACAGATAAAAAAAAATACTGCCTTATTCATGGAAAAGAAATTAATTATCCAAAAGGAAGTAGATTAAATAATCGTATTTTAAAAGTTCTAAATAATGTTGAAAAAGTTATAGCAAACTCAAATTATACTAAAAATTTAGCAATTGAAATTGGTTTAAATGAGGAGAAAATTGTAGTGATCAATCCGGGCGTTGGTCAAAATGAAAAACTTGATAAAAAATCAGTTGAAAATATTGAAAGCTTATTAAGGATAAAGTCACCTAGATTAATTACAGTTTCAAGATTTGATAAAAGAAAAAATCATGAAAAAGTAATAATGGCTATCAGAAATCTAAAACAAATTTATCCAGATATTGTTTACATTTGTATTGGATATGGAGATGAGGAAAAAAATATTAAAAAATTGGTAAAAGAGCTTAATTTAGACTCGCAAGTAATGTTTTTTAAAAACATTTCAGAAAATCTTAAAAATGCATTAGTTGCAAAATCAAATATTTTTGTAATGCCGTCCATAAAATATAAAACTTCAGTAGAAGGGTTTGGAATAGCTTATGTAGAGGCTGCCCAATATGGTGTCCCATCTCTTGGAGGAAAAGACGGAGGAGCCTCTGATGCCATTGTGCACGAAAAGACTGGATTAATTTGTGATGGTAGCAATCTTGATGATATCTATTCATCATTAAATTCCATGATTGAAAATAAGAAATATGATGAACTTGGAAAAAATGCAAAAGAATATGTTTTAAAATTTCAATGGAAAAAAATAATAGAGGAATATAAAAAAATTCTTAAATAAAATTAGTTAACCTCTCAAAAACTTTTTCTGCACTTAAATTATTCAAATCATTAACTTCAATTGCTTTAAAATTGTCTCTTTCAATACTAACTTTATAAGCAGTTGTATGTTTACCAAATAATGCAAAACCTTTAGTTCCTGTATGTGCAGAAATATGTGCAGGTCCAGTATCATTAGCAACTACAAAAGAGCTTGCTTTTATTAAAGAAGTTAATTGAGATATATCAAGTGCTCTTCCATTATCTAAAATCGCTATAGCATTTATGTTTTTTGCGTCATTTATTTCACTTGGACCAGGTGCTGTCACAATTTTATATTCGTCACCATATTTGTTAAAAATTTTTTGTATTAGTTCGTTATAATAAGGCCATTTTTTAATTTTTAAATGAGATGAGCAAAAAGGAAATATTAAAATATATTTTTCCAACTTATAAAAATTTTTTATTTCACTTATGTCTGAAGAGGCCCAACTAAATTCAGGTTTTAATGTGTTAGACGTATTTAAACCAGACTCTTTTAGTTGATAATCGAATCTTTCAAGTACAGAGCTTTTATCGAATTCTTCTTTATTTCTATTTAAAGGTAATGTTGTGATCGAACTTGACCAAACGTTTTTATCAGCTTTTGGAAAAAGAATATTTTTGTAAAAATTAGTTCTAGATGAGTTTTGAAGATCAAAAATTTTTGAGAAATTATGTTTCTTAAGATCTCTCATTAAAAAATATAAATAAATTAAGTTATATCTGGGGAGTCTTTTGTCTAAAATTAATTCATGAATAAAAGGATTTTTTTGAAATAAATCAAAGTAAGGTTTAGTTGTAAGTAGAAATATTTGATCATTTTTATGGTTTTCAGATATATCTTGAATTGCACCACTCGCTTGAGCTATATCTCCTAATGATCCATGTTTAATAATCAAAATATTAGACATATTTATAACAAGATAACACAGTATTAATTTTTATGAATAAAATTATAGTAGAAGTTTCGATAGGAGAACTTTTAGACAAAATTTCGATTTTGGAGATTAAACAAGAAAAAATAAAAGATCCTGATAAGTTAAAATTCATAAATATTGAACATTCAATTTTAAAAGATCAATTAAAAACAAATGTTAAGTATGATGAAAAACTCAAAAGTATGTACCTATTACTGAAAGATATAAATGCTAAACTTTGGGTTATAGAAGATGAAAAGAGAGAATGTGAAAAAAATAAAGATTTTGAAGAAAAGTTTATAAAACTTTCAAGAGATATTCATTTTTTAAATGATGATAGAGCTAAGATTAAACTTGAAATGAATATTTATTCAGGTTCAAAAATCAGAGAAATTAAAGAGTATAAGAAATATTAATGTTTAAAAACATAATTAAAAAAATTACTGGATATAGTGGTTACAAATTTATAAAAAAGATAGACCATGAATTAGAGAATACATCTAATTTCAACAAAGAATTAATCAAAGATTTTTCTAAATATACCATGACGTCAAATATGAAAATTTTTTCGCTTATAAAAGCATTTGAATATATTCATAAATTTAATATCGCTGGAGATTTTGTTGAATGTGGTGTTTTTACAGGTGGAAATATTATGCTACTGAAAAAATTAATAGAAAAAAACAATTTAGATAAAAAAATTTATGCCTATGATACTTTTGAAGGAATGACAAATCCAACATCTAATGACATAAAAATCGATGGAACTGTAGCCAGTGAAAAAATTTTAAAAAAAAATAACTGGTCTAGTTGTTCTTTAGAAAAAGTAAAAGAAAATTTTGCTGAAATGAATTTAGAATTAAATAATATTCAATTTGTAAAAGGAAAAGTGGAGGAAACATTAAAAAATGATGAAAACTTACCAAAAAAAATATCAATATTAAGGCTCGATACTGATTTTTATGAAAGTACTAAAATTGAGTTAAAATACTTATATCCTTTACTCGTTGAAGGTGGGATTTTGATTATTGATGACTATGGCAGTTGGTTAGGTTCAAAAAAAGCTACAGATGAATATTTTTCAGAAAAAAAAATTTTTATGCATTTTATTGATCACTCAGCTAGAATGATAATAAAATAATTAATTAAATTTATATTTTTTTTCTAAAAGTCTTATTACATTATGAATAATAAAAGTCATAAATAAATAAATCCCACCAGCAACAATAAAAACTTCTATAGGTTTAAATGTTGTCGAAATAATATATTTTGCCACTCCCGTTAAATCCATCAAAGTAACAGTGCTTGCTAGTGAGGTTCCTTTCATCATTAAAATTATTTCATTTCCATAAGCTGGTAACGATTGCCTAATTGCTATTGGAATTTGTATTTTATAAAAAATTATTTTTTTTGATATGCCTAAACTCTTACCAGCTTCAATAATTCCTGGTTTGATTGTTTGAAATGCTGATCTTAAAATTTCTGACGTATAAGCACCGGTATTCAGTGCAAACGCTATAATAGCACACCAGTAAGGTTCTTTAAGAATTACCCATAAAAATGTAGTTCTCAAATATTCAATTTGGCCTAAACCAAAATAAATTATAAATATCTGAACTAATAATGGTGTGCCTCTAAATAAATAAGAGTAACCGTAAGCAAATTTATTTACAATTGAGTTTTTGTTTATTCTAAGAATTGCAAACAACAATCCAATAAATAAACCTACAATTAAAGAAACTGATAAAAGTTTTAAAGTAATAACAGCTGCGCTAATTAATTTAGGAAAGCTATTTATCATTAATTCAAAATCCATTAATACCCCTTGCTATATCTAATTTCTAATTTGTTAATTAATTTCATGCTTAAAAATGTCAGCAGTAAATATAAAACTGCAGCGAAAGAATAAAAAAATAATGGATCTCTAGTAGAACCTGCTGCGATATATGATTGTCTCATAATTTCAACTAAACCTGTTACTGAAATTAAAGATGTGTCTTTTAAAGTTATTTGCCAAACATTACTTAGATTGGGGATAGCAAGTCGTAAAACTTGAGGAAAAATTATTTTAAAAAATTGGGCAAATTTACTTAAACCTAAAACTTTTGCAGCTTCAAATTGACCTTTATCAATTGATTGAACTGCTCCTCTAAAAACTTCTGTTGAATACGCTCCAGAGATTATGCCAATTGCAAAAGCACCTGTTATAAATGCATTTATTTCAATATATTCATTATATCCAAATATTGAGGCAACAAACATTACTGCACCACTTCCACCAAAAAAGAAAAGGTAAATAACCAATAATTCTGGAACCCCTCTAATTATTGTTGTGTAAGAATTTGCTATTAAATTAAATATTTTTTTCTTTGAAAGTTTTAAAGGAGTAAAAATTGCTGCAAAACAAAAACCAATTATAATTGCTGTTATTGAAACAGCTATCGTCATTAAGGTTGCATAAAATAATTCATCACCCCAACCAGTATCTCCAAATGCTAGAAGTTCCATACAGATTGGCGACTATATATTATAGCCGCCTAATCTAAAATTTAATTACATAGAAGCGTCGAAACCGAACCATTTAGTAGCAATTCTACTAATATCTCCGTTCTTTCTTGCTTTATTAATTGCAGCGTTAAACTTTTTTAAAAGTTCAGTATCATCTTTTCTAATACCAACTCCAACTCCATTACCAAAAGCTCCACCTGAAAAAGTTGGACCTGTTAATACAACAGGCTTACCAGATTTTTCCGCATAATCACTAAATGCAACAGCAGCAGCTAATGCAGCATCACATCTTCCTGATGCTAAATCTAGGTTAACTTCATCTTGAGTTTTGTAAGTTCTTACATTTACATTTCCTACGTCACCTGAGTCTAAAAAGTTTTGGTGAATTGTAGCAGTTTGAACACAAACTGTTTTGCCTGCTAAAGCACCTGTAAGAGTTTTTAAAGCTTTTTTCGCTGCAGCATTAGGTTTTGTTAAATTTATTCCAGCAGGTGTATCTAAACCTTCTAGACTAGATCCTTTCATAACAGCTAATGAGGCTACTTCATCTGCATAACCCTGAGAAAAACTTATTGCTTTCTGTCTTTCAGCAGTAATTGACATACCAGCCATTATTGCATCAAACTTTCTCATAATTAATGCTGGTATCATTCCATCCCAGTCTTGTTCAACAATTTCACACTGTTGACCAATGTATCTACATAAAGTGTAGGCCAATTCAACTTCAAACCCGATTAATTTACCTGCCTCATTTTTTGAGTTCCATGGTGGATAGGCACCTTCTGTTCCAATTTTTATTTTGTCAGCATTAACATTTCCTATTACTAATAAAGAAAGTAAAACTGAAAAAATAGTTTTTTTGAATATATTCATTATTCTCTCCTTTAATAAAAGAAATAGTATTTCACAAATTACAGATTTAAAAAAGAAAAAATTAATGATTTATTGATGATGAAAAATTCCATGAGCAATCAAAACTAGGCACATAAACCCTAGATAATTTAGTATTTCCAAAGTGATGGTGAAAAACATTTAACCAATTTTCAACTTGGTGGGGTTTTTTGTCTTGGCTCCCAACTTGCGCTGTGATTACACCTTTTGGTTTTAAAATTCTTACTAAGGAGTCCATATTTTTTGCTGCTAAATCAATACAAAATTGATCATCATTTAAATCAACAAAAATATGATCATACGCATCATCGCCAACAGATTTTATGCTTTCAAAAGCATCACCCCAAACACATCTAACTGAATTTTTTTCTGTAGCCTTATTTCCGATTTTACCTAAGTGCTTATTACAAACCTCAACCACTTCTGGGTCAAGTTCATACCAATCTATGAAATTAAATTTTTTTGAAATACATTCTCTAGCAACACCTCCATCGCCCCCACCAATTATTGCACCTCTTTCATTGTTTTTGTTTAATTTTAATCCAGCTCCAACAAAAGTTTCGCTATATAAATGCTCATCAGATGTAGCTACTTGTATCTCTCCATCAATAAATAAAGATTTTCCAAATTGCTCTAGCTCCAAAATTTCTATATGTTGTCCAACTTTAGATTTAAAATCTTCTAATACTTCATTTACAACATATGATTTTTGTAATCCAGGTGAGCTATAAATATCATGATAAAGATATCTAGTATCTCTATTAAATTCCTTTTTAACAATTCTTTTATGTTCAAATTCTTTTTTAACAATATTAATTGCGACAGATGGACTTATTTTACCGCAGGTAAAAAAATCAAAACTTATTATTCCTTTTTCTGGAAATGTATGAAAACTAATATGGCTTTCAGCTAATAAAGCTAAAATAGTAAAACCCTGGGGTTCAAATTTGTATTTTGAGATATTTAAAATAGTTACATCTGCTGCTTTCGCAATTTTGTTAATAACTTTTTCGTAAACTGAAGGATCGTACTCTTTTGTAGTACCTATGATATCTAAAGTAATATGCTCACCAACTTTAATCATTTTAACCTTTTTTATAATTCTTAGCTTTAACTAAAACTTTTTTCATTTCTTCTAATGAAAGAATCTTAGGCTGTCCTAACTTTAGAGCAATAGTGTATTGATGACAAATATTTTCTATCTCTTGTGCAAGTTCAAATGCATCCTCTAAATTTTTTCCAAAAGCAACCTGACCGTGATTAGACATTAAACAAGCGCTTCTATTTTCTAAAGCTTTAATTACATTTTTAGATAACTCTTCAGTTCCAAAAGTGGCGTATTCAGCACATTTGATGTCATCTCCTCCAGCGAGAGCAATCATGTAATGAAAAGGTGGTATTGATTTACCATGTGAAGATACAGCTGCTGCGTGTGGAGAATGAGCATGAACAATTGCATGTGCCTCTTTTTTGTTAGTATAAATATCTCGATGAAATCTCCATTCAGATGATGGATTGTTAGTTGAGTCATTTTTTTCTTCTTCATTTAAACCCATAAAAACAATATCTTCAGGTTTTAATGTTTCGTATTTTTTTCCTGATGGAGTAATTAAGTAACCTTCTATATTGTTTTCCTTTCCCCTCAAAGATATGTTGCCGGATCTTAATGGTGAAAGATTTGTAGAATTTAATTTTAATGAATATTCAATAATTTGATTTCTTTGATCTAAATTCTTCATTTAAATAATTCTTTAAGTCCTTTTTCTGAAGCCTCACATACACCTTTTTCGGTAATTAATCCTGTAACATATTTTGCTGGTGTTACATCAAAAGCTAAATTCATAGCTTTACTTTTTTTTGGATAAATTTGTATTTTCTTTATATCTCCTTTTTCATCTAAACCTTCAACATGAGATAATTCATCTGAATTTCTCTCTTCTATTGGAATATCTTTATGATCTTTTATATTCCAGTCAATTGTTGAACTTGGAAGTGCAACATAAAAAGGAATCTTATTATCATAAGCTGCTAGTGCTTTAAGATAAGTTCCAACTTTATTGCAGACATCTCCATTGCCTAGAGTTCTGTCTGTTCCAACAATACACATATCAACTTCACCTCTTTGCATTAAAATGCCACCTGTATTATCAGCGATGATAGTGTTTTTTATTCCCTCTTCATTCAACTCATAAGAAGTAAGATTTGCCCCTTGATTTCTTGGTCTAGTTTCATCAGCCCAAACATGAACAGGAATTCCTTTTTTGTGCGCATGATAAATTGGAGAAGTTGCGGTACCCCAATTTATTGTTGCAAGCCAACCTGCATTACAATGAGTAAGAATATTAACTGTATCTTTTTTTTTATTATAGATTTCCTCTATGATTTTTGCCCCATTTAGTCCTATATTTTCACAAAATTTTATATCTTCTTCACATATATCTTTTGCCTCATTAAGAGCTATTTCTAAAATTTTATCACTATTAACTCCTGATAATTTTTTCATCATTCTATCCACGGCCCACTTAAGATTTATTGCTGTTGGTCTTGAACTAACTAAATCTTCTACAGATTTCTTCAAAAATGATTGATCATTATTTTCAATTATAGCTAAAACTATTCCATAAGCTGCTGTAGCTCCTATTAGAGGTGCACCTCTTACTTCCATTGTTTTAATTGCATTTACTGTGTCCTTAAAAGTTTTAAGATCTTTTATTATAAATTGGTGAGGAAGTTTTGTCTGATCAATAATTTTAACAAGATTATTTTCAAACCAAATAGTACGATATTCTTTTCCTTCAATTTTCATTTTAATCTTGAGGCAATAAAACTAAGAATTTCTGGATTATAGTATTGAAAACAAAGTCCTTGGTTCATTTCATGACCCGAATTTTTTCGAGCTGAAACATTTTCTTGCCAATTGTCTCCTTTTACAACACAAGATTTTCCGTTAATTTCATAATCTTCAGAAATAACAATTCTCTTAACTCCTGGAACTTCTTCTAACCAATCAGATAACAGTCCCTCAAATTTATCCTTAGGGTGAGTAAAAGCTAAAACAGGAACATTATTAGATTGTTTAATATTATTAATTTGTCTTACTCGTAATTCAGCAGGTCCTGGATATTTTTTAGCAAATTTTTTTAATGCCTCTTCAGGGCCTACTTTTTTTACTTTGTAACTTGAGGAAAGCTTTCCAAAACAAGCTTGCATATATGATATGCCCCCACCTACTTTTTCAGGGTGATCTGATAACAACATTAGGGTTAATAGACCCCCGCATGAATGACCTGATATAATAATTTGTTTTCTTGGAACTCCTATACTTATAAATTTTTCAACTAATTCTAAATTTTTTTCAACTCTTTTATCTAACTTGTGTTTACCTACATAAGGAGTTTTGGACTTCCACCAGTGTTTTTTTAATGACATATCACCTGCAAAATTATTTGAGCAGAAATTATAAACCATAATTTTTTTACCATTAATTTCCTTATCAACTAATGAAGCTTGATTTCTTATTTGATTTACCCAAATACATTCACTCTTGTGAGCTTTATCATTTGAATTTTGACCATGATTGTAAATTATTATAATTTTATTTTTAGGGTCATCAATATTCATACCTTCTTTTACCGAAGCTGATTTAGTAACAAAACCACTTTTTAAAATTTTTCCATTTGCATAGACTGTATTTGCAGCTACTAACAATATTAGAATTAATAATAGTTTTTTCATTTTTTTAAAACCCTTCCTGCAACCGTATTTAATTTTTCTATAGTTTTTTTTGTTCTTTTTTCTGGAGCAGTTATAATTGCAACATCCAAACAATTATTTGTAGGATCATTTGGATCAATATAATTTTCAAAAATTTCAATTAAATTTTTAATCATATTTTTTGCTTTAGCAGCATTGCCTAATAAAACTTTTACAACTTTTTGAACATCAACATTTTCGTGATCAGGATGCCAACAATCATAATCAGTAACCATAGAAACAGATGCATATCTAATTTCTGCCTCTCTAGCTAATTTTGCTTCAGGCATGTTGGTCATTCCAATAACATCTGCTTTCCAAGATCTATATAAATTTGATTCTGCCAAGGTTGAAAACTGAGGCCCTTCCATAACAACGTAAGTACCATTCCTTTGATAATCAATTTTTTCTTTTTTAATTGCTTCTTCACATGCGTTCATTAAAGCATTAGATGTTGGATGAGCCATTGACACGTGAGCTACAATTTCATCATCAAAAAAAGTTTTTTCTCTAGCAAAAGTTCTATCTATGAATTGATCAACTATTACAAATTTTCCTGGTTGCAAATCTTCTGTTAGAGAACCTACGGCAGAAACTGATACTATATCTGTAACACCCAACTGTTTGAGAGCATCAATATTGGCTCTAAAGTTTATTTTCGATGGAGAAATAAAATGACCTCTCCCATGTCTTGGCAAGAAATAAACCTCTTTATTTTTATAATTAGTTTTTAAAATTTGATCAGAAGGTTTACCCCAAGGAGTATTTAAATCCAATAATTCTCTATTTTTAAACTCTTCAACATCATAAAGACCACTACCACCTATGATTGCTAATTTATTTATTGTCATGTCTCAAAATTAATTTATTTATGTTTTTATATTTAAGTATTATGAATTTAAAAGACTTTATCAGATCTATTCCTGATTATCCAAAAAAAGGTATATTATTTAGGGATATAACAACACTTATAAAAAATGAAAAAGCTTTTGAGGATTGTATTAACCAAATAGTTGAGAGGTCTAAGAATTATAAAATAGACAAAATTGCTGCTATAGAATCTAGAGGTTTCGTATTTGCTTCAGCAGTTTCATACTTATTAAAAAAACCTTTTGTGATGTTGCGTAAAAAAAATAAGTTACCCGCAGATGTTTATTCAGTTGATTTTGAACTTGAATATGGAACTGCAACAATAGAAGTTCATAAAGACTCCATTCAAACAAATGATAATGTTTTAGTTGTCGATGATCTTATTGCTACAGGAGGTACCGCACAGGCTGCAGCTAAATTAATTGAAATCTCAGGTGGTAAAGTTTCCTGTTTTATATTTGTTATCAATCTTTTTGATTTAAATGGATGTGAAAATTTAATTAAAAAAGGTTATAAAGTTGAAAATTTAATAGAATTTCCAGGACACTAAAATTTGAAATGAAAAAAATTATTGTTACAGGCGGACTAGGCTTTATAGGAAGTAACTTGATAGAATTGTTAATTAATAAAAATTATTATGTTATTAATGTTGATAAAGTAACTTATTCTTCAAATTTTTATAATACTCGAGAATTTAAAAAATCAAAAAAATATAAATTTGTAAAGTGTGATATAAAAGACAAAAAAATAAGAAAAATATTATATCAACATAAACCTGTAGCAATATTTAATCTTGCCGCTGAAACTCATGTTGATAGATCAATAGACAGTCCTAAAAATTTTATTCAAAGTAACATAGTTGGAATTTTTAATCTTTTAGAGTGTTTTAGAGAATATACAAAAAAATATAATTCAAAATTGATTCATATCTCTACTGATGAAGTTTACGGTGATATTTTATCTGGAAGATCATCAGAAAATTATCCTTACAAACCAAGTTCACCCTATGCTGCAAGTAAAGCTGCGTCTGATCATTTGGTTTATTCATATGTTAGAACATTCAAAATTCCTGCAATCGTTACAAATTGCTCAAATAATTATGGTCCTAAACAACATCCAGAAAAATTAATACCAAAACTTATCTACAATATTTTAAATAATAAGCCATTACCGATTTATGGAAAAGGAACAAATTCAAGAGAATGGATTTACGTAAAAGATCACTGTGAAGCTTTACTTAAAGTATTTTATAAGGGTAAAATTGGAGAGTTTTATAATATAGGCTCAAACAAAAATTTAAATAATTTACAAGTTTCAAAAGAATTAATAAAAATTTCAAAATCTGTAATTAAAATTGGAAAAAAAGTAAAAATTTTATTTGTAAAAGATAGACCAGGTCACGATATTAGATATGCTTTAAATAGTAATAAAATAAAGAGTAAACTTAACTGGAAACCAAGAACAAATTTTAGACAAGGTATTAAATTAACTTTTAATTGGTATTTAAAAAACAAAAATTATTACAAATCATTAGCTAAAAAAGATATTATAAAAAGACTAGGCACTAAATGATAAAAAAAGGAATTATATTAGCTGGAGGTCAAGGAACAAGAATGAGCCCCCTAACCAAAGCTGTAAATAAACAATTACTTCCTGTTTATGATAAACCATTAATTTTTTATCCATTATCAATATTAATGTTAGCTAAAATTAGAGATATTTTAATTATCGTAAACAAAGGTCAATTAGACCAATATAAAAAAATTTTACCAAATGGGAATAATTTAGGAATTAAGATCACTTATAAAGAACAAGATAAACCAAGAGGATTGCCAGATGCTTTTATCTTAGGGGAGAAGTTTATAGGAAAAAGTAATGTTGCCATGATTCTCGGTGATAATTTTTTCTACGGTCAAAATCTATCTAGCAAGCTCATGCAGAATACAAAGCTTAAGAATGGTGCAAAAATTGTGCTACACAAAGTACAAAAACCTGAAGCATTTGGTGTTGCTAAGATAAAATCTAATAATAAAATTATATCAATAAAAGAAAAACCAAAAAAATTTTTTTCAGATCTTGCTATTACTGGGTTATATTTTTTTGATAATAAAGTTGTCAATTATGCAAAAAGATTAAAACCGTCTAAAAGAAATGAATTAGAAATAGTTGACTTATTAAACATTTATAGAAAAAAAAATAAATTGACTGCTGACTTAATTGGAAGAGGTGGCGCGTGGTTAGATACTGGATCGATAGAAGATTTTTACAAAACATCAGCATTTGTATCTGCAATTGAAAATAGACAAGGTTTAAAAATTGCTTGCTTAGAAGAGATTGCTTTTAATTCTGGATGGATAAATAAAAAACAAATAAATAATGCTGTTAATTTTTATGGTAATTGTGATTACTCAAAATATTTAAAAAGGCTTCTCAAAATTCATAAGTAGATTTAGATTTAAATGAATAAAAAAAAAATTCTTGTAACGGGTGGTGATGGCAGATTTTCAAAGGTTTTAAAAGAAAAAAATAAAAATCTAAATCTTTTTTTTGCATCAAAAAAAGAATGTAACATTCTTAGTGAATTATCGATTACAAAGATTATAAAAAAAGTTAAACCAAGTATTATTTTACATACAGCTGGTCTATCAAGGCCAATGAACATTCATGAAACTAACATAGAAAGAAGTATAGATCTAAATATTATCGGAACCGCTAACTTAGTAAAAATTTGTAAAAGATATAATATCAAGTTAATTTATTTTTCCACAAGTTATGTCTATGAAGGTGTAAGAGGAAACTATAAAGAGTCAGACCCAGTAAAACCCTTCAATAATTACGGGATTTCTAAATTAGGAGGTGAATGTTCAGTTCTTATGTATAAAAATTCATTAATTCTCAGAATAACAATGACTGAAAAACCATTTATGTTCAAAAAGGCTTACGGTAATCTAATTGCAAACTATATGTATCACGAGGATTTAGTAAAAATTTTACCAAAGATAATCAATAAAAAAGGAATATTAAATATAGGTGGTAAAACTCAATCAATATATAGTTTTGCAAGATCAAAAAATCTAAAAGTTAAAAAGGTTAAATTAATTAAAACAGAAAAAATGCCACTTAATCAAGGTATGAATATTAAAAAACTCACAAAAATTATTAGATAATTATGGTAGCGGGAAGTGGGATCGAACCACTGACCTCAGGCTTATGAGTCCTGCGCTCTAACCAACTGAGCTACCCCGCCATTATGTTTAAATTTTATACTACTTATTATTTTTCTTTCAAACAAGATATTTAGAAATTAAGTTTAATAGTATTTTCTATGAGTTTTAAACACTGTTAATTGATTAAATATAAAAAAAATCTTTAAAATATTATTACACCAAACAACAGAGCGCCTGTTGATATTGCTACTGTGAACAATAATTTTTTTCTACTCTCTATTTTTTGATCCATTCTAACTCTATTCAACAATACGTTAATATTAGTTGATTTCTTTTCATATAAACTTTCATCATTTAAAGTATATTTTTGGACCATTTTGTCTCTTATTGATGAAAACACATTTTTCATAATTATTATTTAACCACCAATGTTAGAGATTTACAAACAATTAAATTGAAAAGAAAATTCCTGCTCCGCCAAGAGATATTAAGAAAAGAATTATAATTATTTTATTTTTTGTATTTTCTTTATCCTGTAAAGCTTTTGCTCTTGCTTTAAGAACGTTAATATCAACTCTTTTTTTTTGAATATTAATTGAATTTAAAGGCTTATCAGCGTTTGTTTTTAGGTTTGGGGTCTTCTCTAAATTAACTTCTGCTTCAAAGCCTTTAATTGTCATGATCTAAATAAATCATAATCATTCTAGACTATCAATTTACTGGAAGTCCAAAGTGGGTCACTATTTGGTTGACAGCTGTTCATTTTGGGTTTCATATCTTGTTTTTACAACTATGAGCTTAAGACAAATAGATTTTTCAAAAGTTCTCAGTGATGATCAAGTTTATGATCATATGATGAGTAGCTATGACCAGCTAGGAAGTGACTGGATTGTTCATCAATGGAGTTGGATGAACAATGTATATAAAGCTTTTAATGATCATTATAAATACTTTATTGTAATTTCTTTAGTTGAAAAAACTTTACAATTTTATGATCAAATGAATATCAAATATTCTTTTGATCAATTTTATTCAAAATCAAATCTTCAAATAGAAAAGTTTAGTATCACAGAATTATGTGATAAACTGCAATTACCTAAAGAAACTGTTAGACGAAAAGTTTTAGAACTTGAAAAGTTAGGTGCTTTAAAAAGATTGAAAAAACAGATAATAATTGATCGATCTGTTTTTGCTCAAGTAAAACCTGAAAGACAAATAAAATTAACTGCTAAATATATTTATTTAGTATCTAAAATTTTAAGTAAAGATAATATTTATTCAAAAAATTTGAATCCAAAACTTATTGAAGATACAATTAAAAAAAACTTTAGTTTATGTTGGAGATGGTTTTATAGAATGCAAATTCCTATAGTCATTGGTTACCATGAAATGTTTGAAGATGTATCAACTTTCCATGTTTGGGGAACAGTAGCCATGAATCAAGCTTTTAATTACAAAAAAAATATAAATAAAACAAAGCATCTCTCTTTAACTCCAGACTATTTAAAATTTAATAAAGGTGTTATTAAAGAAGAAGGTGCTGTAACTGGTATAAGTGCTATGTCATTATCTGATATGACTAGTATTCCACGAGCAACAGTAATAAGAAAATGTAAATATTTAGTTGATCAAGGTTATTTAAAAATTAATGATAAAAAACAATATGTGATGACAGATTTTAATTTTTCAAAAATTCTTCCTTATCAAAGAAAAGTTTTTCGGAACAAGGCAAAATTTTTACGAAAAGTTCTCAATCTTCTTACTATTTCATAATCTTCTTTTAATTTTGAAAAATATAGAATATATTTTTTATGGGGTTTCAAATGGGGATTGTAACAACAATAGCACCAATAGCATTAGCTTTAATTATGTTGGCTCTAGGAGCGTCTTTAACTGTCAAAGATTTTACAAGAGTAGTTCAAAATCCAAAAAATTTTTTTATAGGAATAGTTTGTCAGTTAGTATTGCTTCCTATAATTGCATATTTATTAATAATTATTTTAAAAACACCAATTGAATTAGCTTTAGGTGTAATGTTAATTGCTGCAGCACCTGGTGGTGTAACTTCAAATGTATTAACAAAATTTGCAAATGGAGATGTAGCTCTTTCAATAACTTTAACAGCAATAACTAGTTTAATTAGTATTGTATCTGTTCCTTATGTAGTTTTTTTATCAATTGAGTTATTTGACATTACATATGTCAAAAAAGAAGTTTCAATGCTTAGTATATCTTTAAAGATGTTTTTTGTTGTAACAGTTCCAGTAATAATTGGAATGATTATAAGAAAAATTGCAAATGATTTTATTATT
Organism: uncultured Pelagibacteraceae bacterium; assembly: GCA_902578775.1. GTDB lineage: Bacteria > Pseudomonadota > Alphaproteobacteria > Pelagibacterales > Pelagibacteraceae > Pelagibacter. Next base: position 159,799 of record CACHEF010000002.1, read on the forward strand.
AATAATATGAGGATTATCAATAAAATATCTATTGCTTTATTCATAATTGTTTTTATTGCTATCTACATACAAGAATGGGATAGCATTATAATGTTTCTTACAAAGGCTGGATTAGTTACTTTAATCTTAAATGTTACAATGATGATTGTAGCTTTTTACGTAGCTAAATTTTTTGCAACAGGTATTGCTCAAAGAAGATGTATATCTTTAGAAGCTGGACTTCAAAATGGAACTTTAGCAGTTTTTGTTGGTGTACAATTATTTGGCAATAATATGACTTATATGGTTCCAACTGCAGCTTATGCATTAATCATGATGATGACATCAATAATTTTTGTATTAATTTTGAGAAGACAAACTTAATTAAAGATTTTTAAATTTATTTATTATAAATATAGCATCAAAATGAATAAAGAAATTTAAAAAATGAAAATATTAATTACAGGTTCTTCAGGTTTTATTGGATTTCATTTATCAAAAAAAATTCTGGATCAAGGTCATAACGTTCTAGGCATAGACTGCATGAATAATTATTATGATGTCAAATTAAAGAAAGCACGATTAAATATATTAAAAAAATATAAAAATTTTTCATTTAGAAAGATTAACCTGGAGAATGAAAAAAAAATCAAATCGATCTTTATAAAGTTTAAACCAAGGATTGTTGTTCATTTAGCTGCACAGGCTGGTGTTAGATATAGTATTGATAAACCAAGATTATATTTAAAATCTAATATTGATGGAACTTTTAACGTTATAGAGGCTTCATATAATGTTAATGTAAAGCATTTAATTATGGCATCAAGCTCTTCAGTATACGGTGCAAATCGAAATATTCCATTTAAAGAAATCGACAAAACGGAAAATCAATTAAGTATCTATGCCGCAACAAAAAAAGCTAATGAAAGCATGGCACATTCATATTCAAATATATGGAAAATTCCCATAACTATGCTTAGATTTTTTACAGTGTACGGTCCTTGGGGAAGACCAGATATGGCTTTATTTAAATTTACTAAAGGAATTTTAAACAATAAGCCAATTGATATCTATAATAATGGTTATATGTACAGAGATTTCACATATATAGATGATATAGTTAATGGAATTTATTTATTAATAAACAAAATACCCAATAAAAAACAAATTGGTAAATATAAAAATGATAGTCTTTCAAAAGTTGCTCCCTTTAGAATTTTAAATATTGGAAATTCTAAAAAAGTTCTTTTGCTTAATTTTTTAAAAGAAATTGAATTAAGATTAAATAAAAAATCAAATAGAAAATATATGCCATTACAAAAAGGGGATGTTGTAAAAACATTGTCAAATATCAAGCTTATTAAATCTATAGCAAAATATAATCCTAAGACTAATTATAAAAAAGGAATAAAAGAATTTATTAAATGGTATAAAACTTATTATAAAATTATCAATTAAGAATTCCTTTTAAAACTAAACAATGGTGAAAGACAGAAAAGCTTTTTAATCTTTTTTTTAATTTAATTTTTTTCGATAATTTATTTTTTTCACTATCTTGTAGAAAAAATTTTATTGTTTTTATAAAACTTTCAGTATTGTTAGATTGGAAAAGATAACCACCATCAGCATTTATAATCTCTTTTGGACCATTTGGACAATTACTTGAAACAACTTGACAATTATTATAACCAGCTTCTACCAAAACAAAACCTGGATCTTCCCATAAAGATGTTAAGACAAAGCATTTAGCTTTTTTCATGAAATAATGAACATTATCAGTGCTCTTAATTAAGATTATACGTTCCAAAATGTTTAATTTTTTTGCTGTTTTCAAAAAAAATTCTTCGTCTTCACCTTGACCAATAAAAATGAAATAGAGGTTTTTATTTAATTTCAAAATTTCTGGTATGCAATTGAGATAAAAAATAAAATTTTTTTGTTTAGTAAATCTACCTATAGATAAAAAAAAATCTTTACTTGATATAATTTTATCAATATTTTTTGAAAAATTAACACTTTTTAATTTTGTTTTTTTAATCTCAGCACATTTAATTATTGGATCTTTTAATATTACTAATTTTTCTCTTAGGAATGAAAATTTATATAAATCTTTATATGTATCTTGGGTCGGACATGTTATTTTGTAAATTTTTTTACTACTTAACTTCCAGATAATTTTTCGAAAAAATGTCATTTTTGGTAAACCTGAAACTCTTAAAATTAATTTAGTTTCATAATTTTTAAAGATAAATAATAATAATGGTAAAGATGTAATAAGATGAATTATCAAATATTTTGGTTTATTTTTTATTAGCTCAGTATGCAGCGGCATTAGGCTTTTAAAAAAAATGTACAAATAAATTAATCTTCCTCTTATGAATCCCTCCTTTTTAAATGAATTAAATATAGTGCTCTTATTTAGATGAATTACTTCTATTTTTTTTTCATCTAGTTCTTTTAAATAATCTTTCCATTCATTGACAGCATCAACGATAATTGCTTTATATCTATCATCAAGATATTTATTAACCGCCTCAACTGAATTTATAACTGATTTAACAGTAGCAACTTTTGATGTAAATGGAGACCAGTAGAATATTTTATTCATTAAAATGTTAATTGATAATATTATAGTTTAATATAATAAAATATAGTTTTTTTATGAAAAAAATTTATCCATGTATAATTGGTCTTGGCTATGTTGGGCTACCTCTCTTCGTCTCTTTAAAAAAAAAATTTAAAATCGTAGGTTACGACATCAGTAAAAGAAGGATTTCCGAACTTAATAATTTCAAAGATAGAAATAAAGAATTTAGTAGAAAAGAACTTACATTAAACAAGGGATGTTTATTTACATCTAATAAAGCTGATATTAAAGATTCAAATTTTTATATTGTTGCTGTGCCAACACCAATAAAAAATAATAAAGATCCTAATTTGATATATGTAAAATCAGCATTTACTTTGATTGCAAATTTTATAAAAAACAATGATATAATTTTTTTAGAATCCACAGTTTACCCTGGAACAACATTGGAGATCTGTAAACGTATTATTCAAAAAAAAAATAAAAATATTCATTTTTCCATAGGATATAGCTCAGAGAGAATTAATCCAGGTGATAAAATTCATAATATTAAAAATATATCAAAAGTTGTATCAATAGATGCAGATAATAAAACTATTTCATCGGTAAAAAGTGTTTACAAAAATGTTTCAAAAAAAATTGTTTTTACAAAGAAAATTAATGAAGCTGAATTATCTAAGTTAATAGAAAATACTCAAAGAGATCTTAACATTGGTTTAATGAATGAAATAATGATATTATGTGAAAGAGCTAATCTAGATTTTAATGAAGTCTTACGATTAGCAAAAACAAAATGGAATTTTTTAAAATTTAAGCCTGGACTTGTTGGAGGTCACTGCTTACCAGTGGATCCTTACTATCTAAGCTACTTCGCAAAAAAATTAAGATTTAACACAAAAATTACTCTTGCGGCTAGAAAAACAAATAACTCAATGGAAGAATTTATTTTTAAAAAAATAATTTTAGAACTTAAAAAAATAAAGAATTATAAAAAAAATAAAATTGTAGTAATGGGGTTAACATATAAATCTGATGTACCAGATTACCGAAATTCGTTAGCTATAAATATTTTTAATAAGTTAAAAAAACAAAATAAAAATATTAAAGCATTCGATCCAATAATTGAGAACAGTTTTATTGAAATAAATAAAATTAATAATAATTTTAAAGAAATAATGAAATCAGAAATATTTATTATACTGGTAAAACATAAACAGATAGATAAAGCAGTTAAATTTGCAAAAAAAAATAAAAAAATAATTATAGACCCTTTATCATTAATTTAGTTAATGAATACAAAAAATAAGAAACATAGAATAATATTTTATTTACCTGTATTTGGTTTTGGGGGCGCATCTGAATCGATCATTAAATTAGCTAAATTTTTATGTGATCGTAACTTTTCCATATCATTAATTTCAATTGGTAAAAATGTACATAAAAAGTATTTAAAAAAAATAGGATGTGAAGTTCATGAACTTAATGTTAGTAGGGCTTTATTGTCAATATTTTTGCTCAGAAGTTTAATTAAAAAAGATCTAAATGAAAAATATTTTCAAACTACCTTAATTTCAAATATACATTATGCAAATATTATATCATTAATTTCTTGTTTTGGATTAAAAGGTATCAAAATAATCTTTACTGAAAGAAGTTCATTACATGAATTAACTATTAAAGATAATTTTTTAAAATTTATAAAAAATAGATTAATTTATTATATGGCAAAAAATCTATATAGGCATGCCAATCTTGTTATAGCTAACTCAAAATATGAAAAAGATTTTATTAAAAAAAAATTTAAAGTTAAGAATATTGAATATATATATCCACCATCAATTTTAAAAATCAAGCCGAGTTATAAAAGGAATAGAAATCACAATAATTTAAAAAAAATAATTTATGTTGGCAACTTATTCAAAGAAAAAGGTGCAATTACAATAGTAAAAGCTGTATCAAAAATTAAAAGTGATTTGAACCTCATATTAGAAATATATGGTGAAGGATACGAAAAACAAAATATCAAGAATTTCGTTTCAGAAAAAAAATTGTCAAAAAAAGTTTTTTTTAGAGGATTTCATAAAGACAAATCAAAAATTTTTAAAAACAAAGATTTGTTTATAAATGCTTCATGGTATGAAGGTTTACCGAACGCACTGGTGCAATCAATTAATAATAATATTTTTCCTATATGTAGTAAATCTCCTGGTGGAAATTCTGAGGTAATTAAATATGGTAAATTAGGTTTATATTTTACAGCTGGAGATAGCAATGATCTTAAAAAAAAAATTTTGTTTTTTTTCAAAAAAAAATTAAAACTAAATGAAAAATTAAGAATAGATCATTTAAAAAATTTTACTGAGGAAAAATCAAATGAAAAATATTTAATGATACTTAAAAAGATAAAATAAAAATTTTTATCTTTAGTTTTCAGAACAATGTAATTGAAATTAAATTAGATATTAAATTTATCTTTTATATTATAATACAAAACAGCCAGTCTAAAATAAAATACTCTTAATTTTGGAAAAATAAATTTTTTAGGTAATCCTTTATATATTTTCGATATATTTAGATTTTTACTATTCGAAGAAAAAACTAATTTTGAAAGTTGCTTGCCAGTCCATGGAGCTGTACTTACGCCTACACCATGATATCCAAAACCATAATATATTTCCTCATCTTCTATCTTGCCAATTGAAGGAGTTAATTTTTGCGACATGGCGATAAATCCTCGCCAACTATAATCTATTGAGATTTCAGACCAATCTGGAAAAATGTTTTTAAAAAATTTTTCCATTATTTTTGATCTATTGAAATTTGATTGGTCGCTCCCAATAAAATCACCTCTTGTACCAAATAAAATACGATTATCGGGCAACTTCCTATAATAATATAAAAGATTTTTAGTATTCATTATCGGTGAATAAGTTTTAAAATTATGTAAATCAATTTCATTTTTTGATAACTTTCTAGTTACTATAATATTTGATATTACTGGTAGAATTCTTGAATTCATTTGGGGTACTAAACCTTCTTGATAAAACCCGTTAGTTGCAACTACAATTTTTTTTGTATTAACAGATCCTTCACTAGTTCTTAAAATGTAAGAATTGTTATTTTTTTCAATTTTTTTTACTAAAGAGTGATCAAATATTTTAAGTTTTTTTGACAAAGCATACTTTGCAATTCCATTAACAAATTTTAGGGGATTTATTGCAAAACCAGGCTTATATGATAATGCTCCGTGTTGCTCAGTTCCCGTGTGACCAATCTTATCGAACTCTTCTTTAGAATAAATTTCAGTTTCAATGCCAAATTCATTTTTATATATTTCAGCTTGCTCCCTAATTTGTTTAAATTTATTTGGGTGGTGGGCCAAAATAAAATTGCACTCACCGGAGACGTCACAATCAATATTGTAATTTTGAATTATACTCTTTGTATAATTGGATCCCTCGACCGAATTTTTAAAAAATTTTTTTGTCTCATCTTTTCCATAAATTTTCTGTAAATTTTTAAAATTTGTTTTTGTTGGTGGAAATGCGCAAAAACCTCCATTTCGTGATGAAGCACCCCATCCTACTTTTCCTGCTTCAAGTAAAATTACATCTAAATTATAATTTTCAATTAAATTTATAGCACATAATAAGCCTGTATAACCACCACCAATAACAACTACTTCAGAATTAATATCTTTAGTTAATTTATTTAAATTAAAATTTTCTTTCGTTGTATCTTCCCAATAACTATTTACTGGTTTTTCAAATTTATAAATATCAGAATGGTAGATATTTTTCATTTTTATCTAAGTATAGATAAAGGCTCTACAAATTCATGTCCAAAAGCATCAGCAACTGCTTTATAAGTCACATGACCTTTATGAACATTCAATCCTGCTAAAAAATTTTTGTCCTCACTTAAAGTTTTTTGATATCCATTATTTGCTAATTTTACCAAATACGGCAAAGTTGCTTGGTTTAATGCAAATGTGGAAGTTCTTGGAACTCCTCCAGGCATGTTTGCAACGCAATAATGCACAACATCATCGACTATATATGTTGGATCTCCATGGGTTGTTGGTTTACTAGTTTCTACACATCCTCCTTGGTCAATAGCAACATCAACAATTACTGATCCTCTCTTCATAAGTTTTAACATATCTTTTGAAACCAATTTTGGAGCTTCTGCACCAGGAATTAAAACTCCACCTACTATTAGATCTGCTTCAGAAACTAATTTATTTAAATCTATTTTGTCACTTTGTTCTGGAATAATTTTATCACCAAATTTTTGGAACAATTCTTTTAATCTTGCCTCTGATTTGTCCACAACATGAACTTTAGCTTTCATGCCAGTAGCTATAATCGCAGCATTCTCACCTACTACTCCTCCACCAAGAATTAATACATTTGCTGGCTCTCCTCCTGGTGCTCCACCTAGTAATACTCCTCTACCTTTTTGATTTTTTTCTAAACAATGTGCTCCAGCCTGAACGGACATTCGCCCTGCAACTGCGCTCATTGGTGCTAGCAACGGAAGTCTACCATCATCATCGGTAACAGTTTCATATGCAATATTTATACTTTTTGATTTAATCAATCCCTCTGTTAATTCTTTTGCAGCAGCTAAATGGAGATAAGTATAAATAATTTGATTTTCTCTAATCATATCTACCTCTATTTTTTGAGGTTCTTTTACTTTAACAATTATTTCTGCATCATTAAAAATATCAGAAGCTTTACTAACAATTTTTGCTCCAGCATTTTTATATTGATCATTTTCAAAACCTGCTTCGAATCCACCGTTATTTTCAACTAAAACTTCATGACCCTCTGAGACTAAAGTTTTTACACTTTCAGGTGTTAAACCTATTCTATTTTCTTGTGGTTTAATTTCTTTAGGTACGCCAATTCTCATTAACGAAATTTAATTTTTCTTAGTTTTTGCGTAATTAGTTATTCCTGTTCGTAATTTTTCAATAATTTCATCAATATGTTTTTTTTCACAGATAAACATTGGTGCTATAATTAAGCAATCACCAGTAGCTTTGAAATTTACTCCTGCATTGTAACAATGTTTGAAAGTAGCTAAACCTGCCTTACCTGGTCTTCCATCAGTTTTAATATCTATACCACCCATCATTCCATAACCTCTTATGTTATCAACAACATCAATATCTTTAAGAGAAAATAGACCTTCTTGGAAATAAGGACCAAGTTCTTTTGCTCTGTTAAAAATATCTTCTTTTTCAAAAATATCTTGAACTGCTAATGCTGCTGCTACTGAAACCGGAATACCAGAGTAAGTATATCCATGAAATAATTCTATTGCACCTTTTGGAGAATTATCCATAACAGCATCATAAATTTCCTCTTTACAGGCAACTACACCAAATGGAACGATTCCATTAGTTGTTGCTTTTGCCATTGTCATTATATCTGGTGTTACACCAAACTCTTGAGCTCCAAAAGCTGAACCAGTTCTTCCCCAACCAGTAATAACTTCATCAAAAATTAAAAGTATTTTATGTTTGTCACATAATTCTCTTAGTCTTTGCAAATATCCAACTGGTGGTACTAGAGTTCCTGTTGAACCTGCAATAGGTTCTACAATACATGCTGCAATATTTTCAGATCCAAAATTAGTACAAATTCTCTCTAAGTCATTAGCAATCTCAGCTCCTGTTTCGGGTTGACCTGAAATATATTTATGTTCATCTAGATGCGTATGTCTCATATGAACTACACCTGGCATCAATACACTTGCATAAGCTTTAACATTATTAATCATACCACCTACTGACGTTGCTCCAATATTCATGCCATGGTAAGCACGTTCTCTTCCAACAAATCTAAATCTTTGTCCTTCACCTCTTGCTTTATGATAGGCAATACTAATTTTAATTGCTGTCTCTACTGCCGTAGATCCACATATTGTATAAAAAATTTTATTTAAGTTTCCTGGTGTATGTTTTGAAATTCTTGTTGCTAATTCAAATGAACCACCAAAACCTTGTTGAAATGGCTGACAATAATCAAGAGTGTTTAATTGATTTGTTATTGCCTCTATAATCTCTTTTCTTCCATGTCCTAATGGATTACAGAATAATCCTGAGCTGGCATCAATTTGTGTTTTGCCATGATGATTTTTTAAATAAACACCTTTTGCCTCAACAATTAATTTTGGATTTTCTTTAAAATCCTTATTAGATGTAAATGGCATCCAATGTTCATTAAGTGAATTAGGTACTGATGTTCTTTTTTCTGAGCTCATAAAAAATTATTTATTTTTAAAATTAAAATCTAAAATCTCTTTAGACTAAAAATAATACATTAACTACAACATTATTGACACAACTATAGATTGTATAGTCTGCTTTTTTTGTTTTACTTCGGTGGAAAATTCAAATTAAATACGAGCAATTTATATATAAATAACAAACGGAGAGATTAAATGAAAAAAATAGTTAGTTTTCTTTTAGGATGTTTCGTGGCTCTTAACTTAACTGTTAGCGCAGCTAATTCTGCTGCTAATGAAGTTAGAGTTGCTTACTTTCTAGAATGGCCAAGTCCAAATCTAGAAGACATGATTAAAAAGAATTATGCAAAAGCTTTAGGTGTCCCAGTTAAATGGACAAACTTCACTAATGGTGGAGCAATGACTGATGCTATGTTAGCGGGAGATATTGATATTTCTTACTCTCAAGGATTAGTTCCATTTATTAATGCTGTAAAATCTAAAGCACCAATTAAATTAGTTGATGTTGCTATGGAGTACGGAATGGGAGGAACAACTTGTGTTACTTCTAATGCTTCTGGAATTACAAAAGCAAATGGTTCTGAACTAGAAGGTAAAAAAGTTGCTGTTCCACTTGGAACAATGGCTGAGTACGTTTTTGATGAAAGTATGAAAGTAATCGGAGCTGACAGAAATAAAATGGATATCATTCAAATGGACCCTGAAGAAGGTGCTGCTGCATTAGTAAGCGGTGATGTTGTAATGGCATGTTTATTTGGTGGTAATTCAATTAAAGCTGCTCTTGCAGTTGGAACAAAAGTATTAACCGTTCAAGAAGCTAGAGATGCGGGTATCTTGGGTATAGATATTACTTCAGTAACTACAAAGTTCATGAAAGAAAACCCAGGAATGCTAAGAACTTTTGTAGAAGTTACTCATGAAGCTAATGCAAGATATCATGCGGGTAAACATGATGTAAATGCATTATCTAAAGCTTCTGAAATGAAAGTTGCAGACTTGAAAGAAACTTTAGCTGGAATGAAATTTTTAACTCCAGAAGAAACTAAAGAGTCAATGGAGAGCGGAAATCTTCATAAATTCCTAGAGGGTATGGGTACACCTAGAGGAAATGTGGATACAAGTTTCTTACCTTTATAAAATAAAGGTAAACTAGATTTAAGTAGGCGCCAATTTAATAAAATTGGTGCCTATTTTTTTAAAAGAAATTCAATTATAAAATTATTTTATGAGTGATTTAGTTTCTCAAAATCTAAATATGATTTTTAAAACTCCAAAAGGAGAAACTGTTCATGCATTAAAAGACTTAAATTTCACACTAAAAAAGGGAGAGCTATTAACAGTTCTAGGACCTTCGGGATGTGGAAAAACTACTTTGTTAAACATAACCGCGGGATTTATCAGACCAACTTCTGGAAGCATCACTTTAAATAATAATGAAATTGATGGACCAGGTGTTGAAAGAGGTATGGTTTTTCAACAAGGTGCTTTATTTGAGTGGTTAACAGTGGCAGAAAATGTGAATTTTGGATTAAGAATGAAAAAAAAAGATCCAGAAGAAACTCAAAGAAAAGTTGATGAATGGTTAGAAATAGTTGGATTAAAAGGTTTTGGAAATACTCCAACTTATCAGTTATCTGGTGGTATGCAGCAAAGAGTTGCTCTTGCAAGATGTCTTATAAATGATCCAGATCTAATTTTAATGGATGAACCGTTAGGAGCTCTTGATGCATTAACAAGAGAAAAAATGCAGTCTTTAGTTTTAAAAATTTGGAAAGAAACGGGAAAAACAATTATTTTGATCACTCACTCTGTTGAGGAAGCTTTGTTACTTGGTGAAAGGTTATATGTAATGGCTCCTAGACCAGGCCGAATACATAAAGAATACAATCTTCCTTTTGCTTCAATGGGGCTCAAAGAAGATTTAAGAGAAATAAAAAAAAACAAAGATTTTTCTGCTAAACGAGAAGAAATATTAGAAATGATATGGAATATGGAGGAGGAAATTATGGGGAAAGAAATCTAAATGCTTACCCAGATAGTAACTTTCTTGATATTATTTTCTATTATCGGATGCATTCTTTACGGAAGAAGATTAATTAAAACAGAAAAAGTTGATGCCGTTTTTGGTAACCCTGAAAGAGCGTTAGGTGGTACACACTGGGTAATTGTTGGAAGTAGTTTTATTCTTTTAATATGGCTTTATTATTCATGGGATATTGCTAAAGGATTTTATCCTCAATCTGCTAATGAACTTTGCCAAGTGGGTAAAGTTAATGACTCTCTGCTTGGGCTAAAATATCAATTTCCTATTGATGAAAGAGAATTAAAAAGTACTTCACAAATTAAAAAAGAAAATAAAAATCTAAAGTTAATTTCAGTAGAGATACAGAACTCTGATAAGCTTAATGATCAACAAAAAATGGTACTTGATAGATTTATTGATAAAACCAATCAATTAATTCCATTATTAACTAACGAAGATTTGCTTGAGAATGCAACTAAACAAAAAATAATCAATTTAACAGGTAAAATTAATCTTTTAACTGAAAATTTTCAAAAACCAGATTATCCATTAGAGACTGAACAAGAACTAAACGAAAGACTAAGAGCTGTTGAGGAGGAAGGTGGTTGGGGTATTACAAAAGTAAATGCTGGATCAGGATCTATAGAAAATACATTAGAAGTTCCTCTAATCCCAGCAACTAATAGAGGTTTAAAATTTCATGCAGCAGCTCAGGAATTAAATTTAATAAGTGATGAATTTTTTAAATTACGAAACCATAATCCACAATTTAAAAACAAGATAAAAGAAATAAAAGATCAAATTAAAGCTTACAGAAAAGATTTAGATGATAATGAGGAAGTTGCATCTGAATATGCAAAGAATATTTTAAAGATTGCTAGAAGAATAGAATTTGCAAGTATATATCCACCCGATGCATTAGATAAAATGCAGAGTGCAATTGTTAAATTTGATAATGCACAACTCAAGGCTCAAGGTGGGTTAAGGTTCATAGATATTTTTTTATTTCCTGCAGGAACAATTGTTGCCAGTGGATCAAATTGCTCAGAACAAGGCTCAGGTAGGTGGCTTCCTAAACCATCTGATACTTTTAATAAATTTGTCTTAATGTCAAAACCAAGTGTTGGATATAAAGATGTTCCTCTTTTATGGATAAAAATGGTTGATGTCAGTAATGTAGTTGGTTTTATTATACCTGATTGGATAGCTGACATTTTGCCAGGTGAATATCCTGTTCATAATAAAGATGGAATAGTAAAACAAAATTTTAAAGGTACAGTGCTTAAAATTGCTACAGGTGATTTTAGACTATTAAAAGTACCTGTTCCTCATGGACATATATGGGACTCATTTTTAAGAGTCTTCTTAGGCTTAGTTTTTGGAATACTTATAGGTGTTCCGTTAGGATTATTTATGGGGTTAAATAGATTTGCAAAAGGTTTTTTTGATCCACTTATTGAGTTATACCGACCAGTTCCTCCATTGGCTTGGGCGCCACTAATTATTTCTGTTCTTGGAATTGATAACACTGGTAAAGTTTTCTTATTATTTATGGTCTCTCTTTCAATAATGATAATATCTGCTAGAGCTGGTGCTTCAGGTACACAACTTTCAAAAATTCATGCAGCTCATTCATTAGGTGCTTCTAAAAAACAAATACTCAGATATGTAATTTTTCCTAATTCTTTACCAGAAATCCTTACAGGTATAAGAGTAGCTGTAGGTATGTGTTGGGGAACTTTAGTAGCAGCAGAATTTTTAGCTGGAACAACTGGTATTGGGTTTGTAGAAAATGTTGCAAAAAAATATTTTCAATATGAAGTAATTTGGATCACGATTTTTATCATGGGGATGCTTGGTTTGTTATTTGATATAACTTTAAGAAAACTTATAGATAAATACATTCCATGGCGTGGAAAAGGTTAGTGTAATATAATAGTTGTATATTTTAAAATATTAAAAAAAGTAATAAAGTGTTTAATTATTTCAATAAAGACTTAAATAAAATTTTTATATCAATAATATTTTTCCTATTAACTATTTTCATAATTAATAATGAATTAGTAAGTAAAATTATTTGGTGGTTTCCAGATTTATTTGGTGATTATAAATTGCCAATTAAATGGTTAGAATGTACCAATTTAGGCTTTAATTATTATGAAAATAAAGATGAATTTATTGGATGCTCAAAGAGAGGCTTTCTTTACGGGAAAATTTTCTTAGAAATACCCTATACTCAAAAATTAAATTTATTTTATAATAATATTTTACCATATATTTTAATTTATTTGTCAATCTATCTCATAATTAAAATATTTAATATTCAAAACCTTACAAGTTTGGCTATTTTAACATTAGTGGTATTTAATCCTTCTACTTTTTTTATATTTTCAAGTCTAAACATAGATGTTTTAATTTTTATATTATTAATTTTTACATCATTAAATCGATTATATTTTATAAATTGGTTTTTATATTTTTTTTTAACATTTGTTAAAATTTATCCAGTAATTTTATTTTTAAATATATTTTTTGAAAATCATAAAAGAAGTATAGGGCGTATTTTTACTATTTTTTTTATAATGTTTTTGATATCTTTATCATATCTATATTTTAACTTTTCTGAATATGTCTACATGTTAAATAACCTTAGTGGTGCTAAAGCAGGTTATCATTATTTATTCTCTTTAAATTCTTTTGCAAAAATTGGAAAATATTTATTTAGTTTAAATTATATCTTCTTGTTATTTGTTACTTATTCAATATTTTTTTATCTTGTTGCAAGAACATTTAAGAAAATAAGTTTCAACTTCAATGAAATTAGTGATCAAAATATATTTTTTAATAGTTCAGAATTTAAATTATTTATAATATCCTCTTATCTATCAATAACCTGCTACATTTTTTTCTCAAACTTTTTTCATAGGGAAATTTTTCTGATTGGAACGTTTCCTTTAATTCTAAAGCTTGACGAAATTTTTAAAAAATTCCCTGTTAGATTAATTATAAATTTATATTTAATAAAACTAATATATTCTTATTTTTATTCATATTTTAATGTAAATGATGGTATTCAACATATTGATGGAGAACGAGTTTTTTCAAGTTTATTCATTATTATAATAACTATTAAAAGTATAATTGATTATATGCTAATGATTTTAATTTCTGCATTATCGTTATATTATACAAATAGATATTTTAATGATTTCAAAAAAAAATTTTTAATTTTTAAACAAACTTAATATCTTAAATATTTGGAGTATGATTAATATTGATAAAAACATTAAAAACCTCGATATATCTATTATTACAGATGTTGTTTTTTATAATAAAAACTTTATTAAGATATGAAATATTGAATAGGTTTAAAAAATTTACTTTAAAGCTTTAATGAAACTTTCTGATTATACACTTAAATTTCTCCAGAAGAAAAAAGTTAAAGATGTTTTTTTAATTAATGGCGGAGCGATTTCTTTCATGATAGATGCGTTTTCTAGAAATAAAAAAATTAATTATATTTCTGTAGCTCATGAACAAAGTGCAGCAATGATGGCTGATGCATATTCAAGAATGGGCCCAAATTTTTCTTGCACAATGGTAACTTCTGGGCCTGGCGCAACAAATTTAATCACAGGAATTGCTTGTTCTTATTTTGACTCAATTCCTGCTTTGCATATCTGCGGTCAAGTAAACACATTTGAGCAAAAAGATGCATCGACTAGTACAAAAAAAGTTAGACAGATAGGATTTCAAGAAACTGAAATAGTGGAAATTGCAAGACCAATTACAAAATATAGTTATAAATTAAAAAGCCCTTATGAAATTAGATATGTTTTAGAAAAAGCATATCATATTGCTACATCTGGCAGACCTGGCCCTGTATTAATTGATATTCCATTAAACTTTCAAAATTTTAATATTAATGAAAATAAACTTAAGTCTTTTAAACCTAAAAAAGAAATAAGTAAAAACAATTATAAAAAAATTACAAAAAAAATTGAATTCCTTTTTAAAAATTCAAAGAGACCAGTTGTGGTTCTTGGTGGTGGTATAAAATATGCTAAGGCTGAAAATATATTAAACAAATTTTTGAAAAAAATAAAAATACCAATCTTAACGACTTGGAGTGGCACTGATTTAATTGATCACAATAATAAAAATTATATTGGAAATATTGGTGTGTATGGCTCAAGATGTGCAAATTTTAGTGTGCAAAATTCTGATTTAGTTTTTTGCTTAGGTACTCGACTAGACACAAGAACTACTGGAGGAGTGCCTAGAACTTTTGCAAGAAATGCTAAAAAAATAGTTGTAGATATTGACAAACATGAATTGAATAAAAAAAGAGGATTAAAAATTGATTTAAAAATCAATTCAGATGTAAAGATTTTCCTAAATAATTTTGTCAAACATAGTAATAAATACTCTGCAAAAAATGAATGGTTTAATAGAAATTTTTTATGGAAAGAAAAATTTCCAATAATTCAAAAAAAATATTTCAACGAAAAAAAATTTGTTAATCCATATGTGCTCATGGATAAACTATCAAAATTTACTAATAAAGATGAAATTATTATTGCTGACGATGGTGCTCATCTTAGCTGGGCCCTTCAAGCATATAAAGTTAAATATAATCAAAAACTATTCTCAGCATTTGGAAATTCACCAATGGGATATTCATTACCTGCCAGTATTGGTGCATCTATCGCAAAAAATAAAAAAAGAATTATATGCATCGATGGTGATGGAAGTATTCAAATCAACTTACAAGAACTTCACACAATAGATAAACTGAAGCTACCCATTAAAATCTTGATTCTTAATAATGATGGTTTTGGTATTATAAAACAGTTTCAAGATCTTTATTTAGGTGGAAGATATGAAGCAGCTGGGAAAGGTGTAACGAATCCAGATTTTAAAAAAGTATCAGCAGCATTTAATATTAATTATAATGTCATCAAGAATCACAAAAACTTAAACAAACTAGCTAAAATCATTAGATCAAAAAGGGCTGAAATTATTGAAATTAAGATAAAGCCCAACCAGAAAATAATTCCAAAACTACAGTTTGGAAATCCAATTGAGGATCTATTTCCCCTACTGCCTAGAAAAGAATTTTTGTCCAATATGATTGTTCCAACAATTAAAAAAAAGTCTAAAATTATAGAGATAAACTAATATTTATATTTATTTTATTTTTTTCAAAATCATAATATATAAATTAATTTAAATATTTTAATGAATAAATTTTTTCAAAAAGATTCAATAATTTTTAATAATCTTAGCAAAAAAAGATTTTTAATTACTGGTGGTTCTGGCATGCTAGCAAATTCATTTTTAAGGCAACTTAAGAAGTATACAAAAAATACAAAAATATATTGTTTAAGTAAAAATAAACTTGATGTATCAAAAAAAAATAGTTTTAATAAGTTTAAATTTGTTAAACCTGATTATATTATTCATTGTGCAGCTTTAGTAAATGCAGATTTATGTGAAAAAAAAATTAAATTAGCAAAAAAAAATATTTACGACGGTACAAAAAATATTATTGAATTTGCGAAAAAAAATAAATCTAAAATTTTTTATCCACAATCTTTTTTAATTTATAAAAATTCAAATAAAAAAGTTAGTGAAAATACATCTCCTAAACCTTTGTCAGTTTATGGCAAATATAAACTCAAATCTGAACAACTCATACTTAAATCTTATAAAAATTCTTTAATAGTTAGAATGGGTGGTTTTTTTGGTGGTGAAAAAATAGATAATAATTTTGTTGGTAAAATCACTAGACATCTCTCTAGTCTTATTAAATCAGGTACAACAGAATTAAAAATTGGAGATAGAGTTTGGCAACCAACCTACACTGAAGATTTAGCATATAATTCATTAGTTTTGTTAGCTCATAAAAAATTTGGAGTGTATAATATGGCATCGCAAGGTTATTGTTCGTTTTTTCAACTGACTAAAAAAATTGTTGAATTTTTGAATTTATCAAAAAAAATTAAAATAAAAAAAATCAGCGCAAAAATACTCAATCAAAAAGAATTGGCAAAAAGACCGTCAAGATTAATAATGAATAATAAAAGATTAATTAGAGAAGGTCTTAATAGACAAAGAAATTGGAAATTAAGCTTAAAAGAATATTTATCAAATAAATATTTCAGAAACTTGTATAAATGAAATCGAAATTATTTTCAAAGTTTAATATAAATGGAATTGGTGAATTAAAAAATCGGTTTGTTATGTCCGCGATGACAAGAGGATTTGCAGACAAAGAGCATTGTTCCACTAATGAAATTTCAAACTATTACGCTAAAAGAGCTAAAAATGGTGTGGGTCTGATTCTCACTGAGGGTATTATTGTTCATCCCTCTGGCGATGGATATAATAATGTACCCCATTTGTGTAACGAAAAACAAATGCAGAGCTGGAAAAAAGTGTGTGATAATGTTCATTCTTATAATACTAAAATTTATGCACAACTTTGGCATTGTGGAAGAATTTCACATGAGGATTATACTAAAGGACATGATGTTGTAAGTTCTACTAACAATGCTGCGGGAGGTATAAATCGTCAAAATCAAAAACCTTATGGAAAACCGAGAGCTTTAGCTAAAAATGAAATGAATAAAATTTATGATATGTTTCAATATTCAGCTGAATTATCTATTAAGGCTGGATTTGATGGTATTCAAATTCATATGGGACATGGATATTTAATCGATCAATTCTTAGATGCAAATGTTAATAATCGTCAAGATGAATATGGGGGATCAATTGATAATAGAATAAGATTTTCATTAGAACTTTTAGAGTCATTAAAAAATAAAATAAACTTAGATCGAGTTTCAGTAAGAATATCACCATCAAGAATAATGAATG
The DNA here is from genome assembly GCA_902578775.1 of uncultured Pelagibacteraceae bacterium. Classification (GTDB taxonomy): domain Bacteria; phylum Pseudomonadota; class Alphaproteobacteria; order Pelagibacterales; family Pelagibacteraceae; genus Pelagibacter. The sequence continues at coordinate 177,534 of CACHEF010000002.1, forward strand.
GCTTATATGAATGGCCAGACAAATATTCAATGTTAACAAAACTTTTAAAAGAGTTTGATTTAATTGGATTAAGACAATTAGACATAAGTTGTGCTAATTCAAATTATTATGAGACTTCTGGAAAAATAATTAGAGAAATAAGACATTTATGGCCTCACATTTTGATTGGTGGTGCATCATTAACAAAAAAAGAGGCCTTAGAAGAAGTCAATAAAGGATACTTGGATATGGTAACTTGGGGTAGAGCATTTATTGCAAATCCTAATTTAGTAGATTTAATGTTAAAAGATTTGCCTTTAAAAAAATTTGACAATTCTATGAGAGGGTCACTAATTTAGAATTATGAAAGTATTTATTTTATGTGGGGGTTATGGCACAAGATTAGATCATGAGGGAACCTTAATAGCTAAACCAATGGTGCGTATTGGTAAAGATCCAATTTTAATGCACTTAATAAGGACTTATCATGACCAAGGATTTAAAGAATTTGTATTTTGTTTAGGGCATAAATCAAAGACAATTATAGATTATTTTTTAATTGAAAATAAAAGATATACAAAAAAAATTAATTCCAAAAAAACCTACACAGAATTTTCTTTTAAATCAAAAAAACTAGAATTTAAAGGAAGCTTAATTTTTACTGGTTTAAAATCAGGAACCGGTGGGAGAATTAAAAAAGCCTATAATAAGTTAAAATTAAATGAAGATTTTTTAATGACATATGGTGATGGATTAGGAAATATTTCCATAAAAAAATTAATTAAATTTCATTATCGTAATAAATCTAAGGTAACATTGACTGCAGTAAGACCAAAACAAAGATACGGTGTTTTAAAAATAAATAAAAAAATAATTACAAACTTTAATAATGAAAATCAAAAAGCTGATACATATGTAAATGGTGGTTTTTTTGTAATTGATAAATCGGCTATTAAAACTATTGCTAATGATAAGATATATTGGGAACAACAACCGATGGTATTTTATACAAAGAAAAAACAATTATTTGCTTTTAAGCATGAAGGTTTTTGGAAAAGTCTTGACACTTTAAAAGATAAAAATGATTTTAATAATTTGTATAAAAATAAAAAAAAAATTCCATGGAAAATTTAAGAAAATTTTGGAAAAAAAAAAAAGTTTTGATAACTGGTCATACTGGTTTTAAGGGATCTTGGCTAAGTATAATTTTAAATTTTCTGAATTCTAAAATATATGGTTATTCTTTAACCCCAAAAACAAATAGTTTATATATTAAATCAAAAATTAAAAATTGTTTTGCAGAGAGTGCTTATGGAGATATTAACGATTTAAATAAATTAAAAAAATTCATAAAAAGAATCAAACCTGAAATAATCTTTCACATGGCTGCTCAGCCATTAGTTTTGGACTCATACAAAGATCCTTTAAATACATTTTCAACAAACGTTTTAGGAACAGTTAATTTATTAGAAATAATAAAAAGCACTAATTCAATTAAATCAGTCGTAATTATTACAACTGATAAAGTTTATAAAATCAATAATAAAAACAAGGCCTATTCTGAAACTGACGAACTTGGTGGTTATGATCCGTATAGTTCATCTAAGGTTTGTGCCGAGATAGCTGTAAATAGTTATGTACAATCTTTTTTCAACAAAACAAAACTTAAAAATAAAGTTGCAACTGCGAGAGCCGGAAACGTAATCGGTGGTGGAGATTTTGCAAAAAATAGATTGGTTCCAGATATTTTAAATGCATTAAATAAAAAAAGAAAACTTGTTATCAGAAATCCTAGTCAAATAAGACCTTGGCAACATGTCCTTGACCCTTTAATGGGATATTTGCTGTTAGCCGAAAAGCAATACAATGGAAAAATTAGGAGTTTAAATAATTGTTGGAATTTTGGTCCCGACAAAAGTAATTTTAAAAAAGTAATTGAAATTGTTAAATATATTAAAAAAAATTCAAAATTAGAATATAGAATAAAAAAAAATAAAAATTATAAAGAAACAGATATTTTGAAATTAAATAGCTTTAAGACAAAAAAAATACTCGGATGGTTTACAAAATGGAGTATAAATGAGTCATTAAATAGAACTATTGAGTGGAATAATTTAGTAATTAAAGGTAAATCTGCCAAAAATATTTGTGAAAATCAATTTCTTGAGCTTTTAAAGACAAAAAAAATAAAGTAGACAAAGTTATTTATGAAAAACAAATTAAGTAAAATTTCATATGGTAAAAATGTATATAATTTTGAGGAGATAAACGCAGTTTTAAAAACTTTGAAAAACTCCACTCAAATGGGTGTATCTGTAAATAAGTTTGAGACAAGAATTGCAAAATTATTCAATAAGAGATTTGGGCTAATGGTTAATTCTGGATCTTCTGCACTAATCCTTGCCTTAAAAGTATTAAATCTAAAAAAAGATAGTGAAGTTATAATTCCTTGTTTAAATTTTGGTACAGCAATCTCCTCGATTGTACTTAATAATCTTAAACCTGTTTTTGTTGATTGTGAAGTAAATACCTTACAAATTGATATCAGTAAAATTGAAAAAAAAATTAATAAGAAAACAAAAGTATTATTGATACCTAATTTGATTGGTAATATTCCAGATTGGAGAAAAATTAAAAAAATTGCGAATAAATATAAACTTTTTATCATTGAAGATTCCGCCGATACTTTGGGCGCTACTATCAAATCAAAACCAACAGGTAAATACAGTGATATATCAATAACAAGTTTTTATGGATCACATATAATCAGTTGTGCAGGAAATGGTGGAATGTTTTTAACAAATAATAAGAAATTTTTAGACCAAGCAAAAGTAATAAGAAGCTGGGGAAGAATGTCCACTTTAATAAAAGATTCTGAAAACATAAAAAAAAGACTTGGAATAAAACTTAAAGGAGTTAATTATGACCAGAAATTTGTTTTTTCAGAAATAGGCTATAATTTTGAACCATCTGAGATTGGTGCCTCTTTTGGATTAATCCAGCTTAAAAAATTCAAAAAATTTAATTCTATAAGAAACAGAAATTTTAAAATGCATGTAGATTTCTTCAAAAAATTCAAAAAATATTTTATCGTTCCACAAGTTTTAAAAGGTATTAAAACAAATTTTCTTGCTTATCCAATAATAATTAAAGATAATAACTACTTTGGTAGAAAGGAACTTCAAATTTATTTAGAAAAAAATAATATCCAAACTAGACCGATCTTTAGTGGAAATATCCTAAGACACCCTGCATTTTCTAATCTTGCCAATAAAAGAAACAAAATAACATCTTTTAAAAATGCTGATTATATAATGAAACATGGAATTCTTATAGGTTGTCATCAAGGATTATCTACAAATAATATAGGCTATATCCACACAAAAATTTTAAATTTTATTAATAAATAATTTAGATAATATTTATTTAATAAATATGACTCAAAAAAGAAAATTATTAATACTAGGTGGAAGTGGATTTATTGGTAAATCAATTGTTGAATGCATTAAACAAAGAAAATTATCAAATCATAAAATAAATGAATTAATTTCAATTTCTAGATCTGATACGTATCAGGATTTTAATACTAATAAAATTAAATTTAAATTTATAAAAAAAAATATACTAAAATTAAAAAAAATTCCTGAGGTTGATTTTATAATTTATTGTTTAAGATCTGATAATATCAAAATAAGTGAAAAATATTTTGGTCATTTTTTAAAGTTAATTAGAAAATATAAAAAAAAACCAAAAATTTTATTTACTAGCTCTGGTGCTGTTTATGGTAACAGATTATATAAAAAATCAGATAAACAAGTGAAATTCAGTGAAAATGATATCATTGACAAAAAAAAAATTAATAAACTTAATAAAAAAAAAATTAAATATGCTTTGGAGAAATTTCACATAGAAAAAAAATTTCGTAATCTTGGGAAAAAAAATTACAAAGTTTCAATTGCCAGATGTTTTAATTTTATTGGTAAAGAAATGGCCTATAGTAATCAAGCAGTTGGGTCAATGATGAGAGATGTAATCAAAAATAAATCGATAATAAAACTCAATACAACAATGAATGTATATAGGGGATACTTAAATGATATTGATATGGTTAATTGGCTATTTACAATAATGCATTATTCAAATTATAAATGTCCTGTCTTTAATGTAGGATCTAGTAAATCAATAAATATAAGAACATTGGCAAAATTAATAGCAAAAATATATAAAAAGAAGGTATTATTAAAAAAATTAAATAATAAAACGTTTGAATGTTATGTGCCATCAATTAACAAGGCTAAAAGATTGCTTAAATTAAAAGATTCAATTAGTTTAAATAAATCAATTAATTTGATTAGGACTTACAAATATGAAAAAAATTTCTATAGTAACACCAACATTTAACGAAGAAGAAAACATTGAGAGACTTTGTGAGGAAATACAATCAGTATTTAAAAATCTTAATTATGATTACGAACATATAGTTATTGATAATAATTCAACTGACTCAACAATTACTAAATTAAGAGAATTAGCTAAAAATGATAAAAGATTAAAAGTTATAATTAATGCAAAAAATTATGGACATTTAAAATCGCCATATTACGGAATTTTACAGTCAAGTGGAGATGCTTGTATTCTTATGGTTTCTGACTTTCAAGAACCGATTGAACTTATTCCTCAATACATAAAAAAATGGGAACAAGGTTCTAAAATAATCCTTTGTCAAAAAAATAACTCAGAAGAAAATAAAATATTTTTTTCATTGAGGAAATTATTTTATAATTTTATCAACAAAATTTCTGATACAAAATTAAATATTAATACATCTGGAACAGGGTTGTTTGATAAAGAAGCAATCAATAGATTGAGACAAATTAATGATCCATACCCTTATTTCCGAGGTCTTGTCTCGGAATTAGGTTTTGAAATAGATATTATTGAATTTTATCAACCTTTGAGAAAACGTGGATCTACTAAGAATAATATTTTTACACTTTATGATTTGGCTATACTTGGAATAGTAAAACATTCTAGAGCTCCTCTTAGGTTTATGACATTATTAGGATTTATTTCTAGTTTAATTTGCTTAGTAGTAGCTTTTGTTTATTTTATTTTAAAAGTATTATTTTGGGACTCTTTCACTTTTGGATCAGCACCCACAATATTAGGCTTATTCACAATAAGTTCCATTCAAATTATATTATTAGGATTATTGGGTGAATATATAGGAATTATTCTTTTACATCAAAGAAACATGCCACTCGTTGTAGAAAAAGAAAGAATTAATTTCGAATAAAGATAAATTTTAGAATAAAAAATTTTATTTATGTTTGTGTCTTGTTGATATTATATTCTTAATATACTCAACCAAACTCTTTTTACCAAAATGTCTATAAACTTTGTTTGAAAGATTCATTTTTGTTAAAGCAGATGAATATCTTTCTCCAGGTCGTTTCTTTAAAAATTTAATTTTTGATTTAAACATTTTTGCTACTTCAAAAATTGAAAAACTTTTTTTATTTGATATAGAGTAATGTCTAGACATATTTTTTTTCCAAGCTAAATAACAAATTTCAACTGTGTCATCTATATGTGTAAATCTTCTTGATTGACTTCCAGGTAATACTACAGGTAAAGGTTTGTCTTTTTTAAATGCTTCCTCAAAAATACCTATAACTGTCGCCATTTTTCCTTTACATATTTGACCTGGTCCATAAACATTATAAAAATAAATAACCTCATATTTAAAATTAAACCATTTTTTTAAATTTTCTAATAATTCTAAGTTTTTGGCTTTTGTAAATGCATATGGAGATAGATTTTTATCTGTTCCTCCATTACCGAGTGAGGCAGAAGTTGCTGAATAAATTAATTTTATTTTGTTAACTAAACAAAAATTAAAAACAGAATTAGTTCCTATGCTATTAGCATCAATGCATTTATTCATATTTACAAAACTTTGGTATATTCTTGCAAATTCACCAAAATGAAATACTGAGTGAATTTTTTTAGGTTGTTTAATTATCGTACTTATATCTTTTGTTTCACCTTTAAAGTATTTTACTCTTTTATTCTTAATATGATTTTTTTTTGAACCAGATGAATAATTATCTAGACTAATTATATTAAATTTTGTTTTTTGAAGAAATAATCTAATCAAATTTGAACCAACAAAACCTGCACCACCAGTAATTAGTATACTTTTTTTACCACTCATTATTTTACTTTAAGAATTGTATACACGATAATTTATTATTATTATTTATTATATATGTTATAGGGATACTTTTTAGATGAAAATTAAAAAACTTAAACCCTTATTAATAAATATTTTTAAAAAACATGGTCTAAATATTAAACATGCAGAGATTTCTTCAAATGCGCTTTTAAATGCAGAATTAGTTGGAGCTTATGGACATGGCTTATCAAGATTGAAAATGTACTGTGACCGAATAAATAAAAAAGTTATTAATCCAAAGCCTAAAATTAAAATTAAAAAAATTTCTCAGTCTATTTCTCATATAGACGCTAACAATAGTATTGGTTTTGTAGCTGCTGATATTGCTATTAAAAAAGCTATTCAAAATGCAAAAAAAACAGGAATAGGATTGGTTGCGGTAAAAAATAGTGGACACTATGGTCTTTCAGGTTATTACGCTGAGCAAGCAGTTAAAAAGAATTTGATAACAATGATTTTTACAAATGCCCCTCCAGCTGTAGCTCCTCATGGCGCGCTTAAAAGTTTGTTTGGAACTAACCCGATCTGCTTTGGGACACCTACAGGATCAAAAATCCCTTTTATTCTAGATACATCTATTTCTATGATTAATAGAGGAAAGATAAGAGTTGCTGCAAGAAATAATCAAAAAATTCCTGAAGGTGTTGCATTAGATAAATTTGGTAAACCAACTACAGATGCAAAAAAAGCTCTTGAGGGTGTTCAATTACCAATAGCGGGCTTTAGAGGTTCTGGACTAGCTTGGATGGTGGATATTTTAAGTGGAGTATTAACTGGAGGGAACCATTCTGGAAAAGTTAAAGATCCATTTGATGATTTTTCAGGTCCACAAAATATTGGTCATTTGTTTATCACATTTAAAACAAATTTATTTGTAAATAATTTTAATAATAGAATAATAAATAACATAAAAACAATTAAAAATTTGCCAAAAATAAAAGGAATAAAAGAAATAATGTATCCTGGTCAAAATAAGTATAAGAGATTTAAAATGAATTCAAAAAAAGAAATAAAAATCTCTCAGATTATTAGAAAAGATTTAAGAATTCTTCAAAATTAAAATTATGATCTCAAATAAAGAAATTATTTGTCCAGTTAATCTTTTAAATGTAGCTCATAAAAAAAAGAGTGTTAAGGCTGGAATAGTTAATGCTGGTAAGCCTTTACCAATGTTATCTGTTATAGACGCTGTAAATGAAAATTTAATTGAACCAATTTTTATTGGTGATGAAAAAGAAATATTAAGATGTGCAGAAAATTTAAAATGGGATATTTCAAAATTTGAAATAATTCATGAACCAGTAGAAAACAAAACTGCTGCTATAGCTGCCAAATTAGCAAGTGAAAAAAAAATTAAAATTATAGTTAAAGGCCACATTCATACTGATGTTCTTATGAAAGAAGTATTAAAAAGAGAATATGATTTATTGGGAAAAACCCGATTAAGTCACATTTGGCATATGACAGTTAATAAAGAAGATAAGCCACTGATTATAACCGATGGTGCTTTAAATGTTTTACCAAATGTAAAAACAAAAATGCATATCTTAAAAAATGTAATTAATTTTTCGAACAGAATTGGTATAGAAAGACCAAAAATAGCAATTCTTTCAGCAACCGAAGAAGTATTAGATAGTATTCCAAGCTCCAAAGATGCTGAAGAATTAACAAAGCTTGCTAAAAAAGAAAATTTAAATGCCGATGTATTTGGTCCTTTAGCTTTTGATAATAGTATTTCAAAAAAATCAGCTGCAATAAAAGGTATTAAAAATGATGTTGCTGGAATGGCAGATGTTTTATTAGTGCCAAGTGTTGAAACAGGAAATGGTTTAGTAAAAATGTTAATATATTTCTCTGGAGCGTGTGCCGCGGGAGTTGTTGTTGGTGGAAAAGTTCCAGTTGTAATAACAAGTCGTTCAGATGAAGCTCAAGCAAGATTAGCTTCCATTGCAGCAGCTGTTGTTGCTTTAGATTGATTATGAATAAAATTTCATGATTTTTAAGTTCTTGATTGAAATAAAAGAACTTATACTTTAAAAACTCCCAGATAATTAAAGGAAACTATCAATGACAATAAAATATTTAAAAAAATCACCAAAAACTCCATCGACAGATGACTCTAAAACTACAGAAATAGTAAAAAAACTCCTAAAAGAAATTGAAACTTCAAAAGAGGAGGCTTGCATTAGTTTAACTAAAAAGTTTGATAAATATGATGGTGAAATAGTTGTTTCAAAAGAAAGAATTGAAAAAATTAATAAAGAATTAGATCAAAAAACAAAAGATGATATTCAATTTTCTTATGAACGTGTAAGAAAATTTGCAGAAGCACAATTAAAAAATTACGGTCAAGATTTTGAAGTTGAATTATCACCAGGATTATATGCGGGTCAAAAATTAATACCTATTAACACAGCTGGATGTTATATACCTGGAGGAAGATATGCACATATTGCATCAGCGGTTATGAGTGTAACAACAGCTAAAGTGGCTGGAGTTAAAAACATAATTGCTTGTAGCCCTCCTAAAGAAGGTGTGGGTGCTCATCCTGCAATTATTTATACTGCGAATTTATGTGGTGCAGATGTAATATTAAATTTAGGAGGAGTTCCGGGTATTGCAGCTATGACAAATGGATTATTTAAAAATCCTCCTGCAGATATTCTTGTAGGACCAGGAAATCAGTTTGTAGCTGAAGCAAAAAGAATATTATTTGGAAAAGTTGGTATAGATCTATTTGCAGGACCAACAGAAATAGCAGTCATTGCAGATGATAAAGCTGATGCTGAAATGGTTGCTGTAGATTTAGTAGGACAAGCTGAACATGGTTATAATTCTCCTGCTTGGTTATATACAACTAGTAAAAGGTTAGCTGAGGAGGTGATGAAAAAAGTTCCTGAACTAATTGCTGAATTACCTGAAGTACCTAGGACTAGTGCTGAAGCTGCTTGGAGAGATTATGGTGAAGTTATCCTATGTGATACCGATGAAGAAATAGCAAAAATAAGTGATGAATATGCACCTGAACATCTAGAGGTTCAAACACAAAACCTTGAATGGTTTCATAAAAGATTAAAAAATTATGGTTCTTTATTTATAGGGGAAGAAACTACTGTTGCTTATGGTGACAAATGCTCAGGCACAAACCATATATTACCAACAAAAGGTGCAGGAAGATACACGGGTGGCTTGTTTGTAGGAAAATTTATTAAAACTTTAAGTTTCCAAAGAATGACAAAAGAGTCTACTAAGTCAGTTGGTGCTGCATGTGCAAGAATATCAAGATATGAGGGCATGGAAGCACATGCAAGAACAGGTGATGTTAGACTAAGAAAATATGGTTTTTCAAATTAAAGAAGTTGTTTCCTTTATTATATAAATTGTGAGTAATAACATGAAAGCAATTATAAAATTATTTATGAATTTCCATATTTTTTCACTTCGAGCATATTTTGATAAATAAGTAGATAAATAGCCTAATAAAAAAAAGAAGATAAAAGATGCTATAGAAGCACCAATTCCAAAATATATTTTTTCATATAATAAAAAGTTTTTTGAAAAATTTCCTAAAAAAAAAACAGTATCAGAATATACATGAGCATTTAGATATGTAAAACCAAGTGTCTTCAAGACAATATTTATTTTGGATATATCTTTTGTTTGAGTATTAAAACTTATATTTTTTTTTATAGATTTAATTTTAGAAAAGATAAAATAAATTAAAAAAATTATTAATAATATATTTAGAATTAATTCTACAAGAATATTAAAATATTGATGAAAAAAGTGGAATAAAAGAATGCCTGAAAATATTAGAATTAAGTCTGAACAGGAACAAATTAAACAGACTAAAAAAACATACTGTTTTTTAAGCCCTTGTTCTATTACAAAGATATTTTGAGCACCAATCGCTAGGATTAAACTAAGCCCGGTAACAAAACCTAGTACCAGGTATTCCATCTAAGCTAAAATTATTCTGGATTAGCTGTTAAAGTTTTAATCTCTAGAATATTTTCGTTAGGGTCTTTTACAAAAAATGTTTCTTGCTCGTATTTAGTTCCTTTAAATCTTAGATAAGGTTCATCATAATACTTTGCACCTTTTTCTTTCAATCTATTTTTTAAAGTATCAAAATCTTTTCTTGATAAATGAACTCCAAAATGTGGAACAGAAACGTTACCCATATCTACATCGTGTCTTTCGTTATCTAGTTTATGCTCACTTGCATGGAGAGTTAATTCATTTCCCCAAAAGTCGACATCGGCCCACTCTTGTGCTGAATTATCAAGTCGGCACCCCAAAGTTTCACTATAAAACTTTTTTGCTGTTTCTAGATCTCCGCATGGGATTGCTAGATGAAAACAATTAGTATTTTTGTACATTATTTCTCCTTTAAATACTGTTTAGAAGCACTATATAGACATTAAATATTTTTATCAAGCTGACAAAATTTTATGAATGATTTTTTACAATCTATAATAGACAGAGATCCTGCGGCAAAATCTAAGTTAAGTCTTATCTTAACTTACCCTGGGGTTAAGGCTGTTTTTTTTCATAAAATTGCAAATTTTTTTGCGATTGCAAAATTTGATTTAGTTGCAAGAATCATTTCTCAATTTTCAAGATTTTTAACAGGAATAGAAATTCATCCAAAGGCTAAAATTGGAAAAAATTTATTTATTGATCATGGAATGGGCGTGGTCATTGGAGAAACATCCGAAATTGGAGACAACGTTACAATCTATCATATGGTAACTTTAGGAGGTATCGCTCCAAGTATAAACTCTGATAGTCAAAGAGAAATTAAAAGACATCCAACATTAATGGATAATGTTGTTGTTGGCTCTGGTGCACAAATATTAGGTCCAGTTATAATTGGAAAGAATGCTAAAGTTGGAGCTAACGCAGTTATTACAAAGAACGTTCCTGATAATGCGGTAATGATTGGTATACCTGCAAGAAATGTTGGTACAACTTCTGGTGAATTTAAACCCTATGCTGTAACAGAAGACTCAAAAGAAAATGATAATGAAAAATAACCAAGAAGATTTTATTTCTGGAATTGGAAATACTCCTTTAATTAAATTAAGAGCAGCCTCAGAAATTACTGGATGTAATATTTATGGCAAAGCTGAATTTTTAAATCCTGGTGGCTCTGTTAAAGATAGAGCTGCTTTAGCTCTTATTAAAGATGCTCAAGAAAAAAAATTGATCTCAAAAGGTGGTATTGTTGTTGAGGGCACAGCTGGAAACACTGGTATAGGCTTAGGACTATTAGGTAATTCTCTTGGTTATAAAACTATTATTGTAATGAACGACAATCAAACCCAAGAAAAAAAAGATACTTTAAGAAACTTAGGTGCTGAATTAAGATTAGTACCAGCCAAACCTTACAAAGATGATAATAATTTTGTTAAAGTTGCAGCTAGATTAGCTGATGAATTAAGACCCACAAATAATAATGGGGTAGTCTGGGCTAACCAATTTGATAACACTGCCAATGCCAAAGGTCATTATGATGGAACTGGGAAAGAAATTTGGGAACAAACTGAAGGTAAAGTAGATGGCTTCGTTTGTTCTTCTGGAACTGGTGGAACGATTTCAGGTGTAAGTAATTTTTTAAAAGAAAAAAATAAAGATGTAAAAATTTATTTGTCAGATCCAAAAGGATCTTCTCTATATAACTATATTAAAAATGGAGAGTTAAAGTCTGATGGAAATTCTATAACTGAAGGAATTGGATCTAGTAGAGTTACCAAAAATTTTGAGAATGCAAAAATTGATGATGCGTATTCAATAGATGATAAAGAAGCTTTACCTATACTTTATGATTTAATTCAAAATGAGGGAATAAGTTTAGGAACTAGTTGTGGAATTAATATTGCTGGAGCAATCAGATTAGGAAAAGAATTAGGGCCAGGAAAAACTATTGTAACTATCCTTTGTGATAGATCAGATAAATACAACTCAAAGATGTTTAATAAATCATTTTTAAAAGAAAAAAACTTACCTATTCCTAGTTGGTTATAATATCGCATAGCTGCTATGTAACAAAACTGTTACTTTTTAGACATATATTTAATTATCGTAAAAATAAATAAAGATTAATGGAGATCTTTATTTAAGTGGAGATGCAATGCTAATAAAAAATATTTTAAAAATATTTGCTACTTACTGTGTGGCGATACTAATATCTACTGCATCATTGGCTGGTATGAGTGACAACGATAAGTCCAAAGCTTGGGACTGTATTGGTATTTATATGGCTAACTACTTTCTTCCATCTGGTGAGACTTTTGAATACGCTATGAAAGAAAAATCTATATCAACTGTAAAAGTTTTAAAATCCTACGCTCTTGAGATAGGCATTCCAGAAAAAGAGTGGGATGAAGGAGTTAATAAAGCGGTAGATAAACATTATGGGTCGAAATATGACAAAGCTAAAACTGACAAATGTCATTCTTACGTTGAAGCCTTAGTACCTAACGGAGCTGAAAGAGTCAAAAAAGTAATTCAAACTTTATATTAGTAAAAAGGAGCAAAAATGAAAAAAATAATAATAACTTTTATATTTACAATTATTTCTACAGTAGCTTTTGCTAATTCAGGGAAATTTAATGCAAGTGGTATGGGATCTTGGGAAATGAATATCATGAACGCTGGTAATGGTAATATGGCAATTACATATGACGGAAATGCCGGTCTCGCTGATAAAGACCCTAATAGTATATTTGATAAATCTACTATGAATTGTGTTGGAGGACTTACATTAGTGGGTGGTAAGTTTGAAGATGAAACAGGTATGTGTACTTTTTATTTAGCTGATGGTGAAAAAGTTTTTATAAATTACAAAGGTAAAGGAACTGGAGGCCAAGGTGGATCTGGAACTTTTATAATTGTTGGGGGTACTGGAAAATATGAAAAAATTTCAGGAACTGGTTTTTCAAGCAGACAAAATCTTAAAGGAAAAAGTGGATTTGCTCATTCAATGAATCAAATGAGTGGCGAATATACATATTAAATAAAAAGGAGAAAAAATGGAAAAAGAAATGTTAGTAGTGGCTAAATTAAAAGAAGGTATGTTAGAAAAGTTTATGGGATTTATGCAATCACCAGAGGGTTTGGCAGAAAGAGCTAAAGTTGCAGTAGTGGAAAAAACTATTGGAACCGTAGCCCCAGATAAAAAAACTGTAATGTTTAAGATATTTTGCATTGATGAACCTGCATTGCATAAGTTTATTGAAGGGACTGAGGTATCAAAACCTGTTATGGATGCTGTTATAGATAGCTATTCGATTTATGATTTAACAAAAGTAAAATAGGAGAAATATGAAAAATTATATAGTAACACACACTTTTAAGTCAAAAGAGGCAAAAGCTAAAATGATTGAAGTTACTGGCTCAATGTCTATGGAAGATATGACTAAAGCAATGACAAGTGAAAATGCAAAGTGTCAAATGAGTTGGAATACACCAGGTGACAATTTAACAATGTATTGCTGGTGGAAAGGTACTGATCCAGATGCAATTAATAAGCAATTAGCGTCTATGAATGATTTCTATGAACCTCATAAATTTGTTGAGTGTACAGATGATGTCATAGATTTTAATGCTAAATAAAAGTATCTAAACTTTTACTAAATAAGGAGAAGCAATGAAGGTAATTTATACTAGAACAATGAGAGTTAAAGATGATGGCTTAGGTAAAGCTATGGAAATTGGAAAAGGTTTAGCAGCAGTTAGAAAAAAACATTATCCTAACCATGATGTCTATTTTTCTTTTCAAATGGGTGGAGATCCAAGAACAATAAGAGAAACTTTAATTGGATCTATGTTTGAAGGTGATAATGATGCTGACGCTAACATGTCTGCAGATCCTGAATATGTAAAACTTTTAGAGCAATTGAAAGAGGTTGCAATAGAAGGCACTATTGAAGACGAGATTAGACCAATATTTAGCTAAAGGACTTAAATTATGTTAGAAAAATTTAATGGAATAATTTACTTAGCAGTATTTTTAATTCATTTTATAGGGTTTGCTTATTATGGTTTTAGATGTGTTTTTCAAACGCAATCTTTTTTAAATCAATATGGAATGCATGATACCGGTGCTGGCATAGTCAGATTTTTTGGTTCTATATTCATAGGATCAACTGTAATGGCAATTTATGTGGGATTTATTAGACCCAATGGTTTAGAAGCAACCTGGGCATTCTTTAATTTAATATTTTTACAAAACTTATCAGCATTTATAGTTGGTTTTTATAGTACCAAGATAAATAAACTTGGACATACTGACAAAACTTCAGATGAAGCAATTTATGCACCTTTGTTTTTGACAATTTTAAGTGCTTTACTTTGTTATGGTTTAGCAGATAAAATCTACATTTAACAACAAAGGAGGGTCAATGGCCGGAGTAGAGGTAAAAACTTTCGATAAAGCAGATGAAGTTAATGATAACTTTAATAATGCAAAAATTGAAGCAGTTAAAGTTGGAAACCAGAGAATAATGAAACTTACTTTACAACCTGGATGGAAATGGTCAAAAGATATCAAGCCTACAGTTGGTGGCGATAGCTGCCAAGCAACACATTTAGGTGTAATTGTTTCAGGAGCTGTTTGCGCGAAACATAATGATGGTACAGAGATGACATACAAAGCTGGGGATGCTTATGCAATTCAGCCTGGACACGATGGTTGGGTAATTGGAAATGAACCAGCTGTTGTTTATGAATTTCATGGAATGTGGGGTGAATGATCTTTAATGCCAGGTTTTGTCATTTTTAATATAGAAATAAAAAAACCTGAAGAATATAAAGAATACGTTGAGAAGGTAACATCAATAGCTAAAAAATTTGGAGGTGAATATATTGTCAGAGGTGGTGAAACTAAAGTGATTGAAGGTACCTGGACATATCCCAGAACAATCATTATAAAATTTCCAAGTTACGAAAAAGCTTTAGAGTGGTATGATTCAGAGGAATATAAACCAATTAAACAAATCCGCTTAGACAATTCAGTCAGTAATGGAATAATTATTAAAGGAGTATAAAATGTCGATGTTAGAGAAATATACAAAAGCAATTAATAATAGAGATGAGTCAACTATGAATGAACTTTTGCATGATGATTTTAAATTTACAATGCATAAATCAGGAAATACTATAGGTAAGGCTGATGTTATAAAATGGGCAATGAGTGGTGATATTAATCAAGATAAAGCTAGAATAGTCTATGAAAATGATCAAGTTGGAGTTCATCATTCAATAGTTACATTTAATGATGGAAATGTTGAAGCTGTAATGGCAGTTTATAAATATAAAGATGGAAAAATTGTTAGTTTGGAAACTGGCGCTACTCCAATATCCAAATAAATGAAAAAAATTTCATTTATTTTTTTATTTTTTATATTCTCATCATCTTTATTCGCTAATGATAACAAAAAAGAATTTGATGAATTATTTATTCAATTAAAAAGTGCTCTTAACTTTGAAAACTCTAAAAAAATAGAAAATAAAATTTGGAATTTGTGGACTACACATCCCTCTCAGAATAAGTTGACAAAGCTTTTATCAGAGGGCTCTTTATTTATGAATGAAAATAAGCTTGAGGAAGCTTACGATATTTTTACAAAAGTAATTGATAAAGATCCTAATTGGGCTGAGGCTTGGAATAAGAGAGCAACTGTGCTTTATTTAATGGGTGAATATGAATTGTCCCAGTCAGACATAAACAAAGTCCTTCAAATTGAAAAAAGACATTTTGGTGCATTAACAGGACAAGGATTGGTTCAAATAGCTTTAGAAAATTATGAAAAAGCGATTGATAGTTATATAGAGGCTCATAAGATCCATCCTTACATGAAATCACCTATGATTATGATTCAAAAACTTCAAAAAGAATTAAAAAAACAAGCTATATGAAAGATATAGATTTCTATTTTTCAATAGGTAGTACTTATACTTATTTGTCTGTTACTAGAATTCTTGATGTTGAAAAAAAAAATCAAGTAAAATTTAATTGGAAACCTTTTAGTGTAAGAATGATCATGAAAGAAATGAATAATATTCCTTTTCCAAAAGATAAAATTAACAAAGTTAATTATATGTGGAGAGATATTGAAAGAAGAGCTGAGGGATATAAATTTTTTGCAAAAACACCTGTACCCTACCCTTTATCAGAATTTGATTTAGCAAATCAAATAGCAATACTTGGTTTAAAGATGGGTTGGGGGGTAGACTATGTAAGACTAACTTATAAAAAATGGTTTCAAGAAGGAAAAGAGCCTGCGGTGGAACCTAGTATCTCTGAGATATGTAAGGAATTAGGTTTGAATAAAGATGAAATAATAATTGAGTCTAAAACTAAAGAAATAAAAGATGAATATTTTTCAAATACGGATGCCGCTCGTGAAAATAAAATTTTTGGTAGTCCATCATTTATGGTTGATAGTGAACTATTCTGGGGCGACGACAGAATGGAAGATGCTATAAAGTGGGTTAAAAAGTAATGTTTCCAAAAAAATATTCTAATCTTTTGTTTATATTGGTTATGGGATTCGGGATGAGTCTTTTAATGACACTAATAATTACTTATATAAATACTGGAATGGATAATGAGTATGTCGACCGTTTTTTTAAAGCATGGTCAATAAGTCTTCCGATTGCAATAATTGCTGCTCTTCTTGTAGGTCCCCCAATTAAAAAATTTGTAGATAAAATTACCAAATAAGAATATCTTTTATTTGTGAGTAACGTGATAGCTTTTCTAATTCTTATCCTTGCTGTTGTATTAGGAACTGCAGCAAATAGTTTTGCAAAAAGTGCAAATGGTTTCACATTGTTAGTTCCTAGTTTAATTACTGCAATCACAATAATTGGTTGCATGTTTACTCTTTCAATAGTGATGAAAACAATACCTGTTGGTATTACCTATGCATCTTTTGCTGGTTTGTGCATAGTAGCAACTTCAATTGTTGGAATATATAAATTCAATCAAGTACCTGATCTATTCACAATCATTGGTTTGATATTAATTATATCAGGAGTCTTAATTGTTAATCTGCTGGGTAAAACAGGATAATTTATGGCAAATTTATCTGGTTATATCTTTTTAGCTTTAGCGATCCTTCTTGGAATAACTTCAAATGGTTTTTTAAAATCAACTAATGGATTTACAATAATTGGGCCAACTATTTTTTGTATCATATCTATAGTTGCTTGTATTTTTTGTTTATCTAAAGCAATGAATATTATCCCAGTTGGTTTTACATACGCAACATATGGAGGTTTAACGATTACTGCAGTAACACTGTTTGGTGTTTTTAAATATCAGCAAATTCCAAACCTTTATGGGATTATTGGAATAAGTTTAATAATTATCGGTGTTATTCTTTTAAATACTTTGGGTAAAACTAGCTAGAAACTGGTTTTAAAATTTTAAGCATTTTTTTATGTAAACTATTATTAGCTGAGCAAATAATATTTCCGGCTTTCTTGGCATCATCATTTTTCCAAGTTGAAACAGTTCCTTTAGCAGCTTTAATAATTGGAATTAGGGCGTGAATATCCCAAATTTTATTTCCACATTGAATAACAACATCAAGTTTACCTTCAGCAAAATGTGAATAACTCAAAGCATCTGCACAAGGAAATTGCATTCTTCTTAAAATCTGAGGAATTTTTTTTTGTTTATCTAATGATAAACTACCGTGAAAAGCTGCAGACAATTTCATATTCGAATAAGTAGCTTTTCTATTAACAATAATTTTCCTTTTTTTTCCATTATCTGAAACATACGCGGAATTACAAGAAGTATTAAAATAATATTTTTTAAGCACCGGAAAATTTGCAAGACCTAAGACTGGTGTCCCTTTATAATTTAAAGATATCAAGTTACTCCATGTCGGATTCCCAATTACAAAAGACCTTGTCCCATCAATAGGATCAATTATCCATGAATAATCACTTTTTGATTTTTGATGACCAAATTCCTCACCTATAACCTGGTGCTCAGGAAATTTTTTTTTGATTTCCTCTCTAATAAATTTTTCAAAGGCTCTATCAGCTGTTGTCACTGGATCATAACCATTTTTAAGTTTATTAGATACTTTGAACGGCTTCCTCAATTTAGAGTAATAAAATTTAGTCATTTTTCTAGCTAAATTCTCAATGAATTTAGAGTAAAGTTTATAATCTGATGATTTTAAAATTGGCACATCGGACTAATACTATTTTATTACTATTGATGAAAGCTAAATTTTAGACAAATTTTTAATTTGTAATTCTGCCTCTTTAATTGATTTTTCATAATCTAAGGCCATTTGATCAGCACTAATTATATCTACCTTTTCAATTCCAAAAAAATTTAAAATAAATTTTAACCAAGGAGTTAAAAAATCCTCTGAACTATTCAATTTAGTACCACCAGAAGTTATTACTAAATATGCATGTTTATTTTTTAATAAACCTTCTCTTCTCCCATTCGGTTTAAACCTAAATGTCTCTCCAACCCTAGCGGTAAGATCTGACCATGCTTTTAGTGTTGCAGGAGGACCATAATTATAAATTGGTGCTGAAATTATAATTACGTCACTTTCTTTAAGCTCTTTTACAAGTTTATCAGATAGTTCAAACATTTTTTTATGATGTTCTGTTTGATCTTTTTCCTCGATATTCATTCCAGACTCTGTAAGTCCACTCACAAAAACCATTTCATCATCTAAATCTCGGTAAATAACCTCATCTCCTGGTTTTTTAATCCTTTCCAAAAGTTTTTTTGCTAATTCTCTCGAGGTTGATCCTTTTTTTCTGGCACTAGAATCTATTTGATAAATTTTCATAAATTATTTTTATCCAAATTTTTGCATAAAAGGAAATATTTCAATAATATAAAAACCAACAATCTGCAATTGGTTTGTTAATATTAAAACACCTGTAATTAATAAAGTTATTCCTCCTATTTTTGAAATCAAATTAATATTTTTCTTAAAATTTTTAGACAAAAGAAGAAATCTTTGGATCAAGTATCCTGACAAGACAAATGGTAAAGCAAGTCCTAAAGAATAAAATATTAATAATATTACTGCTTTGGCTAAAGTTTCTTCAATAGATGCTAAAGCTAGTATTGATCCTAGTATGGGTCCAATACAAGGAGTCCACCCGAAGCCAAAGGCAAGACCAATTATATATGGAAAGAAAATATTTTTAGATTTTTTAGCATCAAATCTTTTTTCAAAGTTTAGATATGGAATGTTTATAATACCAATTAACTGTAGCGAAAAAATTACGATTATTATTCCAGCTAAAATTCTTAATATTTCTGAGTTTTGTAAAAATAACTTTCCTAATAAAGAGGCAGAGGCTCCAAAAATTATGAAAACTGTTGAAAAACCAAAACAAAATAAAATCAATGGAAAAATATTTATTTTTTTTGAATTAATCACTTCTTGAAGTGGTTGACCAGATACATAGGAAATATATCCTGGAATAAGGGGTAAAACACAAGGAGATAAAAAACTCAAGAGCCCAGCTCCAAAAGAAATTAGCGGTTCGATCATTTAACCTGTATTTTTCATCGCAGCAGAAATACCTGCTATTGAAGTTAAAAGAGCATCATCTAAAAATTTTTTATTATGAATATTTTGATTGGTCTTTAACTTTTTTATTACTATTGGTTGAATAATATTTAAAACTTCTGAATATATATTTCTTACAATAATTGATGTTCTAAATTGTTTTCTAGAATTAATTATTTCTTTAGGAGTTATCTTTTTATTCAAATCTTTGATAACTTCAAATTGAAATCTAAGTCTTTTACCAACTCTTTTTAAACTTTCATCAGCAAGATATTCTTCATATATTTTTGATATTTCTGGATCAGCTTTTGAAATAACCATATCTAGCATATCAAGCATAGAGTTGAAAAAAGGCCAGTTTCTCTCCATATCATACAAAGTTTTTCTAAATTGTTTTATATAAGAATATCTCAAAGCTTCGGCACTACCTAACCATGCGGGAAGCATTAATCTTATTTGCGTCCATGCAAAAACCCAAGGAATAGCTCTTAAACTCTTTATGTTATCAACATTTTTTCTTTTTGAGGGTCTAGATCCAATTGAAAGTTTTCCTAATGCTCTATGCGGAGTTACAGTTTTAAAATATTTTATAAAATCTGAACTCTGATTAATATTTTTTCTATATGAATTTTTTGATATGTCAGACATTTTTTCTATTAGAGATCTCCAGTCTTTTTTTGGATACGGAGGTGGATTTAATGTAGCTGCAGTTACTGCACCTATATAACTACATAAATTATATTTTGCTAAAGGTTCATAACCATATTTTTGTTGAATGACCTCTCCTTGGTCTGTAATTCTAATTTTTCCATTAACAGAGTTTGGTGGTTGAGATCTCAATGTTGCTTGTATTGGACCACCTCCTCTACCTGCAGATCCTCCTCTGCCATGGAAAAAAACTACATTGATATTATATTGTTTACCTAATTTGATAATTTCTTCCTGGGCTTTATATTGGTGCCAATTAGCACAAATTTTCCCTGCATCTTTACTAGAATCTGAATAACCAATCATAACCTCTTGGTTATTTTTAATTAACTTTCTATACCAAGATTGTGAAAATAAATTTTCCATAATCCCTTTAGCATTGATTAAATCATCTAATGTCTCAAATAATGGGACAACCCTTAATTTATTTTCAATATTTGCTTCCTTCTGTAAAAAAGACACAGATAAAATATCTGACGCTGAAGTTGTCATTGATATAACATACGCTCCTAAACATTCATGAGGTTCATTTGCTAAAATTTTAAATGTTGACCAAACCTCTTCATTTTCTTTGTTCTTAAATTTAAATTTATTTATGTAATTTTTTTTTGTTAGCAAATGTAATTTTAGAAAATTTATTTTTTCCTTCTCACTCATCTTAAGATAATTTTTATTATATTTTTTCTTTACGAATTCAGAGATTAATTGACTATGCCTTGATGACTCTTGCCTTATATCGAGTCTTGCTAAATTAATACCAAAACATTTTGCTCTTCTCATTAAATCTAATAATTCACCACTTGCAATATTTTCATTTTGATTTTGCTCAAGGGACTCTCTAACTACTCTTAACGGTTTTAAAATTTC
Source organism: uncultured Pelagibacteraceae bacterium (assembly GCA_902578775.1). Taxonomy (GTDB): domain Bacteria; phylum Pseudomonadota; class Alphaproteobacteria; order Pelagibacterales; family Pelagibacteraceae; genus Pelagibacter. The sequence continues at coordinate 198,903 of CACHEF010000002.1, forward strand.
CTCTCGCGAACTAAGTAATTTTTTTTGATCCAAAGGTTTTTTATTAACTAGGTGTTGTTCAATAGTTCTATGAGTAATTCTCATTTTGTCTCTAAGAGGTCTCAAAAAAACTCTGTAAGGCTCATAAGATTTACCAACTTTATTTTTAATTTTTTTTGAACATTTTTCCATTGAGTATGATCTAATTATTTTTGTTAGTGCTTTTTCATACAATTTTGCTGCCTCCCATCTTGATAATAAAATTACTTGCCTTGTTACATCTGCAGTTACATTTGGATTGCCATCCCTATCACCGCCCATCCATGATCCAAACTCAATAGGATTAAAATTTTTTGGTAATCCCTTATCCATATTTTGAACAAAGATTGAATTTAATCTTCTATAAACTTTTGGAATAGTATCCCAAAGGCTATCCTCTATTATAGCAAGACCCCATCTTGCTTCATCAAATGGTGATGGCTTAACTCTTTTTAAATCATCTGTATTCCAAATTATTGTCAATTCATCAAAAAGTTTTTTATCCAGTATTTTTATTTTAGATGGAAAATTTTTTAAAAGGTCTCTCTCTTCAAGAATTTCTATTATCTTATGGTATTTTTGAATTAAAGTTCTTCTTTTTACCTCTGTTGGATGAGCGGTCAAAACTATACCAATATTTAAATTTTTTGCAGTATCATAAATCTTATTTTCTGAAATATTTTTGTTATTGAAAAGATCTTCAAATATTTCTTCAATAAACAAATTATTATTAGATAGTTTTTTTTTACTATTTTCATACTCATTTAAAATTCTAGATGCGTCTATTAACTCTGCTAAATTAATGAAATTCATAAAATGTTTAAACGCCCTAGTTAATTTGAATGTATTCTTTGGGCTTAAATTTTTTATTGCTCTAATTACTTTTCTATTTGTTTGATTTGTATTTGGATTTGTTTTATTTGCTTTAGATAATTTTCTAATTTTTTCAACTAAATCAAAAAACTTTTGTCCTTCTTGCTCCTTAATAACTTTACCTAGAATATTGCCTAAATATCTAACGTCTTCTCTAAGAAGTTTTGTTGGAATCCTCTCGTAATATAAATCTCTTTTTTGCATTTCAAAATTTTAAAGTGATACAACTTTTGAATTTTGCTCACCTAAATTATCTATTGATAATTTCATTTCATCACCAGGTTTTAAGAATACTTGCGGTTTCATACCCATACCTACTCCTGGCGGTGTGCCTGTAGTTATAATATCGCCAGGTTGTAATGACATAAATTTACTCACATACGACACTATCACATCTACATTAAATATCATTGTGCTTGTATTGCCTGTTTGCATTCTTTTGCCGTTTAAATCTAAAGACATATTAAGATTATTTACATCTCCAATGTCATCTTTTGTCACTAAATATGGTCCGATAGGCCCATAAGTGTCATGAGATTTTCCTTTAACCCACTGACCCATTTTTTCAATTTGCCATTCTCTTTCGCTTACATCGTTTACTAAACAATAACCCAAAATGTGATCTTGGGATTGATTTTTATCTATGTGTTTTGCTTCTTTACCAATTATAATTCCTAGCTCCACTTCCCAATCTAACTTTTTTGAGTTAGATACCATTTCAATATTATCGTTTGGCCCATTTATACAACTAGTAGCTTTCATAAACATTATTGGCTCAGCTGGTACTGGCAAGCCTGACTCTGCCGCATGGTCAGAAAAATTTAGTCCTATGGCTACAAATTTACCAGGATTAGTAATACAAGAACCAATTCTCTCACTTGAAGATAGTTCTGGTAATGAGGATAAATCTGCACTTTGCAATTTAGAAATTGTATTGAAATTTAAATGATTGGGATTTAAATCTTTAACGTGTGAACTTATATCTCTTATCTTACCATCATTATCTAAAACAGCTGGTTTTTCTTTACCAATTTTTCCTATTCTACATAGTTTCATTTTTACCTCTTTCTAATAAGTTGCTCTACCACCACTTAAATCGAATACTGCTGCAGTGCTAAATGAATTCTCCTCACTTACTAACCAGCAAACTAAAGAGGCAAGTTCATCTATTTTTGCAAATCGATTTCTTGGTATTTTTGATAACATATAGTTTATATGTTCCTCTGTCATCTGGTCAAATATTCTTGTTTTTGCTGCTGCGGGAGTAATACAATTAACCGCAATATTCTTATCTGCAAGCTCTTTGCCTAATGATTTTGTCAATCCTATGACTCCTGCTTTAGATGTGCTATAAGCACTTGCGTTTGGATTTCCTTCCTTGCCTGCTATTGAAGCAATGTTTACAATTCTACCATAATTGTTTTTAACCATGTGAGGCACAATTGCTTTACAACAGTAAAAAGTAGAATTTAAATTTAATTCTATTACTTTTTTCCATTCATCAATTGGATAATCCCAAACTTTAGCATTCATTCCAGTGATTCCAGCGTTATTTACAAAAATATCTATTTTGCCAAATTGTTCCTCAATCTCTTTAATTGAGCTTTTAACAATATCAAAATTAGTCACATCTACTATTTTAAAATTAAAATCATCTGAATTAATTTCTTTTTGAGCCTTTTCTATAGCCTCTTTATCTATATCCCAAACTATAACTTTGCCACCAGATTGAATAATTCTTTTTGTAATTGCTAAACCAAATCCTTGTGCACCACCTGTTACAATTGCAATTCTTTTGCTAAAATTATATTTATTCATTAGGTCCTTTTCTTTCTTAATAAAGGAAAAATTAATGCAATTAAAGATAAAACAAAAAATGTAACAACAATAGGTCTTGTAAGAAATAACAACCAATTCCCCTCAAAAATAACTAAAGATTGTCTCAAAGTTCCCTCTACAAGTTCTCCCAAAATTAATCCAATTATTACTGGTACAACTGAAAAACCATAACGTCTCATAAAAAACCCAATTACACCAAAAAATAACATTATCCATACATCTAAAATAGATTGACTTAAGGAATAAGTTCCACAAACAGAAACCGCAAATATCATTGGCCAAAGTAATTTATTAGGAACCAAAGTTATCCTTGCAAATACTTTTGCTCCAAAAAAACCAAATATAAAAAATAATATATTTGCAATTAACATAGATCCAAATATTCCATATAAAAAATCTGGTTGTTCTCTAAACAAATCTGGCCCTGGTCTAACCCCATGAATTATTAATCCAGTTAAAATTACTGCAGTGGTTGCACTTCCTGGAATGCCTAATGCTAAAGTTGGAACCATAGCTCCACCGGTAGCTGCATTATTAGCTGCCTCGGCTCCAGCTATTCCCTCAACTGATCCTTTGCCAAATTCTTCTGGATTTTTAGACCATCTTTTAGCCTCAGAATAACCTATTAAAGAAGCAACCGTTCCACCTTCAGCAGGCAATACTCCAATAAATGATCCTATACCGGAAGATCTTAAAATTGTTTTCCAAGTTTTTTTATAGTCTAAAATACCCGGTAATTTTACCGCTTTAAGAGCAACTCTTTTAAAGACCTGATTTAAAAGTGTTGATTGTGTGAGCATTTCACTGATAGCAAATAGACCTACAACAACAGGGATAAAACCAATTCCCTCTGATAATTCATTAATGCCATAAGTGAATCTTTCTATTGAAGTCATAAAATCTTTACCAATGGTAGAAATTAATATTCCAAATGCACCTGCTATAAGATTTTTAATTGGACTTCCTTCACCAATTGAAGCAAGCATAGTTAAACCAAAAATGGCTAATGCAAAATATTCTGGTTGTCCGAATTCATAAGCTAATTTTGCAAGTAGTGGTGCAAAAAAAACTAAAACAATTACACTAAATATTCCTCCAATAGTACTTGATACTGTTGCCATACCTAAAGCTCTTCCTGCTTCTCCTTTTTGTGCAAGTGGATAACCATCAAGGCAAGTTGCTGCAGCAGCTGGCGTTCCTGGCGTGTTTATTAAAACAGCAGTGATTGCTCCACCATAAGTAGCTGAGCAATATATTGCTGTTAATAAAACAATTGCTGAAAGAGGATCTAGAGTCATAGTAAATGGTAAAATCAAAGCACCTCCAGTAGTTGGTCCAAGACCTGGTAATACTCCAAGTATTAATCCAAAAAGTGTGCCAAATACTAAAACAATCATAAGTTTTGAGCTAAATAAAGGTGCAAACATTAAAGAAAGGTTTTCCATTTTATACCTGATAATAAATGTTAGTGATTATTCCAGGTGGAAATCTTAATCCCAAAATTGTTTCAAAAAAGATAAATACAATTATAGGAAAAATTATACTCACTAGTAATAAATAAATAATTCTTCTTTCACCCCAGCAATACGAAACAAATACAGATAATAATGAAATACCCAAAAAGAAGTCCAAAGTTTTTGATACAATGATAAAGAACATAAAACTTAATAACGTTAAGTAAAAAGACTGAGGTAATTTTTTCTTAATATCCCAAGGTTTTTTTAGAGATAAATAATAAACAACTGAAGTTAGAATAATTATCAAAACTAATAATCCTTTGGGAAAAGTAGCTGGTTGTATTCCTCTATTTAAAATTGGTGGAACAATATCAAATGTAAAAGTACTAATTAATAAAACTAATGAAACAAATATAATTATAAAAGAAACTTTAAATTCATCTTTAAAAAAAAAGGGCAAACTTTTGTTTGCCCTTTTTTGTTTTTGTACATTATTCATAACCAAATGTACTTTTATTTTTAATTACTTAATGTAACCTAAAGCTTTAAGTTGTGCAGTCATTTCAGTAAGCATTTCTTCCATTTGCTTACCCCATTCATCAGCACCAACTACACTAGTCTCATCTAGACCAATTTCAGTTAAGAAATTTTTATAGTAGTTATGACTCATTGCTTTCATCATCCCAGCTTCCAATTGTTTAACTCTCTCAGCTGGAGCTCCTTTTTTAGTTACAAAGCCTCTTACAGTTGATAAAGAAACAGGTATCCCTAATTCCTTAGCAGTTGGAGAGTCTTTAATTTTAGCCATTCTATTATTTGCTAATACAACTGAAACACATAATGTCCCATCATTAATTTCGGTTAACGCTTCACCTAAATTTAAAACTCCAACATCTATATCTCCTTTGATCAGGTTAGTTTTAATTGGTGCTACACCTTTATAGGCAACAATAGTTGGATCTTTTAATTTACCTTTTTTAGTAAATGCAATTGCACTAACATCATCAATTCCACCTACATGAGTTGTTCCATATTTTAGTGATTTTGATTTTTGTGTACTAATAAATTTTTTAGCATCCTTAATGTCAGCTTTACAATTTACAACAAACAATTGTGGATCATCAGTTCCTCTTGCAAGAGGCTGCATATCACTTAGTTTGACTTTAGTTTTTCCTAAAGCCATAGAAACAGCATGTCCTGTAGTCCATGTCAATGTATGTTGACCATCAGCAGGTAAGCTCATCATGTAATCCATTGATACAGCTCCACCACCACCTTTTTTGTTAACTAATTGCATATCTTGCTTAAGAACTCTTCTAGCTCTTAAAAGCATCATTCTTGTAGTTACGTCGGTACCACCACCAAATCCAGCATGAGTAATAGCTTGTATAGCACCGTCTGCTCTTGCAGACGTAGTCATTAAAGGTATTGCTATAACAAAAAATTCAGTCACTAGAAACGCAGCAGCTAAGAAAAGTTTAAAACTTTTTTTCATTATTTCCCTCTTTAGTTAATTTATAATTAATTATTTAAACATAATCTGATACAAACCGTAAAGAAAAAAATGTCAAAAAATAGAATTAATATTGGTCTTTTATTAGGTGATCCATCTGGGATTGGTCCAGAACTAATATCAAAATTGTTAGCCGAAAATATCACAGATAAAGCAAATATAATCGTTATTGGTGAAAAAAATATTTTAGAGAATGGTAATAAAATTACAGGAATTGCAAATGATTTAAAAGTTGTCAGTAAATTCGAGGAAATAAATTTTAATGATGGAAACAAATTTTTTTTAGATATTTCTAAGGGAAAAAATCACAGCTATGTTCTCTCAGAATGCTCTAAAGAATCTGGTGAAAGTGTTCTTAAAGCATTAGATTTAGCTTTAGACCTAGCAAAACAAAACAAAATACAGGCAATAAACTTTGCACCTTTCAATAAGACAAGTTTAAAGATGGGAGGGAATGAACATTCTGATGAACTACATTACATGGCAGAAAAATTAGACGTAAAAGACTTTATATGTGAATTGAATGTAATTGATAACTTTTGGACAGCAAGAGTTACCTCTCACATGCCAATAAGTGAAGTACCTTCTCATATTAAGAAAGAAAATATTTTAAAACCTATTAAATTAATCAATAACACTATGAAATTAAGTGGAATTAAAAATCCAAGAGTTGCCGTTCAGGCACTTAACCCACATGCTGAGTTTGGAAAAGAAGAAAAAGCTGAAATTATTCCTGCAATTGAAGAGGCGAAAAAATTAGGAATAAATGCAGATGGGCCTTTACCTTGTGATACTTCGTTTATCACTGCTTATAAAAACAAAAATCATGATTGTATTGTAGGAATGTATCACGATGCATTACAATCAGGATTAAAAGCTTTTGGTTTTGATAGAGGTTTGTCGGTTCAAGGTGGATTACCAATACCAGTTACCACTCCAGCACACGGTACAGCTTTTGATATTGCTGGAAAAAATAAAGCTAATCTAGAGCCAACTTTACAGTCTTTTAAAATCGCACTGACAATGGCTGAAAATAAATTATAGGAATGACAAAAATAAAAGATGTAAAAACTACAATTTATAAGTGGACTGGTGAAATAGTGCCTCCAGCCCAAAATTTTTGTACAAACCCTACAGATATTCTTAGAGAGTCTGGTGACAAAATGAAGTCATTTAGATTTCATCAATGGATGGTATGTGAAGTTATTTCTGATGATGGAACGATAGGATTAGGAAATGCTGCGCTCGCACCAGAGGTAACGAAAAAAGCAATCGATTGTTACTTAAAAGATTTAGTAATTGGAGAAGATCCTTTTGACTATGATTACTTATGGGACAAAATGTATAGAAGCACAATGGCATGGGGCAGGAAAGGAATTGGAATGGTTGGAATTTCAGCCATCGATTTAGGTATTTGGGATTTAATGGGTAAATTAAAAAAAAAACCTGTATTTGAACTTCTTGGTGGAAGAACTAAAGAAAAGATACCTGTTTATGCCTCAAAATTGTACAGTCAACCTTTAAAGGACCTTCAAATAGAAGCTGAGAAATATTTAAAAGAAGGATTTAAAATGTTCAAGATGCGTTTTGGGTGGGGTCCAAAAGATGGAATTGAAGGAATCAAAAAAAATGTTGAACTGGTAAATGCAGTAAGAGAAGTAGTTGGATATGATACTGATCTTATGCTTGAGGCTTATATGGGTTGGGATTTAGAATACTCAAAAAAAATAATACCAGATTTAATTAGATTTAAACCTAGATGGCTTGAAGAACCAGTAATTCCTGATGATATTTCTGGATATGCAGAACTGAATGCCATGGGAGATATTCCAATAGCTGGTGGTGAACATGAGTTTACCTATTTAGGCTTTAAACACTTACTAGAACAAAAAGCTATAAGTTATATTCAATATGATGCAAACCGAGTTGGAGGAATTACAGCAGGTCATAAGATAAATTTATTAGCAGAAAAATATGGTGTACCAGTAATTCCACATGCGGGTCAAATGCATAACTATCATTTAACAATGGCAAGCGATAATTGTCCATTTTCAGAATTTTTTCCAGTTCATCAAGTTGAAATTGGAAATGAACTATTTTATTATTTATTTAAAGGCGAACCTGAACCTAAAGATGGATTTATAAATCTAGATGACAATAGTCCAGGTTTAGGAATTTCAATAAATGAAAAATACAAATCAGAATTTAAAATTTTAGAATAATTAATTATCCTTTAATACCCATGTGGGTATACTTAACATTTAAATAATCTTTAATAGCTTCAGAACCGCCTTCTCTTCCATACCCACTTTGCTTAATACCACCGAAAGGCGCTTCAGCAATTGCGATCATTCCTGTATTTACTCCTACACTTCCAGTTTCTAATCGTTCTGAGGCAAGATGTGCAGTTTCCATTGAATTGGTGCACACATAACTGCATAAACCAAGTTCATGATTATTTGCTCTTTCTATCACTTCATCAAAAGATTTAAATGAAAGCATTGGTACTAATGGTCCAAATGGTTCTTGTTTCATTATAGTAAAATTATCTTTTACATTATCAAAAATTGTAGGTTCGTAGAAAAATCCTTTATTAAATCCTGCTGGCCTTTTACCTCCTAATAAAACTTTAGCACCTTCTTGTTTTGTTTTTTCTACTAGTTCTTCAATTTCATTTAATCTTTTCTTTGTTGTAAGTGGGCCTAATTGAGTATTAGGATCCATACCGTCCCCAATCTTTAATTTTTTTGTTTTATCAACAAATAGATTTACAAATTCCTCTTTTTTACTCTCGTGAATATAAAATCTATTAGGAGATATACATACTTGTCCGTTATTTCTAAATTTTGCAGCTATTGCAATATTTGCTGCTTTTTTTATATCTGCATCATCAAAAACAATGAAAGGTGAATGACCGCTAAGTTCCATTGTTACTCTTTGGACTTTATCTGCTGCTTGTTTTAAAATTAGTTTTCCAACTCTTGAAGATCCTGTAATTGAAACTTTTTTGATTATATCTGAAGAAATTAATTGTTGTGCGATACTTGGTGGATCACCGGATAAAAGATTAACAACACCTGGTGGAACTCCACATTCTCTACAAATATCAACCATTTCCATTACAACACCTGGAGTAATCACATCAGGTTTTATAATAACAGAACAACCTGCAGCTAAAGCAGTTGAGATTTTTCTAGCTGATAATACAGCTGGAAAGTTCCAAGGAGTTAAAGCTGCTACAACACCGATGGGTTGGTAATAAACATGAACTCTAGTATCCTCAAGTCTACTTTCTACGGTCTGACCATAAATTCTTTTTGTTTCCTCCGCATTCCATTCAAATATATCTGCAGCTCCACCTATTTCTCCTTTAGCTTCCTCTAAAGGCTTTCCAACTTCAAGTGTCATCCATTTAGCTAAAACATCTTGTTTTTCTCTCATCTTATCAGCAATCCTTCTTATGATGTATGCTCTTTGCCAAGGTGCAGTTTTTTTCCAAACTTGTAATCCTTTTGCTGCAGATTTAAGTGCTGCATCAACATCTTCAGATGTAGCTTTAGACGCTCGGCCAATAATTTCTTCATTCGCAGGATTAATAACTTCGTAGGTATCTCCATTTGAAGATTGTTGCCACTTTCCATCTATAAATTGACCAAATTTTTCGTACATTTTCGCAATCTAACACTACATTTGGTTGTGTCTACTATGTAATTATTGCACATTAATAAATCTTAAATGAATGTTATTATTGTTTATATAAATAGGAGGATTAATGGCTAGATACTTTATAATGGGTAATTATACCGCTAAAGCTTTTCAAGGTTTTATTAAAGATCCAAAACAAGATAGATCTGCTGCAGTAAAAGCTCTTACTGAATCTGCAGGAGGAAAATTAGAGTCCTTTGCGATAACAAGGGGTCAGTATGACTTTTGTGCAGTAACTTCTGGTGATATGCCTTTTGAAAATTTCGCTGGTGTTAAGTTAGCGGTGGAAGCAAGTGGCACAGTAGAAAATATGATTATTCTTGAAGAAATGGATATGGGTAAAGCTGCAGAGCAAGCGGCAAAATCAATGTCTGGATACAAACCTGCAGGCTAAATAAACTTATATAGCTTCCAGCTGAAAACTGGAAGTTATACTGTTGAATAAAGTGTAGGAAACATTTTACCAGATAGATCATCACCATTTTTATAACCATTATCTTCCATAATAGCCCTTTCTTCTCTAGCCCAGTCTCCTCTATAAATAATTTTAGAGTCTTCTTTTGCCATTCTTAAAGTGTATCTAGCAACATCTTTTTTTGGAGTCACAGAATTTAGTCCGCCGTGAAGGGTTCTAATATCAAAATATATGCAATCACCTACCTCTAGATCCCATTGTAAAAATTCATAATCATTTTTGTTTTGCAATATATTTGGAGTTAATTCATATTTTTTTCCATTAACTGTACCAGGTTCTCCGTCTACGTAATGACCATCATTAAATCTTGTTCTTAAAAATAATTTATTCCATAAATGAGATCCTTTAACCCATGTAATTCCATCCTCTTTTTTAACAGCCTCAAGTGGTATCCATAGTACACACATTGATCCTTCAAAATCGAAATAGGATATATCGTGATGAAAAGGTGGTGACGATTTACATCCTGCTTCTCTAAAAAACCAATTATCCATCACTAAATTAATTCTTTTAGCCTCTAATAGCTCAGCTGCAATTATTGGTGTTGGTGAATTAAAAACAAAATCTTTGAACTCTTCATGCAAATTCCAAGTCCAAAAATCTTCATGATATCCTGGAAGTGATTTATCTTTAGTGTGATTTACGTATCTTGGACTAGGATTATTTTTGCCTTTTTCAATTCCTTTTTTAAGTTTTTCAATCCAGCTAATATCAAATTTATTCTTAAGGAGTACTGCACCATCCTTTTTAAATTTATTAATTTCAATTTCTGATACTAATTTACTCATATTATTTTTATTAAAATATATTATAAAATTGTTAGATACTACTAAATATAACTATTGTTAATGATTAAATTTAAACACTCTGAAATTACACCTGAAAAAATTTATAATAAAAGAAGATCTTTTGTGAAATTCATGGGTTATAGTTTAGGTGCGCTTACTTTAAATTCAGTTCCAATAATGAATTCAAATGCTAGCAATCTGAATGAACCAACTAGCTATAAAGACATAACTACATATAATAATTACTATGAGTTTGGCACTGGCAAAAGTGATCCTCATAGAAGAGCAAAAAATTTTAATACAAGACCTTGGAGTGTTAAAATAGAAGGTCTAGTTGAAAAACCATTAGAACTTTCAATTGAAGAAATTTTGTCTATTAAATCTGAGGAAAGAATTCTTAAACTTAGATGTGTAGAAGGTTGGTCTATGGTTATCCCATGGTTGGGGTTTTCACTAAGCGAGCTGCTCAATAAAATTGAGATAAAGCCAAATGCAAAATTTGTAGAATTTGAAACTATATATAATCCTGAAGAGATGGTCGGCCAAAGATATCCTGTTTTAAATTGGCCTTACATCGAAGGTCTTAGAATTGATGAAGCAATGCATCCTCTTACAACAGTTGTAACAGGCTTGTATGGTAAATCTTTACCTAATCAAAATGGAGCACCTTTAAGGATTTTCATCCCATGGAAATATGGTTTTAAAAGCGCAAAAGCAATTGTAAAAATTAAATTAACTGAAAAAATGCCAAATACGGCTTGGAAGAATGCTTCACCAAGAGAATATGGTTTTTACTCCAATGTAAATCCAAATGTCGATCATCCAAGATGGTCTCAAGCAACCGAAAGAGTAATTGGTGAAAGTATTCTGGCTCCAAGAATAAAAACTTTAATGTTTAATGGTTATGAAGATGAAGTTGCACATCTTTATAGTGGTATGGACTTAAAAAAAAATTACTAAAAAATTGAAAAACTATCTAAAGCCTTTTGTTTTTTTATTATTACTTTGGCCAATCTATATCATTTCTTATCAAATTATTTTTAATGAACTGGGTCCTGAGCCGGTAGATAGAATTATAAATCATTTTGGAGAATGGACTTTAATTTTTATTATACTCACTCTTTCAATTTCACCTCTTAGGAAATTAACAAATTCTACCGAATGGATAAAATTCAGGAGAATGCTCGGACTTTTTACTTTTTTTTATGCCTCAATTCATATGTTAAGTTACGTAGGCCTTGATTATAGATTTGATTTTAAACCTTTAATAGATGACGTTTTAAAGAAAAAATTTATCTTTATTGGCTTTTCAGCTTGGTTGTTATTAACAATTTTAGCCTTAACCTCATCAGATAAAATGGTCAGACTGCTCAAACATAAGTGGAAAAAGATACATAGATTGGTTTATGTAATCGCGATTTTTGGGGCACTACATTTTATATGGCTATCAAAAACAATATTTTTTAAACCACTAGTATATTCAATTATAATTTTAATACTTCTAAGTTTAAGGATTAGATTAAAAAAAAGGGCTTAGTTTTTTTTAGGGTCGTTGTCTACAACTAAACAAATTTCAGATTTTGTTAAAAATCTTTTACCAGTGCCATTATCTAGTGAGAACATACCACCAATGCCTTTAACCGCATCAATAGTTAAGTCTGTGTGTTTCCATTTCTCATATTGATCATCATTCATATAAAAAGGTAAACCACCAATTTCTCCAAGTTTTACATCACTTGAACCAACCATATACTCATTTCTTGGATAACACATTGGTGCACTTCCGTCACAACATCCTCCTGATTGATGAAATAAAAGCTCATCGCCATGTTGAGCTTTTAGTTCTTCAATTAATTTCAATGCAGAGTCTGTTGCTTTTACTTTCATAAAAAAAATGGCCTGTGATTCCTCACAGGCCATTATATATAAATTTATTTTTAAAAGAAGCCTAATTTCTTTTCACTGTAAGACACATGAAGGTTTTTCACCTGTCTATAGTGGTTAAGCATCATTTTATGAGTTTCTCTTCCAATACCAGATTGTTTGTATCCACCGAATGCAGCATGTGCAGGATAAGCGTGGTAACAGTTAGTCCATACTCTACCAGCTTGTATCTCTCTACCCATTCTGTAAGCGATATTTCCATTTCTAGTCCAGACACCAGCACCTAAACCATAAAGAGTGTCATTAGCAATTTGTAATGCTTCTGCTTCATCTTTAAATTTAGTTACTGATACAACTGGTCCAAAAATTTCTTCTTGGAAGATACGCATTGAGTTATTACCCTCAAAAATAGTTGGTTCAATATAGTTTCCTTTTTCTAGACCACTATTGATTTTTGCAACATTTCCACCACATAAAACTTTGGCACCTTCTTTCTTACCTAAATCTAGATAAGATTTGATTTTTTCCATTTGTTCTAATGATGCTTGTGCTCCAATCATTGTTTCCATTTTTAAAGGATTGTCTTGCTTAACAGCTTTTGTTCTAGCAATAGCCTTTTCCATAAACTTATCATAGATAGACTCTTGAACTAGCACTCTGCTTGGACAAGTACAAACTTCACCCTGGTTTAATGTGAACATTGCGAAACCTTCTAAACATTTATCAAAGAAGTCATCATCTTTATCCATGACGTCTTCAAAGAAAATGTTTGGAGATTTTCCACCTAGCTCCAACGTAATTGGTATCAAGTTTTGTGATGCATATTGCATAATCAAACGACCAGTCGTTGTCTCACCAGTGAAAGCAATCTTTTTGATTCTTTTTGATGATGCTAGTGGTTTCCCAGCTTCTAAACCAAAGCCACTTACAACGTTTACTACTCCTGGAGGTAATAAATCTCCAATTAGTTCCATAAGTAACATGATTGATGCTGGCGTTTGCTCAGCTGGTTTTAGCACTACACAATTTCCTGCAGCTAAAGCTGGAGCAAGTTTCCAAGTTGCCATTAATAATGGGAAGTTCCATGGAATAATTTGTCCAACTACACCTAGTGGTTCTGGAATGTGATAAGAATATTCGTTATTACTAATTTCAGCCACTGAACCTTCTTCCGCTCTAATTACTCCAGCAAAATATCTCCAATGATCTATCACTAGTGGTAAATCAGCAGCCATACACTCTCTTATCGGCTTTCCGTTATCTAAACACTCTGCAGTTGCTAATACATTAAGATTTTTCTCAATGATATCTGCAATTTTAAGAAGAATGTTAGATCTTTCTGTAATTGAAGTTTTCCCCCAAGTTGGAAAAGCTGCATGAGCTGCATCTAATGCAGCGTCTACGTCTTTGTCATTTGATCGTGCAACTGAACAGATTACCTCATTTGAAATCGGAGATGTATTATCAAAATATTTTCCTGATTTTGGTTCTACAAACTTACCGTTTATGTAGTTCCCGTATTTTGCTTTAAACGGAAATTTTACTTTCAAATGAGAGGTATCTAATACAGATGACACTTTCATTGCTTCTGCACTCATTTTTTTTACTCCTATTGTTTTTTTTGTTGATTTTAACTTATTATTTTTTCTAGATTTTTTTGAACGTATCTTAGTCGCAGACTTTTTTGTCCCAACTTTTTTTTTCGTTTTTATTTTTTTTCTAGATGATTTGACCAACTTTTTTGATATTTTTTTGGCCTTTGGCTTTTTTTTCCTCTTTTTTTTAATAGCCATATTTTTATTAAACTAGCAATGTTCGATTGAGTCTATTTTAAATAAATAAAATTTTCTACTTGTAATTGTATAATTACAATATCTTGTGCTTATTATAAAAGTAATTAATATTTTAATATGAACAAAACAAAAAAAATAGAAATACAATCTGCTACATTTGAAAGATTATTAAAACATCTAGATGAAAGAAAAGATGTTCAAAACATTGATTTAATGAATTTAGCTAACTTTTGCAGAAACTGTTTGTCTCGATGGTATAGAGAAGAAGCTGAAAAAAGAGGTGTATCTATAACCGATCCTGAGGCAAGAGAATATGTTTACGGAATGCCCTATTCTGAATGGAAAGAAAAATATCAGAAATAATTTAAAGTATTTTTTTTAATTCATCGTATTCAATAATATTCATTAAATGATAAGGATCTCTATGATAATCCGCAAATTTTAATTTTGAAAAATTACTAATATGATAATCAAGTAAATTTTTATTTGGTCTTTTAAAAATCACTCCAATTCCAAAATCTGCATAACAAGTATAAACATCTAGATGCTTATCTGTTCTACATTCAACTATTGCTTTCCAAACATCACCATTCCATGTCCATTGACACCTAGGAGTTGCTTGTTCGTAAAAATTATTAGGAAGACAATCATGTAGTAAAATTATTCCATTTTCATTGAGAAATTTAAGAGAATTTTTTATATCCTTTTTAACTTGATCGTATGTATGTAAACCATCAATAAAAATACAATCAAAAAATTCTTTATTTTGCAAAAAAAACTGATCACTTGTTAGTCTGATAGTCCCGCCAGAAACTGGATCTACTCCTGTTTTTTGTGCAATTTCAATTACACTAAATAATTCATCAT
>CACHEF010000003.1 GCA_902578775.1 uncultured Pelagibacteraceae bacterium
TATAATTTTTTTCTGTATAAATTTTTTAATTATCATTAAAGATTATTTTTCTTTTAATCTAGGTAACAATTCTATAAAATTACATGGTTTATTTTTAATATCTAACTGATATCTTAAAATTTTATCCCAGGCATCTGTAACTCCTCCTGAGGAACCTGGTAAAGCAAAAACATATTTACCATTTGCTAAGACTGCACAAGCTCTTGATTGAATTGATGAAGTGCCAATTGTTTTAAGACTTATGTATCTAAAAATTTCTCCAAAACCCGGTATGTGTTTATCTGCAATTTCGTTAAGAGCTTCTGGAGTGATATCCCGTCCTGTTAAACCGGTGCCTCCAGTTGTAATAATAACATCTACATCGTTATTTTTAAGCCATTCTTTGAGAATAAGGATAATATCTTCTTTATTATCTTTGCAAATTTTCCTATCTATCAAATTATGATCAGCTTCTTTTATTTTTTTTACAAGAATAGCGCCCGACTTATCATTATCAATTGTTCTTGTATCAGTTACGGTCAGTAATGCTATATTCACTATCATAAAAAACTTTTTTGGAATGATTATATTATCAATATTATTTTTAATAACAGCAATATTATATTCAAGTGTTGGTTTTGGTGGTGGATCCACTTATTTAGCTTTATTATTAATATGGGAAATACCTTATTATATATTTCCAATATTAGCATTGATTTGTAATATTATAGTCGTCTCAGGAAATTCTATAAATTATATAGCATCAGGAAATTTAAATCTTAAAATTTTAGTTCCCTATTTAATTGGTTCTGTTCCTTTTGCTTTCATCGGAGGAACAATAAATTTAGATAAAGAAATTTTTGAAATTATTTTATTTATTGTATTAAGTTTAGCTGGTGTCCTTTTGTTACTCAGTTCTAATTCTTATAAAAAGAATTTTAAATTAAGAATTATACCAAAATATATTTCAATTTTTATTGGTTCAACGTTAGGTTTGTTGTCTGGAATTGTTGGTATTGGTGGTGGAATATTTTTAAGCCCCATCTTATATCTTTTAAAAGTAGGTTATCCGAGACAAATAGCAACAACAGCGTCATTATTTATTCTTATAAATTCGATTTCTGGTGTGTTTGGTCAATTAACAAAACAAAATGTAATGAATGATATATTTAACTACTGGCCTTTATTTTTTTTAGTTTTAGTAGGTGGTCAAATAGGTAATTTTTTAAACCTAAAGATTTTATCTAATAAATTATTAGCAATTATAACCTCTGGACTAGTCATCTTTGTGGCTATAAGAATTGGTATAAAAATATACTCATAAATAAAAATTTAGATACATTGATTTAAAATGAAAAACATAAAACCTTTTGGTCCTACTATCGGTATCACTAAAATTAAAAATAACTTAGTAAAAAAATTAAATGACGAATTTGATTTAAAATCAACTACAAAAAAAAAAGATTATTCTTCGAAACTTGCAAGTCAAATACAAAACGAGGTTTTATTTTCAAAAGATTTTGTAAAGAAGCATATATACAAAGATTTAAAAATATTAATTAAAAAGTTCTTGATTAAAGAAAATGTTAAAAAAATTAAGGATATTAAAATTTTAAATTTTTGGGTTGTTAGACAATTTAAAGGTGAATATAATCCAATTCATTATCACCAAGGAGATATATCTGGTGTAGGTTATATAAAAATACCTAAATTTATTTTTTCTAATAAAAATCTGAAACACAAAAAAGAATTCATGAATGGTACTATTGATTTTATAAATGGACAAAAAGCTTTTTTAAGTAATTGTATTCACAATATTAAGCCTGAAGTTGGAAAGTTAATACTCTTTCCAAATTATTTAATGCATACTGTTTATCCATTTAATGTTGAAGGTGAAAGGAGATCCTTTTCATTTAATGCAAAAATATCCTTTTCAAAAAAATAAAAAAAAATTTTTATGGATATAGACTATTTTAAAAAAGTGAGAATTTTAGATGGTGGAATGGGCCAAGAACTACTTAATCGAGGTGTTAAATCTAATGGAACACTTTGGAGTGCGAGTGCATTAATAGATAAAAAATATCATGATATATTATTAAATACTCATTTAGATTTTATTAAAGCAGGATCAGAAATTATTGTTACAACAACATTCACTACAAGAAGAAAAAGATTAAGAGAAAATAATGTGGAGGATAAATTTGAAAATTTAAATAAATTAGCTGGAGAAATTGCATTAAAAGCTAAAAAAAAATTTCCGCATATTATTATAGCAGGAGGACTGCCTCCTCAACATTTTACTTATCAAGCAGATAACCGAAACGAGGATGAAATAAGAAAAGATTTTTATGAACAAGCTAAAATACTAAATCCTTTTGTAGATTTTTTTTATTTCGATGTCTTAAGCAGTATTAAAGAGTTCGAATGCGGAATCCATGCAATAAAAGAATTTAAGAAACCGTATTTAATTGGAATTCATATATCAGATAGAAAAAGATTACCAAGTGGTGAAAAAATTTCAGAAATTAAAAAAATCATTGATAATCAATTACTCGGAATAATACTGTCCTGTGTTTCACCTGAAAATTTTCAAGTAAATTTACAAGAACTTAAAAGTCTTAATGTTCCATTTGGATTTAAACTGAATGCTTTTATTACTACAAATCCAAACCCGTCTATTGCAGAAAACTATCTTAAAAGCAAAACTGGTAATCCAGTTGAAGTATTGGGAAAAAGAGAGGATCTTACTCCAGAAAATATGGCTAGGATTGTTGATAAATTTAAGAGTGCTGGAGCAACAATACTTGGTGGATGTTGCGAAACAGGGCCAGCTCATATACAAGAATTATCAAAACTTATTAAAAAATAAAAAGCATTAATTAATTCTATTTATAATGCCCAGTCTTGAAAGTATTACAGTTATAATAGTCACTTATTTAACTCAAAAGCACATCTTAATAAATTGTCTTAAATCAATCGATAAAAGAGTTAAAATAAAAATTGTAGAAAATTCTCAAAAACTTGAATTTGAAAATGAAATATTATCTAATTTTGATAATGTTGAAATTATTTGCACTGGTGAAAATCTTGGGTATGGAAAAGGAAATAATTTCGGACTAAAATTAACTAAGACTGATTATGCTTTGATACTAAATCCTGATTTAGTTTGTGATAATAAATTTTTTTCAAATATTGTTAAGGTTTTAGATAATGCTAAAGATTTTTCCATAATAGGTTGCCAATATCAAAAAGATAGAATTTTTTTACCAGCTGGATTTTTTGACAAAAAACAAAATCAGGAGTTTGCGCAAAAATTCAAAAATGAAAAAATAGATAACTTAGAAAAAGTTGATTGGGTAACTGGTTGTTCAATGCTAGTGAATCTTAAAAAATTTTCAAATAAAGAAGTATTTGATAAAAACTTTTTCTTATATTTTGAGGAATTTGACTTATGTAAGTCGGTTGTTGATAAAGGCGAGAATATTTATACCTCTAAGTATTTAAAGATTGATCATCTAGGATTTCAAAGTTCCTTAGGAAATAATTTAGAAAATAAAGATAGGGCAAATAGATTAAGAGAGTGGCATTGGATGTGGTCAAGTTTTTATTTTTATAAAAAAAACTATAGTTATATGAAAGCTTTATGTAAAATGTTTGGAAAATTAATCAAATCATTTTTGAAATTTAATTATTACTTTTTAACTTTACAAAAAGCAAATAAAGAAAAATATTTATATAGATTTTTGGGAATTTTTAATGGCATGATTGGACGATCCTCTTTTTTTAGAGATAACAAATAAATTTATTTAGCTTTTTTAACAAAATAAATACCAATACAAACAGCTATTAAAGATATTAAAACTTTAATTGTAATTAATTCTTTAAGAAATACGTATCCTAATATAGTTCCAAAAATTGGTATTAAGTAAGAAACTTGCGATTGAAAAATTAAACCATTATTTTTTAGGATTCTAAATCTTAACAACCAAGCTACACCTGTTGGAACAACACCTAAATATATCACCGATATTAAAGAGTCTGTTCTCGGAATTGACTGCCAAGGCTCTTCTATAAAACTTACCAAAGGTATTAAAATAAGAATTGCCCATATTAATATTGAACCCGTAACGTTTTCATTTTTTTTCTTACTTATTTTTAAAGTTAGAACTCCACCTATTACATAACATGTTGATCCAAGTAAGATTAATAATGCTGAATTAAAATTGTTTTCATCAATTAAAATATTATCTGAAAATAAAAATACTATTCCTGAAAATCCAATCAAAATTCCAAATGTTTTTACTAAATTGAACTTCTCATTCTTAGTATAAAAATGACCTAGTACAGTTGAGCTTAATGGTGTAGTAGACATTAGAATTGCTGCTAAATTACTTTGAACTGACTTTACTCCATATGCTATTAAAAAAAATGGGGCCACTAAATTTATAAATCCTATCATTGCAAACCAGTGCCAATCTTTTGAAAAAGCTTCAATCTTTATATTTTTGTAATAACAAAGAAGTAAGACTGGAATTGCTCCAAAAAAAACTCTTAAAAAAGCAATTGTGATGGGTCCAAAAGAATATGTGGCTATCTTAATATTAAAAAAAGCTGAAGCCCAGATTAGAGCTAATATAGTTAATAAAATATAATCTATTAATTTTGGTTGTCTCATTCTGTAAACTCTTTAATTTCACCAGATGTTAATTTAATCAATTGTTTATATTCTATTTTGAAAACACAGTTTGGATGTCCAGCTGCTGCATAAACATTTTTGAATCTCTCCAAATTATTATCCACATAGATTTTAATTTCATTTAGATGACCTACAGGTGAGACACCCCCTATTGTATAACCTGTAATTTTTTTAACATCATCAGGTTTTGCCATTGATACATCTTTTTCATTCAAAATTTTTTTAAGTTTATTTAACGAACACCTTTTATCTCCAGAAACTAAGCAAAGAACAAATTTATCTCTAGAGCGAAAAAGTAAACTTTTAACTATTGCTCCAACATTACAACCTAAAGCTGTAGCTGCATCTTTTGCTGTCTTGGCTGTTTGCTCTAAACATAGAATTGAGAGATTATTATCAAAATCTTTAATAGATTTTTCAGCTCTTTTGACTGCCTCTTTATTTATAATTTTATTCACAGATTTTCAAAAATAATTGTTAAATATTATTGAATAAATACAGCACTTATGTGAAAATTGCATAGGTGTTATTTATTAAATAAGCAATATTTATCGTCATTATTTTGTTAATTACCACTTAAAAAATTATTTAGGAGACATAATGAGTGCAGCTAACGTTTTAAAATTCATCAAAGAAAAAGAAGCTGAATTTGTAGATTTAAGATTTACTGATCCAAGAGGTAAACTTCAACATTTAACAATAGATGTCACTGCTGTAGATGAAGATATGTTAAATGATGGTGTATTCTTTGATGGATCTTCAATTGCTGGATGGAAAGCAATAAATGAGTCTGATATGATTCTAAAACCAGACACTGCAAGAATGTTTATGGATCCATTTACTTCACATAATACAGTTGTATTGTTTTGTGATATTTTAGATGCCGTAAAAAAATCTCCTTATGAAAGAGATCCGAGAGGAGTTGCAAAAAAAGCTGAAGAATACCTAAAAAGTTCAGGAATTGGAGATAAAGCTTTTTTTGGGCCAGAGCCAGAATTTTTTGTATTTGACGACGTAAGAATTAAGAATGATATGAACGAATGTGGTTTTAAAATAGACAGTAAAGAAGGTCCTTACAATTCTGGTAAGGAATATGAAAATGGAAACATGGGACATAGGCCGCCTGTAAAAGGTGGATATTTTCCAGTACCCCCTGTAGATAGTGAACAAGATATGAGGGGCGAATACCTTAAAAATTTAAAAGAAGTTGGCATTAAAGTTGAAAAACATCATCATGAAGTTGCTCCAAGCCAACATGAACTTGGTATGTATTTTGGAACTTTAGTAAATCAGGCCGACAATGTTCAACTATATAAGTATGTAGTTCAAATGGTAACACACTCTTTTGGAAAGACAGCCACATTTATGCCAAAGCCGGTAGCTGGAGATAATGGATCAGGAATGCATATTCATCAATCTATTTGGAAAGGTGATACACCAGTATTTTCTGGTGATGCTTATGCTGGTTTATCTGAAACTGCACTACACTATATAGGTGGAATTTTAAAACATGCAAAAGCTATTAATGCTTTTGCTAATTCAACCACGAATAGTTACAAAAGATTAGTTCCAGGTTTTGAAGCACCAGTTTTGCTTGCTTATTCAGCAAGAAATAGATCTGCTTCTTGTCGTATACCAATAACTTTAAGTAAAAAAGGTGCAAGATGTGAAATAAGATTCCCGGATGCATCTGGTAATCCTTACTTAACATTTGCAGCGATGCTGATGGCTGGTCTTGACGGAATTAAAAATAAAATACATCCAGGTGAGTCCTTTGATAAGGACTTATATGATCTTCCACCTGAAGAAGTGAAAGCTATTCCAACAGTATGTGGATCTTTAAGAGAGGCAATGGAAAGTTTAGATAAAGATAGAGATTTTTTAACACAAGGTGGCGTATTTACTGATGACCAAATAGATGCTTATATAGCATTAAAATTTGAGGAAATTCATAAATTCGAGCATGCACCTCACCCTGTTGAATTTGAGATGTATTACAGTAGTTAATTACTGTCTAGTTGTAGCAATTGTATCTTTGTTAACACCTTTTTTAACTACGTAATCTTGGGTGCCATTAGCACCAGTCTCAACTTCCTTACGTAAATCTTTAAAAAATGTTTTTTCTTTTAAAGAATCTCTTAAGCCTTTAACTAGATTTTTAAATTCAAATTTGTTCATATTAGAATCATATATTAGATATGCATTTAATGCAATACTGCTATGCAACTTATAGGATACTTGTATTTAATCTATTTTAAAAGACTCACCACAGCCACATCGTTCAGTCTCATTTGGATTATTGAATACAAAAGATGATGACAATTCCTCTTTTTTGTAGTCCATTTCAGTACCTAAAAGATAGATAACAGCTGCTGAATCTATAAAAACTTTTACACCTTTTTCCTCAATAACCTCGTCATTTGGATTTAATTCCTTTGAATATTCCATAACATAAGACATTCCTGCACAACCACCAGATTTAACAGAAACTCTTACACCTATTGCATTTTTCTCTGCACCAGACATTATCTCTTTTATTCTTGATGCCGCATTATCACTTAATCTAATTATTGGACCCATTATAAATTTAACTCCAATTTAGCAGCATCTGACATCATATCTTTACTCCAAGGAGGATCCCAAACTAATTCGAGATTTACATTATCTATTCCATCTACTTGCATAGCACCCTCTTTTACTTCTTTAGGTAAGGTTTCTGCAACAGGACAATTCGGTGTAGTTAATGTCATTTTTATTTCAGCTTTACGTCCATTTACTTGTATATCATAAATTAAGCCAAGTTCATATATGTTCACTGGTAATTCAGGATCGTAAATTTTTCTAATTTCCTCAATTATTTTGTTTTTTAAATCCATAATTAATTTTCTGTGGTTGTTTCTTTCCCATCATTTTCCATTGCAGATATTAAAGTATGCCATGATAAGGTAGCACATTTAACTCTCATTGGATATTGTTTAACACCTGACAAGCACATTAATTTTGTTTTATCATCCTCTTTTAATATATTATTTTTAAGTTCAGGATTTTCTTTTATCATTCCTAGAAAGTCCTCAATTATTTCTTTAGCTTCATTATCGCTTTTTCCTTTAATCAAATCGGTCATTATAGAAGCTGATGCCATTGATATTGCACATCCGCTTCCTTCAAAAGAAATATCCTCTACTTTTCTTTGATCATTTAATTTTAGATACACATGTACATTATCTCCACATAGTGGATTATTACCTTTTGCATCTTTATTAAAATTTTCTGTTTTTCCTAAATTTCTAGGATTCTTTCCATGCTCTAAAATTATTTCTTGATATAATTCTTTTAAGTTCATTTTAAATCAAAAATTTTTTTACAATTATTAATACCTTCATTTAATTTATCTAAATCATCTTTGGTATTATAAACTCCTAATGATGCTCGCGCACTTGCAGGTATACCCAATTTATCATGAAGTATTTGACAACAATGATGACCTGCTCTTATAGCCACTCCAGTTTCATCCAGAATAGTTGCAATATCATGTGAATGAACTCCTTCTACAGTAAAAGATAATACTCCACCTCGCTCTTTAGGATTTCCTATTAATTTCACGGAATTATTCTTTTTCAAAATTTCTTGTCCGTATTCTATTAATTCTTTTTCATGTTTAATTATATTTTCTATTCCAATACTTTCTAAAAACTTTATTGATTGATCAAAAGCAATGACTTGTGCTGTAGCCATTGTTCCAGCTTCATACTTGTTTGGAAGTTCTCCATAAGAAATTCTATCTTTTTTTACTTCACTTATCATTCCTCCACCTCCTTGATATGGTGGAAGTTGCTCTAGCCATTTCTTTTTTCCATATAGAACTCCAAGTCCTGTCGGACCATACATTTTGTGACATGATATTGCATAAAAATCACAATCTAAGTCTTGCATATCTAAATTTAAGTGTGGTCCCCCTTGACATCCATCTACTACAACGACGATATCCTTTGAGTGCGCTAATTGAGTTATCTCTTTGATTGGTAAAACTGCGCCAGTAACATTTGACAAATGAGTTATAGCTATTACTTTTGTTTTATTTGTAATTTCTTTCTCTATATTTTCTATTGGTATATCTCCATCTTCATTTACCTCTGCAAACTTTATTTTTATATTTTTAGTTTTTCTTAAAAAATGCCATGGAACATAATTTGAATGATGCTCTAGTTCTGTAATTAAAATCTCATCATTTGGTTCCAAGATTGCTTGACCCAGAGTATTAGCAACTAAATTTAAGGCTTCTGTAGCACCTTTAGTAAATACAATTTCATTTTTATCTTTTGCATTTATATATTTTTGAACAGAAGTCCTTGTATTTTCATATAAATTTGTAGCTGCAACAGCTAAATAATGAATGCTTCTCCCTACATTTGAAAATTGTTTGGAGTAAAAATCGTTTATTCTGTCCAGAACTACTTTAGGTTTTTGAGATGAATTAGCACTATCCAAATAAACTAAATCATTATTTTGAATTTTTTCATCAAAAATTGGAAATTCTTTTTTAATATTATCTATATTCATTCTTTTAATCCAATAATAGTTTTTATTAAGTTTTTAATTTCTGGGTCAGTGATTTTTTCAACAACATCTAATAAAAATCCATTAATCAAGAGTTCTTTTGATTGTTGATAATTCAAACCACGAGACATTAAATAAAAAATTGAATTTTCATCCAAGCTACCAGATGCTGATCCATGAGAACATTTTACATCATCAGCATAAATTTCTAATTCTGGTTTTGCATTAAACTCTGATGTTTCATCTAATAATATTGCTTTGCTTAATTGATACCCATCAGTTTTTTGCGCTTTTGAGTTTACATATATTCTTCCTTGATATGCAGATTTTGAATTTTTTCCAAGAACACTTTTGATGAGTTGATAACTTTTGGTTTTCTCAACTAAATGGTTAATTGTTGTTCTTATTTCGTGTTGCTGATTTTCCTTTAATGAAAATACTCCGTTAATAAAAGCAGAAGAATACTCACCGTTTAGATTACAATTAATTTCATTCTTTAAATAATCTGAACCAGTAGATAATATAAACGTTTCTGAAACACTATTATTACCTTGATCAATATTATTAAAAGAATATTTTAAATTATCATTTCTAAATTTATCAATTTTATAATTTTTAAGGACTGAGTCTTTTTGTAAATCAAAATTATAAAAAATATTTATAAAATTTTTAGCTGTGTTATCAGCAAAATAATCAATTAGCTTTAAACAACTATTTTCACCTAATTCAAAATCTAATCTCAAATTGATATTAGTTGAATTTATTTTATCATTTGTTGAATGATAAATTATCAATGGTTTCTTGAGAGAATAATTTTTTTTGATTAAAATTTTAAAAACTTTATCAGTAAATGCGCTATTTAAATCAATTAATGAATTTTCATAATCAAATGTTATATCTTTTTTAATCTCATCAATTATTTCAATTTTATTTTGGTCTTCGAAGTTAAAATCAATTTTTTCAATTCTTCCATTAATAAAAATAATTTTATTATGCTCCAAACCATCAACTAAAATAGATGGATCAATTTTATTTGAGTGTGAGTAATCATTGAAAAAACTTAAATCGTTAATATTCTTTTTAATAATTTGACTAATATCTAAAAACTTCCAATCTTCTTGCTTTCTATTTGGAAAGCCTCTTTTTATGAAATTATTTAAAAAAATTTTTTTAAACTTAATTTCTTCATCAGAAAATTTTGAAATTTTTACTATTTTATCAAAGTCTGACTGTAGTTGCTCACTCATTTAATTAAAACTTTCGTATCCTTTTTTTTCTAATTCGATTGCTAATTCTGGACCACCAGATTTAATTATTTTTCCATTCATCAGAACATGAACAAAGTCAGGTTTAATGTAATCTAATAATCTTTGATAATGGGTTATTATTAAAAAAGAATTTTTTTTATTTCTAAGAGTGTTCACACCGTCCGCAACTATCTTTAAAGCATCTATATCAAGTCCAGAGTCTGTTTCATCTAAAATGGATAATTTTGGGGCTAACATTGACATTTGCAGAATTTCATTTTTCTTTTTTTCTCCACCTGAAAACCCAACATTCAATTGTCTATTCAGTTTTTCTTCATCAAATTTTAATTCTTTAGCTTTTTCTTTAACAAGTTTTAAAAATTCAATCGCATCTAACTCTTTCTCTCCTCTTGCTTTTCTTATTGCATTTAATGATGTTTTTAAAAATATGTTTGTATTGACACCAGGAATTTCTAATGGATATTGGAAAGCCAAAAATATTCCTTTGTGTGCTCTTTCTTCGGTCTCAAGATCAAACAAATTTTTATTTTCAAATAAGATTTCACCTGATACTTCATACCCATTTTTTCCTGATAGAATGTTAGATAATGTGCTTTTTCCTGAACCGTTTGGGCCCATAATTGCATGAACTTCGCCAGGGTTTATATTCAGTGAAAAACCCTTTAAAATTGATTTGTTCTCGACATTCGCATTTAAATTACTTATTTTAAGCATTAACCAACACTCCCCTCTAAGCTGATACCTACAAGTTTCTGAGCTTCAACTGCAAACTCCATTGGTAATTGTTGCAGCACTTCCTTACAAAAACCATTAACAATTAATCCTACAGCTTCTTCAGGATTAAGTCCTCTTTGTTGACAATAATGTAATTGTTCTTCACTTATTTTTGATGTTGTAGCTTCATGAGCAATATTGGAGTCAAAATTTTTATTTTTGATATAAGGAACAGTATGAGCTCCACATTTATTTCCCATTAATAAAGAGTCACATTGTGTATAATTGCTAGAATTTTTAGCTTTTGAATTAATATCTACTAAACCTCTGTAAGTCATATCAGAAAATCCAGCACTTATTCCTTTTGAAATAATTTTGCTTTTAGTATTTTTTCCTAAATGAATCATCTTTGTGCCAGTGTCTGCCTTTTGATGATTATTGGTAATTGCTATAGAATAAAACTCACCAATTGAATTATCACCTTTTAATATGCAGCTTGGATATTTCCAAGTTATAGCTGAACCTGTCTCGACTTGTGTCCAAGAAATCTTAGAATTATTTCCCTTACATAATCCTCTCTTAGTTACAAAATTATAAATTCCTCCTTTGCCATTTTCATCGCCAGGATACCAATTTTGAACAGTTGAATATTTTATTTCTGCATCATCTAAAGCTATTAATTCAACATTAGCTGCATGCAACTGATTTTCATCTCTCATTGGTGCAGTACAACCTTCCAGGTAACTTACATAGCTTCCTTTATCAGCTATAATTAATGTTCTCTCGAATTGTCCAGTTTCAGATGCATTGATTCTAAAATATGTTGAAAGTTCCATCGGACATCTTACTCCTTCTGGAATATAAACAAATGATCCATCAGTAAAAACAGCAGAGTTTAGTGTAGCAAAGAAATGATCAGTAACTGGTATTACTGTACCTAAATATTTTTTTACAAGATCAGGATGTTTTTGAATTGCCTCTGACATTGAACAAAAAATTATTCCATGTTTAGTCAACTCACCTTTAAAAGTAGTTGCAACTGAAACAGAGTCGAACACAGCATCTACAGCAATTCCATTTAATCTTGCTTGTTCTTGTAATGGAATTCCAAGTTTTTTATATGTATCTAAAAGTTTAGGATCAAGCTCATCTAGACTTTTTGGCTTATCCTTCATGCTTTTTGGTGCTGAATAATAATATAAATCTTGATAGTCAATTTTAGGATATTTTGGTTTTTGCCAATTAGGTTCTTTTAAAAGCTTTAATCTCTCGAAAGCATTTAATCTAAAGTCTAACATCCATTGTGGCTCTTTTTTGATATTAGAAATAAACTTTATAACATCTTCGTTTAACCCTTTCGGGGCTTTAATATTTTCTATATCAGTAGTAAAACCGTATTTATAATCTTTTAACTTTTCTATGTCTTTTTCTCTAGTGTCCATATTTAAATTCTTCTCTCAGAATTATCTTTAATAAGATCTTCTAAACTTTTTTTTTCAAAAAAATCATTAATATGATTTTCAAGCTCATCCCATAAATTATGAGTTAAACATTTTGTAGATTTACCATTGCAGCTCTTTTTAGACTCTTTTTTGCACTGAACAGTTTTAACCTTTTCATCTACAGCATCAAAAATATTAGTAAGTTTTATCTCTTTAGCTTTTTTGTTTAAAACATAACCACCTTGATTTCCTCTAACACTTTGAACAATCTCTTTTTTTCTAAGCTTAAAAAAAATTTGTTCCAAGTAATCGAGGGAAATACCTTGTCTAAGTGAAATGTCTCTTAGGGATACAGGGTTAATATTATTAAACCTCGCAAGATCCGCTAAAGCCATTACTGCATATCTACCTTTAGATGTAAGTTTCATAATCCGCTATTTTACTGGGTATATATAAACCCGACTAAAATAGTCAAGTATCTTAAAGAAAAAAATACTAACATTTTGTCACGCAGTTGTGATAAACCTAATTTTTTTTTGAGAATGATACTCAATAACAATTATGGATAACAAAATTTTAGAAATTTTTATACCTGGGCCTGCAGGCAGACTTGAGGCTAAATATTTTAAGAGTAAAAAAAATACTTCACCAGTTGCTTTAGTATTGCAACCACATCCACAATATGGAGGCACTATGAATAATAAAGTGGTGGTAGACATTTTTAAAACATTTGTAGAAAATGATTTTTCAGTCTGTAGGGTTAATTTTAGAGGTGTTGGTAAAAGTGATGGTGAGTTTGATAATGGACAGGGTGAATTAGCTGATGCAGCAGCAGCCTTGGATTGGCTTGAAAGAGAAAATTTTGACAATTCTCAATGTTGGGTTTCTGGTTTTTCATTTGGGTCTTTAATTGCAATGCAATTATTAATGCGTAGACCTGAAATAAATAGATTTATAGCAATTTCACCTCAACCAAATGTTTATGATTTTTCATTTTTATCACCATGTCCCACTTCTGGGATGATGATTTATGGAAAAAAAGACGAACTTGTTCCTTTAGAGTATATTAATGAGTTAAATAAAAGATTGAGCTCTCAAAAAGGAATTAAAGTTGAATTCCAAGCTGTGTCAGAAGCTAATCATTTTTTTTCTAAAAATGAAGATCAATTAATTAAATATTTAGATAAGTATATTAAAAAAGAGACTGCTTTATATTAAAAATTTTTAATTAATATACCCCCAGTACATGGATCTTTACAACCAGTTGTGCCAGGGAAGGAAATTGGTAATTTTAAAAGAGACCTTATTGCCAGATAACCAAAAGCTTGTGACTCAACAAAATCTCCATCAATTCCATATTTATCAATTAGTTCAATATTTATTTTTTCAAAATTTTTTTTTATATTTTCCAACAGATATTTATTTTTTCGTCCTCCTCCACAAACTAACCAATTATTAGTTCTTGGCTGTGCCTGTGCTTGAACATATTTCATCCCGTCAGCTACAAGCGCAGCAGTAAAATTAGTAATAGTTGCAGCACCATTTTCTAATGAAAGACCTTTTGCGAAAAATATGTCATAGTCTTTAATATCTAAAGATTTTTGATAATTTGAATCTTCTGAAAAATTTTCTAAAGCTTGATTTAAAACTAATTCATCAACTATGCCAGATCTTGCTATTGAACCATCTTTATCATATTTCTTTTTAGAATTTTTTCTAATCCATTCATCTATAAGACAATTACCGGGACCAATGTCATAAGCTTTAATTTCATTTTTAATTTGCCCTAAATTTTTCCAATCTACTGTAGAAGTAATGTTTGAAATTCCACCAATATTTAAAATATATAAGGGAAATCCCAAATCAGATTTTTTATTAATTAAATTTGCAAGAATGTTATGAAAAAGTGGTGTTAAAGGAGCTCCCTGCCCTCCATTGTCTAAGTCATTTTGTCTAAAATCATAAACAACCTTTTTTTTTGTTAGTTGAGATAATAATTTTCCATTACCCAGTTGTTTAGTAATTTTTATTTCTGGATTATGAAATATTGTTTGACCGTGAAATCCTATTAAATCTAATGGGTATTCAAACATTTCAAGTGTTTCATTTACAGCCTCAGCATGAAATATTGTAATATCTCTCTCTAAATCTTTGATTTCCTCTAAATGTTTTTTAAAGTTATCTAGATTTGTGATTTTTTCCCTTAAATTCAGTAGTTTTTGAAGTATTTCATTATTATATTCAATATACCTATCTAAAATTGATATGAATTCCTTATGACCATCTGACTTAATAATAGATACATCTACTCCATCTAATGAAGTACCACTCATAAGGCCCATAGCTGTATATATTTTACCCATTCTTATTTTTTTTTATTAAATAATGTATATTGTGGAACTATAGACCTATGAATAAATTTTTAAAAGAATTTAAAGATAGAGGTTTTTTCTATCAATGTACTAGTGAGGAAGAATTATCTAAATTATTAGATAAAGAAAAAATCAATGGATATATAGGTTTTGATTGTACAGCTGAGAGCCTTCATGTTGGAAGTCTTCTTCAAATAATGTGTTTAAGATTACTTCAAAAACATGGTCATAGACCCATTGTATTATTAGGTGGTGGAACAACTAGAATTGGTGATCCATCAGGTAAGGATAAAACAAGAAAAATATTAAAAGAAAAAGAAATAGATAAAAATATAAAGAATATAGAAAAAATAATTAAAAATTTTTTAGATATTAAAAATCCAAAAACAAAACCAATTTTTGTAAATAATTATTCTTGGCTTAAAGACTTAAATTATATTTCTTTTTTGAGAGATATAGGAAAGCATTTTACAATAAATAAAATGTTAAGTTTTGATAGTGTAAAAACAAGATTAGAAAGAGAACAGTCTCTTAGTTATATGGAATTTAATTATATGATACTTCAAGCTTATGACTTTCTAGAATTAAATAAAAAGAAAAATTGTACACTTCAAATTGGTGGTTCGGACCAGTGGGGAAATATTGTGAATGGTGTTGAGCTTACAAAAAGATATACAAACAAACAAGTATATGGCTTAACGACTCCATTGATTACATTGGCCTCCGGGGCTAAGATGGGTAAAACTGAACATGGAGCAATTTGGTTAGACAAAAAATTTTTACCTGCGTATGATTATTGGCAATTTTGGAGGAACACAGATGATAGAGATGTCATTAAATTTTTAAAAATTTTTACTGATCTTGAAATAAGTAAAATTGATATTTTAAAGGATAGTAATATTAATGAATTAAAAATCTTGTTAGCAAATAAAGCTACGGCAATGCTACATGGTAAAAAAGCTGCTGAAAATTCAGAACGAGCCGCAAGAGAAGCTTTTTCAGGTAATTCTCTTGGTACTAATTTACCATCAGTAAAAATTAAATCAAAAGAACTGGATAAACAGATGATTATTATGGATCTTCTAATTTTATCAAAATTAGAATATTCAAAAAGTGAAATTAGAAGATTATTTAAAGGTAATGCTATAAAGATAAATGATAAGCTTATTAAAGATGAAAAATTTATTATTAAAAAAGAGTTATTTAATAAAAATTACTTAAAACTTTCTATTGGAAAAAAAAGACACCTCAAAATTGAGATTGTTTAATTTTTTTTAATTTTTTCTAAAGTTCGTGTAATAAATCTAGGTGTTAATGTTTTAATCGGGTTAACTGTAGTTTCTAAATCTCCTGGTGGACCTTTTATCTTAAAACTCACACCAAAAACACCTTCACCAACTTTCTTTCCAACTAATATATTTCCAATTAATGGTATTGATGAAATCGTTCTGTTAATAGTTGTTGCTGGAACTAGAGTACCTCTTAAACTTATTAATTTATCTCTTTGAATATATCCTTCCATCAATATTGAAATTGCTGGACCAATTGCATAAATTTCATCAATAGTCATTAATTTATCTTTATTTGAAAATTTCATTTCAAAATCTGTGAACCTAATACCCTCTCCAGTTAAAAGATCAGCAATTCCTTGTAGAGATGCTAAAGTTAAAAGTTTAGCTAATATAGGGATTTCTTGAACTTTAAAATTATCAATTTTTAATGTGGAATTTGTAATGCCATTTTTTTTAGTAGAGTAAAAATTAAGATCACCTTCTTCAAAACCTTTAATAAATTTATATCTATCAACAAAGGGTTTGGCTTTATACGAATATAATGTTGTTACTTTTTCATTACTTTCATTTTTTATAGTAAACTTAATATTTTCTTGATTTGAAAATTCTGACTCTAGGTTTAAATCAGCAATTTTATTATCAATAAATGACATAGTACCATTCAAATTTTTGATTATATTATTTTCATCTAAGAAAACTTTTTTTATATCAACTTTTAATTTAAAATCTCTATTGAAAAAATTTTTTTTGTTAACTTTTTTTGATTTCAAAAGATCAGTAAAAAGCTTATCAGCATTAAAACTATCCCCTACAATCAGATAATTTTTTTTATTCTTTTTTAATTCTAACTGATTTTTTTTCTTTTTTTTATCTTTATAAGATAATTTAATATTTCTTATTTCTTCAATTTTATAATCACTAGATAATATCAAATCTTTAATTGAAAATATATTTTCACTTTCTGATAAGATTATTTGATCAAATCTTAAAGTATCTTTTTTCAAATTTCCTTTAATTTTAACATCAAAATTATTTTTAATACTTTTTTCAAAATTGATAGTATCGATCACAAAGGGATTATCATTTATCTTTAAATTTATATTAAATAAATAATTGTCTTTATTACAAATTATTTCGTAATTGATATTATCTAAATTATCTTGAAGAAAAAGAATTCCTGAGCCAATTATATCAAGTTTATTTTCATCATAACTTAATTTTATCTTTTGTTTTTTAAATACAATGTCTTTTTTAATCTTAGGAAAAAAAGAATTTTTTCCTAAAAAATTATTCATTTCTAATTTCTCGATATTAATTGTGGACTCAATATTTAAATCTTTTATCTTGAATTTTTTATCAATATTAAAAGTAAATTCCGAATTTGAGTTAAATATTATATTATTTAAATTTGTATTAATAAATTTATTATCAATGAATTCATTAATCTCGTTTTTTTTAAAACTCAAATTTTTATTATTAAGTTTTCCAATAAAAACGTATTCGCTTTTTTGTTTTTTAGCTTTAAGTTCTGGGATACTTAGACTTTTGTTATTAATAAAAAAATTAACATCTTTAAAATTAAATTCTTGATCTGTGATTTGAAAAATAAAATTTAATCTTGTAATCTTATTTTTTGAAAAAAATAATTGTCCATCATTAACTAACCCTTTTATCTTAAAATTTTTTTTAATATTTCCTAATTCATTAAATTCAAACTTTAAATCAGCAATGATATATCCATTCTCTATTAACTGTTCAGCAAATAATAATTTTGGATCATTTTTCATTGCTCTAATTAAACTTATCAAATTTTTTAATGGTATAGATTTTGTTGAAATCATAATTTCAGATAAGGCAAATTGATTTTTAATTATGGAGAGGAGTGAAATTTGAGACTTAATATTCTCAAGTTCGATAATTCTATTTTTGTAGATTAAATCTGAACCTAAAGTTTTTAAATCAATTACAAGGGAGAATAAATTTAATTTTACACTAACATAGTTTATATTAAGACTTAAATTTGGATCAACCTTTGTAATTTTTGATGTTATAAGATCGTTAAATCTTTCAGTTTTCAAACCAATTGTGCTAAGAAATATGATTGAAGACAAAACTATTAATATTAAACTAATAAATATTCTATAAATTATTTTCTTCATTTTATTTGATATAAAGATTTTTCTAAAAATTCATCTATTTCTCCATTCAAAACCTTATCCGGATTTGTACTTTCATGTTGAGTTCTATTATCTTTAACAAGCCTATAAGGTTGTAAAACATAAGATCTAATTTGATGACCCCAACCTATTTCAGACTTAGAGGCCTCTGTGCTTTGATTTTGTTTTTCCTTTTTTTTCATTTCAAAATCATACAATCTTGCCTTAAGCATATTAATACATGTTTCTTTATTCTTATGTTGAGACCTTTCATTTTGACACTGTACAACAATTTTGGAGGGAATATGTGTTATTCTAACTGCGCTATCTGTTGTATTAACATGTTGTCCACCAGCACCACTTGATCTGTAAGTATCGATACGTAAATCTTTATCTAAAATTTCAATATTTATATTTTCATCTACAACAGGATAAACCCAAATACTTGCAAAACTTGTGTGTCGTCTAGCTCCTGAGTCAAATGGTGAAATTCTAACCAATCTATGAATACCGGACTCATTTTTTAACCAACCATAACTATAATCTCCTTCTATTTTTAAAGTTGTAGACTTAATGCCAGCCTCATCACCTTTATGTTCACTCACTATTTGATAATTAAAATTTTTTTTATCTGCCCATTTAAGATACATTCTTCTTAGCATGTCTGCCCAATCTTGACTTTCAGTCCCCCCAGCTCCTGCATGTATTTCGATATATGTATTTAAAGAGTCAGCTTCATTAGATAGAAAACATTTAATTTCATTTTTTTTTGCAAGAGCTCTTAAATCTGAAATATTCTGATTTACCTCATTTTGAATATCAGTGTTATTTTCCTCTAAAGCCAATTCATACAAATCATTAAGATCTATTATTTGATTAACTGAATAATTGTAAGAATTTATTAAATCTTCAAATAATTTTTTTTCTTTTATAGTTTTCTCAGATTTAGCTTTATCTTGCCAGAAGCCATCTTCAAGCATTTTTTTGTTATTATTATCTAATCTTGAATAAATATTATTTTTTTCAAAGATACTCCTTAACTCTATCGTTAATCTTTTCTATCTCTTTTTTAAAATTTATGTATTTATCATTCATTAGTAAAACTTTAATATATTATTGGTATCTAATCTATTGTTATTTAAATATTGAATATTTCCACCATTTATATTTTTACTTTTATAAGACTCTATTATTGTATTTTTTGAACTAAATTTAGCTTTATTTCCAGTATTTGGATCTATAACCATAAGTGTAATTTCTTTTGGTATTTTAAATGGTCTTGCTTCTGATTTTTTAACTGCTTTTTTTACAAATTCCTCAAATATTGGCAAAGCTGCTTTGGATCCAGTTTCAAATTTTCCTAATGGTTGAGGATTATCCATCCCAACATAAACACCTATAACTAAATTAGAAGTAAAACCAATAAACCATGCATCAGTATTATCATTTGTAGTGCCTGTTTTTCCAGCTAAGTTTAATCCTAATTTCTTTAATTTTTTTCCTGTTCCTCTCTCAATCACTCCTTGTAGTAATGAAGTTACCTGATAAGCAGTTTGAGGTGAAAAAACTTGCTGAAAATTATCCTCTATTTTTGGAAATTCATCACTGGTAAAAGATATTTTATCACAGTTTGCACATTTTCTGTTCTCATTATTAATTATCGTATTGCCTTCTCCATCTTGAATTCTGTCTATCAAAATTGGTTTAATCAGTTTACCTCCATTAACGAAAGAACAATAAGCTGATGTAAGATTTAACAAAGTTGTTTCTGCTGAACCTAGAGAAATTGATAAAAGCTCCTCTGGTTCTTTATAAATATTCATTTTTTTTGAGAAATTTGTAATTTTATCAACACCTAAATTTTGAGCAATTCTCACTGTCATTAAGTTTCTAGATTTTTCTAACCCTACTCTTAATGTAGATGGTCCATAAAATTTTTTTCCATAGTTTTCTGGTTTCCATTTTTTTAAATCTATTCCTTGGTCTAAAACAAGTGGTGCATCTAGAATTAAAGAAGAAGGAGTATATTGATTTTCTAATGCGATTGCGTAAACAAAAGGTTTAAAAGCTGATCCTGGCTGTCTTAATGCTTGAGACGCTCTATTGAATTCACTATTTTTAAAACTAAAACCACCACTTAGAGCAAGTATTCTTCCGGTAAAGGGATCCATTACAATTGCTCCACCGTTTATTTTTGGAAGTTGCTCAAGACTAAAAAATTCTTTACTAATTTTTTTTACATATATAATGTCACCTTCTTTAAATAAATCTTTAAAATTTTTTTTTGTCCAAGATATATCTTTGAATTTAATTGTTCCTTTTTCGCCTTTTTCAGTTTCAATTATTACATCAAATGGATTTATTTTTCTTATTATTGCAATTTGCCAACCAATTGATTTCTCTAATCTTAAATTTTTTTCAATTTTATCCGACCAATTCTTTGAATATTTGATATTTTTTAACGGGCCTCTCCAGCCTTTTCTTTTATCATAAGTTAGCAATCCATTTCTAAGAGATTGAGTAACTTTTTTTTGTAATTCAAGATTTATCGGAGTATTAATATTATACCCTTGGTTATAAACTTTTTCATATGTAAGTTTATCAATAATGCTCTTTCTTACATCTTCAATGTAATATTGGGAGTCCTCTAAAAAAACTTTTTTGATTTTATTTAATTTAATTGGCTTATCTTTAAACTCATTATATTTATTTTCATTTATAAAATTATTTTCATATAAATTGTTTAAAACTAAATCTCTTCTAAACTTTGCAAGATCTTTATTTTTATAAGGATTATATTTACTAGGAGCTTTTGGCAATGCTGCTAATAAAGCAGCTTCATTATAATTTAACTCTTTTATTGACTTATCAAAATATTCTAAGCTAGCTGCAGCCACACCATATGCTCCGCTGCCAAGATAAATTTGATTAAGATATAACTCTAAAATCCTTTCTTTAGTTAACGCTCTCTCGATTCTAAATGCTAGAATTGCTTCTTTAATTTTTCTATTAATACTCACCTCATTTGTTAGTAAGAAATTTTTAGCGACTTGTTGTGTGATTGTAGAAGCTCCCTCCAATCTCTTTGAATTCAATATATTATTTATATTATTAAAAATTGCTCTCACGAGTCCTTTGGCATCAACACCTGGATGTGAAAAAAAATTCTTATCCTCTGCAGATAAAAAAGAGTTTATCACATTTTTAGGAATAGCTTCATAAGGCACAAATATGCGTTTTTCTTTCGAAAAATCAGCTACCAGTTGTCCTTCACCAGAATACATTTTGCTTGAAACAGGAGGTTTATAATTTTTTAAAAACCTATAATCAGGGATACTGTTAGAAAAAGTCCATAAAACTATCAAAATAGTTACAAAAGAAAGTAAAAGTAAACTTAGAATTATGATCAACGTATTTTTAAAAAATTTCGTCATTTTATTTCCATTATATAAAGGAATTTGTTAAAGATAAGGCATAATTAACAAACAAAATTTTATACAAAACTTATGTATCAATTAGATCAAAAAATATGGAAAAAAATTTATATATTGATGCCTCGCATCCAAATGAAACTAGAGTCGTTCTTAAATCGGAAAATAATATTGAAGACTACGAATACGAAGGATTAAAGAATACTCTTATCAAAAATAATATTTATCTAGGCAAGGTAAGTAGAATCGAACCCTCACTTCAAGCAGCATTTGTAGATTTTGGAAGAGATAGGCATGGATTTTTATCCTTTAATGATATTCAGTCAGATTATTACCAAATACCACAAAGTGATCTCAATATAATTAAACAACAAGAGGAACAGGCGAGAGAAGAACTATCAAAAGAAGTTGAAGCAAAAGAAGAAAAAAATTTAGCAGAAGGAAAATTAGAAATTGATGATCCTTTAGAAGTAGAAAAAGATGAAGGCAATAAAGATATAAATGAATTCAGTGAAGACAATCCTGTAATAGATTCATCTAGCGATAATAATCAAGAAGAAAAAATAAACGAAATTTCTAAAGACGAAACTGATAAGAATAATCAAAAAAAATTTAAGTTCAAAAGATATAAAATTCAAGAAGTGATTAAACCTAATCAAGTAATTCTTGTTCAAGTAATTAAAGATGAAAGAGGTCAAAAAGGTGCGGCCTTAAGTACATTCATATCAATAGCGGGAAAATATATTGTTTTAATGCCAAACACTCCTAAAGGTGGAGGTATTTCAAGAAAAATATTTAATCCAGCAGATCGAAAAAAAATTCGATCTATTCTTAATGAAATTGAAATTCCAAAAGAAATGGGTCTAATTGTGAGAACAGCTGGAAGCAATAAAACAAAGAATGAGATAAATCTTGATCTCGAGACTTTAAAAAAAACGTGGAACCAAATAAAAAATAATGCATTAAACTCAATTGCACCAGCTTTAATTCATCAAGAAAGTGAGATTATTAAAAGAACTTTAAGAGACATGTATGATGAAAATACTAAAAATATAATTGTAGAAGGAAATGAAGGTTACAAAAAAGCTCAAAATTTTATGAAAATGATGATTCCCTCTCACGTTAAAAAAATTAAAAAATATAGAGGTAAAATACCTTTATTCATCGAGGAAAACATTGAACAAAAATTAAATCAAATTTTTGACTCCGAAATAAAATTAAATTCTGGAGGATATTTAGTTATTAATCCCACCGAAGCTCTTGTTTCTATTGATATAAATTCTGGTAGCTCAATAAGACAAAAAAATGTTGAAAGTACAGCTCTTGATACAAATCTTGAAGCTGCTGAGGAAATAGCAAGACAAATTAAAATTAGAGATTTATCTGGTTTAATAATAATTGATTTTATTGATATGCTTGGTTATGGAAATAGAAGAACAGTCGAAAGAAGGTTAAAGGAAAAATGTAGATCAGACAGAGCAAGAATACAAATAGGTAGAATTAGTAATTTTGGTCTACTCGAAATGTCTAGACAGAGACTTCGAGAAAGTGCTGTTAAATGGAAAGTTGAATTAACTGATGAATCTTTCGCACAAAAATTATTGAAAATAGTCGAATTAAAATCTGTATTAAATAAGGCTAAATTTGTAGAATTAAAGGTTTGTGAAAAAATTTCAGATTTTTTAAAAGAAAATTTTGTTGATGATTTAACTTATTTTGAAAATAAGAATAAGATGAAAATTGATATAATCACAGACAACTCTTTAATTATTCCAGAATATATAATTGATCTAAAAAACAAATCTAATAAAACTATCGAATTAGTTGAACATTACGAAAAATTAAAAAATTTAGAACAACAAAAAGATGAGCTTAAAATTTATGATATTAAAGAAAAGAAAAAATTTAGTAAGAAGAAAATTTATAAAAGAAAATTTTATAAAAAAAAAACTAAATAATCCCTTTTAATGGTGATGAAGGTCTTCCCATTAAAGTTTTATTAATTCTACCTGAAAGATAAGATTGTCTACCTGCAATTACTGCGTTCTTAAATGCTTGTGCCATTTCAAATGGTTTTTTTGCTTTTGCTATTGCTGTATTTACTAAAACACCATCACATCCTAATTCCATTGCTATAGCCGCGTCAGAAGCTTGTCCTAACCCTGCATCAATTATTAAGGGTAATTTTGTTTGCTTTCTTATGATCTTGATGTTTACCTTATTCAAAATACCTAACCCTGATCCAATTGGAGCTGCCAATGGCATTATTGCTGAAGCCCCAGCATTCTCTAATCGTTTTGCCATTAATGGATCATCATTACAATAAACCATTACCTTAAAACCTTCATTAGATAAAACTTCAGTAGACTTTAAAGTTTCAATCATTTCTGGAAAAAGGTTTTTTTTATCACCTAATACTTCAAGTTTAACTAATTTCCAACCACCAATTTCTCTTGCAAGTCTTAGAGTTCTAAGAGCATCTTCAGATGTGAAACAGCCGGCTGTATTAGGTAAATATGTTATTTTCTTCGGATCAATATAATCCATAAGCAAAGGTTTATTCTTATCAGTTATATTTACTCTTCTTACTGCAACTGTGACTATATCTGCTTTAGAAAGTTTAATTGCCTTTGCACATTCAGACATATTTTTGTATTTTCCTGTTCCAACAATAAGTCTTGAATTATATTTCTTACCAGCAATAATAAATTTATCTTTCAAGATACTAACCTCCTCCTATAAAATGAACAATTTCAATTACATCTTTATTCTTTAATTTAATCTTATTAATTTTTTTTTTATCTAATATTTCTTTATTAAATTCTATTGCTACTTTTGTTAGAGGTATTTTAAGATCTTTTATTAATTTTGCTAATGGTAATTTGTCAAAAATAGTTGTTATTTTCCCATTAACTTTAATTTTTATTTTTTTTATTTTTTTCATCGTATATAAGAGCTGAATGAATAATAAAATAATTATTATTAATGGTCCTAACCTTAATCTATTAGGAGAAAGAGAACAATCACAATATGGATCTGTGACATTAGATAAACTTAAAGAAAAATGTCTTGAAAAAACTAAAGATCTAAAAATTGAGACTGAATTCTATCAATCCAATATAGAGGGGGAAATTGTAACTAAAATTCAAGAGGCTCGAAAAATCTTTGATGGAATGATTATTAATGCTGCAGGTTTTACCCATACATCTGTTGCAATTAGAGATGCACTAAATATTTTTAAAAAACCAATAATCGAGCTACATATATCAAATATCTATAAAAGAGAAGATTTTAGACATAAATCATTAATCAGTGATGTTGTTACGGGAGGAATATTTGGCTTAGGCACTGAAGGT
Organism: uncultured Pelagibacteraceae bacterium; assembly: GCA_902578775.1. Lineage (GTDB taxonomy): Bacteria > Pseudomonadota > Alphaproteobacteria > Pelagibacterales > Pelagibacteraceae > Pelagibacter. The sequence continues at coordinate 25,264 of CACHEF010000003.1, forward strand.
TATATTTTAGCCATAATTTCATTGGAGAAGATGCTTAATAATGAAAATAGATAAAAAACTAATTAAAGAATTAAGTGAATATCTAGATGAGTTTAAACTCACGGAAATAGAATTTACAGAAAAAGATACCAAAATAAAAGTATCTAAAAATAATATATCTATAAATAATCAAACAGTTCCTAATAATCAAAATAATCCAGTTTCAAATGATAAAGCTCAAAAAATAATAAATACAAATTCAGGAATAGAAGTAACATCCCCAATAATTGGAACAGCATATCACGCACCAGAGCCCGGAGCTAAGAAATTTGTAGAAGTTGGTAAAAAAATTAAAAAAGGCGATACAGTTATGATTGTTGAGGCAATGAAAACCATGAATCACGTACCATCTACTTCAGATGGGGTGGTTAAAGAAATTTGTGTCAATGATGGCCAGCCAGTAGAGTTTGGACAAACAATAATAATACTAGAATAATGTTTAAAAAAATTCTAATTGCAAACCGTGGGGAAATTGCGGTTAGGGTTATCAGAGCATGTAAAGAATGGGGAATTTCAACTGTTGCTGTCCACTCAGATGTAGATAGAGATAGCATGCATGTAAGAATGGCTGATGAAAGTGTTTGTATAGGATCTCATCAACCAGCTAATAGTTATTTAAATATTCCAGCTCTTATGTCAGCTATAGAAATCACAAATGCTGAAGCAGTTCATCCTGGATACGGATTTTTATCAGAAAATGCAAATTTTGCTCGAGTATTAGAAGAAAATAACATCAAGTTTATTGGAGCATCTTCAAGACTAATCGAAATGATGGGTGATAAAATTCAAGCAAAAAAAATAGCTAAGGAAAATGGTCTACCAGTTATAGAGGGATCTGAGGGTGGTATCAAAAATATCCATGAGGCAAAAGTTCTGTGTAAAAAAATTGGTTTCCCGGTGCTAATCAAGGCATCAGCTGGTGGAGGTGGTAAGGGTATGAAAATTGTTCATAAAGAAGAAGAATTTGAAACTTTATTTTCCACTGCAAAATTAGAAGCTCTTAAATATTTTGGAAACGATGAAATTTATTTAGAGAAATTTTTTCAAAATCCAAGACACATAGAGGTACAAGTCTTGGCCGGCAAAAATAGGACTGTTCATTTACATGAAAGAGACTGCTCTGTTCAAAGAAGACATCAGAAATTAATTGAAGAAACCCCCAGTCCTGTTTTGAGCGATGAACTCCGAAAAGATTTGTTCGAAAGAACTGTAAATATGGTTAGTAAAATTGGTTACGAAGGAGCAGGTACAGTTGAATTTATTTATGAAGACGGAAAATTTTATTTTTTAGAAATGAATACAAGAGTTCAAGTGGAGCACCCTGTATCAGAAATGGTTACAGGTGTGGATATTATAAAAGAACAAATTTGGATAGCTTACACAGGAGAAACAGCATTAAATCAGTCTGATATAAGTCCTAGGGGTCATGCAATAGAATGCCGAATAAATGCTGAGGATCCAAGTAAAAACTTTCAACCTTCTCCTGGAACCATAAGTATGTGCCACCAGCCATCAGGCTTTAGAACAAGAGTGGATGGTGCAATATTTCAAGGTTACAAAGTTACTCCTTTTTATGATAGCATGATTTGTAAGCTGATATGCCATGGTAGAAACCGTGAGGAAGCTATTCAAAGAATGAATCGATCCCTTGATGAATTTGTAATAGAGGGGATAACAACTACTATTCCATTACATAAAAAATTATTAAGTCATAGAAAATTTATAGACTCAAATTTTAATGTAAGTTGGTTAGATAAAGAAAAAATAATTTAATAGCAGTCAACTAACCAAATATCATAAACTGGATGATCAAATGGTGCGATTGAGGGACTTGATGAAAACATCCATCCATTGAAAACGTAAACTTTATCATTATCAGTTTTTGTCAGATCTCTTACTTGAATATAGGCTTTTATTTCAGGATTATCATCTAATTCAGAATTTGTACATTTCATTACTTTAATTTCTAAATCTTTGTAAATATTTTCATTACCATTTTTTAAACTTATCAATTCATTTTTTGAGCTTATTTTATCTAAGATTTTAATGTCAGTATTATTTCCAATAAAATTGTTGTCTGTTTGAGAATAAGTCACTTGAGTAAAAAAAAAATAAATTATCAGACTGATTACTAGTTTATTCAGATTTCCAACTTTTGTATTTTTTATTAATGGCATTTTCTTTTTTATTCTTATTAGGGTAATAGGCTTTTTCTGATCCGGTTAAGTTTGATTGATGTGGTTTTTGCCAATGATATTTTTCGAAATTATGTTTTTTTTCAATTCTGTTTGGAGTAAAATGGATCCATGAATACCATTCAACAGGTATTTTAGTTGCATCAATTTCATCAGAATATATTACCCATCTTTTACCATTTTTACTTTCGTAATATTTGTTGCCTAAAGAATCAGAACCAGCATATTTTCCATAAAAAATAGTTTTTAATCTTGTTCCAAGCGTATCAACGTTCCACCAAGTGAAAATTTTTTTTAAGAATGTCAACATACTAAATTTTTTTTATTCAATTAATACTTGTATAAATTAAATTAGACTAAAATTTGGTTTTGTATATAAATAAATTGATTCATTAATCAAAATAAATTTTTAAATTTGGGGTAAAATGGCAAAATATTTAGTAGAGACTTATTATACATGTACATTCAAGGTTAATCATTACCTAGATAAAATAAATGAAACAGAGCTTAAAAATCTTGAAAAAAGAGATGATGGAAAATTTGAGGTAATAGATGTTAAGCTTGATAACAGGAAAACAAAAAACTTGGATCCTAATAGTAAAAATATAGAAAAAAAAATAGATTTAGTAACAAAACCTAGAGATACTAAAAATGAAAATTTAGAAAATTCATTTGCTCAAGTTTTTAATAAGTCCGAAAAAGCAGGAAAAAGATTCAGTATGCCTGATAGACGAAAAGGTTATATCCAAAAAGCAACTATTGGTGATCATAAAGTATATCTCCATACTGGAGAATATGAGGATGGTAAAATTGGAGAAATTTTTATTGATACCAGTAAAGAGGGGGAATTAGTAAAAGCTTTAATGAATAATTTTGCTATTGCAGTATCACTCGGCTTACAATATGGGGTTCCACTAGATGAATATATAAGTGCTTTTGTCGGTACAAAATTTGAACCCTCGGGCAAAGTGTTTGGTAATGACAGGATACTTAGTGCAACTTCAATTCTAGATTATATTTTTAGAGAATTAGCCATTTCATACCAAAATAGAGAGGATTTAGCCCACACACCGTCTATAGGTGGGGCAGAGGCTTCTAATCAAGATGAACAAAATACTGAAGATCAAAATCAATTAATGAAAATAGTAAAAGATATAACAAGTAAGGGTTTTGTAAGAAATAATTATAAGAAAAATCTTGTAGATTTATCAGATGTAAAAATAAGCTTAAAAGGAAAAAAATAATTATTTTTTAGTCTTTAAATAAATATCGAGCTCTTTAAGTTGTTTTTCGCTTACTTCTGATGGAGCATTCATCATTAGGTCTTGAGCATTTTGATTCATCGGGAACATTGTAACTTCTCTTATATTTTTTTCATCTGCAAGAAGCATGACTATTCGATCTATACCTGGAGCTATACCACCATGAGGGGGAGCTCCATAACTTAGAGCATTTATCATACCACTAAATTTTTCATCTACGACTTCTTTTTTATATCCAGCAATTGAAAAAAGTTTATACATCAAATTTGGTATATGATTTCTTATGGCACCTGAGGATAATTCAACACCATTACAAACAATATCATATTGATAAGCTAAAATATCTAGTGGTTTATCAAAATTTATATTCTCTAAATTACCTTGTGGCATTGAAAAAGGATTATGACTAAATTCTATTTTATTATTTGTATCATCTATCTCAAACATTGGATAATCAACAATCCAGCAAAATGCAAAGACATCATTATTAATTAAGTTTAAGTCTTGAGCAATTTTATCTCTTGCAAGAGATGTTATTTTCTCAAGTTCTTTTTGTTTTGAACATGCTAGAAATATACTATCACCTACTTCGGCACCTGTTAATTTCATAATTTCCTCTAAAGATTCTTTAGAAAAAAATTTACCAACTGGTCCCTTTCCTGATAACTCTTTTTCATTTTCAAATGTAAAGTACGCTAGACCTGAAGTACCCTGTTCCTTAGCCCATTTATCAATATTATCAAAAAAGCTCCTAGGTTTATCTTTTGTGTTTTTAGTTAAAATACATCTGACCATTGAACCAGATTTTACAAGTTTTTTAAAAATTTCAAATTTAACATCATCCCTTAAAAAAATTCCGGTAATATCATTTATTATCAAAGGGTTTCTCAGATCAGGTTTATCTGAACCATATTTAAGCATTGCATCCTTATAAGTAATTTTTGGAAATTTTTCGAAAAGAATTTTTTTATTCGAAAATTTTTTAAAAGTATTAAGTAATAGCTTTTCTACAACATTAAAAACATCTTCTTGTTCTACAAAAGACATCTCTAAATCTAATTGATAGAATTCACCTGGGCTTCTATCTGACCTAGCATCTTCATCTCTAAAACAAGGAGCTATCTGAAAATATTTATCAAAACCTGAAACCATAATTAGTTGTTTAAATTGCTGAGGTGCTTGTGGTAATGCATAAAACTTTCCAGGATTTAGTCTACTTGGAACTAAAAAATCTCTGGCACCTTCTGGACTTGAGGATGTTAGGATAGGTGTTTGAAATTCTAAAAATCCTAAATTATTCATTTCATTTCTAATGAATGTAATTACTTTTGATCTTAAAATAATATTTTCATGAATTTTCTTTCTTCTTAAATCAAGAAATCTATATTTTAATCTTATATCTTCAGCATATTCTTGATCACTAAAAACTGGTAAAGGTAACTCTTTACATGTACCTAATACTTTAAAGTTTTTAATCCCTACCTCAACTTCACCAGTTTTTATTTCATTATTAATTGTGTCATTCGATCTATTTACTACTTTGCCTTCAATTCTTATTACTGTCTCTAACTGTATTTTTTCTATTTCTTTAAAATTCAAATTTTCTTTATCAATTATACATTGAGTAATCCCATAATTATCTCTAAGGTCGATAAATAATAAGTTTCCATGGTCTCTTTTTTTATTTATCCACCCAGAAAGTACTACATCACTATCAACGTGTTCTTTTCTTAGTTCATTACAATTATGTGTTCTGTACTTATTGCTCAATTATTCTCCCAAAATCTCTTTTATTATCTTAAGATCGATCGGTTTTTTCTTTTTTAAACTTAGTTCGTCAACTTTATATATGAAATTAGATATATTGCTATACGATCTATCAATTCTTTTGATTATGAAATTTATAAGTTTTTTATCAACTGAAATTTGACGGTCCGATAAATTTTTTAATATAAGAGCAAACATCAATTCATCATCAGGTTTTTCGATTTTTTGCATAATAAAATTTTTAGTTCGTGATCTTAAATCTATTAATGAAAAGTTTATATCTACAATTGGTTTAATAGAAGTTACAATTATGAATTTATTATCAATATCAATAATATTAAATAAACTATAGATTAATTTTTCATCTACTTTTTCACTCAAATCCTCTAAAATTATATTTTGATGTATTTTTATTTTAAGCAAATCATCGTCTGTTAATAATCTAGCATCTAATTTAATACCTTTAAATTTTTTTTGGAAAATACTTGTCAAATGTGTTTTTCCTGAATATCTATCTCCATTAATGTTTAAAAAATTTTTTTCCCACTTTGGCCAATTATTCAATAGATTAAAAATATTTATATTACTTTTTGATACATAAAAATCATCATCCTTAAAATTTTTCTCGTAATCAAACTTAATAATTAATTGATTTAGATCAGTCATTTTAAAACCCAAATTTTATTTTGTGTATCAAAATTAAATTCTTGCTCTTTCATTATATCTATAAATTTTTTTGCTGTTCCATTAAATATTAATTCATAAAATACATTATCTTTATCAAAGCTTATTATAGAAAAACTACTTACGAGATCTAATTCATTTAAAATTTTTTCAAATCTTAAGGATATATCAAAATTTTTATCATTGATTTTAACTAAGATAGGAAATTTAATTGACGTATTTATCAAATTATTTTCTTTCCAAAAATCTTCATAAGTAATTTTTAATTCATTGATTAATTTCTCTATACTTTCATTATTATCTAAATATATATTTTTAAAAGAGTTACTTTTTATTACCTTATTTCCTTTAATCCTTATTTTAGATAAAACTTTAATTTCATTTTCATTTTTAAAAAAAATGGCAATAATTGAATTACTTAAGGAGTATTTTTCAATAATTTTTTCAAAATTAAAATTTTCTATTTCTAATTGATTTTTTCGTATAATTCTTAAATCATCCAAATCTTCTGTAGGTAAAACATAAGAGACAAGATGATCTCTCCTTTTCTCATTTTTCCATCTATCATAGAATGGATTACTTGAATAAACTAAAATATCATTATTTGATTGATCTAAAAGTATTGGGATAAATAGAAAACTTTCATCTTTTATTTGAGAAGGGAAAATTTTTTTCCTATCTAGATAATTAAATATTTTTTTTTTGTTAAACAGAACCCCTAAATTTAGATTATAGGTTTTATTAATGAATTTTTCTTCTTTAATTGTAAAAGTTTCAATCATACTTTTAATTTCATTTAATTTAATATTTTCAACTTTAATTAAATCTTTAGATTGTACTAATTTACTCATTAATTCTTGAAATGCTTTTTTAAAACCTTTGTTAATCAGTTTTTCTTTATTAAAATTATTTTCTAGTTTTTCTTCAATCTCTATATCATCAATAAAAAAAGCTTTAGCCTTAACTTTAGTTGTGGAAAAAAAAGATAAACTTAGAGCAAGAACTAAAAAAAAAATATATAAGTGTTTTTGATAATGCATTATTAAATAATATCTTAATGAATAATAAAACCTTTACTTATAAAAAAAGTGGCGTCAATATTGATACTGCAGATAAATTTGTCAATTTCATCTCTAAGATTTCATCAAAAAAAGAAGGCAATAAAAAGTTTAGTAATATTGGGGGGTTTGGCTCGATTTCTGATATTCCAAAAGGGGTCAAAAAACCTAAAATTGTTGCATGCACGGATGGGGTGGGAACTAAAGTAGAGATTGCTAATCTATTAAACAAATATGATACCATAGGTATTGACTTAGTTGCTATGAGTGTAAACGACTTAATTGTTCAAGGTGCTAAGCCTATTTTGTTTTTAGATTATATTTCAACAAATAAAATTATACTTAGTAAAGTTAAGTCTATCATTAAAGGAATTGCGAAAGGTTGCGAGTTTTCAAATTGTGAACTTGTAGGAGGAGAAACTGCGGAAATGCCTGGTACATATGAAAAAGGTAAATTTGATATAGCAGGGTTTGCTGTAGGTGTTGTAGATGAAAAAAAAATATTAAATAACAATAGAATAAGAAATGGCGATCTTGTTGTGGCAATTCCATCTTCGGGTATTCATTCTAACGGGTATTCATTAGTTAGGCATATTATTAATAAAAAAAAAATTAATATAAAAAAAAATAGTTTTTTAAAAAAAGAATTAATCAGACCTACAAAGATTTATGTAAGAGAAATTCTTAATTTAAATAAAAGAGATTTATTAAATGGTTGTGCAAATATTACTGGGGGTGGGTTAAGCGATAATATAAAAAGAGTAATACCTAAAGGATTATCTGCTAATATTGATTTAAGTAAAATTAAAACCTTGAAGATATTTAAATGGCTAAAAAAAAATAATATTTCTGATAAAGAAATGTTAAAAACTTTCAATTGTGGGGTTGGTTTCTGTTTAATCATCAATTCAAAAAAATTTCAAAAGATTCTAAAATATTTCTCAAAAGAATATAAGCCATACATAATAGGAGAAATAATTCGAGGTGAAAATAAAGTAAAACTAAATGCAAAAATTAATTGGAATTAAAAAAATTAATATTGCAGTATTTATTTCTGGTAATGGAAGTAATTTTAAAAATTTAATTTTTTACTCTCTAAAAAAAAATTCAAAGTATAGAATTAAATTACTTATATCAAATAAAAGAAATGCTATGGGACTTCAATATGCTAAAAAGTATAAGATAAAAAAAAAAATTATAAATTATAATAATAAAAAAATTGCAGAAAAAAATATTTTATCGGAATTAAAAAAAAATCAGATAGACTTAATTTGTCTAGCCGGATTTATGAAGATTTTATCAGGCAACTTAATTAAAAGATTTAAGGGTAAAATTATTAATGTTCATCCATCTTTATTACCTAAATATAAAGGATTAAATACGCACCAAAGGGCTATCGATAATAATGAAATATATTCAGGATGTACTGTACATTATGTTAGTACAAAATTAGACTCTGGAAAAATTATTTTACAAAAGAAAGTTAAAATTTTTAAAAATGATACAGCTAAAAAACTTGCCAAAAAAATTCTTAAACAGGAACATTTTTTGTACCCAAAAGCTTTAAATAAAGTTTTAATTAATCTTTAAAAAAGAAATCTATTTCAATTTTTGCATTTTCGACACTATCAGATCCATGTACTGAATTTTTATCAATTGAAATACCATACTTTTTTCTAATAGTGCCCTCTGCAGCTTCAGCTGGATTGGTTGCGCCCATCAATTCTCTATTACCTAATACAGCATTTTCCTTTTCAAGAATCATTACAACTATTGGACCTGACGATAAATATGTACATAAATCATTATAAAAAGGCTTTGTTTCGTGAATTTTATAAAATTTTTCTGCCTCAGACTTTTCAATTTGAATTTTTTTTTCTTTAACGATTAGAAATCCTTTTTTCCTAAAAATTTCTTTTATTTCATTATCTAAATTTCTTTCAACAGCATCAGGCTTTATGATAGATAATGTTTGCTCAATATTATTCATAATTATCCTCTATTAATTGACTTAATAACCTTACTCCATAACCTGTTGCACCACCTGAGTTTAAAGCTCCGCCATACTTTGAAAAAGCCATACCCGCTATATCTAAATGCGCCCATGGCGTTTTATTCAAAATGAATCTTTGTAAAAATTGTGCAGCTGTAGTTGATCCAGCTCCACCGACATAATTAATATTTTGCATATCAGCATTTTTTGAGTCTATAAGTTTATCAAAATTCTTATGTAAAGGCATTCGCCATAATTTTTCTTCCACCTTTTCACCTGATTGTATCAATTGATTAGATAATTTATCATTATTTGAAAAAAGTCCTGCATATTCAGATCCCAAAGAAACTATAATTGCGCCTGTTAAAGTTGCTAAATCTACTATAAATTTTGGTTTGAATTTTTTTTCTGTAAAAGTTAAAGCATCAGCCAGAACTAATCTACCTTCAGCATCTGTGTTTAATATTTCTATTGTTTTCCCACTATAAGATTTTACAATGTCTCCAGGTCTTTGTGCATTTCCACTTACCATATTTTCTACAAGGCCTACAACACCAACTGCATTTACTTTTGCTTTTCTTATAGCAAGACTCATCATCAAACCAACAACAGTAGCAGAACCAGCCATATCATAAGTCATATCTTCCATAAATTTTGCAGGTTTTAATGAATAGCCACCTGTATCAAAACATACTCCTTTACCTACAAAAGCTAAAGGTTTTGAATTATTTTTAAGTCCCTTCCATTCCATTGTTACTAAATATGATCCTCTAATACTTCCTTGGCCAACACCAAGTAAAGCATTCATTCCTAATTTTTTCATTTTCTTGGTATCATAAATATTTACTTTCAATCCATATCTTTTCAAAGTTCTTAATCTTTTTGCATATTCGTCTGGATGTAAAATATTTCCTGGCTCAGAAACTAAATCTCTAGTATAAAAAGTCCCTTCTTCGAGAGCTTTAAATTTCAGCTGACTTTGAACTGATGGTTTATTAGTTCTTCCAATTATATTTATATTTAAAATTTTTAACTTTTGTTTTGTTTTGTATTTATTAAACTTATAAGATTTTAATTTGAGTCCATGTAAAAAATGAGAAATAAAGTTGGGATATTTAATATCTAAACTTTCTGAACTTATAGAAAGTTCCTTTGATTTATTAGATTCAATTTTTTCGTATAATTTTGCACCTAAGTTTTCTATCTCAGATGATTTAAGATTTGATTTTGTAGATATTAAAATTATCTTTTTTTTTGAATTTACTTCGAACGTTAATAAATTTTTTTTCAAATCACTATTTTTTAATAAATCGCTGATATATGAAAGTTCGTGAGATGGAATATACTTGCTTAAATGTTTAATATTGAATTTTTCATTAGTGAATAAGACAAGATTTCCAGAAAGTTTCTTTGAAAAATCACCTTTATAATTAATTTTTATAGACATATATTTTTAAATACAATTTGTACGAGCAATGCTATATATGTTGTAATAAAATATTTTCAATGAAAAAATTAATATTTAGAAAGATTTATCTTGATATTTCAAGATTTTTTTTAGCAGCAATACTGATAGTTGGTTTAATTGTTTGGACTATTCAAGCGGTGAACTATTTCGATTTTGTCACAGAAGACGGCCATGGATTAAAGATTTATTTTTACTATTCATTGCTAAATTTTCCTAAAATTATTCAAAGAATACTACCTTTTATATTTTTTGTTTCGATATTTTACACAATTATGAGTTATGAGTTCAGAAATGAAATTTTCATATTTTGGATAAATGGAATAAAAAAAATAAATTTTCTTAATAGATTATTAGTGTTTTCTATTATTTATATGTTATTTCAATTAATTTTAAGTTCATATATTTCACCATTATCAAAACTTGAGGCAAGAAATTATTTAAAAAATTCAAATATCGATTTTTTTACATCATTAATTAAAGAAGGAAAATTCATTAGTATTACTGATGGCTTAACTATATTTATTAACAGTAAAGACAATGATGGAAGTTTTAAAGATATTTTTTTAGAAGAAACGAATAAAAATAATTCTAAAATGATATATGCAGATAGGGGTGTGCTTTATGAAGACGGTCTTAAAAAAGCTTTTAAACTTTTTGACGGAAGAGTAATTAATATTGAAAACTCTAAAATTAACTTATTTGATTTTGATCAAATTGATTTTAGTTTACAAAATTTAACTACAAAAACAATTACTGTGCCAAAAATTCAAGAAATAGACACTCAAATTTTATTAAGTTGTTTTTTTAATATCAAAAATGATAAATTAAATGATTTTAAAAGTTTTAAATGCAAGAATCTAAAAAAAGAAGTTAAAATTGAATTAATTAATAGACTTCACAAACCATTTTTTATTCCTTTAACAGTCTTGTTTTCATGTTTTCTTATATTGTACTCAAAGAATGAAAAAAATTATAAAATTAAGATAAATTCAATATTCTTTACAGTTTTTTTTCTTTTAGTATATTCTGAGGTATCAGTACAATATTTCACATCTTCAGTAAATTTAACAATTTTTTATTTTTTATTTCCAATACTTATTTTTATTATTGGTTATTTATTATTTAATAGATTAATTAGAAATGTTTAAAATATATCAAAAATATATTATCATTAATTATTTAAAAAAATTTATTAATACATCTCTTATTTTTTTATTATTAATATTTATCTTGAATGTTCTCGAAGAAATAAATTTTTTTAAGGATTTAAACGTAAGTTTTTATTATCCTTATTTTTTAACTTTTTTAAATATTCCAATCACTCTTTTTGAAATATTTCCATTTATTTTTTTAATTTCTACACAATTCTTTTTTTACGATCTATTTAAAAAAGACGAGCTTAACTTATTAAAAAAAAATGGTCTCAGTAATTTAAAAATTGTTCAAATTTTATTTTTTTTATCAATATTTATAGGAATTTTTAATGTACTAATTTATTATAATATTGCATCAAAACTTAAATTTTATTACTCAGACATTAAAAATAGTTTTTCTAATGATAATAAATATCTTGCTATGGTTACTGATAACGGACTATGGATTAAAGATGAAATAAATGACAAAAAATTTATTATTAAATCTAAACTTATTCAAGACACAATTCTGATAGAAAATGTAATCAATGAATTTAGCCCAGAATTTAAATTAATAAGAACTATCCAATCCGCTAAGATAGATATAAGTGATAATGAATGGATTGTTCACAATCCATCTATTACAATAAATAATAGAACAGAAAATATCATTGGAATTATTAAAATTTCCTCAAATTTTAATTCTAAAATAATTAATAACCTTTTTTCTAACATTTCCTCGTTTGATATATTTAAGCTTTATGATCTTAAAAAAGATTACCAAAAATTTGGATATTCAACAGACGAGCTTAGAATTCAAATATTAAAACTTTTTTCAACACCATTTTTTTATGGAATATTTACCTTATTTTCTATTGCGATTATGTTTAATTTAACAAAAAATAAGTCATTATTATTCCATATAATAATTGGTGTTTTGTTGTCTGTGTTAATTTATTATGTAAATTTTATATTTAATTCTCTCGGAAATAATGGGAAAATTCCTGTATATCCGTCTGTTTTCTTTCCATTGTTGATTATATCAACTTTATCGTTAATAGGATTGGTAAATATTAATGAAAAATAATTTTATAATAATTTTTGTAATATATACCTTTTTTTTTACAAATTTAGCTTTTTCAGAAAGCTTTACTTTAGAAAGTAAAAATATTGAAATTCTAAATGAGGGGGACCAAATTAAAGCCTACAAAGGAAGTGCAATTTCTAAAGATAAAAATTTAGAAATCAAATCTGATGAATTCATATATCTTAAAAATTTGGATACTCTCAAATCTAGTGGAAATGGAGAATTATTTATTAGATCTAAAAAGATAAGGCTAAAATATGATAATGGAGTTTTTGATCAAAAAAATTTAATTTTTAATGCTAATGGAAATATAGAGATTTTTCAAACAGATGGATTATTTGTCATAAAAACAAACAAGATTCTTTACGACCAAAAAAAAAATATAGTGTTGTCCAATGAAACTACCAAAGTTGAAGATAATTTTGGAAATCTATATTTTGCAGATAATTTTGAATATGAGATAGACAAAGATTTAATAAAAGTTAATAATTTAATTAGTAAAGATACTCAAAATAATACATTTAGAACATCATTAGCATATATAAATACGAATTCAGGAAAAATTTTTGGAAAAGATATTAAGATTGATTTAAGAAATAAGTCAGCTCAAGGTGTAAATGACTATAGGTTAAGAGGCAATAGTGGTGAAATTGATGAAAATTTTTCAAATATTACTAAAGGTGTATTCACAACTTGTAAAAAAAGGGATGGTTGTCCTCCATGGACTTTTAGTGCAAAAAAAATCACTCATGACAAAAAAAAACGAGAAATTCACTACGATGAGGCTTTATTAAAAGTTTATGATATTCCATTAGTTTATTTTCCAAAATTTTTTCATCCAGATCCATCCGTAAAGAGAAGGTCTGGTTTTTTAATACCAACAATTAAAAGTTCTTCAAACTCAAACAATTTTTTAACTGTTCCATATTTTTATGCTATAGCAGATAACAAAGATATTACCTTTTCACCAAGATTATATGCTGATGATAAAATTTTACTACAATCTGAATTCAGACAAAAAAATTCTAAAAGCGATCATACTGCAGATTTTAGTTTATTTGCTGAAAATGATAAAAACTCGAAAAATCATCTTTTTTATAAATTCAATAAAGATTTACTTGTTAAAAATTTTGATGATAGTGAAATCAATTTTAAAATACAAACAACATCTAATGATACATATTTAAAATCAAATAAGATAGAAAGTGAACTAATAAATGATAATGATTTATTAGAAAATTCGATAAATTTAGATTTATATTCTAATAATTTATCAATAAATTTTGGAACTGCAGTATACGAGAATTTGAACAAAGCAAATAACGATAGATATGAATATGTAATTCCAAAATTTTTACTAACAAAGAATTTCGATAATTTTTCCTACCTAAATGGAAATCTCTCATTTGAGACAGATAATTTGATTAGACAATATGATACAAATATTCTAGAAAAACGTAATGTCAATAACCTCATTTTTAATTCTGACTCAAAAATAAATGAATTAGGTGTTTTAAATAATTATGAATTTCTCATAAGAAACACAAACAGTGAAAATAAAAATACTAATTATAAAAACAATAAAAATTTTTATGTTTCAGGTATTTTTCAGCATAACTCTACATTACCCTTAGTTAAAGAGAATGATATTTATCAAAAAATATTAAAACCTAGAATATCAGTTAGAGCAGCACCAACACATACTAAAGATGAAAAAAATGTTGAAAGAAAAGTTGATTTAACAAATATATATTCACTTGATAGAGTTTCAGACAGCACAAGCATTGAAGGTGGCTTATCTTTAACATATGGAATTGATTATACAATATTGCAAAAATTAAAAACTAAAGAAGTATTGAACTTAAAAATAGCTAACAATTTAAGATTAAAGAAAAATGATGATCTTACCAATACAAACCAAATTGGTGAAAAAATGTCAAATATGTTTAGCGAAATTATGTATAGTCCAAATGATCATTTGACAACAAAATATATCACTGCGATCAAAAATAATTTTAAAGATATAAATTATGAAAATTTATTAACTGAATTCAGAATTGATAATTTTGTTACAACATTTGACTATCTTAATGAGAATAATACGGTGAATAAAAATTCTTATTTATCAAATACTACAGCTTATAACTTGAATGAATTCAATAATATTTCATTTTCTACAAGAAAAAATAAAACTAAAGATTTAACTGAATATTATAATTTAATGTACCAATATAAGAATGATTGTTTGGCTGCATCAATTGAGTATAAAAAAGATTTTTATAGTGATAGAGAATTAAAACCAGATGAATCTATACTGTTTAAATTAACTATAACACCATTTGCTGAGATAAGTAGTCCAGATATTAAACAATAATGTTCAAAAAAACCTTCTTATTAATTTTTTTAATATTTTTTTTTTCACAGAAAGAGTTATTAGCAGAAATTAAGATAATAGTTTCAGTAGATAATGAAATTATCACTAATCATGATTTAAAAAAAGAGAGTAATTATTTAAAAGTTTTAAACCCAAATTTTATTCGATTGGATCAAAATCAAAGATTTGAAATTGCAAAAAATTATATAATAGATCAAATTATAAAAGAGAAAGAAGCTAAAAAATTTATTAAATTAGAAAATAATGATGAAATAATAAATGATTATATAAAAAACTTTATTAAAAAAATTAGGTTTTAATAATGAGGAAGATTTTAAAAAATCATTAGATTTAACAGAGAATTATAGTTTACCTGAAATAAAAGAAAAAATTAAAATAGAATTAATTTGGAACGAATTGATTTATTTAAAATATAACAATCAAGTAAAAATTGATAAAAAAATTATACTTAAAAAAGTGAATGAAATGCAAAATAGAAAAAATAGAGAATTTCTTTTATCAGAAATTGTATTTGCTAAAAAAAAAGGAGTTCCTTTAGAAAAATTATTTAAAGAAATAGTCCTAAGTATTAAAGAAATAGGATTTAATAATACTGCCAATATTTATAGTAACGCTGATAGTGCTAAGTTTGGTGGTAAGATAGGCTGGATAAGTGAAATTAGTCTTGCAAAATCTATCAATAAAGAATTAGAAGATAAGAACATAGGTGAATATACAGACTTAATAAAGTTGGGTAATAATTTCTTGATATTAAAAATTGAAGATATGAAAATTGCTAATTCAGTAATTGATAAACAAAAAGAAATTGAAAAATTAATAAAATCAGAGAGAAATTCCCAATTAAATAAGTTTTCAAAAATATATTTCAATAAAGTAAAGTTAAATTATTTGATTGATGAAAAATAAACCAATTCTTTTAGTTGCTGGTGAACCGAATAGTATATTTTTAGAAATTTTTTTTAAAACGCTTAAAAATGAGAATTTTAAAAGCCCTTTAATTTTGATTTGTTCAAAACAAATTTTGGAGTCTCAAATGAAATTTTTTAATTACAAATTTAATATTAAAGTTTTGGAAATAGATAAAATAGAATCTTATAATTTAGATAATAATTCAGTGAACATAATAAATGTGGGTTACAAGCAAAAAAAAACTTTTGAAAAAATTTCAGTTAAATCCAGATCATACATTGAAGAATCATTTTCTATTGCTATTAAATTAATAAAATCAAATTTTACAAATAAATTCATCAATGGTCCTATATCTAAAAAATATTTCCTTAATAATAAATTTCTCGGAATTACCGAGTACATAACCTCTAAGTTTAAAATTTCTAATAGTGCTATGTTGATTTATAATAAGCAACTTTCAGTTAGTCCAATAACCACTCATTTATCAATAAAAAATGTTCCAAAAAAAATTACAAAAAATTTAATAATTCAAAAAATAAAACTTATTGATATTTTTTTTAAAAAAGAATTAAATATAAAACCCAAAATTGCTATCACTGGTTTAAATCCGCATTGCGAAGGAAAAACAAATGAGGAAAAAACACTAATAAAACCTGCAATAAGTTATTTAAGTAAAAAGAAAATTAAGATTTTTGGACCGTTTCCTGCTGATACACTATTTCTAAAAGAAAATAGAAAAAAATATGACGTTATAGTTGGAATGTACCATGATCAAGTTTTAACGCCTCTAAAAACATTATATGAATATGATGCGATAAATATAACAATAGGTCTTCCATTTTTAAGGATCTCTCCAGATCATGGGCCAAACGAAAATATGCTTGGACAAAATAAGTCGAGTCCATTTAGCTTAATACAGTCATTAAAATTTTTAGATAAAAAGTGATTAAAGCTAAAAAAAGTTTAGGTCAAAATTTTTTGATTGATCAAAATATTATTGATATAATAGTAAGTACAATTGAGATTAAAGATAAATCAATTTTAGAGATTGGTCCAGGAACAGGTAATTTAACTATTAACATTTTAAAAAAAGGACCTAAAAATTTATTAGTAGTGGAGAAAGATTTTAATTTGGTTGAAAAACTAGATAAGAATTTTGGATCAAAAATTCAAATAATTAATAAAGATGTATTGAAAATTGAAGAAAATAATTTAAGTAACGAAATTTTAACAGTTTTTGGAAATTTGCCATATAATATTTCTACAGAAATATTGTGCAAATGGATTTTAAATATTAGAGAAAACAATTTTTGGTTTGATTATCTAATTTTAATGTTTCAAAAAGAGGTCGCCGATAGAATAATTTCTGATTTTAATACTAAAAACTACGGAAGATTATCAATTTTAGCTAATTGGAAATTGCATATTAAAAAAATTTGTGATGTGAAACCTTGTAGCTTTTCTCCAAAACCAAAAATTGATAGTACTGTTTTATTATTTCAGCCAAAAAAAAAATTTTTTCAACTTAAAGAACCTAAAAATTTAGAAAAATTAACAAGAATTTTTTTCATGCACAGACGTAAAATGTTAAAGAAACCATATAATATATTATTTAATAATAATCTTGAGGTTGCTGATAAATTAAAAATTGATCTTAACTTAAGACCTCAAAATTTGAATTTTGAAACTTACTTTAATCTCACAAAAGAGTATGAAAATTTAAGATGTTAAATTTTCAACATGACTTCTAATATACTCAGGATCATAGTCTTTTGATCCATTATTAATCTCAGCATCAATCAAATTACTTATCTTATTAAAGCAAGATTGTAAATCATCATTAATCAAAACATAATTATAATTTATCCAATGAAGCACATCCCTTTCAAATTGTTTCATTCTTTCCTCAACTATTAATTTGTCTTTCATATCTCTGTTAGACAATCTTTCAAACAAAATTTGCTTACTTGGAGGTAATATAAAAAAAGTAATTAATTTAAAATCTAGATTTTTATTTTTAATTTGATCAGCACCTTGCCAATCTATATCAAACAAAACATTTTTTCCCTTATTAAGCTTGTCAATTACAGGGGTTCTTGTCGTTCCATAATAATTATCAAACACTTTTGCGTATTCAAGAAATTCTTGATTTTTTATTAGCCTTTTAAATTCTGAGCTCGAGACAAAATAATAATCTTTTTCTGGAATTTCATTTGGACGAGGCTGTCTTGTAGTATGAGAAATTGAGATCTCAAAATTTTTTTTCTTTTCTGATAATAGATTGACTAGAGTAGTCTTACCCGCTCCAGAGGGAGAAGATAAAATAACCATTATCCCATCATTTGAAGTGGGCATTTAGAATTTTAATTAGTTTGCTTTACCTTCAATGAATTTTACAGCATCACCAACTGTTAAAATTTTTTCTGCTTCACTATCAGAAATTTCTGAACCGAATTCTTCTTCAAAAGCCATTACTAATTCAACTGTATCTAGACTATCAGCTCCAAGATCGTCTATAAAACTTGACTCCTCAGTGACTTTCGCTTCATCTATTCCTAAATGGTCTGCAACTATTTTTTTTACTTTGCTTGAGACATCTTCTGACATATTGATCCTTTTTTGTTATAAATCGTTAATAGTTTAATTCACTAAATTGTCAAGCCATATACATACCACCATTTACATGCAAGGTTTCTCCATTAATATAATCTGATAGATTGGATGTTAAAAAAAGAACAGCATTAGCTATATCATTTGCTTCCCCTAATCTTGCAGAAGGTATCTTTGATATAATTGCTTCTTTAAACTTTTCATCTATTTTATCAGTCATGGCAGTTTTAATAAAACCAGGTGAAATACAGTTGATATTAATATTCTTTTTTGCATACTCTAAAGATAAGCTTTTTGACATCGCAACTATTCCAGCTTTAGATGCTGTATAATTCGCTTGCCCTAAGTTTCCTGTGTGTCCAACAACCGAGGTAATATTTACTATCTTGCCACTTTTGTTTTTGAGCATTTTTTTTATTGCAAATTTACTTAATAAAAAAGTAGAGGTTAAATTGATATCAATTACTTTTTTCCACTCTTGAATACTCATTCTAATTGCTAAATTGTCTTGAGTAACTCCTGCGTTATTAACTATACAGTCCAAACCATTCAATTCTTTTGTAGCATTTTCAATAAACTCCTCTATTTTATCGTTTTGTGAAATATCAAATTTAAGAACCTTAATTTTACTAAACTTACTTTTAAGTTCTTCAAGTTTTTCAACGCGTGTTCCAGATGCTAAAATAGTTGCACCTTTTTCACTTAGTTTTTCTACAATTGAATTTCCAATTCCTCCAGAGGCTCCTGTTACAATAATCTTTTTATTTTCTAAATCTTTCATATTTTAATATTCTTAATATCTTCCTCACTATTAATTGAACTTATATTTATGTCCTTGTTAATTCTTTTTACTAAACCTGACAAGACCTTTCCAGGGCCTATTTCAATAAATTGATCCACCCCTTTTTCTATCATATTAATTACACTTTCTCTCCATCTAACTCTATTTTCAATTTGTTTAATTAATAAATTTTTTAACTCATCTGCATTAAAAATTTCGTCTGCTGTTATGTTTGAAATTAAAGGATTAATTCCTTTTTTAAATTTCAGCTTAATTAATTCCTCTCTCATCACTTCCGTGGCTTTGCCCATTAAACTACAATGGAATGGTGCACTTACAGGAAGTTTAATATTTTTTATCTTATTTTCTTTTAGTACAATGCTTAAAATTTCTAAGTCTTTATTTTTACCACTTAAAACTATTTGACCCTCTGAATTATCATTTGCAATTTCTGCTATAAACTTATCTTTATTTTCTTTTAAAATTTTTTCAATATTTTCAACTGATGATCCTAGAACAGCAGTCATACCACCCTCACCTTTAGGTACTGAATTTTGCATTGCATTCCCTCTAATTTTTAAAATTTTTATTGTGTCCTTAAAATCTAAATATCCAGCACAAGCAATAGCAGAATACTCTCCTAAGGAATGGCCAGCAAAAAATTTTGCTTTATTCAAATCTATTTCAAATTCTTGTTTCATTACCTGAAAGATAGAATAACTAACTAAAAAAATTGCAGGTTGTGTATTAACAGTCAAATCTAATTCCTCTTTTGGACCCTCTAAAATTATATTTGTTAAGTTTATTTTAAGAGCTTCATTTGCCTCACTAAAAAGATCTTTTACAATTTTAAAGTTTTTATAAAATTCTTTTCCCATCCCAATTGTTTGAGAACCTTGTCCAGGGAAAATTACTGAAAACATATCAAAATCTATTTAAATTTTAGTTTTTTTTACTATTGTAATTGAAGATTTATAATAGTATATCCTCACGTTTTATTAAAGATTTTAAATGAATTTATACGAACATACTATTATTGCAAGGCAAGACACTTCTTCAAGTGAGCTTAAACAGCTCACAGAAAAATATTCAAAAATTATTGAAAAAAATGAGGGAGAAATAGTAAAAACTGAGAATTGGGGTCTTCTAAACCTTTCCTACTTAATAAAAAAAAATAAAAAAGGTAGTTACATTCATTTTAAAATTAAAGGAAAAGATAAAGTTGTTGAACAACTTGAAAAAAATGAGTCAATCGATAAAAAATTATTAAGATATTTGACTGTTAAAGTTAAAAATTTTGACCTAGATACAAATTATTTCTCAAAAAAAGAGGATATAGAAAAAATTGATAAAAAGGAAAAAGTTTCAAATTAATTATGCCAAAAAGACAAAGTGGAAATAAAAAAAGTAAACAAAGCAATTTTGCTAAACTAAGTATTTTTCAACCTAACAAATACAAATTTAAGAAAAGCTGCCCCTTGTCTGTGAAAGGTGCACCTAAAATTGACTATAAAAATATAAAATTATTAAAAAAATATATGTCTGAAAATGGAAAAATTTTACCATCAAGAATTACAAATGTAAGTCAAAAAAAACAGAGAGAGCTATCTCTTTCAATTAAGAGAGCTAGAAATTTAGCGTTGTTATAAAATGAAAGTTATTTTATTGGAAAATATGAAAAGAATTGGATCAATCGGTGAAGTAATTGATGTAAAAAGAGGTTTTGCTAGAAATTTTCTTATAGCAAATAAAAAAGCATTGTATGCTTCAAAAGAAAACATTAAAGAAGTTGAAAAGATCAAAGCTGATCTAGCTAAAAAAGATAATGACAAAAGAGCAGAGGCACAAAAAATTTGTGATCAAATTAATAATAAAGAATTCTTAGTAAAAAAACTTAGTACGGAAAATAATGAATTATATGGTTCAGTAAAACCAACCGAAATTGCAAAATTAATTCAAGAAATTAACAAAGTTGATGTTAAACCTTCAATGATACAACCAATTCAAGAAATTAAAACCCTTGGAAAACATAAAGTAAAAATTTCTTTACACTCTTCAGTTGATGCGGAAATTAAAATTATTGTTCAATCAGCTGAAACTATTCAGTAATTATACAATTTCATCCACAGCATTTTTTTTAAATTTTGAATAAAGTTTTTTCATATAAATTACTTGTATGGAAAATAATCTAAGCTTAGTAAAAGATAAATTTAAAGAACTTCCAAATAATATTGAAGCAGAGCAATCAGTTATTGGATCCATATTAGTCACAAATGAGATATTTGATGAAATAAGTATTATTATTTCTAGTGCTAATTTTTATGATCCAATGCATCAAAAAATTTATAATGCAATAGAAAATTTAATATATAAAGGTATGTTAGCAAATCCAATTACTCTTAAAAATTATTTTGAAGATGAAAAAGATGAGTTAGATATTCCTGAATATTTAGTAAAAATAACAAAGTTTTCTACTTCTGTTAGACAAGCAATTGAATATTCTAAAATAATTTATGATATGTTTGTACGACGCGAATTAATCAAAATTTCAGAACAAACTATAGATAGTGCTAAAATTAATGATTTAGAATCAAATGGTCAAAATATAATTGAAAACTCTGAAAGATTGTTATTCGACTTAGCTGAAAAAGGTTCGTTTAGCTCATCTCTTGTTAAATTTGATGACGCAATGAAACAAACGATAGAAATGGCTTCAGCTGCCTATAAGAATGAAGAAGGAATTGTTGGTGTGCCAACAGGATTAAGAGACTTAGATGATAAGCTCGGCGGTTTACATCAATCAGATTTAATTATTATTGCTGGTAGACCTTCAATGGGTAAAACATCACTTGCAACAAATATTGCATTCAACGCTGCAAAATATATACAAGATAGTGGCAAAAAATCTTCTATTGCATTTTTCTCATTAGAAATGTCATCTGAGCAGTTATCAACAAGAATTTTATCTGAACAAGCTCGTATTGGTTCAAATGATATTCGGCGTGGAAGAATTTCTGATGAACAGTTTGATCAGTTTTTAGAAACTTCAAAAAATATTGCTGAGCTTCCACTATACATTGATGAAACACCAGCAATCAGTATTGCTGCTATGAGCAATAGGGCTAGAAGAATTAAAAGATTACATGGACTAGATATGATTGTAGTTGATTATATTCAGTTGATGAGAGGAACAACTTTTAATAAAGATGGGAGAGTTCAAGAAATTTCTCAAATTACTCAAGGTCTTAAAGCCATAGCAAAAGAACTAGGTGTGCCAGTAGTAGCATTATCTCAACTTTCAAGACAGGTTGAGCAACGTGATGATCATAAACCTCAGTTGGCTGATTTGAGAGAGTCTGGATCAATTGAGCAAGATGCAGATGTTGTTATGTTTGTTTATAGAGAGGGTTACTATCTTCAAAGAAAAGAGCCAAGAGAGGCAACTGTAGAACATGCAGAATGGCAAGCTAAAATGAATGAGGTAGCACATTTAGCTGAAATTATAATTGGCAAACAGCGACATGGACCAATTGGTAAGGTAACTCTTGAATTTGAGGAAAGATTTACAAAATTTAAAGATACTCAAATTAATTAATTTCCAATATAAAAGATATTATGCTCACTAATTTGTATGAAAATACAATTTTGAAAAATCCAAAGTCTGTTTTTATAATATTATTAATTACGATTTTAAGTTTTGGATATCATTCAAAAAATTTCAGATTAGATGCATCTTCCGAAACACTATTGATTGAGGGAGATCCAGATCTTGAATATTTAAAAGAAATTAACAATCGCTACGGGTCAAAAGATTTTTTAGTCCTAACCTATACTCCAAATGAGGGTATGGTTACAGACAATTCAATTAATAATTTGTTAAGTCTAAAATATAAAATTCAAAGTTTAAATTGGGTTCATAGTGTCATAACTTTATTAGATATTCCTCTTTTAAATAATTCCGATGCTCCATTACAAGAACGTCTGGAAGGGTTTAAGACACTTAAAGATGATGACGTTGATAGGCAACGAGGATTTAAAGAGATTTTAGAAAGTCCTGTTTTTAGAAATTTTGTAATTAGTGAAGATGGAAAAACAAGCGGAATAATTGTTAATATAAAAAAAAACTCACCTCCAGAAAATATCTCAAACAAATCTAGAGAAGAAAAAGAAGCATATCGTGATCAAATAAAAAAACAAAATCATGAAAATATTCTTGAAATAAGAGACGTAATTAAAAGTTATGAAGATATTGGAAAAATATACTTAGGTGGAATTCCAATGATTGCTGATGATATGATGACTTTTATTAAAAGCGACATAATTGTATTTGGTCTTGGTGTTTTGATTTTTATCATAGTGACTCTATGGTTTGTTTTTAGAAAACTTATTTGGGTAATAGTACCAATTAGTAGTTGTTTTTTCTCTGTTATAATTATGATGGGTTTACTTGGTTTACTTGGTTGGAAAGTGACCGTTATCTCATCAAACTTTATTGCGTTAATGCTAATATTAACGATGGCAATGAACATTCATATGAGTACAAGATTTTTACAAATTAGAAAAACATATCCCTCGAAAAATATTTTAGAAATTTTAATATTAACGACCAGTAAGATGTTTTGGCCAATACTTTACACAGTGCTTACAACTATAATCGCATTTTTATCTTTAATATTTAGTGAAATTAAACCAATTATTGATTTTGGATGGATGATGACTATTGGATTAATTACATCATTTATTATTACTTTTACTCTCTTACCTACTTTACTAAACTTTG
Organism: uncultured Pelagibacteraceae bacterium; assembly: GCA_902578775.1. Lineage (GTDB taxonomy): Bacteria > Pseudomonadota > Alphaproteobacteria > Pelagibacterales > Pelagibacteraceae > Pelagibacter. The sequence continues at coordinate 49,425 of CACHEF010000003.1, forward strand.
TACCTACAAAAAATATTTCTGTTAAAGAAAAAGAAGGATCTAAAATTACTAACCTTTTAAGTAATTTATCTTTAAATCATCAAATACCTGTTTTTGGCTTAACTATAATCATCATATTAGTAAGTATTTTTGGAATTAGTAAATTAGAAGTTGAAAATAGTTTCATAAATTATTTTAGTAAGAAAACTGAGATCTACAAAGGAATGAAATTAATTGATGAAGAACTTGGGGGCACTACTCCTCTTGAAGTTATTTTAAAATTCCCAAAAATTAAAAAAGAAAAAACAGATGAAAATGATGATTTTGAGGACTGGGGTGAAGAAAGTGATCTGGACGATGAGAAATATTGGTTTACAAAAGATAAGATAGAAACTATTTCTAATGTTCATAATTACTTAGATGATTTACCCCAAATTGGTAAGGTATTATCTTTTTCATCAATTGTTGATGTTGCTACCCAATTAAATAACAATAAACCATTAGGAACTTTGGAAATGGGGGTTCTGTATTCTAAAATCCCAAATAATATTAAGACAGAAATAATAGATCCATATATTTCTATTAAGGATAATGAAGCAAGAATTAGTTTAAGAATAATAGACTCTCAAGAAAATCTGCGTAGAAACGATTTGATAAATAAAATTAATTTAGATCTTCAAAATAAAATTGGTCTAAAAAAAGAAGAATATAAGTTAGCAGGTGTGCTAATATTGTTCAATAATCTTTTACAAAGTTTATTTAAATCACAAATTTTAACTTTGGGACTTGTCATGATTGGTATTTTTGTCATGTTTTTTATTTTATTCAGAAATATAAAATTATCACTTATAGGTATTATTCCAAATTTTATAGCTGCCTCTTTTATATTAGGTATAATAGGACTGTTAGGTATTCCACTAGATATGATGACGATTACAATTGCAGCTATTACAATTGGTATCGCAGTTGATAATAGTATTCATTATATTTATAGATTTAAAGAGGAATTTAAAGAAATAAAAAATTATAAAGAGACTTTAAAGGTTTGTCATTCAACAGTTGGAGTTGCAATACTAAATACCTCAATTACGATTGTATTTGGGTTTTCAATCCTTGTTTTATCAAAATTTATTCCAACTATTTATTTTGGAGTTTTTACAGGTCTTGCAATGTTGCTTGCAATGATTTCAGTTTTAACTCTTCTTCCATCTTTACTATTAGCTATTAAACCTTTTAAAAATAATTAATGGTAAAAATCCTTGCAGAATTCTATAATTCAATCTCTGTTATAGATTTAATAAGTTTAATAATTACAATTTTGTCTTTAATAAAATGTTACAAAAAAGGCTTTGTTTTAAGTATCTTATCAATGGCAAAATGGTTATTAGCTTATATTATTACTTTAATAATTTTTCCAAAAATAAAACCATATTTTGAAAACATTATAGATAATGAATATGTTTTAGATGTTAGTCTTGGTATTACAATATTTGTTATAGTTATTTTTTTAATCTTATTGATTAATAAAGGAATTAGCAGAGCAGTCAGGTACACTGGTATTGGAAGTTTGGACACAATATTTGGATTCTTCTTTGGTTTTATTAGAGCCTACATAATATCTGTATGTATATTTTCAGGTGTCCATATCGTCTATAATTATGAAAAATGGCCTATAAATTTGGATAAATCTTATGTCTTTCCATATTTAGAGAAAGGTAGTAATTATCTTTTAAAAGAATTCCCAGATGAAAAAACATACCAAGATTCAAAAGAAAAAATTGAGGAACTTTAGTCCAAAAATAAAAGAGGAGTGTGGTGTTTTTGGAATAAGTAATATTGAAGATGCGTCCGCTTTGACTGCTTTAGGTCTCCATGCATTGCAACATAGAGGCCAAGAGGGATGTGGAATTGTCACTTTCGATGGTGAACAATATTACTCTGAAAAAAGATTTGGTTTAGTTGGTGACAACTTTAATAAGGAGAAAATTTTAAAAAGACTTAAAGGTAATTATGCGATTGGTCACAATCGATACAGTACAACCGGCAGTAATACTTTAAGAAATATTCAACCTTTTTTTGCGGATACAAATGCTGGAGGAATAGGAGTTGCTCACAATGGAAATTTAACAAACTCTATTCATTTAAGAAATAAGCTAGTTGAAGATGGTGCTATTTTTTATACAACATCAGACACAGAAACTATTGTTCAACTAATTGCAAAATCTAAAAGAGCCAAGACTATTGATAAGGTTGTTGATGCCATTTTTCAGATTCAAGGTGGATATGCTTTAGTAATGTTAACTCAAAAATCATTAATAGGCGTAAGGGATCCATATGGAATAAGACCACTAGTGATAGGAAAATTAAAGAAAAGTTATGTACTTGCCTCTGAAACTTGTGCATTAGATATTATTGGAGCTAAATTTGTTAGAGAAGTTGAGAATGGAGAGATTGTTCTAATTGAAAATGATAAATTAGAGAGTATCAAGCCCTTTCCACCCAAAAAAGTAAGGCCTTGCGTATTTGAATACATTTATTTCGCAAGACCAGACAGTATTTTAAGTGGCAAAACTGCGTATGAACACCGAAAAAATTTAGGAAAAGAACTAGCAAAAGAAAATGATATTGAAGCAGATATTATTGTGCCTGTTCCAGATAGTGGAAACGCTGCAGCCTTAGGATTCGCTCAACATCAAGGTAAAAACTTCGAACATGGGTTAATTAGAAATCATTATGTAGGGAGAACATTTATTGAACCAAGTCAACAAATAAGAAGTCTTGGAGTAAAGTTAAAACTTAATGCAAACCAAACTACTATTCAAAATAAAAAAATAGTTTTAATTGATGATTCATTAGTGAGAGGAACTACATCTCTTAAAATTGTAAAAATGCTGTATGATGCAGGTGCGAAAGAAGTACACGTAAAAATAGCGTGTCCAGAAATTAGGTATCCAGACTTTTATGGGGTAGATACTCCTACTAGAAAAGAGTTATTAGCAGCGAATAAATCAAATGATCAGATATGTGACTATATAGGAGCAAAAACTTTAAAATTTTTATCAATAAATGGAATGTATCGAGCAATAGGATTCGATAAAAGAAATGAAAACTATCCTCAACTAACAGATCATTATTTTACAGGAGAATACCCTGTTAAGCCTATTGATGAATTAGGTGACAATAAAATCACTCAACTATCATTATTGAATACTATATCTAATAATTAAAATGAAATAAAATTAGTTTTAATTATCTATGATCACCTCTAAAGAAAAAATAATTGAATATTTTAAATCAGGAATTAAACAAATTAAAAACTTTAAAATTGGAATTGAACATGAAAAATTTTTATTTAATAAAGATGATAATAAAAGAATTGATTATTCAAAAATAAAAGAAATGTTTGCTGCTCTTCTGGAATTTGGTTGGCAGCCGATTTTAGAAAATCGTAATATCATTGGATTAAATAACGGAGACAAAAATATATCTCTAGAACCTGGAAATCAAATCGAGTTATCAGGAGGAAAATTAAATAATATTCATGAAGCATGTGCTGAATCTCAAGATTATTTATTTGAATTAAATCAAGTAACTAAAAAACTAAATATAAATATTGTCAGTGCTGGATTTGATCCTATTTCAAGACTTAATCAAATCCCTAATAATCCAAAGCAGCGCTATAAATTAATGACAAAAGATATGCCAGAGGGTGGTAAGTTAAGTTTAGATATGATGTATCGAACTTGTGGAACACAACTTAATTTAGATTATGAATCAGAAAATGATTTCATCAAAAAATTTACAGTAATAAACTCAGTTGTTCCTATTTCAATTGCATTATTTGCAAATTCATCAATTGTGGAAAAAAAAAAAAGTAATTATTTATCATATAGATCAAAAGTTTGGCAAAATACTGCTCGAGGTGGGTTGCCAAAGCTATTTTTTGAAAAATTAAATTTTGAAAAATATGCTGATTTTATCATAAATTTTCCAATTTTATTTATAAATGAGAATGGAAATTATATTTCAGGAAAAAATTATATTTTTAAAGATTTTATGGATGGAAAAATAAATGAAATCGGTAACAGATTTCCTAATGAGAATGATTTATCTACTCACCTAAGTACAATTTTTACTGAAAATAGGTTAAAAAAATATATCGAGATTAGATCAATGGACACATGCGGTTGGGATTGTTTATGTTCTGGCCCAGCTTTTTATACTGGTATATTATATGGAAACTTAGACGAGGTTTTTGAACTAATTTCTAAATGGGATAAAGACAAAATTATAAATGCTTATATCGAAGCTCCCCAAAAAGGATTTAATACCCAGCTAATGGGAAAAGATCTTCTTTACTGGGCCTCTAATTTATTAAATTTATCAAGAAGAGGTTTAGAAAATCGAGATATAGTCAATAAAAGTGGAAAAAATGAAACAATATTTTTAAATCATTTACAAAAAGTGATTGATAATAAAACGACAAATGCAGATCATATGATTAATAAATTTTCAAGAAATGAAGATTTAAATGAATTGTATGACAAATAAAATTATTGCTGTTCAAGGAGACCATCCTTCTAAACTAAATCCAAAAACAGATACAAGCGTTTTCTTAGCTCATGAAATTCAAATCAAAAATTATAAGATTTTCTACTATGAACCTAAAGATTTATCGATAATTAACTCAAAAGTTATAGCTAAAGGATTTTTTATTGAATTTAATTACTCAAAAAAAAATTTTTTTAAAATATTAAAAAAACAAAAACTTGAACTTTTAAAATGTAAATTTATTTTAATTCGTCAAAATCCTCCTTTTAACCTTGAATATATTTCAACAACTTATATTCTTGATGTTATCAAAGATAAAGTTAAAATCATAAATGATCCCTTTTCAATTAGAAACATATCTGAAAAACTTTATTCAGCTAGATATCAAAAGTTTATGCCAAATACTATTTTTACTCAAAATATAAATGAAATTAAAAAATTTTTTAAAAATCATAAAAAAGTAATTTTAAAACCTATTCATAGTTATAGCGGAAATAATATATTTCTTTTAAATAGATTTAATAAAAAATTAATTAATCAATATATAAAAAAACATAATCATATTATGTGTCAAAAATTTTTACCCAAAATAGATAAAGGTGATAAAAGAGTTTTTTTGATAAATGGAAAAGTTTGTGGGGCAATATCAAGAGTTCCTAAAAAAGGATCCTTTTTAAGTAATCTAAGTAAAGGTGCTAAACCAACAAACATTCATTTAACAAAAAAAGAAATAAAAATATCGAATTTAATTGCTAAAGATCTAAAAAAAGAAAATATTTTTTTTGCAGGAATTGATTTTATTGATCAAAAACTGAATGGTGATATTAATGTTACCTCCCCTACTGGTTTAAAAACACTTTATGATTTATCAGGAATTAATTTAGCAAAAATTTTTTGGAAAGAAATTAAAGCGTGAATAATTTATCTGACCAACAGAAAGGGTCTTTATTAGCTTTTATTGCTGTAATGTTTATTACACCAGATAGTTTATTCATACGATTATCAAGTGTTGATACTTGGAGTTTAGTTTTCTATCGGGGAATTATTCCATTTTTTACAGTTTTGACCGGAATGTTAATTATTTATAAATTAAATTTTTTCAAGATGCTTTATACTAGTGGATATCATGGATTAATTTATATTATTACTTTTTCAATCACTAACATAACTTTTGTAGTTTCTATTCAAAGCACCAATGTAGCTAACACTTTAATTATGATAGCAATGGCTCCAATGCTATCTGCAATTTTAGGAGCTTTTTTTCTAAAGGAAATTCCTGATAAAAAAACTTGGGCTGCAATCGGAATTACATTTATGGCAGCTGTGTATATATTTTATGACTCTCTTAAACTAGGTAGCATTTATGGAGACATCTTAGGCTTTATTACAGCAGTCGGACTAGCTGTTGGAGCAGTAACTATTAGATCTGCTAAGAAAAAAAACCTAGTTCCAGCAGCTGTGGTTGGTAAGTTATTTGTCGCTTTATTTGCAATGTTTTTCATTGAATCTTATGTTTTAGCTGATCAAGACTTGTTGATTGTTCCTTTAATGTGCGTGATGTGTGTGGCTATTCCTTTTGTAATGGTAACTATAGCTCCAAGATTTATACCTGCAGAAGAGGTAAATCTATTTTTTTTACTAGAAACTATTATTGGCCCTTTTTGGGTCTGGATGGTTATAAAAGAACAACCTAGTATTGAGACTATTCAGGGTGGAGTTATAATAATTTTAACTATTGCCATTCATTCATTTATAAAATTGAAAAAATCTTAATTTAATAATTATAAATAACTTGATTTAGCCACAAATCAGAAATAGACGTCCATTTAAATGAATAAAGTATTAAAAAATTCTTGGGCACTCTTTTTAGGTATGGGTTTCATAATGATGGCATATGGGTTTCAAGGTTCATTGCTTGGAGTTAGAGCGGTACAAGAAGAATTTAGTTTAACAGCAACTGGCTTTATGATGTCTGGATACTTTGTTGGATATTTTATTGGTGCAGCTACTATTCCAAATATTATATCTAGGGTTGGACATATAAGAGTTTTTGCTGCTTTTGCATCTTTAGCTTCATTAGTTATATTAGTTCACTCTATTATAATTAACCCATTCATTTGGTTTTTACTTAGGGTATTAACAGGAATAAGTATGGTTTGTATTTATACTGTTGCTGAAAGTTGGCTTAATGATAGATCAAGTAATAAAAATAGAGGGAGTGTTCTGTCTATTTATATGGTTATTCTTTATGGGTCAATGGGTATTGGAATGTTTTTACTTAACTTTAGTAGTCCTCAAAATTTTCAACCATTTATATTAGTCTCTGTAATTACATCAGCTGCTCTAATTCCTATTTTATTAACTAAAAAAAAGCCACCCACATTTAAAAGAATTAAAGCGATGACATTAAAAAACTTATATGAAGCCTCTCCTTTTGGAATGGTAAGTTCTTTTTTTTATGGGACAATACAAGCTGCTTTATTTACCTTATTAGCGGTATATGCAACTTCAATGAATTTTACAATACTAGAAATATCAATTGTAACATTCTTATTGGCTATCTCTGGTGCAATCTCTCAATTTCCAGTTGGAAAAATATCTGATATTTATGATAGAAGATTGGTAATAGTTGTTTCAACTTTTGCTGCTGCTTTATTTTCTCTTTTTGCAATTTTAGTTTCAAGACAAATGTATTTACCGGATGGTCTAGCTACTAGCAAAACTTGGTTCTATATTTTTTTAATACTCTTTTCTTTTTGTAGTTTGCCCATGTTTTCATTAATTTTAGCACACACAAATGACTATATACCAAAAGAAAAATTTGTTGCTGCAGGTGCAGGTCTGCAATTTGTATTTGGATTAGGAGCTATGAGTGGACCATTTCTATGCTCAATATTTATGGATATAGTTGGTTCAAATGGGTTTTTTGTATTTTTATTTTTCTTTCACGCAGTGATTGGCGTTTTTGGAATTTACAGAATGAGAGTAAGACAAACGGTTGATAATCCAGACTCACAATTTGTTGCAATGCCACAAACAATTACACCTGCTGGAATAGAATTAAATCCTCAAACTGAACCAATACAAGATCCTAGTCCTATATTAAAAGAAAACGATTCTGGAGAAGCATTAGCGATTTATGAACCAATGGAAAATGAAGTAAGTAAAACAGAAGCCTCAGATGAAAACAAATATTAATTTGATAAAAATTTATCAATTGAGTTAGACATTTTAGCCAAAACCTCTTTTTTATTTAGTTTGTCACTTCTAATCAAAATAGCATCTTTTACCCTAACTAATGGACTATTTTTTCTTTTTTTATCTAAAGATGTTCTCAATTTTAGTGACTTTTTAACAACCTTTAAAGGAACTAATTTTTTAATATCTACCCAACGTCTGAAAGCTGCAACTCTTAAGTTGCATTTAAAATAGAAAGCTAAGTCATATTTTGGATTTTTGGATAAAATTTTACTAGCTATATCACGACCCTCTACACAAATTCTATTATTTTTTTTTATAATTCTCATCTGTAACTGATTAACAATTCCTCTAACTTTTTTATCTTTTGCAAGAATAGCTACATGGTTTGAGATTTCCTCTGAATGAAGTTTTTGTTTTGCAATGACTCTATAAGATATAGTTTTAAATTTTTTTTTTAAGAAAGAGATAACATTTTTAGGCTTGTTATTAATAATCAATTTACTACAATACCTATAAATCAAACCTGAGTTGATCAAAAGAAGTTTATATTTTTTTGAAACTAATTTTGCTGCTGTGCTTTTTCCACTTGCAGATTCTCCATCACAAGCAATTATTAATTTTTTAATCTTGGCCATAAGATTTAATTCTCTTGAAATTAAATATAATCAAAATATAAAATTTCTATTTTCAAACTAATCTATAAAATTTTTCAAACTCATTAAAAGATTTAGATAATGGGTTATATACACGAGCTATAGCAGAATACCTTATTTTTTTAGACTCATTATAACCAGATTTATGAATTAAATTAGGATGGTAAATAGTAACATCAGATACATTAGTCTCAATTTGTTTTGCAAAAGTTTTGTCAAATTTCTCAATTATTTCTCTTTGACCAGATTTATTTTTATTGCCTTTCTTCTGTTGCATCTTAAGTCTTTTTTTATGTGATCCTGGTATTAGCCAAACAGCACCCATATTTTTTTTAATGTTATGTAATGAAACGTTGCATACGAGACTATTTTGCCCATCTGTATCTTGTAAATAATAGGATGAATCTTGATGCCATTTTAAAGTATGTTTTTGATCTTGAGGGTAATCAATTCTAAATTGAAAATCAGTTATTATTAAATTATCGCTTTTAGTTTTTAACAACTTTGCGCAAAGTTTTTTTATTTTTTCATTTTCAAAAATTTGAATAAATGTTGATAAATGTTTAGAAGTTGTATAAATTTTTTTAATAGTACTAGGAGACTTTTTTTTTAATTTAATTAAAAAGTTATTAATTTCTTTCTCGTTAAAATGGGTACTTTTTTTTAGACTAATTAAGCTAGTTTGATTATAATCACATAATTTTTTTAATGAAAGTTTAAATTTATCTATATATTTATTATTGTGAAAATTTTTTATATGTATATAGCCATTTTTTTTAAATTTATCATGCATATTAAATTAATACATAATTTTTAAAAAAAAGGAATGACAAAATTATACAATCAAGTTTATGGAAAATATTCCACAGCGAGTGGAGTTTGGTTAAGTAGTGGATCCTATAAAAATTCAAAAGAGAATATATTTTCTAATGAAATAATAGAAACTTATATTACTAAAGTTTTACAAGACCTACTTAGAATGAATTTAGAGAAAGAAATCAAGAATTTAAAAATTATGGATGTGGGATCAGGGAGACATTCATTAGCCTTCGAAAGGCTAGGAGCAAAAAAAATTGATCTGGTTGATATATCAATTTCAAATTACAAAAGAATGAAAAAATTTAGAAAAAACAATACCACTATTTTGGAAAATTTTAATTTTGATATTTGTTCAGATAAATTTAAAAAATGGAAGAGAAGTTATAATTTAATTTATCTCGATGGCGTAATACAACATACGAAATCACCAGCACAAGCACTTTATAATCTTAGAAATAAACTTAATCAAAAAGGAATACTGTACTTATATTTTTACCAATTTGGGAATCCACTTAATATATATAGAGATATTGCTAGAAAAATTTTTGATAAAAAAAAATTAAAGATAAAAGAAAGTATTAATTTTTTTAAAAAAAAGTACGAACCTAAAGTTTTAGATAGTATTATAGATAATTTAGGTTGCGATTATTGCCACATAATTCCCTCTAAACATTATATGGATTTAATGAAATCTCTGGGATTTGAAATATTTTGGTCTAAAGATATTTATAATAGAAAACCTTCTATAAGAATCTCTAGAAGATCATGTTTATCATCGTTTAGGGTAAAAAATAAAATAAATACAACAAAGTTCAAAAAGCTCTCAAAAATAGAAAATTTTGATTTGTACAATTATAAAAATTATCACGAAGAAGATAAAGAATTAATTCAAAATTTAAAGATACTTAAAAATAAACTTTTTCAAGTTGTAGAAAAAAAAAAATTATCAAGGCTTAAAATATATAAAATTATTGAATTATTAATTTCTCAAATTTTAAAAGAAAATTTATTAGATAGTTATACAAAAAAATCAGAAAATTTAAAAAAAACATTGAAAAAAGCAATTTCAATAGCAAAGTAATCTAAAATTATTTTTTTTTATGAAATTTACTCTTACAATTTGTTATGAATAAAGAAAACGCAAGTAAACTCTGGAAAATTATTCAAGAAGCTGGCGATTATTTAGAAGGACTATTGCCTGATCATCCTAATCATCCTAGTGGAAGAAATCCATATGCTCATGTTGCTATATGTGTAAAAGAACAATTTAATGCAAGTTATAAAGATATTCCTAATGAAAAGTTTGATGAAGTTGTAAAGTATATTAATTTTTTAAAAAAAAATCCTAACAAAAATTAATACATTATAATCACTGAATTTATTGTTTTGGAAAGTAATCTTTTAAAGTGCCCTCTCTATAAACATCTGCTGTACAGCAATGAAGTCCTCCACCAAATGCATATGCATCTCTTAAATCAACAGGAATAACTTCCATTCCTAATTGATCTAACTGATCTGCTTGATAAACTTCACTTTTTTCTACACAAACAGTTTTTGGATCAAGCACCAATACATTCATAGACAACCAAACAGATGAGTAACATAGGGCTGGAGGTTCATTATGTGCTGGTTGTGCACTGTCTATAATTTCCCATCCATTATCTTCGAATAGTTTTCTTTGTTCAATTGGAAGTCTTCTTTGAGGGTTGTTAATAATTAATCCCTCTTTAATTGGAGTAAAAGTTGCATCAATGTGAATAGGGTATGGATCGCCTGGAAAGTTCACTGCATGAACCCTATGATCTTTATAATGTCTTTTTAACCAATTAATACCTTTTAAATTAGTAGTAAATCCATGCTGAACTACTAAATCTTTGCCAAATCTTAAAACATCCGCTGCATCAAATAAAGGCTCTTCCTCTGTGGTTACAAAATATTTTTTTTCAGTCCACTCTAATCTTTTTTGAACCCCAATTTTATCAGAAAGATAATCTTTTCTGTAATCCAAGTCAGTTAACCTTGGTTTTGGTGCTGACTCATGTCTCATATTAGGATCTTGATTGTAGTATTCTTTTAATAATGGTCGATAACATAAGTATTCAAACCATCTACATCTATAACTCATAGTTGCCTCTAAAATTTCGTTTCCAACAGTTAATAAAACATCTCTTGGGGGCATACATCCAAACATAGTTTCTGTTTCCCAATCCGGAGTTGATGTTTTTTGATTAAAGTTAATAGTAGTTGGTCGGTCAACTTTGATTCCTCTTTTCACTAACAGATTCGAAAAATTGTCTAAAAGCTGATTTGCCTTATCAATAGAATCTTGAGTTCTTGGTCCAAATTGACCTCTCATGTCACTATCTTCAGGGACTTTCGCATCTAAGGCAGGTTCAGGTGCTGGAATGCATGTACCATCCGCTTTTCCAACAATTACATGTTTTAAGGGATCCCACTCATTCCAACTATTAACGACTATTGTATTTTTACTCATTGGTTTGTTTTTATTATATTGTTTTCAGGTCCAAAAGGAAATTTTGTGATATTTTCAGAACCACCTTTACCAATCACTAAAATATCGTGCTCTCTATAACCGCCTGCTCCAGGATTTCCCTCAGGAATCATAATCATAGGCTCCATTGAAACCACCATATTTTCCTCTAAAACTGTATCAATATCCTCTCTTAATTCTAAACCTGCTTCTCTGCCGTAAAAGTGAGAAAGAACTCCAAATGAATGACCATAGCCAAATGTTCGATACTTAAGATATCCAAGCTCAGCAAATAATTCATTGAGTTCATGACAAATATCAGAACATTTTACTCCTGGTTTAATTAATTCTAAGCCACGTTTATGAACTTTAACATTAGCTTCCCAAGCTTTTAAAGATGCATCATCTACATGATCTAAAAATAAAGTTCTTTCAAGTGCTGTGTAGTATCCTGAGATCATTGGAAAAGTATTCAGAGATAAAATATCCCCTTTTTTAAGTTTTCGATTTGTTTTTGGATTATGTGCTCCATCTGTGTTAATTCCAGATTGAAACCAAACCCAAGTATCCATATATTCTGCCTCTGGATAAGATTTTGCAATTTCTCTCTCCATACAATCTCTGCCAGAAATCGCAATTTCTAACTCTGTATTTCCTTCTTTAATATTATTTGCAATTTCTTTACCTCCGAGATCAGCTATCCTTGCTCCATTTTTAATGATTTCGATTTCCTCATTAGACTTTATCATCCTTAGTTGCATAAGATCTTTTGCAACATCAAAGAATGTAGATAAAGTAAAAATAGAGGATAATTTATCTTTTATATCTAAAGTAATATGATCATATTCAAGACCTATATTTTTTGGAAGGTTATTTCTATCAGTAATAGATACAATTGCTTTTAAAAAATTATCTCTTTTCCAATCAGTATAAATAATATTATCACAATGTGATCTTCTCCATGGTTGGCTTGCATCAATATTTGCTGAAATGGTATAAAGTTTATCTAGTGTCACAATACAACCATATGGTCTTCCAAATGAGCAATAAATAAAACCCGTATAATAAGCAATATTATGCATAGAAGTAAGAATAACCATATCTAAATTTTTTTTATTCATAATAGTTCTGAGACAATCAATTCTATTGTCATATTCTTTTTGTGAAAATGGTAGTTTAACTTTTTCTCCATTTTTTAATGTAAAAAAATCTGGTCTGTCCATTTTATTATCCAAATAAACTAATTGAGACCAATATAGCGTTTATTCCATCTCATGATTAAGCTATAATAGAATAAAGAGATAAATAAAAAAAAGCCACCAATTACTGTATTTGTATCTGGTATTTCATTAATTCCAAATAAAGGAAGCCATACCCAAAAAATACCACCTATTACCTCAGTTAAAGACAATAAAGTTAGCTCAGCAGCTGGAATTGCTTTAGAGCCTATTGAATATAAAATTAGTCCTGTACAAACTAAAGTACCATGTAAAGAAAATAAAGTACTATTATAACTTGATGAGAAAAAAACTTGTCCTTTAGATAAAATCATTGATGAAGCAAATACAAAACAAAATAGTCCTGCAAAAGCAACAGTTGTAAATTTGGGTGTTTCTTTTCTCCATCTAAGAGTTACTGAAAAAACAGAAAAACCAATTGATGAGGTAATTCCAAAAATAAATCCAATCAATGAATTTTCACCAGAATTTCCGAAAGCCATTATTATTATTCCAATGGTTGCAATTACAATTGAAATCCAAACATTTATAGAGATTTGTTCTTTTAAGAAAATAAATGCTAAAAGTGCTGTAAAAAAAGGCATTGCAGCTAGACAAAGAAGAGTAATAGCTGCTGTAGTGTTAGTAATTGAATAAATAAATGAGATCATGGCAATACCAAGACCCGAACCACCTAAAATTCCAGATTTACCTATTTTTAAATAATTTTTCCAAAATTTAGTTCCTTCCTCAAAATATAAATAAAGATTGAGAATAATAAAGATCGTCAGACCTCTTCCAAATATATACTGCCAAGGCACTTGATCTGGATTGTCCATATATCTGACCACTAAGGGTCCAAATGACCAAAGAATTCCAGCAAAAAGAACTACTGGGACAGCAATTTTTGGGTTTTTTAATTCAAGCATTAAAAGCAGATTAATTCTAAAAATTTATAACTACAACAAAATTAAAAATTTTTAATTAAATATTTTATTTGTGTTGTTAGGAAAAAAACAATTAATAATTTGACCTTTTTTAAATTTTGATCGTCCATGTGGTAGCACTGCCCAGATATTTGATCTAATAAATGAGTTAATTCTAAAAGATTCTTGTCCAGGTAATAACTTTACTTCTAATTTACCATTTTTAGTTGAGTTAAGTTTGCTTTTTATAAATCTTGTAAATTTTTTATGTTTTTCAAAATTATTTTTTAAATAGGCCTTTATTGGTTTTTCATGTTGAAGATTTAGAATATTTTCAATAAATGGATAAACAAAAAATCTAAAACAAGCAGCAGAAGAAATTGGATTTCCTGGTAAACCAAATATTACTTTTTCCTTTCCTTTCATTTTAGCAAATAAAATTGGTTTACCTGGTCTTATAGCAACACCCTTAAAATAATTTGATAATCTAAATTTTTTTACAATCTTGGGGATATAATCAAATTTTCCAGCTGAAACAGCCCCTGAGGTTATTAAAATATCAACTTTCGAATTTATCATTTTACTCAACTGTTTTTCAAAAATAAATTCATCTTTATCTTTTAGAATTCCACCATCTTTAAGATTAAATGAGAAATTACTTTTTAAAGATTGAATATAATATAAATTCGAATTTCTTACTTTCCAATTAGGAATTTTAAATTGATTAGTAATTTCATTTCCTGTTGAAAAAAAATAAAATATTTGGAATTTTCTTTACTTTGATATTTTTTATTCCAAGAGTTTTAAAAGCTAAAATGTGATTTGATTTTAGAATAGTTCCTTTTTTTACAATTAAATCTTTTTTTTTAAAATCTGATCCTTCAAATCTTACATTCTGAAATTTTTTAATTTTTTTATTTATTAATATATATTTTGGTTTTTTTTTATATGGATAATAAACAATTTGTTCTTTTGGAATAATTGTATCAAAACCCTTGGGTAATAAACCTCCAGTCATAATTTCATAAGTTTTAAATTTTTGAAATTTTCTATTTATTGGTTTATTACCTGCGGCAATTGAACCAGAAATCAAAAATAATTTACTTTTTTTTTTGTTTAAATTATTTGTATCTCTAGAGTTAATTGTAAAACCATCAAAAGAAGAATTATTTGCTGAAGGGTAATTCACCTTTGAATAAATATTTTCTGCACTTATTCTATTTAAACTTTTTGAACTTTTAATGTATTCATCTCCTATTAGAATTTTGCCTCTTTTAAGTATTTTTAATGCTTGGCTATAAGATTTCATGTTTATATTATATAAATAAATACAAAAAAATAAATGGATTTAGAGATACTCAACATTGCGTCAGACACAATTAATTATAAAGATATAAAAAAACATACTCATTATTCAAAATTAAAAAATTCTTTATGTGGTGATGAGATAAAAATAAAATTGATTATAAAAGATGAAAAAATAATTGATTTTGGATATCAAGGAAATTCATGCGTATATTGTCAAGCATCTGCAAGTTTACTATCAAAAATCTCAATAAATAGTAAAAAAAACAGAATTAATGAATTATGTGATGCAGCAAAATTATATTTTGATGGTGATGTTAAAATAAAATTAATTAAATGGGACTCTTTAAAAAGTTTATTCAATAAAAAAAATATTCCTCGTAAAGAATGTATATTATTACCTTTTAAAACTTTAAAAAAAAATAGTAACAAGCTAAATAGTGGAAAACTTAAAAAAATCTATATTAGCAGGTTTATTTTCTATAATTACCATTGGTGTACTTACAGTTTTAACTTATAAAACTGATTTTGGTGTATTTTTGTTAGCCTCTTTTGGCTCATCTATGGTTTTACTATATGGTTACCCAGAAAGCCCATTTGCTCAGCCAAAAAATGTTTTTTTTGGTCATCTAATAACTACAATCGTAGGTTTGATTGTTCTACAATTCATTCCATTACCACTTTATTTGACTATCCCAATAGCTGTTGGTTTTGGTGTTTGCTCAATGATTTTATTAAATGTTACTCACCCGCCTGCTGGAGGCAATCCTATTATTGTTATTATTGGTGGAGTCTCTTTTGAATACTTAATCAGTCCAGTAATAACAGGATCAATAATAATAATTATTTTTGCAATAATTCTTAACCGATTTATTTTAAAAAAGTCCTATCCAAGTCAAAAGTAATTTATTTAAAAGGTGCTTAAAACAAATATTAGTTACAGAAAAAAATTCTAACTTTTTAATTCTTTATGAAATTATAAAATTATTTTCTATTAGCAAACCGATTAATATTCCAACAATTAATGCAAAAATTAATTTCTTCTTATTCACTTTTTTGTGCTGAAGATTTTAAACTTTTAGTTCCTGCTGATGATAGTTTGGATTTTATACTTATTTTTAAATTTTCCCAAAGTTTAGCCATTCCTAAAGGTTCGTAAATCATAAATATAATCATTAAACCACCAAATATTACCTGTTCAATTGATGAAATAATTGTAGCATCAATAGCTCCATGAAATACATTGTTTCCTATAGCATTTAAAAGAACTGGAAAAAGCAAAATAAATGCTGCTCCTATAAAAGCACCATTAATTGTGCCAAGTCCTCCAAGAATGCACATAAATAATATCTTAAAAGATAATTTAATATCAAAAGCGACTGGCTCTAAAGATTTAAGATAACAAAATGCAAAAAGCGCACCTGCAACTCCACAATAAAACGCACTAATAGCAAATGCTTGTACTTTTGTTCTTAATAATGAAACTCCCATCGACTCCGCAGCGATATCCATATCTCTAACTGCCATCCAATTCCTGCCTGTACTACCCCTAGCCATATTCATCGCTAATAAGGTTAAGACTGTGGTAACAGCTAAACATACAAAATACATAGCTAATGGAGTTGTAAATGGTTTTCCTAAAATAACTATGTCTTGAGCAGTTATAATTCCTGATGAGTCATAGTTTTTAAACCACCCAAATTTATCTATCATCCATATAATGAAAAACTGTGAGGCTAATGTTGCTACCATTAGGTAAATTCCTCTTACCTTTAAACTTGGTAAACCAAACAAAATTCCAAAAGCTGCAGCAATTAAACCTGACACTATCAGCGAGCCCACAAAACCAAGATCAGGTACACGTAAAATAAGGTTGAACATCGCAAAAGCTCCAGCAGCCATAAAGCCAGCAGCTCCTAAAGCTAATTGTCCCGTGTAACCCATAACAATTTGTTGTCCAATTGTTGCTAAAGCTAAGC
Source organism: uncultured Pelagibacteraceae bacterium (assembly GCA_902578775.1). Taxonomy (GTDB): domain Bacteria; phylum Pseudomonadota; class Alphaproteobacteria; order Pelagibacterales; family Pelagibacteraceae; genus Pelagibacter. Next base: position 66,546 of record CACHEF010000003.1, read on the forward strand.
AAAGCCAAGGAATTAATATTGAAGTGTACCAATATTCTGTTGTAATAAATGTTGGTATTACTAATACACTAAGAACCATACAAACAGCTAAGTTAATTAGGTCTTTTTTTGTATATGTCATAAAAACTGGTTTCATAAATTAAACTCTCCTAATAATTTTTTCTCCAAATAAACCTTCAGGTCTATATAATAAAAAGAATATTGCTAATACGTAAGGGGCCCAACCTTCGATAGCGCCACCAAAAAAAGGTCCAATGTATACTTCTAATACTTTCTCTACTGCACCTATAATTAAACCACCTATAATAGCTCCTGGAATAGATGAAAAACCACCTATAATTAAAACTGGCAAAGCTTTTAGAGCTAAGTCAACAAGAGCAAATTGAACACCAGCTCTTGCGCCCCACATACATCCTGCAACTAACGCTACAACCCCTGCAGCAGACCAAACTAATAACATTATATGCTTTAAAGGAATTCCAATAGAGCTCGCGGCTCCTGCATCATCTGCAACTGCTCTTAAACCTAATCCAATTTTTGTATATTTGAACAACAAAAACAAACCGATAATCATTAAAGCTGCAACTAATCCAGCTGTAATATCAAGAGCACTAATAAATAGTTTTAAATTATCAGCGATCCACGGTACTGGAAAATCTCCTATACCTAAATCTAGTCTTCTTACTTCTACTCCCCATGCTGCTTGAGCAAGTCCCTCTAGAACATATCCTAGACCAATTGTGGCCATTAGCACTGTGTCTTCGCTAGCGTTCATCAGAGGTCTTAAAACTAATCTTTCAGTACATAAACCGACCACCACCATTAGAAGAGCAGCCAAAATAAATGCAAGGACAAAAGGTATGTTAAAGTCTTGCATGAAACCACAAAAAGCAAGTACAGAGAAAAAAACCATAGCCCCTTGTGAAAAGTTAAATGTTGCTGAAGCTTTAAAAATTAAAACAAATCCTAAAGCAACTAGAGAGTACATGGTACCGGCAAGCAAACCGCCAACTAAAACTTCCATGAAAAATAGTAATTCATCAACCATATCTTTATCCTAGTGTTCTACTCCTAAATAAGCGTCTATTACTTTTTGATTTGCCATTATTTCATCTGGTGTTCCATCACCAATAACTTTACCATAATCAAGTACAACAACTCTGTCTGATATATCCATAACTACTCCCATATCATGCTCAATAAGAACCATAGTTGTACCTAGTTCATCATTTACTTTTAAAATAAATCTACACATGTCTCTTTTTTCTTCAACATTCATACCAGCCATAGGCTCATCTAATAAAATTATTGTAGAGTCTGTTGCAAGAGCTCGACCTAATTCTACTTTCTTTTGTAATCCATAAGGAAGTTTTCCAACTGGTGTATCTTTAATATCTTCAATCTCTAAAAAACTAATTATCTCTTCAGATCTATCTCTATTTAATTTTTCCTCTTTCTTAACTTTAGGAAGCTGTAAAGCAACCTCTAGGAAGTTTGTTTTTGTGTGAAGTTTTCTACCAACTAAAATATTGTCTAAAACTGACATTCTCTTAAAAAGAGCTAAGTTTTGAAAAGTTCTAGATAAACCCATTTGAGCCATAATATTTGGAGTAATGTTATCTATTTGTTGACCTCTAAACGAAACAGTTCCTTGTTGAGGTTTATAAATTCCATTAATGCAATTTAACATCGAGCTTTTTCCAGCGCCATTAGGTCCAATTATAGCTCTAACTTCGTGCTCAAGAACATTAAAAGAAGTGTCTGTTATTGCCTTAACTCCACCAAAAGAGAGTGAAATATTATTTACCTCCAATATTGGTTTTCCTATTTTAAATTTTCTTTCGTATGTCATCTTTAATTACTTTTTTTGTTTAAACTTTCTTCTTTAAGAACATCTCTAAAATTTTTTCTACCTTTTTTTGATATTCCTAAATACAATTCTTTTACTTTATCATCATTTAATAAACTTTCTGCAGTCCCATCTAGCATGACTCTGCCTGTCTCAATGATATAACCGTAATCTGAATTTTTAAGTGCAACGTTGGTATTTTGTTCAGCAAGTAAAATACTTACACCTTCTTTGGTATTTAGTTCTTTTACGATATTAAAAATTTCAGCAACTAACTGAGGTGCGAGACCCATTGTTGGCTCATCTAATAGTAACATTTTTGGTTTAGCCATCATTGCTCTTGCAACTGCTATCATTTGTTGTTCTCCACCTGAGGTGAATGCTGCTTGACTTTTTCTTCTTTCTTTAAGTCTTATGAAATAAGTGTAAATTTTCTCTAATTCTTGATTGATATCACCTTTAGATAATTTTCTTGAATATGCTCCTGAGATTATATTTTCCTCTACAGTAAGGTGACCAAAACACCTTCTACCCTCTAACACTTGAACCATTCCAAGCCCAACCATTTGCGAAGGAGTTTGTTTATCTATTGAGTTTCCATCATATTCAATTGAACCATTTGTAACTTTGCCTCTTTCTGAGGCTAACATAGTTGAAACTGCTTTTAGTGTAGTACTTTTACCTGCTCCATTTGCTCCTAATAATGCTACAACTTTTCCTTTAGGAACTTTTAAAGATACATCGTGTAAAGCTAAAATAACATTATCATATCTGACTTCAATATTCTTTATGTCTAGAATGTTGGCTGAATTGTTACTCATTAAGCTTTCTTTTTATATTAAATTAAATTTTATTTAAAGGGAGAGTTTAAAATAATTTAAATATTTAAACTCCCCCTCTAGTCGAAATTAATTTATCTCTAAATTAATTATCCACATTTTTTCGGTGTAATGTTGTTCTCTTTAGCAAATTTTGCTGCAGAGTCTTCAACTAGACCTCTAATAAATTTAGGATCTAATGGAGCTTCCCAACCAGTTACCTGATTGAATTTAGTTCCATCCCACTGCATTACAGCAAATTTACCAGCACCTTCATGGTTTTCACATGAAATAGCGAACGGAGCTAACATTCCTCCAACTCCAAGTTCTTTAAGTCTAGCTTCAGTCATGTTAATCGCTTCATAACCATCTCTAAACTCAGCACCAGTTACTGCTTTACCAACTTTGTTATGCATTTTTTGAGCATTTCTTAAGCCCTCTATCCACATAACTGCAGCACCTAGTCCTCTATTCCAGTAAACTGAACCAATCCTATTTGGATCAGCTAAGTTACCTTTTCCAGCACCATATACTTTGTCTTTGATTTCTTTAACCAATGGATATTCTCCTGGCAGAGCATTAGCAACAGCATAAGTTCCCTTAGCTGCATCACCTGCTGGGTACATATCCTCTTCGGCAGCACCAAATGTTACATACATCATTCTATCTCTTGGGAAATTAATTCTAGCAGCATTAGTCATAGCTGTTGAATTCATTCCAGAACCTGCTCCCCAGAAAGTAACCCAATCAGGTTTTTCTTTTCTGATTTGCAGCCACTGAGATTGTTGTTCAAGACCTGGAGGTGGGATTGATATTTCAATCAACTCAACTCCCCAGTCATTACAAATTTTTCTCATTGCTGGTAATGGCTCTCTACCGTAAGCAGAGTCAATGTGTAAGTGAACGATTTTTTTACCTTTCATCTTATCGATTCCACCTTCGATCTCAGCCATAAATTTTAGTTTAACAGCAATTTGTGACCAGTAGTGACTTGCAGCATTAAATACCCAAGGCCATACTCTTCCATCAGCACCGTCAGTTCTTCCATAACCATATTGAGCTAAAACAACATTGTCTTTTGCCATACGGTTAATAACTGCATATGCTCCTGGTGTTCCTAAAGTATCAAACACAACTATTCTCTGACCATCTTTTTCAAGTAGTCTCTGATAACACTCAACTGTTTTTACAGCGTTGTATTCAGTTTCACATTCTTGCCATGTAAGCATGACTCCATTCACTCCACCTGTCATATTGACATAATTCATGTAGTCAATTTGTGCCCCATAGTAACCAGTACCCATTGCTGAATAAGGTCCAACACGGCTACTTGCTACTGGAAAGTATTGAGTTTCAGCACCAAATACTTTTTGAGGTAAAGCGAGTGAAGAAAATAAAGCTACGGCTACTGTTAAAGTAGACGCTAGCCTTTTTAACATTTTTGTTAACATTTTTCCCCCTGTTATGTTAAAGTTTTAAACCTAATTTAAACACATGAAGCAAGTTTCCGCAAATTTAAATCATTCCAACTCGCAACTAAATGTCGCATACAACTTTAAGGTGAAATAAACTCTTAATTGGAAATAAATTATATTTTTAAAATTTTTTTTTTTTTTGAATAAAACAAATTTTCATACGATCTATTTTTAGAAAAAAAATTAATATAAGCTTGAATTTTTTCAATTATTTAAATCATAATATTAAACTAACTAACATATAAAACTGTACTAGAGTTGTTCATATTGGCCTCTTTTGCATCATAAATGGTCTTCGCTTAATAATTTTATTTAAAATTTCTCGCCAATCTCTTCTATTGGTTAATTTATTGTGGTCAATATTTTAAAGGATCACTTTTAATAACTAACCAAGTCCTGTAACGTAATTATCTGTGATATATAATACCAATTTATTTTTTTAAAGTCTTACCCGATTAAAAATAATTCATTGCTTGAAATCCTAAAATGATGTTAGATGCCGTAAATAAATTTAAATTATATTCAGGAGAATAAATGAAAATATTATGTATATTATATGATGATCCTAAAGGTGGAATGCCTAAATCATATGCACTTTCAGAATTACCAAAAATAGAAAAATACCCAGATGGAATGACTTTACCTTCACCAAAAGGTAGAGATTATACACCAGGTCAATTACTAGGATGTGTGTCCGGCGAATTAGGACTTAGAAAATTTTTAGAGAGTAATGGTCATGAGTTAGTTGTAACTAATAGTAAAGATGGAGATGGATGTGAGGCTGACAAACATATTGTTGATGCTGATATAGTAATTTCACAACCTTTCTTTCCATATTATTTAACAAAAGAGAGAATTGCTAAAGCCAAAAACCTTAAGATGGCGATCACGGCAGGTATTGGTTCAGACCATGTTGATTTACAAGCTGCAATGGATAATAAAATTGATGTTGTTGAAGTAACATATTGTAATTCCAGATCTGTAGCCGAACACATTGTGATGATGATCGTTTCAATGGTAAGAGATTATCATAACCAACATAGAATTGTTAATGAGGGTGGTTGGAATATTGCTGATGCTGTTCAGAGATCATATGATGTTGAAGGAATGCATATAGGAACTGTTGCCGCTGGAAGAATTGGTTTGGATGCACTAAGAAAAATGAAACCTTTTGATACTCATTTGCATTATTTCGATAGACATAGATTGCCTGATAGTGTTGAGAAAGAGTTAAATTTAACTTTTCATGAGACAGTGGAGTCAATGGTAAAAGTTTGTGATGTAGTAACAATAAATTGTCCTCTTCATCCAGAAACTGAAAACTTATTTGATGAAGCAATGATAAGCAAAATGAAAAAAGGCGCTTATATTGTTAATACCGCTAGAGGTAAAATATGTAATCGTGATGCTATTGCGAATGCATTAAAGAGTGGTCAATTAAGTGGATACGCAGGTGATGTATGGTTTCCACAACCAGCACCTAACGATCACGTGTGGAGAAGTATGCCTCATCATGGTATGACACCTCATACTTCAGGAACATCTTTAACTGCTCAAGCAAGATATGCTGATGGTGTTAGAGAAATTTTAGAATGTTTCTTTGAAGGTAAAGAAATAAGAAATCAATATTTAATTGTTAAAGACGGTCAATTAGCAGGTATGGGAGCTCATTCTTACAGTAAAGGCTCTGCGACTAGCGGTTCCGAAGAAGCAGCTAAATATAAGAAAAAATAAGATTTAATTATAAAAAAAAAGCGGTTTATATTAAGTAAACCGCTTTTTTTATGAATAAAATAAATTGGAACTTCAAAAATACTTATTCAAAATTATCAAATTCATTTAAACAGGATATAGATCCTGAACCAGTTAAAGATCCTCAATTAGTTTTATTTAATAACAAATTAGCAGCTGAATTAAATTTAGATATTTCAAAAATAAGTAATGAAGATCTATCTGAATTATTTTCTGGTAATTCTTTACCAGATGGTAGCAGCAGTATTGCTCAAGCTTATGCAGGACATCAGTTTGGACACTTCACAATGTTAGGAGACGGTAGAGCAGTTTTAATAGGCGAGCATTTATCAAAAAATAATAAAAGATATGATATTCAATTTAAAGGTTCAGGAAAGACTGCATTTTCCAGAAATGGTGATGGAAGAGCAGCTCTAGGTCCAATGTTAAGGGAATACATTATTAGTGAAGCTATGAATAGCCTAAAAATACCTACTACGAGAAGTTTAGCAGTTGTAAAAACTGGCGAAGATGTAATTAGAGAGACTTCTTTACCTGGTGCAATCTTAACTAGAGTGGCTTCAAGTCATATAAGAGTAGGAACTTTTCAATATATAGCTGCAAGAGAGAATATAGACGAACTCAATACATTAGTAAATTATACTATAGATAGACACTATCCTGAAATAAAGAAATCAAACAACCAATACTTAGATTTATTAAATCTTTTAATAGATAAGCAATGTGATTTAGTAGTAAATTGGATGCGTGTTGGTTTTATTCATGGTGTTATGAATACAGATAATATGTCTATTTCAGGCGAAACTATCGATTATGGACCCTGCGCTTTTTTAGACATTTACGATCCAAAAACAGTGTTTAGTTCAATTGATCAAACAGGAAGATATGCTTATTGCAATCAACCCGCCATTACAAAATGGAATTTAGCCAGATTTGCTGAATGTTTAATTCCTTTAATTGATAAGGACCAACAAAAAGCTATCAAAATAGCTACTAAGACAATTAATTCTTTTGAGAAAAAATATGAAGAAAAGTGGATGAATATGATGAGAAATAAATTAGGATTATTTGATATAGATGAAAAAGATAAACTTTTAATTTTAGATCTTTTAACTTGGATGCATGAAAAAAAAGCAGATTATACTAACACTTTTTGCCATTTAATGGATCTCAATATGGAAAAAAATAAATTATATGACGATAAAGATTTTCTAAATTGGAAAAAAAGGTGGAATGAAAGATTATCAAAAAATAATGTTACATCAATGAAATCTATAGAATTAATGAGAAATAATAATCCATTATTTATACCAAGAAACTATAAAATCGAAGAGGTATTGAAAGCTGCAGAGCAAAATAATTTAAAACCGTTTAATAATTTTTTAAAAGTTTTAGAGAAACCTTATGATGAGCAGAAAGGAAAAGAGGAGTATCACTGCCCTTCTACATCAGATGAAAAATATCAAACTTTTTGTGGAACCTAATTATTAGAGAACATAAGGTTCTGGTCTTGCTTTTTTACCCAGAACTCTTTCTACTGCCATATTAGATATATCAATTGATTGGTACGCCCCTGTCGTAATTAATTCTGTTAGCGCTCTTCCTATTCCTGGGGCTTGCATTAGACCTCTGCCAGTAAATCCAGTCGCTAAATAAACATTATCAAATTTAGGGTGTTTACCAACAACAGCATTATTATCTAGTCTATTACAATCATAGTAACCAGCCCACCCTCCAGTTAATTTAAGTTCCTCCATAGCGGGTATTCTTTGTGCTAATGCGGGCCAAACTAATTCCTCAAAATCATCCCATGCTGGCTCTAAATCTTCTGCATCAAAAACTGATTTTGGCGACCCTGCTAAATATTCTTTTCCTTCGGGTCTCCAATAAACTCCTGTTGTCAGATCACCTGTTAGTGGCATTTCGGGAAAATGTTTTGGACACTTTACTCTAAACACTGTGTGTTTTTGAGGTTCAACAGGAATATCCTCTAATAATTCTTTTGTCCAACAACCTGCTGCTGAAATAATTGTTTTAGCTTTTATCTCAGAAAGTGATTTTACTTCACCTTTTGTAAACTCAGCACCAAGCTCAGTTGCTTTGCTTTTTAAAGCACTATGAAACATAAAAGGATCTATCCAACCTTCACTCTGGTTGTCAGTAAATGTTGCGGTTTCAATTCCCGCACTGTTAATATATGGAAAATATTTTTGTAATTCTGATCCTTTTATATTTTTTGTTCCAGCTTCACAAGCTTTGTGGTTTTCTAAAGCTTTATATTGTTCTTCTGCATGCTCAGGTCCAAACATCAATAGATAACCATTTGTTACCATGCTTGCAGTTGGGTTGGGATTTTTTTTAGTTTTAAGTAATTCTGGAATTTGAAAAATAAATTCCCTAGCAAATTTTCCTAATAAAATATTTTCAGTCTGAAAAAATTGTCTTCTAAAACCACCGAGCGAAAGTGGAAAGGAAGCATTTTTATAAGTTGGATCTCTTTCAATTACTTTTACCTTTCTACCTTCTTTAGATAAAAAATAAGCTGAAGCAGCTCCAATTATACCTCCTCCGACTATTACTACATCATCCATTTTTAATTTAATAAGAATAAGTTAAGATTCAGAAATAGTGCATAGCAACTCCAAAGTAAATAGGGAATCATTAAATAATAACTTACAATATTGACACGTTTAAATCGTAAAATAAGAATAATTATAAATAAAATTAATACAATTAATACAATCAAAGCTAAAAATATTTGATGTAAACCAAAAAAAACAATACTCCAAGTTGCATTAGTTATAATATGAATAAAATATAAATTAACAGTATTCATGTCTCTATTTTTACTGTGCCAAAAAAACCAAACTGCAAAAGTCATCATCAAATATAGTGTTGTCCAAACTGGAGCAAAAACCCAATCTGGTGGATTAAAGTTAGATTTAGCAAGCTGTGAATACCAAGGTTCTTTGAAATTAATAGATACAAAACCCCCAATAAATGATGATGAAAATGTAATTAAAAAAAAAAGAAAGAATGATAGAATTTTATTTTTAAGCATAATCATAATATACATGAATATAAAATGAATAAAAAAACTATTTGGATTACCGGGGCTAGCACTGGTATTGGAAAAGCACTAGCTATTAGATTTGCCGAAAACGGTTGGGAAGTAGCAGCTTCAGCTAGAAGAGAAGAACTGTTAAAAGAATTAAATAAATTAAATGAAAATATTCACTCCTATCCATTAGATGTAACAAACATTGATAATTGTAAATCTACTGCAGAGTCAATTATTAAAAATTTGGGGAAAATTGATATTTGTGTTTTTGGTACCGGAATGCACGACCCAAAATCTGAAAAAAAATTCAATTTAGAAAAAATTAGACAAATAATGGAAGTTAATTATTTTGGGACAATGAATTGTATAAATTCAGTTTATAAATATTTTTCTGAAAGAAAAAGTGGCCAAATTTCTATTATTTCCTCTGTAGCTGGTTATAGAGGATTACCTGCTGCAGGAGCCTACTGCGCATCTAAATCAGCATTAATTAGTTTTGCTGAAAGTTTATATTTTGACATGAAAAGAAAGAATGTAAAAGTTTCAGTAATATCACCAGGATTTATAAAAACACCAATGACTGATCAAAATGATTTTCCAATGCCGATGATAAAATCAGCAGAATATGCTGCAGATAAAATTTTTTCAGGTCTTTTAAAAAAAAATGGATTTGAAATTCATTTTCCAAAAACTTTTACATTTTTAATGAAAATAATTCAAATTTTACCTAATTGGTTATATTTTGGAGCTATAAATTTTGGTAATAAGTTTATGAAAAGGGACTAATATATGAGAATACTTATTTTAGATCCTGAAAAAAAAGTAACACACAGAATTTCAAAAGATACTAGTGGTGGGTATGGAACGGGTAATGATTTTGGTGACACCTTTATTCCTGTTTTTTTAAAAAAGACTTTAAAAAAAGTTCATGATTGGCCTCCAATGTTTGCTGTGTATACAATGTCTGCACTTAAAAAAAATGGTCATGAAGTAGATTATCATAAAAATTTTCCTAAAGATTATGATCAATATGATCTATTTATAGTTGTATCTTCTATAGTTTGTTGTGAGACTGAATGTAAATATATTAAGAAATTGTCTGAACTAGGAAAGAAAATATTTGTAATAGGACCATATGCTACAAATATGCCTGAAAAATACATTGAGGCAGGAGGGCAAGTAATTTCGGGTGAACCAGAATTTTTTTTCTTAAAACCTCAAGATCTAAATTCGATTGGAAATGATAAATCTATAATTTTTAACCATAACTATAATTTAGATGACTTACCTTATCCAGATTGGAGTAATTCAGTTAAAAATAATAAAACTAGTTTATTATTTGGAACAGAAAAATCATTACCAATTTTAGCAACAAGGGGGTGTCCATACTCTTGTTTTAAATATTGTGTTTATCCTTTGCAGCAAGGACGAAAACCTCGTCAAAGAGATCCTAAGTTGATTGTTGATGAGCTTGAATATTGGAGTAAAAATTTTAATGTCAAAATGTTTATTTTTAGAGATCCAGTTTTTTCAATAAATAAAAAACATACAATGGAATTCTGTGATTTATTAATAAGAAGAAATCTGAGTATTAAATTTGTTATCGAAACACATTTAAGAATTTTAGATACAGAACTGATTGATGTTTTAAAAAAAGCTGGTTTAAAAGCAGTCAAAGTTGGCGTAGAAAGTTTTGACGATAATGTACGTAAAGAATCAGGAAGATTTTCAGTCTCAAACGATCAACAACTCGAAAAAATAAGAGAACTTGAAAAAAAAAATATACAAGTCTCAGCGATGTATATTTTAGGATTTCCAACAGATACTGACGAAACGATAAATAAAACAATAAATTATTCTAAAAAATTAAATACCACCTATGCTCAATTTAGTGTTTGGACACCCTACCCAGGCACACCAGTTTTCTCAGAGTACAAAGATAAAATAAATGTGGAGAAATATGAAAATTTTGATCAATATCAGTTAGTTTATAATCATAAGTTATTTAACAAAGATGAAATACGAAAATATCTCTCAAAAGCATATACAGCTTATTATTTAAGAATAAATTGGTTAATGAAATATATAAAGTCGTTTATAACAGTTTAATGAAACTAAGCATAATCATTCCTTGCTATAATGAAAACTCAACTATTGAGAAAATAATTGACAAAATAAATAATCAGAAAAATTTTAATAAAGAGATTATTGTAATTGATGACTGCTCAACTGATGGAACTACTGAAATTTTAAATAATTTAAAAGATAAGATTAGCTATCTAACTATTAATGAGAAAAATTATGGAAAAGGTTTTTGCATAAAAAAGGGTATTGAAAAAGCGACAGGAGATATAATTTTAATTCAAGACGCTGATTTAGAATATGATCCAAATGATTACGAAAAATTGGTAAGGCCAATTATAGATGATAATGCAGATGTTGTTTATGGTTCAAGATTTATAGGATCAGATCAAAAAAGAGTACTATTTTTTTGGCACTCGCTTGGTAATAAATTTTTAACTCTGCTATCAAATATGTTTACCAATTTAAATTTAACAGACATGGAATGTTGTTATAAAACGTTTAGATCAGAGGTATTAAAAGATATAAATTTAAAAGAAAATAGATTTGGATTTGAACCAGAAGTTACTGCAAAAATATCAAAAAAAGATATTAGGGTTTATGAAGTTGGTATTAAATATTTTGGCAGAAAATATTCCGAAGGCAAAAAAATTACATGGAGAGATGGCTTTCGTGCAATTTATTGTATTGTTTATTATAATTTATTTTGATTCACATGTCTTTGTCTGATATTTTAACTAATAAAAAAAAGTCTAAAAAAATTAATCATAAAAATTTTTTAAATATTGTTTTAATTTTAATTATTTTTTTCGTTTTTACTCAAGAATTTAAAGTCTTTAAAAATTTATATAATTTATTAAATAAAGATTATTACGCAAGAGCTACAGATGCATATAAAAAAACTTTTTTTTCTGGTTATTGCAAAGGTTCATCTCATGGTTTTTTATTCCATATAAAAAATAAATATTCAAAAAGATTCAATAAAGATGAAATACCAAAAATAATAAATAATTTTAATGGGAAAAAAGAATATTGGGTTTTTTTTAATGTAAATGCAAAAATAAATAACGATCAAATAATAATTCTAAATAATAAAGATAAAATAGATTACAAAAAATATAATATTATTGAGCAAACTGAAAACAAATGCTTTTTTATAGAAAAGAAAAATGATTGAAATTTTTTTTATATTAACACAATTTTTTATTATTTATTTTTTACTCTCATTTAACGTATGTGCTTTAAATAAAGAGTTTTTTAAATTTTATAAATTATCACTCCCTGAAAATATCGCTCTAAATTCTATAGTATTTTTAAATTTTATCTTATTGATCTCTTTTTTTAATCTAGATCTTTATATAATTATTTCTAGCTATTTTTTGTATTTATTTTCTTTAATAGCAATTTATATTTATAGATTTAAATCCCTCTATATTTCATCTAAAGATAATTTTTTTTATTTCATTTTGTTGTTTATCACTTCAACTATAATTTTTTTGGAGGTTTCAAACAATCTTGTTATCGGTTGGGATGCACAAAAGTTTTGGATATATAAAACTCTAAATTTTTATAATGGAAACACTATTACAAACTTATCAAGTTTAGAAAATCCATGGTATCCATATTTAGGCAGTCTTTCTTGGTCTTTTTTTTGGAAAGTGAGTTTTCTTGAACATGAATATTCAGGAAGACTTTTTTATGTCTTTTTTTATCTCTCTTCATTACTTTTATTAATTAATAATTTCAAATTTTCTAACTTTTATAAATTTATTTTTTTTATTACATTAATTTTAATTTCTTATGATCATACTTATCAAGCAAATTGGAGTATGTTTTCTGGCAATCAAGAAATATTAGTATTTTCACTAATATCAATTGCCATGCACTTTTTATACAGTTTATCAAAAAATGAAGCCAAGTTAGAAAACCTAAATATAATATCTATTTTGCTAATTTGTAATTTATTAGTATGGATTAAACATGAGGGTTTCGTATTTTCTCTTTCTTTAATTTTAACTTTAATTTTCTTTTTTAATTTAACACCAAAAAAAAAATTTTATATTTTTGTGTTTTTTTTAGGAACAATTTTTTTAAGATTTTTAATTTTTGATTATTATAATCTAAATCCAGATGGAGTTTATCATGCAGGGTTTGAGCAAACTAATATTATTACAATGATCGAAAAAATTTCTTTAGAGAGAATTATCATAATCATAAAATTTTTATCAATTACTCTTTTATCAAATTATTTAATATTAATTGGGATATTTCTTTTGTTGATGTTGATCATTTTAAAAAAGAAATTAAAGAAGCTATTTTATATAATTTTCTTTGCTTTATTTAATGTGATAATTTTTTGTGGCATATATTTAATAACAGACGCTAATTTAGTATTAATGTTGAAAACTGGAATAGATAGAGTAATTTATCAATTCTCTCCATTTGCTGTCATCATTCTTATAGAGCTATATAATTCGAGAAAAGTTTTCTTTAAATAAATTAATCTTTAACAAATACAACTGTCAATTCAGCAACTTTGAAGCCAAACTTTGTCATAGTAGCTCTATTTATTGCAACCTTGTCATCTTGTTTGAAAATCCAATCATCAAAAGTTATTTTTAGATTTTTTCCTTTTACTGGAACTAACAATACATATTCAAATTTAAAAGCCGGTCCATAAGAATACCCTATTGCTTTTCCAACAACATCTCCTGCGGTACCTTCATAATTATGTTCATCTACTTTTGTGATAGTCCATTCTCTATTTTGAATTTCACCATCATCCCAATTAAATTTTTCTTTAAGAATTAAATTTTTGCCATCCCAGGTCCCATTCAAATCAGCAGAAAATTGCCTCGTCACTTTTCCGGATCTATTTTGTAAAACACCCCAAGCTTTCACACTCCCAGCTAAATATTCTTCAATGATAAGTCTTGGTTCTTTATTTTTAAAATCTTCTGGTTTCATAGAGCTATTATTTGAGCAACTTGTAATTAAGAATAATGAAATTATCAATGAAATTGACTTCATGGTTTTAAAATAACGCATTAAAATCTCCATAGTTTATTATTTATTTTGCATAGAAAATTGTATTAGATCTATGTTTTTTGATTTAAAACCAGCCTCACAATAGGATAGATAAAACTCCCACATTCTTTTGAAAGTTAAGTCGAAACCTTGATTTTTTATTATATCCCATTTTTTTAAAAACTCATTTCTCCATATAGCTAGAGTGCTTGCATAATGATCTGCATAAGAAACATAAGAATTAATAGTTAATCCGTTTTCAGAAACATACCGATTAATATTATTTTTATTTGGTAAAAAACCTCCTGGAAAAATGTATTTTTGTATAAAATCTTGCTTATTTTTATATCTGTCAAACAGTCTATCATCTATTGTAATTGCTTGAATAGCAGCTTTTCCACCATCAGAAAGGTTATTTTTTATAGTTTTAAAATATCCTTTTAAATAATTTTGGCCAACTGCCTCTATCATTTCTATTGAGGCTACTGAGTCGTATTTGCCTTTAAGATCTCTATAATCCTTTATTTCAATATTAACTTTTTCATTTAAACCACATTTAAAAATTCTTTCTTTAGCAAATTCAAATTGTTTTTTTGATATTGTTATACAATCAAGTTGTACTTCATATTTTTTGCCTAAATATTCAGCAAAACCACCCCAACCACATCCTATTTCTAAAACTTTATCACCATTTTTAGGTCTAATTAGATCTATTAATTTTTGATATTTATTATTCTGAGCCTCTGTAAGATTTTTTGATTTACCATCAAATATAGCACTAGAATAAGTTAATGTATCATCTAACCAAACAGAAAAAAAATCATTTCCTAAATCGTAATGTTTAGCAATATTTTTTTTACTCTGGTTTTTCGTATTTTTTATTATTTTGTTTCTTAAAAAATTTATTATTGGAAAATCAAGAAGTCCTGAAAACTTATATATCACTTGAATATTTCTGGCAGTTAGTTCAATTAAATTTGATAAATTATCAGTCTCAAATTCACCTCTCATATAACTCTCTGCAAATCCGATGCTGCCACCTTTAATGAGATTATAGTTAAAATTTGGTTTTTTTATTATAATATTCGCTTTGAGTTTCTCATTTGAATTACCAAATTTTAAAAACTTTCCATCAACAGTTGTCAGTTCAAGGTATCCATAATTAATTTTACTTAAAAATTTAAAAACTAACTTATCTGCTGTTTTATCTAAAAACATTAATTTTCTACTGTAATATTATTTTTAATTTTTAATTTTTTTTTCACAAATTTAATTCCTTTAATCCATAATTTAAACGCTTCAAAATGTATCGCAGAAATTATTTTAAATGTCATTAAGGGGTGTTTTATATAAGAATTCATTAAATTTTTACTTGTCAAATCAAATCTTCTTCCATCTTGAGATGCAAAAAGAATTTTTCCTTCTTGATCATACTGATTTATTTTAACTGATAGATTTTCTCCTGGGTTTGATATCGTAAAGAAATAATCACAATTCATTTCAATAAATGGTGATACATGAAATTTTTTTGAACAATTATTCTTTATTAACTTATTTTCTCTTTCAATCTTGAATACATAAGTATGTTGTTCTCCGAAGGTATTTTTAACTTCATATAAAATAGAAATTAAATTTTCATTTTTATCATATATAAAAAAAATACTCAGTGGATTAAAAACATAACCTAATATTCTTGGATAGCATAAAAGTTTTATTTTTATATTTTCAGTAATTATATTGTTATTACGTAAATTAAATTTTACCCAACTGAAAAGAGATGAGCCATCACGCTCGCCATGGTCTTTCTCATAGAAACTGATCAGATTAAATTTATTTATAGAAAAAAATTTTAATTTATCATTGAGCTCATTAAGTTCTGACAGATCAATAAGTAAAGAGAATACTTTATATTTAAAAAAATGCTCTTTTGGCTTAAATCTTTTATGAATTACACTTCCATTATATATACAAGAATTAGTCATTCAGGTTTTTTAGCATTTCAATAGATGATTTTATTCCATCTTCATGAAATCCGTAACCAAAATAACTCCCACAAAAAAGTAAATCTTTTTGATCTTGTATTTTTACAAGCTCAGATTGAGCATCTAATGCTTTTTGATCATAATAAGGATGAGTAAATTTTACTTTTCTCAATATTTTTTTCTCATCAATTTTGAAGTAAGGATTTAGTGTTAAAAAAATATTTTCATCACACTTTAAATTTTGTAATAAATTTAACCAGTATGTAATTGAATTTTTCTCTAGATTCTTGTCATCTATTGAAGAATTCCATGAAGACCAGGCTTTTTTGTTTTTTGGCATAGCCCGCTGATCTGTATGTATATAAGCTACATTTTCTTTGTAGCTGAAATTTGAGAGAATTTTTTTCTCATCATCAGTCGGATTTTCAATTAACTTTAAGGCTTCATCAGCATGCGTAGCTAATATCACTTTATCATAATCAAAAAATTCATTTTCTCCACCATAGTAAAGATCTAGTCCTGATGATTTTCTTTTAACTTTTGTTACTTTGTAATTTTTGTAGTGTTCACCGCTTATTTGGGAAAGTATTTTATTTACATAAGTTCTGCTTCTACTAGTCACAGTATACCACTGTGGTCTATTTTTTAATTTAAACAAACCGTGGTTTTGAAAAAATCTCAGAAAAAAACTAAAAGGCATCTTGCTTGCTTCTAAAGAAGACATAGACCAAATAGCAGATACCATGGGTATTATGTGATAATCAATAAATGTTTTAGATAATTTATTAATTTTTAAATATTCACCTAGAGTTATTTTATCATTCGATATATTTGCTTGATCGCTTTTTTTATAGAATTTAATTATATCGATAAACATCATCAGGAATTCTATGTTAAATAGATTTTTTTTATTAGAGAAAATTCCACTTAATCCTTTTCCACAGTATTCAAAATTTGTATTATCCACTGAAACTGAAAAAGACATATTGCTTTTTTCAATTTTGATATCATTTTCCTTGAAAAAATTAATCAAATTAGGATAAGTTTGAAAATTAAAAACAATAAATCCAATATCTACTGAAACTTTTTTTTCATCAAAAAACAAATCTATTGTGTGAGAGTGTCCACCAAAATGATCCTCTTTCTCGAAAAGATCTACATGGTATTTTTTTGATAAATAATATGCTGCACTCAATCCTGAAATTCCCGACCCGACAACAGCAATTTTCATCAATGATTATGCTGCATCTTCTTTAAACTCATCCATACTTGGACAAGTACAAAAAATATTTTTATCTCCATATACATTGTCTACTCTTGCAACTGGGGGCCAAAATTTGTTTACTTTTAAAAATTTTGCTGGATACGCAGCTTGCTCTCTAGAGTATTTATGTTCCCATTTGTCTGAAGCTAATTCCATATCAGTATGTGGAGCATTTTTGATTGGGTTATCTGCTTTGTCAAATTTACCCAACTTGATCATATCTATCTCTGATTTAATGCTAATTAAAGTATCACAAAATCTATCTAGTTCAGATAAACTTTCACTTTCAGTTGGTTCAATCATAATTGTACCAGCTACTGGCCACGACATAGTTGGGGCGTGAAAACCATAATCTATCAGTCTTTTAGCTATATCTTCTTCAGTAATTCCTGTTTCACTTTTAATTGGTCTAATATCAATTATACATTCATGAGCCACATTTCCGTTTGAGCCCTTATAAAGAATTGGAAAGTGATCTTTAAGTCTATTAGCTATATAATTTGCATTTAAAATTGCTACTTGAGTAGCTAGTTTTAAACCTTCAGACCCCATCATTTTAATATACATCCAAGAAATTGATAAAATACTTGAACTTCCCCATGGTGCTGCTGAAACTGCTCCTATTCCAGTGGCAGGTCCACAGTCTTTAACAACTGGGTGATTAGGCAAATAAACTTGTAAATGTCTCTTACATGCGATCGGCCCCATTCCAGGTCCTCCTCCACCATGTGGAATACAGAATGTTTTGTGTAAATTAATATGACATACATCTGGACCAAAATTTCCAGGTCTTGCTATGCCTACAAGTGCATTTAAATTTGCACCATCCATATAAACTTGACCTCCATGTTTATGAATTAGCTCGCATATGTCTGTTATTTTTTCCTCAAATACGCCATGCGTTGATGGATATGTAACCATTAAGGCTCCAAGATTATCAGAATGCAATTCTGCTTTTTTCTTTAAATCCTCGAAATCAACATTTCCTTCTTTGTCACAATCAACAACGACAACTTTCATTCCAACCATTTGTGCACTAGCAGGATTTGTTCCATGAGCTGAGCTTGGTATTAAACATATTTTTCTATTTTCATCACCTCTATCTAAATGATACTTTCTAATGACCATTAATCCCGCATACTCTCCTTGAGCACCTGCGTTTGGTTGAAGTGAAACTCCAGAAAAACCAGTAATTGATCTTAGCCAATTTTTAAGATCAGTAAATAAATCTCTATAGCCTTCCATCTGTTCAATGGGCACAAATGGATGTGGCTCCGCTAATTCTCTCCATGAAATAGGTATCATTTCTGCAGTAGCGTTTAATTTCATAGTACATGACCCAAGTGCAATCATAGTTCTGTTGAGTGCTATATCTTTATCTTCTAATTTTTTTAAATATCTAAGCATCTCAGTTTCAGAATGA
Source organism: uncultured Pelagibacteraceae bacterium (assembly GCA_902578775.1). Classification (GTDB taxonomy): domain Bacteria; phylum Pseudomonadota; class Alphaproteobacteria; order Pelagibacterales; family Pelagibacteraceae; genus Pelagibacter. The sequence continues at coordinate 85,279 of CACHEF010000003.1, forward strand.
TATGAATTAAAAACGGGATGTTCTAAATATTTTGAAGTTCTTAATAAATTTTTTGGTAAATTAGGTAAACTAACTGTTGGGTCTTCTTTTTTAATTGACTCAGCCGCGTTAAATATTTTTAATAATTGATTTACTCTATAAACATTTTTCTTTTCATCGAAAGAAACTGCTAACATTTCAGAATTTACTTTTCTGATATTTACTTTTTGGTCTAGAGCATTTTTATAGATTTGATCAGTTTTGTCTTTAGTTACAATTGCAACTGTATCAAAAAAATGATCTGAATAAATCTCATATCCTGATTGTTTTAATTTATCTGCAAAGTTTTTAGTTAATTGTGAAACTCTCTCTGCAATAGTTTTGATACCCTCTGGGCCGTGATAAATAGCATATGCTGCTGACACGATTGCCAATAAAGCTTGGGCGGTACAAATATTACTTGTGGCTTTGTCTCTTCTTATGTGCTGTTCCCTAGTTTGTAATGACAATCTATATGCTTTATTTCCATGTCTATCAACAGAGACCCCTACAATTCTTCCTGGCATAGATCTTTTATATTCATCTTTAGTTGCAAAAAATGCTGCATGAGGCCCACCATAACCCATTGGAATACCAAATCTTTGAGAACTTCCTACAGCAATATCCGCTCCTAATTCTCTTGGTGTTTTTAACTTAGCAAGAGCTAATAAATCACAGGCTAATATTGCTTTACCATTTTTTTTATGAATTTTACTTATTGCTTCACTTGGATCTTTTATATCTCCTAAAGTTCCTGGATATTGCAATATACCACAAACCAAATCCTCTTTTAATTGGTCCAACACTTTCTCTTCATTACCAACAAGCACCTTTAATCCCATTGGCTCTGCTCTTGTTTGAATTACATTAATTGTTTGTGGATGACAATTTTCTGAGACAAAAACTAGATTACTATCCTTTTTATTTAATCTATGACTTAATCCCATAGCTTCTGCAGCCGCTGTTCCTTCATCTAATAAAGAAGCATTTGCAATATCCATCCCTGTAAAATCTACTATCATTTGTTGGAAATTAAGTAGCATTTCCAATCTTCCTTGAGCCACCTCGGGCTGATAGGGCGTATAAGAGGTATACCAACCTGGGTTTTCTAAAATATTTCTTAGAATTACATATGGTGTATAGGTTCCATAGTAACCCATTCCAATAAAATTTGAGTAAATTTGATTTTTTTTTGAAATTGCTTTTAATTTTCTTAAGGCTTCATACTCTGAATTTGACTCACCAATATTTAATTTATCTTTCAATTGAATCTTCTCTGGAACTGTACTTTTAATTAAATCATCTAGTGATTTATAATTAAGTTCCTTAAGCATTTTATTTTGATCTTCATCTGAAGGTCCAATGTGTCTTTTTAAAAAATCTTTTTGAGAATTGTGTAACATTAGCTAGCGCTCTCCTTTGCAAATTTGTCATATTCTTCTTTGTTCATAAGACTATCCATTTCAGACTGATCTTTCATTTTAAGTTTGAAAAACCATGCTGAACCTTCTGGATCTTCGTTAATTTTAGAAGGATCATCTACTATTGCTTGATTAGTATCTACCACCTCTCCACTTACTGGAGTATATACATCACTAGCTGCTTTTGTAGACTCTACTACCCCTGCAGTGCCATCTTTTTCAACATTAGATCCTTTTTCGGGAAGTTCTGCAAAAACTATATCACCAAGCATTTCTGTTGCATGTTTTGTAATTCCTATGGTGGCTACATCTCCCTCTAAAGTAATCCACTCATGTTCTTTTGAAAATTTTACATCGCTCATTAATTTAATCCTTTCACATAATTTTTTTTATAAAACGGTAACGCACAAATATTTGCTGGGTGTTTTTTTCCTCTTACCTCTAGAAAAATTTTAGTATCAACTTTTGAAAATTCTTTATCAACATAACCCATCGCTATAGGACCCTTTACACTTGGTCCAAACGTTCCACTAGTTATCTCGCCAATTTGTTTATCTTCATTATCAAATATTTTAGTTTTTTCTCTAGCAATCAGTCTTCCTTCAGGTTTAATCCCTACTCTTAATTGGCTTGATCCATCTCGCATTTGGTCCATAATTTTTTTTGATCCAATAAATCCTCCATTTGATAATCTAGATTTTGAGATTGCCCATCTAAGATTTGCCTCAACTGGTGTTTTATTAATATCTAATTCATGACCATATAAACATAATCCAGCTTCTAATCTCAAGGTATCTCTTGCCCCAAGTCCTATAAGTTGTGCTCCTTTTTCCATTAAATTTTCAACAAATTTTTCAGCTTTATCGTTAGAAATTGAAATTTCAAATCCATCTTCTCCTGTATAACCAGATCTTGTTATAAATAATTTTTGATTATCAGAATCAAACCAATTTCCTGTCATAAAATTTAGTTGATCTATTCCATTTATAATTGAGTTTAAAATTTCAACAGACTTAGGTCCTTGTATTGCTATTAATGATCTATTGTTATCTAAATTCATTTTAAATTTAGAACCTAATAAATTTGATAAAATCTCAAAATCTTTATCTTTACATGCAGCATTAAGTATAATTAAAAAGCCTTCTTCAATTTTAGTAATAATTAAATCATCGTAGATTCCAGCATCCTCATTCATTAAAAAACTATACTTAGAGCTATTTTGTTTTAGATTTTTTAAATCTAGTGGAAAGATTTTTTCTAATTCCTCTGTTAAACTTTCGTTACCATATATAAATAACTGGCCCATGTGAGATACGTCAAATATCCCAGAGTGCAATCTTGTAAATTTATGTTCTTCAATAATGCCTTTGCTATACTGAATAGGCATTTCATAGCCAGCAAATTCCACAAATTTGGCTTTGTTAATTTGATGAAGTTTATTTAAAGATGTTTTTTTTATTTCCATATTAACTCTTTGTACCCATCTGTATATTTGCCTGAGAGTTTTGCTCCTTCGGCGAGAATTTAATCTCTTTCCAGAGTTAATACGCTACGGTCCGTTTTGCCTGAGAGATTCCTGGGTAGTTGCTCCTTCGGCGCTACAATAATTTGTAGTCTCTCCCGTAGATCAATAATCTTACAAGTAAGAACGAATGTCAATTAGAAACACTTTTTTTATTCTTTCTTAAAAGTGAATAAAACTGTAATAAAACTGCAAACAGAATGATGGCCCCTCCCATTATTCCAAAGAATGATGGTCTTTCACTCACAAATAAAAAAGCCCATATGGGGCCTAATACAGATTCGGACAACATAATTACGCCAACTATAGCAGAAGGAGTTGTTCTTGCTCCAATTGTAATAAATATAAAACCAAAACCGACTTGAAAAAAACCAGCTAAGAAACCTAAAAAAATATCACTAGGCGATATCATTAGTTTAGTTGAAAGTAAAAATCCGACTAAACATGAACATACTCCAGCTACAAATTGAGCTGGCACCATATCTACATTTGGATATTTTCTTATTATAATAATTAAAATTGCAAAAACTATAGGCATTGAAAATGCTGCTAGATTTCCAGATAATTCACCTGGTGAAAGTGAATTTCCAACCATCAATAAAACACCTGTCATTGCTAAAAAAATTGAAATCAGAGTTATAACACTAATTTTTTCTTTTAAAAAAAAATATCCAAAAATAGCTAAAAACAATATTTGAAGTGAAATAATAAAGTTTGTATTAGCAACAGTAGTATTATACATGGCAAAAACATATCCACAGAATCCAATAGATAAAATTATTCCACCTAGGAACCCAGGTAAACCCGACACATAAAATGATTTAAAAGTATCTTTTTTATAACTGATTATTAGAAATGCTAAAACTGTAAGAGTAAAAAAAAATGATCTCCAAAATAATATTTGCCATAAAGTTGCTCCCTCAAATGATTTTACAATAAGTCCACCAAAACTTAAGCTTAATGCCCCTAAAAAAATTAATAATGGGCCTGGAAGTTTTGTAATTATATTCATTATATTTGATTTAATAAATTCTGAGTTTCCATCTCATACATCTTAAAAAGAGTTTCTGCATCTGATAAATCAATTTGTTGAAATTTTATTTTAGATCCAGATGGTAATTGAACTAAACGATCATAATCCGCACTTATTACAACCCCAATTTTAGGATAGCCACCAATTGTACCATGATCTGACAACATTATGATTGGATTTCCATCACCTGGGACCTGAATAACGCCTTTAATTAAACCTTCCGACTTAATATTCGTACTGTTAATATTTTCTAATTTAGGTCCTTCAAGTCTTGTGCCCATTCTGTCAGATAATTTTGAAATTTTAAATTCTTTTTTAAAAAAATTGTTTATAGCTATTTCTGAAAAATAATTAAAATTGGTTCCTTTTATAACTCTAATTTTTTCTATTTTTGTATTTATATAATTAATTCTTTTTTTATTAAAATTTTTATTAATTTTAGAAATATTAATTATTTGTCCATTTTGAAATTTTTTTCCATTATTTGCGCCGATGTTAGACTTCGTGTTCGTTGAGCAACTACCCCATTGATAATCCACATCAAACTTTCCACTTAAAGATAAATAACCATAAACTGATTTATTAGTTGACAATATATCTATCTCATCTTCATTATTTATCTCATATGTTTCATAACAATTTCCATCGATTTCAGAAGTTTTTGATTTAATTTTAAACGAGACATCACCAGTTATTGTAAATCTAATTTTGTCTCCTATGTATTTTAAAAGAGGACCTTGGTATGCAAATTCTATAACAGGATTATTCAAATCATTTTCAGCAAGCTTATTTGCTAATAGATAATTTCTATTATCCATGGCTCCACTAAATGGAATACCTAAATGATACAAGTTTGATCTGCCTTTATCTTGAAAGGTCGAATTTATTCCAGAACGAATTACTTTAAAATAATTACTACTCATAATTTGAATATTCTTTTTTGCTTATTTCTGTAAAAATCACTGTATCTCCGGGATTAATCAAATTTGGTTTATCTTCTTTTGAATTATCAAAAACTTTCATTGGCGTGTTGCCAATAATGTTCCAGCCTCCTGGACTTTCAAAAGTATAAATATTTGCAAATTGTTCTGTTATTCCTATAGATCCTTTAGGTACTTTGACTCTTGGTGTTTCTAATCTTTGAACTCTCATATTTTCATCCAAATCTCCCAAAAATGGCATACCAGCGATAAAACCAGTCATGTAGCAAAAATATTTTTTATTAAAAAAATTTTTAAGGATTTGTTCTTTGCTTAATTTAAGTTTTTCTTCAAGTCTATAAAAGTCTAAGGAATAAGGTTCTTCACAGCAAATAGGTATTTCTAAAATTTTTTTATTAAGAGTTTCATCTTTATCTATCTGAATTTTTTCTATTAAATTTTTTAAATCATTGTACTTAATTTTTTTTAAATCAAAGGATATAATTAGCTTATTATATGAAGGAGTAATATTGTTTATGCAGTCTATTTTTAATTGTTGAAGTTTATTAAAATATTTAATCACATATGAATTAATTTCTCTATTAATATCTTGTCCAAAATCACAGTATAAAGCTGCATCACCAAGATTTGATATATTTTTAATCATGACATGTTATACTTAACAAATATGAGTATGGAAATTAATATAAATTGCGATCTAGGAGAAAAATCAAAACATCATTCAAATAAATATGATCCTGATTTATTAGAAATTGTAAATTCTGCAAATATTGCGTGTGGATTTCATGCAGGTGATGAAGAAACGATGCATCAAACAATTAAAATTTCAAAAAAAAATGGAGTAAGTATTGGTGCTCATCCATCATTTAACGATCCAGAAAATTTTGGAAGATCTAGAATAAACTTAACAAAGGAAGAGATAAGAAAACTTATTATAGATCAATATGAAATTTTGCAAAATATTGCATTAAAACATGATGAGATAGTAAGTCATATTAAGCCACATGGGGCTTTGAATAATATGGCCTGTGAGGATATTGAGCTAGCAACTATTATTGCAGAAACCATAAATGAAATAAGCAAAGATTTGATATATCTTGTTCCAACTGGTTCTAAGATGGAACAGGCAGCAAAAAAATTAAATATGAAAATAGCCTGTGAAATATTTGCAGATAGAAATTATGAGGATGACGGAAATTTAGTTTCTAGAAAAAAATCTAATGCTTTAATAACAGATCCTGAAATTGCGAAAAAACACGTATTAAATATGATTAAAAATCAGTCGCTTAATTGTCACACTGGAAAGCAAATACCTTGTGAAATCGACTCCGTGTGCATACATGGAGATAACATTAGTTCATTAGCTACTGCTAAATCTATAAAAGATAATTTGCTTAAAAATGGACTTATATTAAAAAAACTAACTAATTTAAAAAAATTTTTATGATTATAAAAAAAATACTTGCAACACTAATTCTAACAACAGGCTTAATCACAAATTCATATGCAGCTGGTTCAAGCGATAGTGGTTCTTCTAAAACTAAAACACAATACGATATGGCTGTATCTCATATTGTAGCTGCAAAAAAATTTGAAGAAAAAGATAAACTAAAAAAAGCAAAAAAGAGATATGAAAAGGCTCAAAAATTACTTTTGCAATCTAACAAAAAATTCCCAAATAAAGCTGACACTTTAAATTATTTAGGTTTTACTACGAGAAAACTTGGTGATTTTGAAAATGGAGAAAAATATTATCTTCAAGGGTTAGCTATCAATCCATACCATATCGGTATTAACGAATATCTAGGTGAACTTTATGTAGCAACAAAAAGACACAATCTTGCAGTTGAAAGATTAGAGGTTTTGAAAGGTTGTGATTGTAAAGAATATGATGATCTAAAAGCGATTATAGCTGGAGAAAAAGTTTCAAAATACTAATTTTTTTCAGACGTTTGAGACCAAATCTGTAATAAAAAATTGAATAAATTGAATTTACTCAATTAATTTATTATAAGTTGTTACTTTGATTGAAGAACTTGTAATTTTAACAAAAATTATCTTTATCACAATTATTCTTACTGCCGATAATGCTGTGATAGTTGGTTCCATAGCTGCAAATTTTGTTCCCAAAAATAGAAAACAAATTATTCTATGGGGAGTAATAGGTGCATTTGTTTTCAAAATTTTTTTTGCAATATTTGCTACATATTTATTTGAATTTTATTTTATTAAAATTTTAGGTGGTATTTTATTAATTTGGATAGTTAATGATTTAAGAAAAGACTTAGTAGATATTAAAAAAGTAAGATCTCAAACAAAAAAGGCTAAGGAGCCTTCATATATAAATAGTATTGGTAAAGTTTTATTTGCAGATATCATGATAAGTTTTGATAATGTAATTGGTGTTGTGGCTGCTGCAAAAGGATACTTTGGATTTATGATATTTGGTTTAATGTTATCGGTTGTGTTGACAGGAGCTTTAGCAACATATTTAGCGCATTACATACAAAAACATTTATGGATAGTTTATGTTGGTCTAGGATTTATTTTATTGGTAGCATTACAACTTATTATTGGAGGACTAAATGATTATGGAGTATTGTCTATCAATGAAACATTCAAACAGTACTTTTAATAAAAAATAATTGCCATTAAAACATTTATTAATCTTAATCTTTATTATGATTGCTCATGGAAGTGCATTCCCAGTAGCAAAATTAGCTTTAAATAATTCAGTACCTCCAATCTTGATGGCTTCATTAAGAATGTTTTTAGTTTTCCTTATTTTAATCCCTTTTTGGAGATTTCGAATACCAAATAAAAAATTTTTTAAACCTCTTTTAATTTTTTCTATTTCAATGGGGGTATTGGTCTACGTATTTATGAATTTATCCTTATACCATTCCTCAATTATTTCACCTATTATCTTAGGATCTCAACTTGCAATACCTTTTGGTATCGTATCAAGTGCATTAATCCTTAACGAAAATATTAGTAATAACAAGTGGTTTTTAATTTTAGCTTCATTTATTGGGATATTGATTATTTTCTTTGACCCAAAACTTAATGAAAATTATTTAGGATTATTTTTTGCAAGTTTAATGGCACTTTTTTTTGGTTTAGCTCAAGTTTATTCTAGACAACTTAAAGAGTTACCAACTAGTATGATAAATGCTAGTACAGGAATTTTTGGTTTTTCTATCTTATTAATCTTATCTATGATATTTGAGGGAAACATTTACAAAAACATCGAACAAATAAATATAAACTCTTGGATTTTAATTTCTTATCAGGCAATAATAGTCTCTTTATGTGCCCATTTATTAATGTTTTATCTCTACAAGTTTTATACTGTAGGTGAAATATTTCCTTTTTATTCTTTATTCCCCATATTTGGAATAATCCTTTCTTACTTAACTTTTGGTGAAGTCCCTACATTGATGTTCATATTAGGTGGTATTATTGTGATATCCTCTGTTTTTTTACTACATAAAATAGAATAATTTGCTTATTGAAAAATTATTTAAATAGGCTTTAATTTATCTTTTATAAATTGTTAACAATAAAGAGGAAGATAATGAAAAAACTATTTATCGCTGCATTTATGTTTGTTTCAATTTTTGGAACAAAAGTAATGGCAGATATTAAAATGGGAATCATATTAGGTTTTACTGGTCCCATTGAATCACTTACTCCAGCTATGGCGGCCTCAGCAGAGCTAGCTTTTAAAGAAGCTTCTGACTCAGGTTCTTTATTAGGTGGAAAAAAAATTGAGGCAATAAGAGCAGACTCAACTTGTGTGGATTCAGCAGCAGCAACAGCAGCAGCTGAAGGTGTAATTTCACAAGGTGTAGCGGCTATTATGGGAGCAGACTGTTCAGGTGTAACTGGTGCTATAGCATCAAATGTTGCTGTGCCAAATGGTGTAGTAATGATTTCACCATCAGCTACTTCTCCAGGTTTAACAACTTTAGATGATAATGGATATTTCTTTAGAACTGCTCCGTCTGATGCAAGAGGTGGTCAAATTTTAGCTGATATTACTAAAGATAGAAAAGTTAAAAGTGTTGCAATCACTTATACAAATAATGACTATGGAAAAGGTTTAGCAGATGTTTATAAAGCAGCTGTTGAAGCTCACGGGATTAAAGTAACAACTGTTAATGCTCATGAAGATGGAAAAGCAGACTATTCTTCTGAAGTAGCAACTCTCGCTTCTGCAGGTGGTGACGCTGTTGCTGTGATCGGTTACCTAGACCAAGGTGGAAAAGGAATTATCCAAGCCTCATTGGATTCAGGCGCATTTGATAGATTTATTTTATCAGATGGTATGATCGGTCAATCTTTAGTTGATGCTTTTGGAAAAGATTTAAGTAAATCTTTTGGTTCAATGCCTGGATCAACTGGTAAAGGTTCGGGTGTATTTGCTAAAGTAGCAAGTGCAGCTGGAATTGACAGTTCAGGTCCATACACTGGTGAGTCTTACGATGCTGCTGCGTTGATTGTTTTAGCAATGCAAGCAGGTAACTCAGCTGATAGAGCGTCTATTGCAAAAAATGTAATGGATGTTGCTAACGGTCCTGGAACTAAAATTTACCCGGGCCAGCTTAAAAAAGGTTTAGATTTACTAGCGAAAGGTAAGAAAGTTGACTATGAAGGTGCAACTGGAGTTACATTTACTAGCGTCGGTGAAGCTGAAGGTTCTTTCTTAGAACAAGAAGTTAAAGGTGGAAAATTCAAAACTAAAAAACAAAGATAATTTTTTATCTTAAAAGAATTAAACCCCTGACATCTTTGATGTTGGGGGTTTTTTTAAAAAAATAAATACTTATCTGCCATATACAAAGCCCAAGCTATAGCAGCACCTGTAATAATATATTTCATAAACTTATTTTATTTCTATTTTTTCAGGAAGTATACCTTTTGGTCTGTATCTCATAATTAATAATAGACCTGCGCCCATCATTAAAAATCTAAAATATGGTACACTTTCAATTAAATGAACTTTTAAAAAATGAGTATCGTCTAAACCTGCGGTTGTTAAATTTACTAAATATAATCCTATTGGTGCAGACTCAATCCATAAGAACCAAACTACAAAACCTCCAAGGATTGCTCCAAAGTTATTCCCACTTCCGCCAACAATTACCATTACCCAAATTAAAAAAGTATATCTCATTGGTCTATAACTACCTGGAGTAAACAATCCATCTTGAGTTACAAGCATTGCTCCTGCTATTCCAACTATTGCTGAACCTAAAACAAATATTAATAGATGTTGTTTAACAACATTTTTTCCCATTGCATTTGCTGCCTCCTCATTGTCTCTTATAGCTCTCATCATTCTTCCCCAAGGAGAGTAAAGAGCTTTCTGAGTCAAAATTAATAGTATAATCACAACGACTAAAAATAATCCTGAGTAACAAAGTTTTACGAAAACTGATGATCCTTCGATTACTAACTGATTTAGAGCAGATTGTCTGTCTGTCAAATCTGAAATCAAGCTTAATTTACCAGAATTAAACTTTTCAACTAAATTAATAAACCAGTCTGTTTGTTGTAAGTTTACCTCGTAAGGTGCAGGACGCTTTAGTCCTATCACGTTCTTTACACCTCTTGTAAGCCAGTCTTCATGTTTGATAATTGCAATAACAATTTCAGAAATTAATAAAGTAGCTATTGCTAAATAATCTGCTCTCAAACCTAAAGCAACTTTACCTATAATAAATGCTAAACCACCAGCGAATACAGCTCCCACAATCCAAGAAAAAATAATTGGTAGACCGAAACCCCCTAAAAAACCAGTTTTTGCAGGATCTACTTCCTCAATTGCTTCAATGCCAGGCTCAGATACAAATCTTATTATGATAATTCCAAGGATAATAATTGTAGCAATAACGTAAGTTCTATTCTTAGATTTTTCATATTTTTTTAAAACATATCTAACAGCTAATACCATCCCAATGATCAAGAATAGACTTAACAAAATATTTAAACCTCCTGCACTCCAGGCCTCCTGAACTGGATTCACAGAAATTAAAACTGCTGCTAAACCACCCAACGCTGTATAGCCCATTATTCCAAAATTAATAAGGCCAGCATAGCCCCATTGAATATTGGCACCCATTGTCATTACTGCTGAAATAAGGCAAAGATTAAATATCGATAAAGCAATGTTCCAAGATTGAAATATTCCTACAAGAATGATCAATCCCATCATAATACTGTAGGCAGCAATCACGTTTAAATTTTTTCTCACAATACCTTGCCTTTAAATATTCCGGATGGTCGGTATAACAATACAATAACCAATATAGAGAATGATACTGCAAATTTATAATCAGTTGAAAGTAATTGAATTAAACCATCTGGTTCCATACTTTGAGGTAAAACGTACATAAAAAATTTCTTATAAGCATATGTTAAAAGTATTTCTGAAAAAGCAATTACATAACCTCCCAAAAAAGCACCAAAAGGATTTCCTATTCCACCAACGATTGCTGCAGCAAATATTGGCAACATATTATTAAAGTAGGTAAATGGTTTAAAACTTTTATCTAAACCGTAAAGAGCTCCCCCTATAGTTGCTAAGATTCCTGCTATAATCCATGTAATAATTACTATTTTTTTTGGATCGATTCCTGAAAGTAACGCCAAATCCTCATTATCAGAATAAGCTCGCATACTTTTTCCAGTTTTTGTTTTATTTAAAAACCAAAAAAGAGCAGAGACAAGAATTATGGTCACAAAAATTGTAATAACTTGTGTAGATTTAATTGCTAATCCTTCATTCAAACCTGTAATTTCTTTAAACTCACCTGCTTTAATTAAAAACTTTTCACCATCAAAGAATCTTCGATCAGAAGGGCCTATTATTATTCTAACTACAGCTTGAGTAACAAACATCACACCAATACTAACCATTGCTAATTGAACTGGTGGACTTTTATTTGCTCTATAATATTTGAAAACAAATTTATCTATTAAAAGCATATATCCAATCATAAAAAATACTGCGAATGGAATTGCTAACAATGCTGTAGGTAATATTCCAAGACCAATGCCAACAGATTGAAAATACCATGTAAATAAAATTGTAAACATAGTCCCAAAAGACATCATGTCTCCTGTTGCAAAGTTTGCAAATCGTAAAATTCCATAAATTAGAGTTACAAAAATTGCTCCAAGTGCCAATTGAGATCCATATGCTAATGCTGGAACAAAAATATAATTTAATAAAAGTATAATTGCGTTAATAAAATCCATATTATCCACCTAAAAAAGAGCTTCTTACTCTTGGATCGTTTAATAATTCTTCTCCTGTTCCAGAATATCGATTTTCACCAGTGACAAGTACATAACCTCTATCTGAAATATTCAATGCTTGTTTTGCATTTTGTTCAACCATCAAAATAGCAACATTAGTTCTTTTAACTTTAATTATATGATCAAATAATTCATCCATGACTATTGGTGACACACCTGCTGTTGGCTCATCTAGCATCAAAACTGATGGTTTGATCATTAATGCCCTACCAAGAGCAACTTGTTGCCTTTGTCCTCCCGATAATTCACCAACTAACTGATTTCTTTTTTCTTTAAGTATTGGAAATAAATCATAAATTTCATCAATGATTGTCATATAATTTTTATTAATTAAGAAAGCTCCCATTTCTAAATTTTCCTCAACTGTCATTCCCGCAAAAACATTTTTATTTTGTGGTACAAATGAAATTCCCTCTTTTACTCTGTCTTGAGGTGAAAGGTTTGTAATATTTTTCCCATTGATGGTTACTGATCCTGATTTCAAATTTAGTAAACCTAACATTGCCTTCATTGCTGTAGATTTTCCTGCACCATTAGGTCCGAGAATTGAAACTATCTCTCCTCTATCAACATTTACAGAACATGCATTAATTATATCTGGACCATTTCCATATCCACCAGTCATATTGCTACCTTCAAAAAATGCCATAATTAGTTATCCTTCAATTTTGAACCTCTGCCTAAATAACTTTCAATTACTTTTTCATCTTTTTTTGCATCTTCAACTGATCCTTCAAAAAGAACGGACCCCTCAGCCATAACAATAACTGGATCACACAATCTTCCGATAAAATCCATATCATGCTCAATCATACAAAATGTATAGCCTTTTTCTTTATTAAGCTTTTCTATAGCTGTTCCAAGATCTTTTAATAAAGTTCTGTTAACACCTGCACCAACCTCATCCAACAAAACTAATTTTGCATCAACCATCATTGTTCGACCAAGTTCTAACAATTTTTTTTGTCCACCTGATAAATTTCCAGCTAATTCATTTTTTAAATGACTTAAATTTAGAAAATCTATTACCTCCATAGCCTTTTCTTTAATTTGAATTTCCTCCTTTGCAACTAATGAAGGTTTTAATAGAGCATTCATTAGTTTTTCACCAGATTGGTTACCTGGAACCATCATCAAATTCTCTAAAACTGATAAATTAGTAAATTCATGAGCTATTTGAAAAGTTCTAAGTAATCCTTTTGAAAATAACTCATAGGAGGGAACATCAGTAATATTTTCATTATTAAACAAGACATTACCTGCTGATGACTTTAAATTTCCTGCAATTAAATTAAATAATGTTGTTTTTCCAGATCCATTAGGTCCAATAATACCTGTTATAGTTCCTTGTTTAACTTTTAGTGAGCAATTTGAAACTGCAGCCAATCCCCCAAAATATTTTGATAAATTATTAATTTCTAGAATGATCTTTGACACTTTATTTATCTAATCTTTTATAAATACTATTTAAAGTCTTTGTTAAAGATTTATATACACCCTTTTTTCTCATTTCCTTTAAACCTTGTTCATTCAATCCACGTGTTGTTTGAGATTCTTTTACTAAATATCTTAAGTCAACTTTTGAATTAAAAACTGCATCTTCTGATAAAGCTAAAAATAATGAAGTTATATATCTTTGAGCATCTGATCTTTTTATTTTTTTCTTGACCAACCAATCACTCATCACTTTTAAAAATTCATAATAAGAGGCCATGATCCCTGAAGTCGACCAAAAATTTATTGATAATTTTTCATTTTTGATCTCAATTGTTGAGCCAATTTTATCAAAAAAATTTTTAACTTTTTTGTTAGGAGGACAAATTGGAATAGGTCCTTTTTTTAAAGATATTGGTGGTAAAGGTATAGCTCTTACAATATCAGAATTTACTCTGATCATTCTTTTTAATTGTGGTATCGTAATAGTTGAAATAAAACTTATTATTGTTTGGTTTGACCTAAAATTAAGTTCTTTAATTATCTTCATTCCTACTGTTGGTGTAACTGCTAAAAAAATCCAATTACATTTATCTACAATTTTTTGATTACTTTTTTCAATAGAGATTTTTTTGAATTTTATTTTTAATTTTTTTGATAATTTGTTATTTCTTGATGATATTATTATTTTATTATATTTTATTGAAGAATTGCAAATTCCATTAATTACAGATGATGCTATTTTGCCTGTTCCTATAAAACCTAATTTCATTTTACTCACTATATCAACAAAACTTAAATAGTTTAGGCAAAAAAAAAGCCCCTCTAATTAGAGGGGCTTTTTAAATTTAATATCTTTAGTTATTAGAATGCTTTACCGATAGATACTTTACCTGTTACACCATCTAAATTTTTAAGTGTTACAGTCATATCACCTTGAGTTAGAGATGTTCCATCAAAATTCATGTAATTTCCCTCTAATCTGTAAAATACACCGTTGTCCATAGTTTTGTTGTAACCAATACCTATAGCAGTACCATCTAAATCCGTATTACCATATGAACCACCTGTTCCTAATGACTCGTTAGTAATTACGTCTACTGTTACCATTCCAGCTTTTACATAAGCATTTTCAGTTACCATAAGTCCAACATATAAAGTTGTTAGATCCTCAAAGTCAACTTGGATTTTGTTTTCTACACTTGATGCAGTTGCAGAAGAAGTTTTATCTTTTCTTACTGACTCTACAGTGTCTGTTGATAATGCGCTAGGTACATAATCCATTCCGATCATGAATCTATCTTGTATCATTGCTTCAACGAAAACAGATGCATAACCTACTTCACCCATTTCAGTATCTGATACCTTATAATTCCCAGCTGAAGCTGATTGAGTAGCGTCCGAATGTTTTTCATTACCGGTTGCTACAAAAAGACCAGCTTGACCAGAAATACCTATATTCACACCAGCATAGGAAGTAAAACTATAAATACATGCTATGAACGTAGTTATTAAAAGTTTTTTCATATTATTTTCCTTTATTTATATATATATAATTAAGTTTATATCTTTTATATTCTAAGACTTAAAAATTAAATAAATAATTGCTGATTTAAAATTTATTTGACTTATGTTGCAGAAATACAACATAATAATTAGCTATTTACCTAGCTTTTAGGCTTTTGATTTAATTATAATGTATTTCAACCATAAGTTTAATGTTTTCAGGGGCAAAGTAAATAAGACTCAATTTTTTTAAAAATCTCGATTCAAAAGCTCAATCACTTTAAATAATTTCCTATCATATTGCTAAAAATAATTGTTTGCTAAAATAATAGAAGAAACGAAAAGTAATTTCTTTGAATTTCTTATATTTTACTGACTTCTAATACAGTAGATAATTTTAGTGAAAATGTCCCTTATTGATATTTTTGCTTTTCAAGTAAAGACCTATGGTTTTTTTCCACATCACAAAAAAAACAAATAATCTTATTTTAAGAATTGCAAAGTTTTTGTGAAAATAGAAAATTGAAGATAGTCCTTAAAAACCGGGAGCTAAAGATGGCTAAGAAGGACTATCTGGATGAATATAGCATATCCTCAAATAAATGCATTATCTATTTTTTTCAAATATAAAGGATTTATGAAAAAAAAAGGTCACAGGCCTGTTACAAAGGTCAAAAACCCTGAGCCAAATACTGAGGATCCAGATTGGGTCATCTGGGCTGCTTGGGCTGACCGTATAACCTTTGAAGAAATTGAAAAAAAAACTGGCCATACAGAGTCTGATGTAATCAAAATAATGAGAAGATCGCTTAAACCGAGTTCATTTAGATTATGGAGAAAAAGGGTAAATCAAAAAAGTATTAAGCATAGAAAAAAGTTTGAATACTCTAGAAAAGAAATAACTAGTAAAATTAAAAAAGGTGATTATTTATAAAAAATGAAAAAAGTTACAATTTATACAGGTCCTCTTTGTAATTATTGTGAAGCTGCTAAAAGATTATTTAAGAGAAATAACGTAACATTCGATGAAATAGATATTGCAAAAGTAGATGGCGCAATGGATGAAATGATAAAAAAAGCTAACGGAAAAAGAACAATACCTCAAATATTTTTTGACGATCAACACATTGGTGGTTACGACGATGCACGCGCTCTAGAAAAAGAAAATAAATTACTAGAAATATTAAAATAATTATTTTGGTTTAAAAGATAAACAAATACCATTATTACAATATCTTTTACCTGTTGGCTGTGGTCCATCATCAAATATATGACCATGGTGGGCATTACAATTTTTACAATGATATTCTGTACGAGCATAACCTAATAAGTGATCTGTTTTGGTTTCAAAAACATCTGGTAAAGACTTATAAAATGAAGGCCAACCTGATCCACTTTCATACTTTGTATTGGACTCAAATAATTTTATTCCACAATTAGCACAATGATAGGTTCCATCTCTTTTTTCATTATTTAACTCACTTGAACCTGGTGGTTCTGTTCCGTCTTCAAACATTACTAATTTTTGTTCAGCGGTAAGATTTAAATTTTTTTTTCTCATTTATCTTAATAATTTAGCACACGATTGATGTAAAATAGAATGTAATTCAACAAGTTTATTAAAATCTTTATTGTAACCACCTCCTAAAACCCCACAAAGTGGGATACCTTTTGAAAAAAAATTTTCTGTCACAATTTCATCTCTTTTTTTTATTCCCTCATCAGAAATTTTCAATTTTCCCAATCTATCATTAAAATGAATATCAACACCTGCAACATAAAAAACAAAATCAAAATTTTCCTCATTTAATTGACTTAAATAAAATTTAAGTATTCTTAAATATTCTTTATCTTCTGTATCGTTTTCGAGTTCTACATCACAGTCACTAATTGATTTTTTTGCTGGATAATTTGATTTTGAGTGCATGCTAAAAGTAAATACATTATTATTACCTTTAAATATATCCGCACTTCCATTACCTTGATGTACATCTAAATCAATAATTAATATTCTTCCAGCTAGACCTCGATCTAGTAAATATTGAGCAGCCACAGCAACATCATTAAATACGCAATAACCCGCTCCACTATCAAAATTAGCGTGATGACTACCCCCAGCAGTATTACATGCAACACCGTTTTTAATTGCAAGCTTTGCTGCAAGAACTGTTCCACCAGTTGCAACTAAAGATCTTCTAACTACACTATCTACTAATGGAAAACCGATTTTTTTCACAGCTCTTTGATCTAGCGTTTTATCTTTAATATGTTTGATATAACCTTCTGAATGAACTCTTTTTAAAGTCTCATCAGAGCATGCATATGGTTTATAAAATTTTTCAACTATCTTTTTTTTTTTTAGATAGTTTGCAATTTCTCCAAATTTATCAATTGGAAATTTATGATCATCACCAATTTTTGCAAAATAATCCTCGTGATTTACAACTGATAAATCCATAATTATTCTATTACACGAATTGGCTTACCTTTGGCACAAGCTTCAAGTGACTCTATCATTTGACTGTAATACACATTATAATTTTCTGCTGTCACATATCCTAAGTGGGGTGTTAATAAAGCATTAGGTAAAAATCTTAATTTATTATTTTCTGGTAATGGCTCTTTTTCATATACATCGATCCCAGCCCCAGCGATAATATTTGTTGATAAGGCAATAATCAGATCATCTTCATTTATAATTGGTCCACGAGAAGTATTGATAATAAAAGCCGTTTTTTTCATTTTGTCTAATTCCTTCAAGGAAATACAATTTTTATATCTTTCTCCTCCTTGAACATGGATAGACAAAAAATCTGAGTTTGAAATTAAATCTTCTTTAGTGCAAGGTAAGACGTCTAACTCTTTACATTTATTTAGATCTAAATTTTCACTCCAAGCCATAACTTGCATACCAAAAGCTTTTCCTATCTTGGCTACTTGTGAACCTACTTTTCCAAGCCCAATAAGTCCAAGAATTTTTCCTTTTAGTTCAACACCAACTGTTGTTTGCCAATAACCTTGATACATATTATCTATCTCTTCTTTGATATTTCTGGCTAATCCAAGAATTAGAGCCCAAGTTAATTCTGGAGTTGGGTTAAGATTACTCTCTGTTCCACTAACAATAATCTTTCTTTTTTTTGCAGCAATTAAATCAATAGAATTATTTTTTAATCCACTGGTAATAATAAATTTTAATTTATTTAAATTTTCTATTATATTTTTTGTAATTGGTGTCCTTTCTCTCATGACAAGTAAAGCTTCGAAATCACTCAATTTATTTATTGTATCATCTTCATCCTCAAATGGTTCGCTAAAAATTTTAATTTCATATTTTCCTGAAAGTTTTTCAAGATCTACAAATTGATGAGAAACATTTTGATAATCGTCTAATATTGCAACTTTAAGCATTTTTAATTTCCTTATTTGATAAAAACAAACCTGATACAATTAAAATTGCTCCAATCAAGTGAAAAAATTGAAACTGTTCTTTATAGAAGGATATTGCCATTATCGTACTAAATAAAGGTATCAAAGATAAAAAAATTCCAGCTCTGTTAGCTCCAATAATAGAAACAGCTCCTGCCCAACAATAATAAGATCCTATGCTAGGAAATAAAGCTAGAAAAATAAGAATATAAAATAAATTAGTATTAAATTCTATAAATTGTCCTTGTGAAAATTCATAATAGAACTGTGGAAATACACAAATTAATCCAAAAGTACATATAACATGAACTAATGAGAGAAGAGGTAGTGTAAATTTTTTTTTCTTTAAAAGAGTTGAGTATATACCCCAAGTAATAACTCCTCCTATCATTATAATATCACCTTTATTAAAATCTAATGAAAGAAAAATCTTAATATCAAGTTTGGTTACAATTGATAAAATTCCTAATACTGAAATAATTAGCCCTAAAATTTGAAATTTATTTGTTTTTTCAATTTTAAATAAAAAACACAATAAAATTATTACTGCTGGAATTGCTGTATTGAAAAGAGTTGAATTAATAACTTGAGTATGGATTAAAGATAAATAGGTAAAAGAATTAAACAAACCAACACTTGTGAAACCTAAAAAAAATAATATGGGTAAATTATTTAAAATTATATCTTTATGTTTTAATATTTCTTTAAAAGTAAAAGGAAGTAATATAAGCCACACGAGCGACCATCTATAAAAAACTAATGACAATGGAGGAATATTTTCTAAGAAAGCAAATTTTCCAACTATGAAGTTACCAGACCAAAATAATGTTGCACAAACCAACATTATATAAGCTTTGGTATTTTGCATGTATTAGTTAAATCTTGCTGAACTATAAGGATCTATATCTAAATTAGTGTTTTCTTCAGCAATCATTCCTGAAACGATCTTCCCTGAAATTGGACCAAGAGTCCAGCCCAAATGATGATGCCCAAAGCAATAAAATACATTTTTGTAATTTTTTGAAGGACCCATTACAGGTAAAAAATCTGGCAGGGTGGGTCTAAACCCCAACCATTCATCTTCGTGTTCAGGTAAATCTCCCAGCATATATTTTGCATTATTGATAAGATTTTTAATTCTTGATTTTGATAAAGGATTTTCTAAACCTCCAAACTCAACTGTTCCAACCACTCTTAAACCCTGCTCCATCGGTGTAATACCAAACCCTCTATTCGAGAAAATTACTGGTCTTGAGAGTAAGTGATCGCAATTTTTAAAATGTACATGATATCCCCTTTCAGTATCTAAAGGAATTTTTTCTCCAAGATTGTCCGTCAACTTTTTAGAAAATGCACCACATGTAATAACAATTTTGTCAAACTTATATTCGGCAATATTAGTTTTAAAAATTGGTTTTTCATTATCAAATTTAATTTCTTGAATATTTGACTTTTCAAATTTTCCACCTTTTTTTAAAAAAAGTTCAAATAATTTTTGAAGAATCTTTTTTGGATTTCTAGCATGTCTAGCATATGAGTAATAAACACCAGCATGATAAAATGGCTTTATATTTGGTTCTAAATCATGAATTTCCTTTTTATTTACCAATTGTTGTTTTACACCTAATTCATTTCTGACTTTTATTTCGAGCTCTCTACTTTTAAGATCTTTATCGTTCCAAATATATAATATTCCTTTATTTTCAACCAATCCTTCTAATTCTATTTCTTCGAATAATTCATCATAAGCCGGTAATGCGAGATCTAAAATTTGATGCATGTATTTTGCTGTATGCATCATTTTTTTTTTTGAGGTATTTAGTATGAATTTAAAAAACCATGGTATCATTTTAGGCACATAATTCCATTTAAGGGCTAGAGGACCCGTGGAACTTAATAACATTGCTGGTACATCAGCTAAAACATCTGTTCTATTTAAAGATAAAGATGCATATGGGGAAAAATGACCAGCATTACCATAAGAAGCTACTGGACTTCCAGGCTGGTCTCTGTCAAATAAAGTTACTTCAAATCCTTTTTTTTGTAAAAATAAAGCATTTGAAACTCCTTGTATTCCTGCACCTACTATTCCTATTTTAGAATTATTTAACATTTGGAAAGTATACTGTTATTCTTTAAATTTTTTTAGCGACAAATTATACTTAGGCTATCGATTGCTTACTGTGTATCTTTGCGCTCATAACAATTCCGAAACCAATCATTGTAGCCAACATTGAAGAGCCTCCATATGACATTATTGGTAATGGAGAGCCAACAATAGGTAATAAACCCAAAACCATACTCATATTTATTATTATGTAGACAAATAAAGATGCTCCATAACTATAGCAAAATAGTTTTGCAAAATAACTTCTAGAAATAGCACCTATCTTGATCACACGATAAATTATAATTGCATATAATAATAAAAGTAAGACTGATCCTATAAAACCAAATTCTTCTGAAAAAAGAGTAAATATAAAATCTGTATGTTTTTCTGGCAAAAATTCTAGATAACTTTGGGTCCCCTTTAAAAAACCTTTCCCAAATAATCCTCCAGAACCAACAGCAATTTTTGATTGAATAATTTGATAACCAGCACCAAGTGGATCTCTATCTGGATTTAAAAAAGTTAATACCCTCAATTTTTGATAGGGTTTTAGAAAAGATATTATAAAAGGAAATGATAAGAGAGACATTAAAAAAGAGTAAAAAAAATACTTGTGATTTAAACCTGCAAACCACATAACTAAAATACCACTTATCGAAATTAATATTGATGTTCCCAAATCAGGCTGAATAATTACTAAACTCATTGGTAAAAATATAATTATAGTTGATACTATTATTGAATAAAATGAATTCACATTTTCTAGACGTTTTCTATGAAAGTATTTTGCCAAACATAAAATGATAAAAATTTTCATTAACTCAGAAGGTTGAATATTGATAAAATATAAATTAATCCATCTTTGAGAGCCTGAGGCAGTGACCCCGAAATTAATAGTCCAAATCAACATCAAAATAACTACTAAATAAAAAACATAGCTAAATGAAAACCATAATCTTATATTAAAGAAGGAAATTATTAACATTAATATCGTAAAAATTATAAATTTAACGAAATGACTTTTTGTATGAAAAAGTAATTGACCACCGTCAGTTGAATACATTGTAGCAAAACTAATAAAGCCCAAAGACAAAATACTTATTAGTAAAACAAAATCTAAATCCCTAATTTTTTGAAAAAAATTATTACTCTTGTTGTTTAATCTATTATGTAAGTACATTTATATATTCAAATATTTTTTAGTTTCAAAATTTTTTCTAATTTCATGTCGATCAACAATTTTCTTAAATAACTTTTTGGCAATCGGTGCAGCAACTGTGCTACCTGATCCCCCATGCTCAACTAAAATACTTACTGCATATCTTGGGCTCTTGTATGGTCCAAAAGCTATATATAAAGCATGGTCTCTTTCTTCATATGGAATCTCTGAAGTTTCAAGGTCTAATTCACGATCTCTTTCAGTAATTTTTTTAACCTGAGCTGTACCAGTCTTTCCAGCAAATTGATATTTAGGATCTTCTATACGAGATCTGTAAGATGTTCCTCTTATTTCATTTGTAGAGCTAAACATCGCATCTTGAATTAATTTGATATTTTTTTTATTTTTTACAACTGGCATAAATTTATCATCATCAATGTCATTACTGTTTAAAATAATTTTTGGATAAATTTTATGACCACCATTAGCAATTTGGGCAGTCATTAAACAAAGTTGTATTGGTGTAGTTTGAATATAACCTTGGCCAATTCCAGTAATAATAGTTTCTCCTAATAACCAACCTCTTCCAAGAGCATTTTTCTTCCAAGTCGTGCTTGGTATTAACCCATTTTTTTCAATATCAAAAAGATCTCCAAAAACCTTTTTACCTAAACCAAATTTTTTTGCTGTTTCGCTTAATCTATCTACACCGAGTCTTCGCGAAACTTCATAAAAATATGTATCACAAGACTGCTTCATTGCTTCTTTCAAATTTACAAATCCATGTCCCTCTTTTTTCCAACAATGATAGGTTTGACCATATAACTCCAAAGGATTTTTATGTCCCCTACAATTAACTGTAAATTTTGTACTAACAATTTCATTTTCTAAAGCTGATAGAGCTACAATAGGTTTAATTGTTGAGCCTGGAGAATAATTTCCTGACAGGGATTTATTAACTAAAGGCTTCATTGGATTATTTCTAATTAATTGCCAATCATCTTCACTTATACCAAATACAAATTTATTAGGATCAAAGGAAGGTGAAGAATGCATTGCGATAACATGGCCAGTAAAGATATCCATTACACATATAGAGCCAGCTTTTTCGTATAATAACTCGTTGGCTAACTTTTGTATCTCAGTATCAACAGTTAATTTTATCATCTTACCTTGATCACCTTTTTGAAAAGCCAATTGGCTTATTCGTCTTCCATAAGCATTAACTTCATATCTCTCTATGGAATTACTCCCAATCAGATCATTTTCAAAAGTTTTTTCTAAACCAATTTTTCCAACTTTAAGACCTTGAACAAATTTTTCTTTTATTGTCTCATTTAATAAAACGTCCTCTTTATTTGCTTGACTCACATAACCAAGAATATGAGTATAATTTTCCTTAAATGGATAGCTTCTAGATATAGAGATTACGGGCTTTACACCATTTAAATCATACAAATTATTATTTATTTTTGAGAAATTTTCCCAAGTAAGATTATTAGCAACTATAAGTGTTTCCCATGACTTAATCTCTTTTTTTTTCTTTAGAATTTTTTGAAATTGATTTTCTGATAATCCAAGAATATTTTTTATTCGATTTATTGTATATCTAAAATTTTCTACCTCCTCAGGAATAAGATGTAATTGGTAAGCCTCAAAATTTCCTGCAATAGTATTTCCAAAATAATCCTGAAAACTTCCTCTAATTGGCGGAAGTTTCCATTCTCTTATTCTATTTTTGTCTGAAAGAGTTAAATATTTTTTATTTTCTTTAACTTGTAAAAAAAATAATCTACTTATAATTCCCCCTAAAATTATTACTTTAGCTACCCCTAAAATAAACATTCTTCTATTAATAGAGCTTAATTTCATTACGTTATCGCTCTGATTAATCATTGATAGCCTTTAAATAATTGTCAAAAAAAATAGTCACTGGTATATAAAATAAAAAAGTGAAAAAATTATTTATAACATAAAACATAATGTCTAACTCGAAAGAAAAAAAGAAAAATAAAACTGTATAATTAATTGAATTAATTAAACTAATTACAAATAAAAAATAAAACCAATCTTTAATTAAATGAGGTCTTATAGTTATATTTCTTAAATACGAGGCAAATATACAAACTAAAATATATGAAAAAGAGCTTATACCTAAAGGTAAACCTATAACTGTATCGTTAATTAAACCAGCTATAAAAACTAAAAAAAAATCAAACCTACTGTATTCTTTTAGAGCAAAAAAGAACACAAGTATAAATGGAAAATTGAATGAAAAATACTCTATATCTATATAGTTAAAATCAAATTCATTTAATACTGAAATATAAAGAATTAAAACAGGCAACCAAGTATAAACTTTATATAAAAAATTTTTCTTTTTAAAACTAATCACCTAAAAATTTCCTTTTCTTAATATGCATTTCTTATACTCAGGCGTCCCGACTTTATAACCTTTTTTAAAAGTACTTTTTGAACATTTAGAACTATAGAGTAAATTCAATCTTAAAAATTCTAATTCTTTTTGATCTATCTTATTTTGATTAATTTCACTAATTTGCTCTTCGATAATATTTTTTAAATTATCATTTTCAAGATCTAGATCTTTAAACTTTAAAATCAAGTTTTGATTTTCCTCTATAAATTTTTTGTTAGTTTCATCAAGAATTTTTATTTGATCATTTAATAATTTTAATTGTATTTTTTCTGTTGTTTGATCTAAATTATTTTCATCACTTGACTCTAAAGCTAAAATATCAGTATCAATTTCCTTTTTTTCAATTTCTGCAAAAACATATTTTAATTGAGTAAAATCACTATAAAAATCTAGATAATACTTATCATTACCTGTATTAAGTCTGCCCACGGGAATACCACTTTTAAAAAGATCACCAGTTCCAGAGGTATATCCAATACTTTGATCTTCTATATTTTCAATTAAATTATCTTTTATATATTTGATTTCTCCTGAATTTTTTCCATCGCCAATTACAATAGCTTGAATATTTCCAGGAGTAATTGAAATTGGAACACTTGAGTTAAGATCTGATAAAAGTAAAACTCTCGAAGATTTAAAATTCAATTCAATCACCCTTCCTACAAGATAGTTTTTATCGTAAATATTTGTTCCTAATTTTAAACCATCTGCGCTACCTTTATTTATTATTATTGTTTTTAAAAAAGGGCTATTATGATCAACTATAACTTTTGCTAAAACTTTACTTGATGTAAAAGTAAAATCCTCTATTAAATTTTTTAATTCTTTATTTTCACTTATAATGATCTCATTTAGCACTACTTGTGATTTTAAATTACTTAATTCTTCTTTATTTATTTTATATTTGTTATAAAAATTTAAATAATCAGTAATTTTGTAATAAGAGTTAATAATCGCATTTTCTGGTATAGACACAATAAATGATGACCTATAAACAATTTCATTTATTACAGCTCTTGTATCTTTTATAATTTTTAAATTTAAATTTGATAAAATAATTATTACAATAGATAAAATAATAAGAGTTAATAAAGAAAATTTTTGTTGAGTTTCTTTTTTTAAAAAAGCAGACCGAATCGCTATAATAAAGTCATCTCTGCTTGAGGCCATTAGTTTTAATACTCAGTAAGCATAGTAGAAAATGTTTGTTCCTGATCTAAAGCTTTTCCAGTACCAATGGCAACACAAGATAACGGATCTTCTGCAATATGAACTGGTAATCCTGTTTCTTTTGAAAACCTTTTGTCTATATTTTTTAATAAAGCACCACCACCAGTGAGTGTTAATCCCATGTCTACTAAGTCTGCTGATAATTCAGGAGGAGTTGCTTCTAATGCATCTTTAATACCATTTACCATTTCTCTTAAAATATCATTCAGCGCCTCAGCGGTATCTTCTTCTGTAATATTAACTTCCTTTGGAGTTCCAGATCTTAAATCTCTACCTTTTACTGGATAAGTGTTGTCATTTGTAGGAATTGCTGTACCAATTTCTTTTTTTATTTTTTCAGCAGTACTGTCTCCTATCATTAAATTATATTCTTTTCTCATATAATTTACCATTGCACCATCCATAGCATCTCCTGCAACTCTTAAAGATTTTGAATAAACTAAACCACCGAGTGACATAACAGCTATTTCACTTGTACCACCTCCTATATCAACAACCATTGAACCTGTTGCTTCTGAAATCGGTAAACCAGCTCCAATTGCTGCTGCAATTGGCTCCTCAATAAGTTGAACTCTTCTAGCTCCTGCTGCAAGTGCACTGTCTTGTATAGCTTTTCTCTCGACTGGAGTAGATCCTGTTGGTACACAAATTAAAATTCTAGGATTTGCAAATGTACTTCCTTTATGAACTTTTTTAATGAAGTGTTTTATCATTTCCTCTGTCACAATGAAGTCTGCTATAACACCGTCTCTTAAGGGTCTTATTGCACTAATATTTCCTGGAGTTCTTCCTAGCATTGTTTTGGCTTCGTCTCCTACAGCTAAAACTTGCTTTTTTCCTAACTGATCAACGATTGCTACAACTGATGGTTCATTAAGAACAACGCCTTGGCCTTTGACAACAACTAATGTGTTTGCCGTACCTAGATCAATAGCCATATCTTGGCTCCAAATCTTCTTTACTCTACTAAATAATCCCACTTAAACTCCTCCTTTTACTTTTTGATGTTGAATACCTTGAGACAATGATTTTTTCTCTCTCTTAATTAACATTTTATTTAATGCATTTAAATAAGCATTAGCAGATGCCACCAAAGTATCTGTATCTGCTGATTGCCCAACTGTTGTTCTATCATTTTCTTCAATTTTGACACTAACTGTTGCTTGAGCATCTGTACCCTCGGTTACAGCATGAACCTGATAAAGAGATAGTTTGACATCGTGTGGATATAAATCTTTAATACATTTAAAAATTGCATCCACAGGGCCATCACCAGTTTGGGACGTTTTTTTTATTTCACCGAAAACATCTAATGTCATATCTGCCCTTTGTGGTTCACCAGTTCCAGCAAATACTTTTAAAGACTTTAGATTTATGGCATTAATCTTATTGTCAATAATTAAACTGTCATCTACCAAAGCAACAATATCTTCATCATATATATGTTTTTTTTTATCAGCTAAAATCTTAAATTTACCAAAAGCAGCCTGAACAACATCATCTGTTACATCTGTGTACCCTAAATCACTTAATTTATCTTTAAACGCATGTCTTCCTGAGTGTTTACCCATCACTAAAGAAGTTTTTTTAACTCCAACACTTTCTGGAGTCATAATTTCGTAGGTTTCTCTATTTTTTAGCATACCATCTTGATGAATTCCTGATTCATGAGCAAAAGCATTTTTTCCGACAATCGCTTTATTGAATTGAACAGGGAAACCAGTTGCATTTGAAACAATTTTAGATGCCTTGCTAATCAATTCTGTTTTAATTCCTGTTTCGTACGGTAATAGATCTTCCCTAGTTTTAATCGCCATCACAATTTCTTCAAGTGCAGCATTTCCTGCTCTTTCACCAATTCCATTAATAGTACATTCTATTTGTCTTACTCCAGCTGACAATCCTGATAATGCATTAGCCACAGCTAATCCAAGATCATTATGGCAGTGTGCAGAAATAATTGCCTTATCAATATTTGGTACATTATTTTTAATTGAAGTTATAGTTTTTGCAAATTCTTCTGGTATAGAATATCCTACAGTGTCAGGTATATTAATTGTTTTTGCACCACAATTAATTGCAAGTTCAATTGTTTTAAACATAAAATCTAAATCTGTTCTGGTACCATCTTCACAAGACCACTCTACATCATCAGTAAAATTTCTAGCATAGGTCACACTTTCTTTTATAGCTCCTAATACTTGATCATTTGTCATATTAAGTTTGTGTTTCATATGAACGGGACTTGTAGAAATGAAAGTGTGTATCCTAAATCTTTTTGCAAACTTTAAAGACTCATGACAAGCATCAATATCTTTTTTGGTGGCTCTGGCCAATCCGCAAGGAATTGAATTTTTTATACTTTTACTTATTGCACTAACTGCTTCAAAATCTCCTGGGGAAGATATTGGAAAACCTGCTTCAATTATATCAATACCCATCTCATCAAAAACTCTAGATATCTGAATTTTTTCCTCTACGCTCATAGATGCGCCTGGTGATTGTTCACCATCTCGCATGGTCGTATCAAATATAAAAACTTTATCTTTATCACTCATATCAATTTTTTTTAGAAAAACTATAATACAATCTATGAGTGAGATTGCAAAATAAATGTTAAATTTTAGGTTATTTAGCTGATCTTTTTGGGTTTATTTTTTTATTTAACTTTTATCACTATCAACTAATTTTTTTTTACCAATCCATGGCATCATATCTCTAAGTTTAGCCCCAACTGTTTCAATTGAATGTTTAGCTAAATCTTCTCTTGTTTTTAAAAAATTTTTTTGTCCATTTTTGCACTCTTCCATCCATTGTTTTGTAAACTTGCCAGATTGAATATCTGATAAAACTTCTTTCATTCGTTTTTTTGTTTCCTCTTTATTAATTATTCTTGGTCCAGAAATATACTCTCCATATTCTGCTGTATTTGAGATTGAATAATTCATATTAGCTATCCCACCTTCATAAATTAAATCTACAATTAATTTTACCTCATGAAGACATTCGAAATATGCCATTTCAGGTTCATAACCTGCCTCAACTAATGTTTCATATCCATTTTTAATTAACTCAACCAAACCACCACAAAGGACAGTTTGCTCACCAAATAAATCAGTTTCACATTCATCTTTAAATGTTGTTTCTATAATTCCTGATCTGCCGCCTCCAATAGCTGATGCATAGGATAGAGCTAAATCTCTTGCTTTACCAGTACCATCTTGATGAACAGCCATTAAACATGGAACTCCTCCCCCTTTTTCAAATTCACTTCTTACTAAATGACCAGGACCTTTAGGAGCAACCATAAAAACATCAAGATCTTTTCTTGCTTTAATTAAGTCATAATGAATATTTAAACCATGTGCAAAAGCTAAACTTGTCCCCTCTTTAATTCTTTGCTCAATATGATTTTTATAAATTGTTGCTTGCAGTTCATCGGGTGTCAAAATCATGCAGACGTCAGCCCACTGAGCTGCATCTGATAAATTCATTACCTTTAATCCTTTAGACTCAGCCTTTGCTTTGCTGGAAGAGCCATCTCTTAAAGCAACAACTACATCTTTAACTCCGCTATCTTTTAAATTTAAAGCATGTGCATGTCCCTGACTCCCATATCCAAAGATTGCTACTTTTTTCTCTTTAATTAAATTTACATCTGCATCTTTTTCATAAAACATTTTCATTTTATTCTCCTTTATTAAATTAAATTTAATTTAAAACTTCTGCACCTCTTGTCATTGCAATGGCTCCTGTTCTAGAAGTGCTAATAAGACCTAGAGGTTTTAATTTTAAATTCATTTTATCAATTTCTCTTCTTAAAGCTGTTATTTGTATTACAACAGATTTGTTTGTCTTATCAATAATTACTGGATTAAATTTATTACAAGCCTTCAAACATTTATCTATCTTATTTTTTGGTGCTACAACTTTTAATAAAGCCATTTCTTTAAATATTACTTTTTTATCCTCTCTTTTAAAATTTGCTACTTTGTGAACTGGAACAAGTTTTTTCAATTGCAATTTTATTTGATCGATCACCTGAGGTGTTCCAGTGGTCACAATTGTTATTCTTGAAATGTTTTTTTTAGCATCAACTTCTGCTACTGCTAAAGATTCTATGTTGTATCCTCTTCCTGAAAACAAACCAACAACTCTTGCTAAAACCCCAGCTTCATTATCCACCCAAACAACAAAAATATGAGTATCTAGTTTTCCTTTTTTAGTTGGTACACTATAAGCTGATTTAGATTTAACCATTAAACTAACGACTTTCCTTTTCCAGTAATCTTATTGTCCTCTTTATCGTTTGGTCCTAAAATCATTTGATTATGTGGTTTTCCTGATGGAATCATAGGAAAACAATTTTCATTTGGATCAACTTGGCAGTCAAATATTACCGGCCCGGCGTGACTTATCATCTCTCTTATTTTCTCATCTAACTCATTTGGATTGTCAGCTTTAATTCCTTTGCACCCATATGCTTCGGCTAATTTTACAAAATCTGGTAATGCCTCTGAATAGCTTTCTGAGTAATTTTTTTCATGAAGTAATTCCTGCCATTGTCTTACCATTCCCATATACTGATTATTTAATACAAAAATTTTAATTGGTAAATTATATTGTACTGCAGTAGACATTTCTTGCATTGTCATTAAAACAGATGCCTCACCAGCAATATCAATTACAAGTTTATCTGGATGAGCTATCTGAACTCCTACAGCAGCAGGAAGTCCATAACCCATAGTTCCAAGACCACCAGAAGTCATCCATCTATTTGGCTTATTAAATTTATAATGTTGTGCTGCCCACATTTGATGTTGGCCTACTTCTGTAGTAACAAAAGTATCTTGATTTTTTGTTAATTCATATAGTCTCTGAACAGCATACTGAGGTTTAATCGTCTTATCACTATTAATAAATCCTAACGAATTTTTAGTTCTCCATTTTTGGATTTGTTCCCACCATTTAGATATTTTTTGTTTATTTGAAGTTTTAAAACCATTTTGTTTTTTATTTATCTTTTTTATAGTCATTTTAAGAACTTCGTTAACATCACCAACAATAGCTAAATCAACTTTTATAATTTTATTAATAGATGATGGATCGATATCAATATGAACTTTTTTAGACCTTGGTGAGAACTCATCTATCTTACCAGTTATCCTATCATCAAATCGTGCTCCAATATTAATTAATAAATCACAATCATGCATCGCATTATTTGCTTCATATGTTCCGTGCATTCCCAACATTCCTATAAATTGGTTATCATCTCCAGGGAATGCTCCCAAACCCTGTAAAGTAGATGTGATTGGAAAACCAATTAGTCTAACAAACTCTCTTAGTGACTCACTTGCTTTTGGACCAGAGTTAATAACTCCTCCACCAGTATAAATTACGGGTTTCTTCGCTTTTGAAATTAGATTTATTAGTTCTTCTATTTCAATTTGGGAAAACTTATTATGTATCTTTCCATTAAACTTACTTTCTTTTTTAGGTTTAGAATAACTTGTTTTTGCAAATTGAATATCTTTCGGTATATCAATTAAAACCGGACCTGGTCTCCCAGTTGTAGCAACATGAAATGCCTCATGAATAATTTTTGATAGATCTTTAACATCTTTAATTAACCAATTATGTTTTGTGCAAGGTCTAGTAATTCCAGTTGTATCACATTCTTGAAATGCATCAGTGCCAATCAAATGGGTTGGTACTTGACCAGAAATACAAACTAATGGCACGGAGTCCATGTATGCATCTGTTAGAGCAGTAACAACATTTGTTGCACCAGGTCCTGAAGTAACTAATACCACTCCTGGTTTACCTGACGATCTTGCATATCCTTCAGCTGCATGACCTGCACCTTGTTCATGTCGTACCAAAATATGTTTTATAGTTTTATGATTTTTTAGTTCATCATATATTGGTAAGACTGCACCACCTGGATATCCAAAAATATGTTTCACATCTTGGTCTTCAAGACATTTAAAAACTATTTCTGCTCCTGTTAATAATTTTGGCATTTCGCAATCTAGCTGAAGTTGTGCTGATTGGTCAAGTTATACTAAAGAAATTTTAAATTTTTTTTAGAAAATTTTTAAGTCTATTTTTATTTATTTTTTTCCAACCCGCCATATGGCCTCTGGCCCAAGTCACTTGTCTTTTAGCGTATTGCCTTGTCTTTATTGATATTTTGTCTGCTAAATCATCTTTTACAGCTGATTTGTTCAAATATTCTTTTATTTCATAAACACCTATTGCTTTCGAAATACTTTTATCTTTTGAAATTTTGAGCTTAAGAAAATTTTTTACCTCAGATATTGCTCCTTTTTCTATCATTTTGATAGATCTAGCATTAATTTGTTCAATTAATTCTTGGCGTGGAAAATCTATAATTATCTTATAAAAATCTTTTTTTTTAAAATTTGATTTCGTGCACTTATACCATCTCAAGATAGACTTGTTTGTAAACATTTTCACTTCATAAGCTCTTATAGATCTTTGAGTATCAGTAGATTTAATATAATCAATTAAAGCAGGATCATTTTTTAAAAGATTTTTATAAAATGTTTTTTGACCAATATTTTTATGCAATTTTCTAATTTTGTTTCTAAATGTTGAAGGTATTGTAGGTATTTTTACTAAGCCATCAACTAAGGCTTTGTAATATAGACCTGTTCCACCAACTAAAATTGGAATTTTTTTTCTTCTTTTTATTTCATCAATTTTTTTCGTAGCAAGTTTTAACCAATCACCAGTTGAAAAAATCTTTTTTCCATTATGAAATCCATAAAGATGATGTCTAATATTTTGATGATATTTTTTTAGAGGCCTAGCTGTTAAAATCTTTAAATCTTTATAAACTTGCATACTATCAGCATTAACTATTTCACCTTTAATCTTTTTAGCTAATTGAATTGCAAAATTAGATTTTCCAGATGCTGTAGGTCCATAAATCAAAATAATTTTGGATTTTAAATCCATCTTTATTTTAATTTGACACCAATATATCTTCTCTGGTTTTGACTATTATAAACAACTAATAAAATTGTTTTTTGATTTGTTTTTAAAACTTGATCTACAATTTGTTTTAATTCTTTTGCAGAAATAATTTTTTTCTTTTGAGCTTCTACAATAATACTATTTACTTCAATTGAATTAAATAAGGGACTTTTGTTTTCAATTTTTGTAATTACAAGCCCTCTAGTTTGATTAGGAAGTTTTCTTTGTCTAATATCATCCTCATTCAGTTTTCTAACTGTGATTTTTAAATTTTCAATCTCAATTTCTGTGGGTGATGATTTCTGCGTAACTTTAAAATCTTCAGAAGTTTCTAATCTTCCTAAAGTAACTGTTTTAATTATTTCTTTCTTATTTCTCCATATTTTAACATCAACTTTTTTTCCTACTTCAGTTCTAGCAACTATCATAGGTAACTCTTTCATTTCTTTAATTTGTTCATTATTAAATTCTAAAATTATATCTCCCGCTTTAATACCAGCTTTATCGGAAGGACTTCCATCAGCAACGCTTGCAACTAATGCGCCTCTAGGATTATTTAATTTTTCAACCTCAGCAATTTCTTTAGTAACATCTTGGATTCTAACTCCAAGCCATCCTCTTTTGGTTTCTCCAAATTTTATAAGTTGGTCTATTACAATTTTTGCACTATTGGATGGAATTGAAAATCCAATTCCTATGGAACCATTTCTACCTAAGATCGCAGTATTTATTCCAATAACATCTCCATTCATATCAAATAGAGGTCCACCTGAATTACCTGAGTTTATAGATGCATCAGTTTGAATATAATCCTCATATCTTGATAATCCAATAGATCTGTTTCTTGCTGATATGATACCAGAAGTTACAGTTCCTCCGAGTCCGAAAGGATTTCCTATAGCAATAACCCAATCACCAATTCTAGCTTTATCTGAGTCTCCAAATTTAACAGGAGTAAATTTTACTTTAGTTTCTAATTGTAAAACTGCAATATCAGACAATGGATCGGCTCCAATTACTTTTGCTTTAAACTCTTTATCTCCATCAACTCTTACAATGATGTCTTCAGCATCCTGTATTACGTGATTATTTGTTACAACAATACCATTTTCATCAATTATAAATCCAGATCCCAATGCTGAGGATTTTCTTTCCTGAGGTGTTCCAAATTCTTTAAACATATCTTCAAATGGTGAGCCTGGAGGAAATTGAAAAGGAAATGGATTAGAGTTTGTAACTACAGTCTGAGTTGTTGAAATATTTACTACGGATGGCATTAATTTCTCTGCCAGGTCTGCGAAAGACTCGGGAACACTTTTCGAAAAAGACTGAGTATTAAAGCTGCAAATTATTAATAATGTTGCAAAATATGTTTTAAGTTTTTTCATTATTCAGATTTTAAATAATAAATAATTATAAACCCCAATGTTACAAAGATTAATCCACCTACTCTTAGTTGGGTATCTTTAAGTAAATCTAATTTTTTTAACATACTTTTCATTTTTGATGGAAATAAGGCGTACAAAATACCTTCAATGAATAGAAATAAGCCAAAAGCTATTAGTAGCTCTTTCATTTTTTATTGTTGAATTTCAGGCTTTATATTTCCAAAAAATTTAAAAAATTCAGAGTCAGGAGATAAAATTAAAGAAGTTTCGCCTCCAATTAAAGCTTTCTCGTAAGCTTGCATTGCTCTATAAAATGCAAAAAACTCCGGATCTTGACCAAAAGCATCCGCAAATATTTTATTTCTCGCTCCATCACCTTCACCCTTCATTATTTCAGATTGCTTTTGAGCATCTGCTAAAATAACAGTAACTTCTTTATCCGCTGTTGATGTAATTGTTACTGCCATCTCTGCACCCTCAGCTCTAAACTCTTTTGCTTCCCTTTCTCTTTCAGTTTGCATTCTTCTATAGATTGCCTCACTATTAGCTTGAGGAAGGTCGGCTCTTTTAATTCTCACGTCAACAATATTTATTCCAAAATTTTGCGCCTCATTATTTACACCCTCTTTGATCAAAGACATTTGCTTAGACCTATCTTTTGATAGCAGTGTTTGAAGCTCTTCTTGACCTAAGACATTTCTTATTCTTGAATTAATAATAGTTGACAATCTTGATCTAGCTACTCTCTCATCACCTACAGAAATATAAAATTTTAATGGATCTACGATTTGAAATCTTGCAAAAGCATCAACAATTAATCTTTTTTGATCTGAGGCAATAACTTCTTCTGGTGGTGTATCTAAATTTAATATTCGTTTATCTAAGTAAACGACATTTTGAATGAAAGGAATTTTAAAATTTAATCCAGGTTTAGTGATAATTCTTTTTGGATCACCAAATTGAAGAATTATTGCTTGATTAACCTCTTTAACAATTATTATTGATAAAAAAGCTAAAACTATAATTGCCACTATTGACGCCAATAATATTTTTGCAGCTTTCATTTAATTAGTCACTTTCTTTTTCAATTCAGGCAAAGGCAAGTATGGTACAACTCCAGATCCTGCATTTTTTTCAATAATAACTTTATCAATATCAGCTAGAACTTTTTCCATAGTCTCTAAATACATTCTTTCTTGTGTTACAACTTTTGCATTTTTATACTCATTGTATATCGCTAAAAATCTACTAGCTTCACCTTCGGCTTTAGCTACAACTTCTTTTTTGTAAGCTTCTGCTGCTTGAAGTATTTTTTGAGCTTCCCCTCTAGCTCTTGGGATTACATCGTTTGCGTAAGCTTCGGCTTCATTTTTTGATCTTTCCATATCTGCTCTTGCAGCTTGTACGTCTCTAAACGCATCAATAACTTGATCTGGTGGATCTGCTTTTTGAGTTTGAACTTGTGTTATTTGAATACCACTCTCATAATCATCTAAGATCGCTTGAATAATTTCTTGTGTTTCAAGTTCAATTTTTGATCGTCCTTCAGTTAAAATTGGCTGAATATCACTTTTTGCAATAACTTCTCTCATTGCTGTTTCTGCAGCTGCTTTAACTGTTCCTTCAGGATCTTGAATTTTAAATAAAAAGTTTCCAGCATCTTTAATTACCCAAAAAACTGAAAAATCAATATTTACTATATTTTCATCTCCAGTTAACATTAAACTTTCTTGAGGCACATCGGCAACACCACCACCTGAAGAGAATCCACTGTCTCTCTCAGATCTAAAACCAATATCCATTCGGTTTACTTTTGTGACTTTAGGTGTTTTGACTGTTTCAACAGGAAAAGGTATGTGATAATTCAAACCTGGTTGAGTAGTTTTTACGAATTTACCAAACCTTAAAACAACCCCTTGTTCATCTGGCAATACCCTGTAAAGGCCGCTAGCTAACCAAATAAATCCTACTATTAATAAACCTAATATTATTGGTTTACTTCCTGAAGATGTTCCGCCTGGTAAAAATTTTTTAATTTTATCCTGTAATTCTCTTATTATTTTATCAATGTCTGGTGGTGTCGGTCCTCTTCCAGACCCATTTCCACCTCCTCCACCTGGGGGCGATCCCCATGGACTACCTCCACTTTGCTTAAAATCATCTGACATATGGCAATCTATATAATGTCTTTATTTGGAAAAACAAGTTAAGATCTAAATATGCCAAAGGAAAAACCAGAATTAAGTGACGCAATGAAGGCAAGATTGAGCAAAAAAACGCCTGAGAAAAACCCAATTAAAGGAACAAAGTTTACTATTGCAATTTCTAGTGCAAAAGGAGGGGTTGGTAAGTCAACTTTTGCAACAAATCTTGCTTTAGGATTAAAAAAAATTGGATGTAAGGTGGGTTTGCTTGATGCTGACATTTATGGTCCATCGATTCCTAAAATGTTTGATATTAATGAAAAACCAAAAAGTGACGGGCAAAAATTAGATCCAATCATAAAATATGATATTCAATGTATGTCTATAGGTTTTTTAGCAGATCAACAAACACCTATGATCTGGAGAGGTCCTATGGTTACTAGTGCTATAAAAACTTTTACACAAAAAGTTAATTGGAAAAATTTAGATTTTATCATTGTAGATATGCCTCCAGGAACAGGAGATACACAATTAACATTTTCACAAGAAATTAAAATGGATGGAGCAATTATTGTTTCAACACCTCAAGAAGTAGCATTATTAGACGTAAAAAGAGGTATCAAAATGTTTGATAAGCTTGATGTAAAAATTTTAGGCTTAGTTGATAATATGAGTTTTTTTAGAGGCGATGATGGAAAAAATTATAAAATTTTTGGTGATGGTGGTGTGAAAAGGACTGCTGAGGAATTTAATAAAGAATTTTTGGGTGAAATTCCAATTAATCCTGCGGTTGGTATAGCTGGTGATAATGGAAAACCAATAGTTGAAGAAAATTCAGATCACGAAATTTCAAAAATATATTTAGAATTTTCTAAAAAAATTAAATCAATTTATCTTTAAGATCAAAAGCTTCCATCAGTTCGTTCCATTCTCTTTTTGAAAGTCCAGAGCCTTCTAAAGATATTTCTTCACCCTTAATTAATTTTTGTATGATAATTTTACCTTTAGCTGAAACTTCTGTTCCACCAACTCTATAATCCATAAAAGCCTCATAAGTAATTGGAACCCATTTTTTTAAAGTATCTAGCATTATATCTGCATAAACTCTTATTTCATATTGAGCATGACTATCAGCTCTCAATCTTAAAAAATTCATCAAATTCAATAAGTCTGTTTTCCAATACCATTGGGTGTAAGTATTAAGAGTGAGATTCATTCTCGCAAGTTCTCTTGCTAGCCCTTTTTCATTTTCATTTATTATAGAACCATCGTATCTCTCATTTAACATTGTCTCATAATTATCATAAGTTCTTTCAGCATCATTTTTCAAAAGTTCTAATACTTTATTAGCTTGTTCGCCCTCAAGAACCTCACCTCTGCCTTGTCTATTACTTGTAGATTGAGCCGCTAAATTTTCTTTTGATGGTAAATAAAATTCTTTATCTAGAATTGAATAACGAGCAGAGTATTCGTTAACGTTTGCAGTCCTGTGTCTTATCCATTGTCTTGCTATAAAAATTGGTAATTTTATATGATATTTTATTTCACACATTTCAAAAGGTGTGCTGTGCCAATGTCGCATAAGATATTTTATAAGACCTTTGTCAGTTGATACTTGTTTTGTCCCTTTTCCATAAGATACTCTTGCTGACTGGACAATTGATGAGTCATCACCCATATAATCTATAACTCTTACAAAACCGTGATCTAAAGCAGGGATAGCCTCATATAATATTTTTTCTAGTTCAGGTGAGGTTACTCTTTTGGTCTCATTCTTTTGTGACTGAGAGTTTTTTATTTCGTCTAACTGTTCTTTTGTAAGTTTCAAAAAAATTCCAATTTTTAATAATTTTTCAGTATGCCTATATCGCCAGTTCTTTCTAGAGCCACAACAATAAAATTTAATTTATCAACATACTTAATATCCCTAATTCTCTCACCAATATATATTTCTTCGATATAGATAATCTTGTTAAAAGTTTTATCCTCAAATTTAACTCTATAAATAGTTCTTCCATTAAGTGAGGTTACCAATGCACTTGTTTGCCACTCTGAGTTGAATTTATCTGGCAGTATAATTAATTGAGAGATTCCAATGGAGGGCACGAATGCATAAAGTGGTTCTTCAAACCCATTATCTTTATGACTTTTCAAATATTTAATTTTTTTTTTATAAGATTTTCCATAAGAGACTATCGGCCATCCATAATTTTTTTTAAACTCAATCTTGTTTATTTCATCTCCCCCCCTGGGGCCATGCTCGGTAGATAAAACAATATCGTCCTTCACAAAAAGTCCTTGAGCATTTCGATGTCCTTTTGAAAAAATTTCAAATTCTTTAGTTTTAATATCAATAAATAATATTTTTCCAAATATTGAATCATCATTTTGTGGCTTTACACCTGGTTGATCATTGTCAGCATCATGAGTTGTTACCAAAAGTCCATCTTTATCATTAAATTTAAAAGCTTCAATTCTACTTGTGCCAGTTCCAATAGTAATACACTCATCAAAAGATTTAAAAATTTTAAAGTCAAATTTTTTTTCTATTTTTGCGGAATATATTTCAAATTTTTCACAATCATTATATTTGGTTCGTGTTGTCACATAAATAGAATCATTTAAAATAAGTGAATCAAAAATAAATCTTTTTGTATTAAATGCTTCATTAATTTTGTATTTAGTCAATTTAATTTTTTTATCCTCCTTCTCTAACTCAGAAAGTTTTATATTGTAAAATTCATTATTTTTACGAGTGATAATTAAATTTTCCTTGTAAACATCAATGTAAAAAGAATTTCTATTCAACTTTTTATAGTCAATTTTTTTTCTTTCAAAGTTAAGGTTGATATATTGAGTCTCAGGTAAAAATTTAATGTTATAATCATTAAATAAGTTAGAAAATGATCTTCTGCCACTCAAAATCATGACACTAGATTTAACAATGTCAGGTAAATAAAAGAATTTATTTGTGATTACCGAACTAATTTTATTTTGATATTTTGGGGTATTAACAGCTTTGTCGAAAATAAAAATAGTTATTCCAAAGAATAAAACAATAAAAACAATGGTTATTATAAAAATTATTTTTTTTTTTGACATTATAGCTTGTATTAGTGAATGATTGTTTTTATATTATTTATGTTGGGTTTCCAACTATGACGATAAACGAATTTCGTAATAACCATTGCGGACGTGGGGGCAGTACCCACCACCTCCACCATTACAACCTATGGGGGTGAACCAGAATCGACGAATGTCTAAAAGCTATTCTTTCGTTCGGAATTGTTCCTCCGTAAAGGGCTAATTTATAATTGCTAACGAAAGTTATGCACTTGCTGCTTAATTAACTTAGTTAATTAAGTAAACGGGGTCTGGGGCACCTGGCAACAGAACGCCCCTACTTTTTACTTTTTATTTATTTCAGCTTGTGCAGCAGCAAGTCTTGCAATTGGAACTCTGTAAGGAGAACATGATACATAATCTAAACCAACTCTTGAACAGAAATATATGCTTTTAGGGTCACCTCCATGTTCGCCACAAATTCCTAACTTTATTTTTTTATTCTGTTTTTTTCCTTTATTTACCGCAAGTTCAACTAATTCCTCAACTCCTTCATCAATTGAAACAAAAGGATCAATAGTAAAAATCTTATTTTCAATATAGTCGTTTAAAAACTTACCGCTATCATCTCTACTTATTCCAAAAGTTGTTTGTGTTAAATCATTTGTGCCAAAGCTAAAAAATTCAGCATGTTTTGCTATGTCTTTTGCTTTTATGGCTGCTCTTGGGAGTTCAATCATGGTTCCAACCATATAATCTATTTTTACTTTGTTTTCTTTTTGAACTGTCTTGGCTATATTTTTTACTAGATCCTTCATTAATTTAATTTCAGCTTCTGTAGAAATTAGTGGTATCATTATTTCAGGAAATGCTGATTTAATATTTTTTTTTCTTAATTCAACTAAAGCCTCGAATATTGCCCTACATTGCATCTCGTAAATTTCTGGATGAGAGATACCTAATCTGCATCCCCTATGACCAAGCATAGGATTTTGTTCATGTAACTCTGATATTCTAGATTTAACCTCTGTAAAGTCTGCACCAATTACATTTGCAATTTCTGATATTTCTTTATCTGAACTAGGTAAGAACTCATGGAGTGGTGGATCTAATAACCTTATGGTAACAGGCAATCCATTCATTATCTTAAAAATTTTCACAAAATCGTTTTTTTGATGAGGTAATAATTTTGAAAGTGCTTTTGCTCTATCTTCTTTTGTTTTTGATAATATCATCTCTCTGACTGACAAAATTCTCTCTTCATCAAAAAACATGTGTTCCGTTCTACAAAGACCAATGCCTTCTGCACCAAAATCTCTTGCTGTTTTTGTGTCAGCAGGTGTTTCTGAATTAGTTCTAACTTTTAATTTTCTAATATTATCAGCCCAATACATCAGTTTAGAGAAATCTCCTGAAATTTCAGGTTTTAAGGTTGGCACATTTCCTAAAATTACTCTACCTGTTGAACCATCAATTGTAATTATATCCCCTTCAGAAACTTCTACATCAGTGGTTTTAAAAACTTTTCTTTCATAACTTATATCTATTTCACTTGATCCAGACACACAGGGTCTTCCCATTCCTCGAGCAACTACAGCTGCATGACTAGTCATTCCACCTCTTGCAGTTAGAATACCTTTTGCTGCATGCATCCCTTGAATATCTTCAGGTGAAGTTTCTACTCTAACTAATATAGCATCTTGCATCATATCATTAAGTCTTTCAGCCTCCTCAGATGTAAAAACTACTTTACCGCTTGCTGCACCAGGTGAAGCTGGCAGACCATTTGCTATAACTTTAATCTCACTTTTTTCATTCAAAGTTGGATGCAGCAAAGTATCTAGTGAGTTTGGATCTATTCTTAAAATAGCAGTTTTTTTTGTAATTAATTTTTCTTTGACCATATCAACAGCTATCTTCA
The DNA here is from genome assembly GCA_902578775.1 of uncultured Pelagibacteraceae bacterium. Lineage (GTDB taxonomy): Bacteria > Pseudomonadota > Alphaproteobacteria > Pelagibacterales > Pelagibacteraceae > Pelagibacter. Next base: position 126,366 of record CACHEF010000003.1, read on the forward strand.
CTGCTGATTTTGAGGTTCTTTTTCCAGATCTTGTTTGCAAAATCCATAATTTACCATTTTCAACTGTAAACTCTACATCTTGCATATCCCTATAATGAGTCTCTAATTTTCTTAAAATCTTTTCTAAATCTTTAAAAACTTTTGGCATAGACTCTTCCATTGAAGCATCTTTTACTTTTGCTTCTTTGCGAGCTTTTTTTGTTATATACTGTGGAGTTCTTGTGCCAGCTACCACATCTTCACCTTGAGCATTAATCAAATATTCTCCATAGATACCATTAGACCCATCAGATGGATTTCTCGTGAATACGACGCCAGTAGCACAATTATTACCCATATTTCCAAAAACCATAGATTGAACATTCACTGCTGTACCCCACTCAGAAGGTATTTGGTTTATTTTTCTATAAATTTTTGCTCTATTGCTTTCCCAAGATAAAAATACTGCTCTTATTGCTCCAAATAATTGTTTATGCACATCTTGAGGAAACTCTTTTTTTGTTTTTTCTTTAACAATTCTTTTAAAATCATTTATTAATCCATCCCAATCATTTTCATCAAGTTCAGTATCTAGCAGAACTCCTTTAGTAAGCTTATAATTCTCAATAAGCTCCTCAAAATAGTGGCTTTCTAACCCCATTACAACATTGGCGTACATTTGTATAAATCTTCTGTAACTATCTTTTGCAAATCTTCCATTGGAAGTTTTATTGGATAAAGCTATTACTGTTTTGTCATTAAGACCAAGATTTAATATTGTATCCATCATTCCAGGCATAGAAATTCGTGCTCCTGATCTTACGGATAACAAGAGGGGGTTTTTTAAATCTCCAAATTTTTTTTTAGCATCTTTTTCTATATTTTTGAGTTCTGATTTAATTTGGTTAATGATTTTAGAGCTAAGTTTTTTTTCACTTTTATAAAATGATTCACAAACCTTCGTAGAAATTATAAATCCTGGTGGCACTGGCATGCCCATTCTTCCCATGTCAGATAAATTAGCTCCTTTTCCACCTAATATATCTTTAGGATTTTTAATTTTTTTAACTTCTTTTGAGTTAAAATTAAAAATGAGCTTATTCATTAATGTCTTTAATCAATTGAAAATCTATAAAATTTTCATAGGTTTTACAGAATAAATTTAACAGTTCCAATCTATTTTTTTTGACAAGATCACTTTCATCATTAACTTTTACATTGTCAAAGAAATCAAATACCTCATTTTTTGCACTAGCAAGATAAACGAGTGTTTCATCAAAATTTTGTTTATTTGTCATTCCAGAAAAGTACTGTTTCAATTCATTTATTTTTTTAAAGAGAGCTTTTTCAAATTCATTTTTAAAAATACCAGGATCAGTTGCATTTGAAAGTTCTTCATTTTTGTTTTTTATTTCTGAGTTCAAAATGTTGGATGCTCTTTTATATGATGAAATAATATTTTCACCAGTTGATTTATTAATAACTTTATTCAAACTTTTTGCTTTTTCATAAACTGTGGAAATCTTGTTTAAATCTAAAATTTTTGTAGCTGACTCTACAATATCATGTCTAATATTTTTTTCTTTGAGATAATATTTAAATCTGTCTTTTAAAAAATTAGAAATATCTGATGTCAGTTCATTATTTGAAAATTTAAAATCCTGATCTAAATAAATGTTTTGTGAATATAAAAATAAATCATATATCTTAATATTTTTTTTATTTTCAATTAATATTCTGATAATTCCAAGACCAAGTCTTCTTAGAGCATATGGATCTTTTGAGCTTGAAGGTTTTTCATTCAATCCATAAAAACCAATTAAAGTATCAATTTTATCTGCAAGTGAAAGTGTAATGCTAAATGGTTTTTTTGGAACAACAGACTCTAGGCCAATTGGTAAATATTGTTCTTTAAGAGCTTCCACAATCTCTTTATCAAAGCCCTGAACATGAGAGAGGTGTCCTCCCATAATCCCTTGAAGTTCTGGAAATTCGCCAACTATTTCTGAAATCAAATCTGTTTTACATATAGTTGCCGAAAGTTCGACCTTTTCTTTACTAATCAATAATTCATCTGAGATAGAAGCGCCTAATTTTCTTATTCTTTGAACTTTGTCGAAATAAGTGCCTAAGCCTTTAAAAAAATTCATCTTTTTTAATTCTGAAACCTTTTTTACTAAATTTTGAGATTTATCTTTATTCCAAAAAAACTCTGCATCATTCAATCTAGCATCCACAACTCTCTCATTTCCTATTTTGATCAATCCTTTATTATCTTTTTTATTAGTGATAACTATAAACTCGTTTGTTATTTCACCTTTTTTTGTAAACAGTGGAAAATATTTTTGATGAGATTGCATAGTTAGTATTAATATCTCTTTAGGAATTGATAAAAATTTTTTATCAAATGAACATTCTAAAATATATGGTTGATCAACAAGATTAGTAACTTCATCTAATAAATTCTCGTTATAATCTATTTTAAAATTCTTTTTTTTTAGAACTTTTTCAATATTTTTTGTAATAAATTCTTTCCTCTTCTCATGGTCTATAATGGTGCCGATTTTACGAAAATAATCGTAATAACTGTTAAAATCTGTAAAAATTTTTTTTTTTTCCTCAAAATCTTTATCAATGTAAGTTAAATTTGAAGATTTGAGATGATGTAACTTAAAATTTAATACCTTTTTATCAAATACACACAATATCGATTTGAGTGGTCTGCCCCAATTAAGATCAAAATTTCCCCATTTCATTGATTTTTTCCATTTAAATTCATTGATTATTTTAGGAAGGTTTTCACTTAATAAATCATAAGTTTTTAATTTTTTTTTCTTAGTTTTAAAGTAATAGAACTCACCTTTATCATTTTTTTTTTTATATATATTATTTACATTTATATTTTTTGACTTTAAAAAACCTTCTAAAGCTTGTGGTTCGGCAGATATACTTGGTCCTTTTATTTCTTCTGATTTAATTTCAACTTCTTTATCAAGACCTTGAAAAACTACCACTAATCTATTTGGGGTAGATAGAGAAAAATTTTTTTTCGATTTAATTGATTTGCTCTCTAAAATTTTTTTTATTCCTTCTAGTATTCCTTTTCTCAAATTTTTTTGAAGAGAAACAGGAATTTCTTCACTAAATAATTCTAAAAAAAACTCTGACATATAAATTTAACCTTTTTGAGTTTCTATCCAAACTTCAGCAACTAATTTTACAACATTTCTAATTCTACCAATATATTCAGCTCTTTCTGCAACACTTATTGCGCCCCTTGCATCTAAAATGTTAAACACATGACTTGCTTTTAAACATTGATCATATGCAGGTAATGAAACTTTACTTTTTACTAAATCCATTGCTTCAGATTCGTGCAAATTAAAAATTTTAAATAAATTATCCGTATTTGCATATTCAAAATTGTATTTAGAAAATTCTTTTTCTGATTGATGGAATACCTCATGATATTTTATTCCATCATTATTCCAATCTAATTCATAAACATTTTTTTTTTGTTGAGTAAACATACAAATTCTTTCTAATCCATAAGTTATTTCAACAGATATGGGTTTACATTCAAAACCTGCCATTTGTTGAAAATATGTAAATTGAGTTATTTCCATTCCATCACACCATACCTCCCAGCCTAAACCAGCTGCTCCTAAAGTTGGGCTTTCCCAGTCATCTTCAACAAATCTAATATCGTGGTTCGAATGATCTATTCCTATTACTGATAAACTATTTAAATAAAGTTTTTTTATATTTTCTTCCGAAGGTTTGATTATAACTTGAAATTGGTAATAATGTTGAAGTCTATTTGGATTATCTCCATATCGACCATCTGTAGGTCTTCTTGATGGTTGCACATACGCTGCTTTCCAAGACTTTGGTCCTAGTGATCTTAAAGTTGTAGCAGGATGGAATGTGCCTGCACCAACCTCTAAGTCATATGGTTGTAAAATTATGCAACCTTGTTTGCTCCAAAATTTCTGAAGGTTAAATATTATTTCTTGAAATGTTTGAACTTTTTGTTGTTTTTTTTTTATTTTAGAGACCATATCTTTGCCAAATAGATCTTTCATCTAAAATATTAGCTAGTTGATCTAATTGATCATTAGATGAAGATAGTTTTTGACTTAACCATCCTTTTGATTTTTCAAATTTTTTAATAATAACATTATCTCCAAATTTCTCTTTTAATATCTCATGTGCATTACCTACACCATCAACTAATCCTAAATTTTTTGCTCTATTACCTGACCAGAATTCTCCAGAAAAAAGTTCTACTTCTTTTTTATTTAATTTTGTGCCTCTACTTTTTTCAACAACATCTATGAAGTCCTTGTGTAAATCTAATTGAATTTTTTTCAATCTTTCAATATCTTCATTTTTTTCTTCTAAAAAAGGATCAAGAGTACTTTTATTTTTACCAGCTGTATGAACCCTTCTCTCCACACCTATTTTTTTTATTAGCTCAGTAAAACCAAAAGCAGAGTATATTACTCCTATAGAGCCAATAATTGAGCTTGAATTTGCATAAATTTCATCCCCTGCGCAAGAAATCAAATAGCCACCAGATGCGGCGACGTCTTCAGCAAATACAATAACTTTTTTTTTATATTTTTTTGCCTGTTGTCTAATAAAACTATAAATTAAATGAGATTGAACTGGTGATCCTCCTGGAGAATTAATTGATATGGCTACGCAAGAAGCTTTTTTAAGAGCAAAAGCTTTTTTTATAAGCATCTCTTGACCAGCAAAATCAATGCCCTGCTTGAACTTTCCAGCATTTCCAATAACCCCACTTAATTTTAAATGTGATACAATTTTTTTCTTTTTAAATAATGAGAACATACTTAAGTATTATAGAATATTTAATTGAATATAAAGACTACTTATAATTGAAGAAACCGGTGCGTCAATTGATAAGTGATATATATAATTAATTTATAATAGTTTAAAATTATTATGGGAACTGTAGTACAGCTTAAAAATCAAATAAATGACTCATATTTTCAATTGAGAGATTCAGTTGAAGAAAAACTAATTTTGACTGAAGAAAAAATAAAGTCAAAATTATCTAGTGATGTTCAGCTAGTTCAAAAAATGACAGATTACCATATTGAAACAGGAGGAAAAAGGCTCAGAGCATTGCTAACACTTGGTAGTGCAAAATTGTGTGGATATTCAAAAGGCTCCAGGGACATAAATTTAGCTGCATGTGTAGAGTTAATTCATAGTGCAACATTAATGCATGATGATGTTATTGATGAAGGTGTAGTTAGGAGAGGAAAAGAAACATTAAATAAAGTTTGGAATAATCATTCTTCAGTTTTAATTGGAGACTACCTTTTAAGTAGATGTTTTGAAATGATGGTAGAAGATGGAAATTTAGAAGTTTTAAGATTATTATCTTCGACATCTTCAAAAATTGCCCAAGGGGAAGTTTTGCAACTTCAACATAAGGGAGAAGTTGATATGCTAGAGGAAACATATTTAAAGATAATTTCGGCAAAAACAGCAGAGTTGTTTGCGGCAGCAACAAAAGTTGGAGCAATTTTATCAGAAGCAGAAAATAAAGTAAAAGATGCATTAGAATTTTATGGAAGAAATTTAGGATTAACTTTTCAAATAGCAGATGACACTCTTGATTATAATGCTGAGCTCAAATTATTTGGTAAAAAAGTTGGGCAAGATTTTTTTGAAGGAAAAATTACATTACCTATTATTTTACTTTTTCAAAAACTTGAAAAAAACGAAAGAAAAATTTTAATTGAGATTTTTGACAAAAAAGTAAGGTCAGAAGAAGATTTTAGTGAAATTATTTCTCTTATTAATAAATACAAGATTATTCAAGAGTGCTATCAAAAAGCTCAACATTATATAAAATTAGCTTCAAATTCTTTAAGCATATTCAAAGACTCAAAAGAAAAAAATATTCTTAAAAATTTAACGTCATTTAGTTTATCAAGAAATTTTTAAGGACTTAATAAAGATTTTATCCAATTACCAGATTCATCTTTAATATATTTTAGTCTCTCATGAATTCTGTTTTCACCATCTAACCAAAATTCAATACTGCTAGGAGATAAATTCCATCCAGACCAATGACTTGGTCTAGGAACATTTTTTTTCATCACTATACTTTTTTTTATAATCCTTTATCTGTTTTAATAGTTGATCTCTGGTTTTTAACTCTTGGCTCTGATGAGAGGCCCATGCGCCTATTCTACTTTCATATCCCCTTGAAGAGTAATATTTGTCTGCTGTTTGATCTGATACTAATGAAACTTTTCCAGTTATTCTAATTTGTCTTAATAAACTTTTCCAATGGAAACACATGGCTGCATTTAGATTTTCTTTAAGTTCATTTCCTTTTTGACTATTTAAATTTGTGTAAAATACGAATCCATCTTCACTGAAATCTTTAAGTAAAACCATTCTAACCGAGGGAATATTATTTCTATCAGATGTTGCCAATGAAAGAGCATTTGGGTCATTTGGCTCTGTTTTCTTTGCTTCTTCCATCCATTCATTGAACAATTGAATTGGATTATCTAAATCTAAAAAACATTTATTTAAGCCAAGAGAGTTTTTTTCATTCATAATTTTAACAAAATAATCTATATAATATAAATAATGTCATTTAATACTTTTGGAAAGCTATTTCGTTTCACAACTTGGGGAGAATCTCACGGAGTAGCAATTGGGTGCATTGTTGACGGGTGCCCCCCTAATATAAATCTAAAAGAACAGGATATTCAGTTAGAGTTAGATAAAAGAAAGCCTGGTCAATCAAAATTCACGACCCAGAGAAAAGAAGATGATAAAGTTCAAATATTATCTGGAATATTTGATGGCAAAACCACTGGAACGCCTATTTCTCTGATAATTCAAAATAAAGATATGAGGTCTAAAGATTATGGAAATATTAAAGATAAATTTAGACCAGGACACGCAGATTTTACTTATTTCAAAAAATATGGAATTAGAGATTATAGAGGAGGTGGAAGATCTTCTGCAAGAGAAACTGCAGCACGTGTTGCGGCAGGAGCAATTGCAAAAATTGTCCTTCAAAAAAAATTAGGTAAAAAATTTAAAGTTGTAGGTGCTGTAACTCAATTAGGAATTTTAGGATGTGATACAAGTCAATGGAATGATAATGTAATCTCAAAAAACCCTTTTTTTTGTCCAGATAAATCAATGATTAAATTATGGGAAAAATATTTACTTAGTGTGAGAAAATCCGGATCCTCATGTGGTGCAGTAATTGAAGTCAGAGCCAGAGGTATTCCAGTTGGTTTAGGTGCACCAATTTATTCAAAATTAGACACTGATATAGCATCAGGGCTTATGAGTATAAATGCAGTAAAGGGAGTTAATATTGGTGCAGGAATGAATTCCGCACAACTAAGTGGAGAGAGTAACTCTGATGAAATATCTACAAAAGGTAAAAAATTGAAATTCAATTCAAATAATGCCGGGGGTATATTAGGTGGAATTTCAACTGGTCAAGAAATAGTTGCTTCTTTTGCAGTCAAACCAACATCATCAATTTTAAAATCAAGAAAAACAATTAATAAATTTGGTAAAAATACTTCAATATCTGTAAAAGGAAGACATGACCCTTGTGTAGGAATTAGGGCTGTTCCAATTGGTGAGGCAATGATGAACTGTGTTTTGTTAGACCACTACTTAATGAATAAAGCTCAATGCGGTAAATAAAGATTAATTTTTAACAACTCTTATTGTTTCTTTTTGAAATAAAATATCTAAAATTTTTTTTGAAATTTGGGAACTATTCAATCCAGCTTTATCATACATTTTTTGTGGGTTATCCTGCTCAATAAACTCATCAGGTAAAGTCATAGATCTAAACTTTAAGCCTTTATCAAATATGCCTTTCTCTGCTAATAAATTTTTAACATGAGAACCAAATCCACCTATCGAACCTTCCTCAATTGTAATCATTAGATCATGATCTTTAGCGCATTTTATAATAAGTTTTTCATCTAAAGGTTTGGCAAATCTCGCATCTATAATTGTTATTGAAATACCCTTAGCTTTGAGCTCATCAGCAGCTATCATGCATTCTGCTAATCTTGTGCCTAGATTTAAGATACAAACTTGTGTCCCTTGTTGAATAATTCTACCTTTACCAATCTCAATCTTATCATCTATTGATGGAAGTTCGGCTCCAATACCTGTTCCTCTAGGATATCTAATTGCAGTAGGTTTGTCATTAATATCAACAGAAGTATTTATCATTTTTACTAACTCAGCTTCATCGCTAGCAGCCATTACTATAAAATTAGGTAGAGTAGATAAATAAGTTATATCAAATGAGCCAGCGTGTGTTGATCCATCTGCACCAACTAATCCTGCTCTATCTATTGCAAACCTTACAGGTAAGCTTTGTATAGCAACATCGTGAACCACTTGATCATAAGCTCTTTGTAAAAATGTTGAATATATTGCTGCATATGGTTTATAGCCCTCTGTCGCTAATCCTGCAGCAAAAGTAACAGCATGTTGTTCAGCTATTCCCACATCAAACATTCTGTTGGGAAACTCTTTACCAAAAATATCCATTCCTGTTCCACTTGGCATTGCAGCTGTAATACCTACAATTTTACTGTCTTTTTTTGCATGCTTAACTAGTGTATTGGCGAAAACCTTTGTGTAGGCCGGAAGATTAGTTCCGCTTTTAATCTGTTCGCCAGTTTCAACATTAAATTTTGATACTCCGTGATAATTATCATTTGCTTTTTCAGCATATGAATAACCTTTACCTTTTTGTGTCTTAATGTGAATTAATATCGGTCCGTTATGTTTTGAGTCTCTCGCATTTTTCAAAATTGGAATAAGAGTTGATAAATCATGGCCATCTATTGGTCCCACATAATAAAAGCCCAAAGAATTAAACAAAGTGCCCCCTGTTACCACAGATCGTAAAAAATCTTCAGCTTTTCCTGCCTTTGCACTAAATCTCTTTGAAAATGCTGACGTTATCAATTTTATGGTTTCTCTGAGACTAAAATATATTTTTCCAGTAAATAATTTTGCTAAATAAGTTCGCATTGCACCTACTGGTTTTGCAATAGACATATCGTTATCATTTAGAATTACAATCATTTTTGTTTTTGAAGCACCGGCATTGTTCATAGCTTCATAAGCCATTCCAGCACTAATTGCTCCATCACCAATAACAGCTATCACATTTGAGGATTTGCTCTCTAATTTATTCGCTTCCGCTATACCTAATGCTGAGGATATTGAAGTCGAACTATGAGCGGCACCAAATGGATCATACTCACTTTCCGATCTTTTAGTAAATCCAGATAAACCTTTTCCTTGTCTCAAAGTTCTGATTTTATCTTTTCTACCTGTTAAAATTTTATGAGGATACGATTGGTGTCCAACATCCCATATTAATTTATCATTTGGAGTATCAAAAACATAATGTAGCGCAACGGTTAGTTCAACTACACCCAAACCAGCACCTAAATGTCCTCCTGTTTCTGAAACAGCACTAATCATTTCCTCCCTAACTTCATCAGCAACTTTCTGTAGGTTGTTTTCTGAAACTTTTCTTAAGTCTAATGGGAAATTAATTTCATTTAAAAATTTATAATTTTTTTTCATTTTTTTCTATTCAATATATAAATTAAGGTATCATTAATTCCTTTTGACTTTGATCCATAATTTTTTAAGCTTCTATTAACTTCATTAATGATCTTATCACAATACTTTATTGAGTCATCATAACCTAACAAATTAATAAGTGTAGCTTTACCTTTTTCTTTATCTTTGCCTGTTTTTTTTCCAGCTATTTTAGAATTACCCTTAAAATCAATTAAATCATCAGCTATCTGAAATAAAAGACCAACTTTAGATCCAATAGTTTCAAAAAAATTTACTTCTTTAATTTTCTTATTTTTAATTATCGCAGGTGCTGCACAGCAAAAACTAAAAAGTTTTCCTGTTTTTTTTATCTCCATATCTATTACTTTTTTTTTCGATATTTTCTTTTTTTCATAACTTAAATCTAAATATTGGCCTCCAGCTATACCTAGGTGGCCTGCACATTCCGATAGTTTTTTTATCAAATTAATTTTGACTTTTTCACTTAATTTTAAGTTAGGACTTGCTAAAATTTCAAATGCCATTGTCAATAATGAATTTCCTGCAAGTACAGCAGTCGACTCTCCATATTTTATATGAGTAGATAATTTACCTCTTCTTATTTCATCATCATCCATACATGGAAGATCGTCGTGGATAAGTGAATAAGCATGGATACACTCAACTGCTGAGCCGATTATAATCAATGTTTTATAATCAATTGAAAACAATGAACCTATATCTATTAAGATCTTGGATCTTATTTTTTTTCCTCCTGGAAATAATCCATACTTCATTGGAGAAATTAAGTTAGAATAATTTTGACTAGTTATATATTTTTTAAGAAATATATTTGTATCACTAGCAATACAGTTAAGCTTTTTTTTCATTTGTTTTAATTATATCTTCTATTTTTTTTTTAGTCTTTTCTCCTATAGATTTAAGATTTTTGTAAAATTTTTTTTCGATTATGTTATTAAGCCTTAAAAGTTCTTGATAGCTTTCAACAGAACTATTTAAATCTTTTTCATTTTCTAATGAGTCTATTATTTTGTTGGCTTTTTCTGTAAGCTCTTCAATTGAAAATTGGTCATAATCGTGTGGTAAAATTTTATCTTTCATATATTAATAATTATTAATACATGAAATCTATTCAATCAAATATCAAAAAAGCTAAAAAGTATCTGGATAAAAACCATTGTGTAGCTGTCCCCACAGAAACTGTGTACGGTTTAGCTGGAAATGCCTACTCTAATATTTCTGTCAAAAAAATATTTAAACTCAAAAGAAGACCTTTTAACAACCCCTTAATTGTTCATTATTTTAATATTAATAAGCTAAAAAAAGATTGTCATATAAGTAATGATTTCATTAAACTCTATAATAAGTTTTCTCCTGGGCCTATTACATTTATATTAAGATTAAAGAAAAACTCAAAAATCTCTAGATTTGTAACTAATAAACAAAATAGTCTCGCTGTACGTTTTCCTAAACATGCTTTACTTAGAAAGTTGTTAAAAAGTTTAGATTACCCCCTAGCAGCACCGAGTGCAAATATATCAACTAGATTAAGTTCTGTTAAAGCATCTGATGTTACTGAAGAATTTGGGTCAAAAGTTAAATATGTTCTTGATGGAGGAAGATGCATAATTGGTGTGGAGTCTACAATCATTAATCTTTTAAATAAACCAGTAATACTAAGATTGGGAGGACTAGATATTTCTAAAATTGAAAAAATACTTCAAAAAAAAATTTTAATTAAAAAAAATCTAAAAAAGAAAATCGCACCTGGTCAATTCCCTTTGCATTATTCTCCTGGAATTCCATTAAGAATGAATGCTAAAAAACCAAAAAAAAAAGAGGCTTTTGTGCTAACAAAAAAAAGAAAGGTTAGTTTCAACAATTATTATTATTTAAGTAAAAAAAATGACCTTAAGCAGTCTGCAAAAAACTTATATTCATTACTGAGAAAAATTAAGAATGATGGCTATAAAATGGTCGCAGTTGAAAAAATTTCAAACAAAGGAATTGGCAGAACAATTAATGATAGATTAAATAAAGCTTCAAAATATTAATTTATAACATGATAGAAGTAATTAATTTATCAAAATCTTTTCAAAATAACAAAGCGGTAAACAATGTTAACTTTGATATTGGTGAGAATGAAATTATTGGATTACTTGGTCCTAATGGATGTGGAAAAACGACAACTATTGCGATGATACTTGGTCTTCTTAAACCAACCAAAGGAAAAATTTTAATCAATAAGAAAAATATTGAAAATCATAGAATTGAACTTTTACATAAAATGAATTTTATTTCTCCTTATATTGAATTACCAAAAAAATTAACAGTAAAACAAAACCTAATTGTTTATGCTAAACTTTATAATGTTAAAAATATTGATCAACAAATTGAATATTTATCATCAACTTTAAGATTAGATAAGTTTATCAATAGATTAACTGGAGAACTTTCATCTGGTCAAAAAAATAGAGTAAGTTTAGCAAAATCATTAATTAATAATCCGTCAGTTTTGTTACTAGATGAACCAACTGCTTCTTTAGATCCTGAAACAGGAAATTTTATTAGGTCTTTTTTAGAGGACTATATAAAACAAAAAAAAATATCCATATTACTTGCATCTCATAATATGGAAGAAGTTAAAAGATTATGCACCTCAGTAATGATGATGAAAAACGGAAAAATAATAGATCGAGGAGCTCCTACTGAATTAATAAAGAAACATGGTAGGAAAAACTTAGAAGAAGTTTTTTTAAAACTTGCAAGGGCAGAACATGAATTTTAATAGAATGTATGGTCTTTTTTTAAGACATTTTTTTTTAATAAAAAGCTCATTTCCAAGAATTTTAGATTTAATATATTGGCCATCTATTCAAATAATATTATGGGGTTTTATTTCAAAGTTTTTTTCAACTTATAGTGATTATTATAATAATACAGTTGGAATAATACTCACTTGTGCCATACTTTATGATTTTTTATTTAGATCAAGTATCAGTTTTAATATGTTATTTTTAGAAGAAATTTGGAGTAGAAACTTTACTAATTTATTTATTGCACCAATGAAAATTAGTGAAATTATTATTTCATTAGTTTTCACTGCTTTAATAAGAACCTTGATAGGATTAGTGCCTGCGATTTTATTAACATCTCCTCTTTTTGGAATTTCAATTCTAAATTTGGGAGTTCCATTATTTTTTTTATTCCTAAGTTTATATATTTTTGGAATTACACTTGGTCTATTTGTAAGTTCAGGCTTGATAAGATTTGGACCATCATTTGAAAATATTGCCTGGTCTTCATTATTTTTGTTAGCACCTCTAGGGTGCATATATTATCCTATTGAAATATTACCAGAATTTTTTCAGATTTTAGCAAAAGGATTACCTTTAGTTTATATTTTTGATGAAACTAGAAATATATTAGTTAACAATTTTGTTAATTTTGAAAATATTTTATACGCTTTTTATTTAAATGCTATTTACCTTTTAATTGGCATTTGTTTGTTTTACTTTTCTTTCTCAAAAGCCAGAAAAAAAGGGTCTTTAATTAATATGGGTGAATAAAATGGTGCGCCTGCTAGGAGTCGAACCCAGAACCTCCTGATCCGAAGTCAGGCGCTCTATCCAGTTGAGCTACAAGCGCATATAATAGTAATATATTATTTTATGGAAAAAAAAATAAGTTTAATTGTTAATGAAACAAGTCAAAATATAAGAGTTGATTCATTTATCAATAAACATAATGAACTAATTAGTAGAACTAGAATTAAAAACTTAATTTTAAAAAAAAATTTAAGAATTAATAATAGAATAATAACTGATCCATCAAAAAAATTATCTATAAATGATAAAATTGAAATTTTAATTCCAGAGCCTAAAAAAGCTTCTTTAAAACCATACAAATATAAACTAAATATTATTTATGAAGACAATGATCTTCTTGTGATAAATAAACCTGCTGGTATTGTTATACATCCAGGAGCAGGAAATTATGATAATACCTTAGTCAATGCCCTCATTAACTATGATCAAAAATTGTTGTCTAATATTGGAGATGAATTAAGGCCAGGAATAGTTCATAGAATAGATAAAAATACTTCTGGCTTAGTAGTAGTTGCAAAAAATAATTTTACACATGAAAACTTATCTTCTCAATTTAGTGAACATTCAATTATTAGATCGTATCAATTGCTAATTTGGGGAAAGCTCAGACCATCTAAAGGTAAAATTATAACTTTTATAAAAAGAAGTTCAAAGAATCGTCAAATGATGGAGGTGAGTCAAAGTAAAGGGAAAAAAGCTATCACAAATTATGAAACCTTAGAAATATTTGAAAATAAAAAAACCCCTACGTTAACTCTTGTAGAATGTAAACTAGAAACAGGAAGAACGCATCAAATTAGAGTTCATATGAACTATATGGGAAATAGCATTGTAGGTGATGATAAATATAAAAAAAAATTTAAAAAAATAAAAAATATTGATGAAACATTGAATAATTTATTAACCAATTTAAATAGACAATTCCTACATGCAAAAACATTAGGGTTTTTTCATCCTATAAAAAAAAAAGAAATGATTTTTACCTCAAAATTGCCACACGAATTAGAAATTCTATTAAAAAAGCTAAGAAATACAAATAATTAAAGCATTGAAAATTTAAAATATTTAATTAGATAAACTACTCATGAGTATTGCAATAAATAATAATTTACCAGTTCTGAGTAATGAGGGTGGCTTATCTGCCTACCTGGAGCAAATCAAAAAATTTCCGATGCTTGATGCTGAGGAAGAATATATGTTAGCAAAAAATTGGAAAACAACTGGAAACATTAAAGCAGCAGAAAAACTTGTTACAAGTCATTTAAGATTAGTTGCTAAAATAGCGATGGGCTATAAAGGATATGGTCTACCTGTAAATGAAATGATATCAGAGGGAAATATTGGCCTGATGCAAGCAGTAAAAAAATTTGAACCTGAAAAAGGTTTTAGACTTGCAACTTATGCCATGTGGTGGATAAAAGCTTCAATACAAGAATACATTTTAAGATCTTGGAGTTTAGTAAAAATTGGAACAACAACTGCCCAAAAAAAACTTTTTTTTAATTTAAAGAAGCTTAAAAATCAAATTGCTCCTCAAACTGAAGGAGACCTAAGAGATGAACATGTAGATGAAATAGCTAATAAACTTTCTGTAAGTAAAAATGAAGTTGTTTCAATGAATAGAAGACTTTCAGGAAAAGAATTTTCTTTAAACGCGCAAGTTGGAGAAGATGGAGATGAATGGCAAGATTGGCTTGTAGATAAAGAATTGGACCATGATCTTAAATTTGCACATCAAGAAGAAATGGAGCAGAGAAAAGATTTACTTAAAAACTCAGTAAAAGTTTTAAATCAAAGAGAAAAAGAAATACTTTATTCTAGGAGATTGAATGATAATCCGACTACTTTAGAGGATTTGAGTAAAAAATATAAAATTAGCAGGGAAAGAGTAAGACAAATAGAAAATAAAGCTTTTGAAAAGCTACAAAAGCATATGCTTTTATTGGCAAAATCTAAAAATCTTTTACCTGTGAATTAAATTTCAAATGGATTTTCAATCAAAATTGTATCGTCTCTCTCTGGACTAGTTGAAATACTTGATATTTTTGCACCAATAAAATCTTCAATAGCAAAAATATACTTTTTAGCATTATCTGGTAAATCATTTATATTTTTAGTCCCATTCGTTGAGGCCTTCCATCCAGGGAACGTCTTATAAATCGGTTTGATTTTTAATTGATCTTCAACTGCCGCTGGAAAATAATCAATTCTTTTCCCATTTAAATCATACTCCGTACAAATTTTAATTTCATCTAATTCATCTAAAACATCAAGTTTAGTAAGAGCGATTCCATCAATGCCTGAAACTTTAATTGTTTGTCTTACTAGAACTCCATCAAACCACCCACACCTTCTTTTTCTACTGGTAACAGTTCCGAATTCCTTTCCTCTTGTACCTAATAATTCACCAACATCGTCTACTAACTCGGTTGGAAATGGTCCTTCTCCAACTCTGGTTGTGTAAGCCTTTGTTATACCAAGAACGTAATTAATTGAACTAGGTCCACAGCCAGTTCCTGTAGCAGCACTGGATGCTACTGTATTTGAAGATGTTACAAAAGGATAAGTTCCATGATCTACATCGAGTAAAATACCTTGAGCACCCTCAAATAATATCTTCTTTTTTTGTTTTTTAAATTGATCAATTTTTAACCACACAGGTTCTGAAAACTTTAAAATTTCAGGTGCAATTTTCAAAAGATCTTCCTTTAATTGATCTTTCTTAAATAATTTTTTTCCTAATCCTTTTCTTATTGCATTATGGTGTAATAAAACTATTTCCAGTCTTTGGTCTAAATTTTTTTCTGATCTAAGATCCATCACTCGAATTGAACGTCTTCCAACTTTGTCTTCATATGTGGGTCCAATTCCTCTTCTTGTTGTTCCTATTTTGCCCTGTCCAGCAGCATCTTCTCTAATTTCATCCATTTCTCTATGAAAGGGTAAAATCAAACTTGCAGCCTCAGAAATCATAAAATTTTCCGGCTCAACACTCACACCCTTATCTTTAATTTCATTAATCTCATCTATTAAAGCCCAGGGATCTACAACTACACCATTTCCAATAATTGAAATTTTATTTTTTCTAACAATACCTGAAGGTAGCAGTCGAAGTTTATATGTCACTCCGTCTATAACAAGAGTGTGTCCTGCATTATGTCCACCCTGGAATCTAATTACTACATCCGCTTGTTCTGATAACCAATCTACTATTTTTCCTTTTCCTTCATCCCCCCATTGTGAGCCAACTACAACAATATTTTTCATTATTTATATTTTTTTAATAATTCAATAGAATTTAAGTGATTTATTGGACCATGTCCTTTTCCAATTTTTGGGTTAGTTAATATTGCAGAATTTACATATTTAATTCCCAGCTCACAAGATTTCTTTAAGGGTTTTCCACATGAAAAAAAAGAAGTAATTGCTGTCGATAGTGTGCATCCAGTTCCATGGGTATTTTTAGTATCTAATCTGTTAGTAGAAAAAATTTTAATTTCATTTTTATTTACTAATATATCGTTTACAGTTTTTGATTTAAAATGACCACCTTTAATAAGAACATTTGGGACACCAAGTTGTATTAATTTATTTGCAGCAAATATTATATCCTCTTTACAAGTAATTTTAACTCCTGTTAAAATTTCAGCTTCAGGAATATTAGGAGTAATTAAACTAACTTTATTAAGTAATTTTATTTTCATCGAACTTATTGCTTTATCGCTTATAAGTTTTGATCCACCTTTGGCCACCATTACAGGATCTAAAATTATTTTTTTTATTTTAATTTTATTTAAAGCTTGAATTACTTTATGTATAATTTGTTTTGAATGTAGCATTCCAATTTTTATAGCATTTGGTTTTATATCTTGAGCTGTATAAACAATTTGATTATAAATTTCATTTGCAGGTATAGAAACTACTGATTTTACACCTGTTGTATTTTGAATTGTTACAGCTGTAACAGCTGTTGAAGCATAAACACCCAAACATGTAGCTGTTTTAATATCTGCTTGTATTCCTGCTCCCCCAGAAGAGTCCGATCCAGCAATAATTAAAATTTTTGATTTAAGTTTCAAATTATTTTATTTTTCTAACAATAATATTTACACATTTAGAGAGAAGAACTCTATTGTCACTTTCTCCCATTACTCTTATTTTCGACTCTGTTCCTGACTTTCTAACCAATATTCTTCCTTTGCCCTTAATTAATCTTGTAGCTAGTTTTATAGAGTTTTTGATCTCTAATTTATTAATTATGTTTTTATCTTTCACTTCAATATTTTTGAGTAATTGAGGAATTTTTGTAAATTTTTCAAAAAACTCGCTAGCCTTTTTTCCTTTTCTAAGGGCAAATAATGACTCTAAAGCGACAAGTAGGCCATCACCTGTAGTTGCAAATTTCCCCAAAATAATATGGCCTGATTGTTCACCACCTAAATTGAATTTATTTTTTTGCATTTTTTCTTTAACATACCTATCACCAACATTTGCACGTATAAATTTAATTCCCTCTTCTTTAAAAAATTTTTCTAATCCATAATTAGACATCAATGTTCCAACAACACCGCCTTTTAACATCTTCTTATTTTTCCATCTTGCAGCTAGGGCGGCAATAATTTGATCTCCATCTATAATATTACTTTTTTCATCGCACATAATTACTCTATCAGCATCTCCATCTAAAGATATACCAATGTGTGCTTTATATTTTTTTACAGCAGACCTAATTTTATCAGGAAATGTGGAGCCACAATTTTTATTAATATTTAAACCGTTTGGATTTACTCCGATTGCTATTACTTTTGCTCCTAAAGATTTTAATAACGCTGGTCCTGCTTTGTATCCTGCTCCATTTGCACAGTCAATTACGATTCTTAATCCCCTTAGATTAAATTCTTCAGTAAAATTTTTTTTTAAAATTTTTATATAGTCTTTCGTTCCCGTTTCTAACCTTTTCACTCGTCCTAATTTTTCAGGGTTAGAAAGATTTTTTGAAATTTTTTTATCTATTAGACTTTCAATTTTTCTCTCTATTTTATCTGACAATTTCATTCCATCTGGTCCAAATAATTTTAAACCATTATCATTATGAGGATTGTGAGAAGCAGTAATCATAATTCCCATATTTGCTTTCATAGTTTTTGTTAGCATCGCTAAACCATTAGTTGGAAGTGGACCTAAAGTAAAAACATGCATACCAGCAGATGCTAATCCAGAGACTAACGCAGGCTCAAGAGTATAGCCTGACAATCTGGTATCTTTAGCAATTATTGCTAATTGCTTTCTTTTTTTTTGAGATTTAAAATATGTCCCACTTGCTAATCCAAATTTAAAAAACATATCTCCATTAATATTTTTGCTATTAATGGGTCCTCTAATACCATCTGTACCAAAATATTTTTTTGTCATTAATTATTAATAATTTTTTTAAAAACTTTTATACTTTGTATTACTTCATTAACATCATGAATTCTTAAAATTTGAACACCTTGCATCATTAAAAAAATTGTGGATGCTATTGATCCACCAATTCTAGATTTACTATCATTGTTTTCAGATAATTCCTTAATAAAACGTTTTCTTGAATTTCCCACTAGTATAGGAAAACCAAGTGAATGAAAAATAGAAATATTTTGTAAAAGGCTCATATTATGTTTCAAATTTTTTCCAAAGCCTATACCTGGATCTAATATTATATTATTATGATCAATGCCCTTAGACCTAAGTAATTTAATTTTTTTTTCAAAAAAATCATAAATATCTAATAGTTCATTTTTATATCTTGGATTTTTTTGCATCTTTTCAGGAACATCAAGTGAATGTTGAATTACAAAAGGGATTTTATATCTTTTTAACACATCTATAGTTTTTTTATCAAAACTTAATCCGGAAACATCATTAATTAACTTTACACCTAATTTTATTCCTTTTTCCATTATACTTGATTTTCTTGTGTCCAAGGATAATGGTATTTTCTTATTGTTTTTTTTTAAGAATTTACTAATTCTTTTCCATTCCAAATTTTCTTTGATTGCTTTTGATCCTGGTCTTGTAGATTCACCACCGACGTCAACTAATTTTGCTCCAGAATTAATTAAATAGATTGCATGTTTTAATGCTTTTTTTTTTGTATTAAATTTTCCTCCATCTGAAAAACTATCAGGAGTTAAATTTAGTACACCTAATATATTTGGAATATTTTGAAAATCTAAATTAGAAAAATTTTTTTTTCTTAATCTTATTTTTTTCAGATCAAAATTTATTTTACTTTTGAGGGATTTAGATAAATTTTTTATTTGACTAATAGAAATTTTTTTTTTTGATTTTCTTGATATTATTTCTATTTGATCAAAAGAAATTTCATTTAAATGATGTAAAGGGATAGACTTTTTATTTCTTACTAAACTTTTAGATTGATTGCCATAATAGAAATTACACACTCTTGTGTAATATCTTGACATTTAAATTAATGAACAATTTTTGGTTTAAGGCCTAATGCATCCAAAGCCGAGCCTTTATCATCTTCAGTTTTCAAGTCTTGTTTGTCTGCAGGATATATATTTTTATTAATGATATTTTCAATCTCTTCACCAGTTAAAGTTTCGTAAGTCATTAGTGCTTTTGCAATTTTATGTAAGTCTTCAATTTTTTCAGTCAAAATTTCTCTAGCTTTATTATAGCCTTCGTCAACTAACTTTCTAATTTCTTTGTCTATTTTTTTTGCAACTTCCTCAGAAACTGACTGTGTTTGTGTTACTGATCTTCCTAGAAAGACTTCTTCTTGATTCTCTCCATATTCAACCGGACCCATTTCTTCACTCATTCCATACTTAGTTACCATTGCTCTAGCAAGTTGAGTGGCTTGATTTATATCTGATCCAGACCCTCCCCCAGCTCCTGTAGAAATATTTTCTTTTCCAAAAATTACTTCCTCTGCAACTCTTCCACCAAAACATACAGCTAGTCTTGCTTTTAAATATTTAATTGAATGACCATGTTTATCTCTCTCTGGTAAGTTCATGACCATACCTAGAGCTCTTCCTCTTGGAATTATTGTTGCCTTATGTATTGGGTCATAGCTGGGCATATTAAATGAAACTAGGGCATGACCACCCTCATGATAAGCTGTTAATTTTTTTTCATCCTCGGTCATAACCATTGAGCGTCTTTCTGCTCCCATCATGACTTTATCTTTGGCCTCTTCAAACTCATTCAAGGTAACGATTCTCTTATTTTTTCGTGCAGCTAAAAGTGCTGCCTCATTTACTATATTTGCAAGATCTGCTCCTGAGAATCCTGGGGTTCCTCTTGCTACAGTTCTCAAATTCACATCTGGAGCCATTTTAATTTTTTTAACATGAACTTTTAAAATTTTTTCTCTTCCAATTATATCCGGATTTGAAACAACTACTTGTCTATCAAATCTACCTGGCCTTAATAAAGCTGGATCAAGCACATCAGGTCTATTTGTTGCTGCAATAATTATCACACCTTCATTAGTATCAAAACCGTCCATCTCAACTAACAGCTGATTTAGTGTTTGCTCTCTCTCATCATTTCCTCCGCCTAAACCTGCTCCTCTACTTCTTCCTACAGCATCAATTTCATCAATAAATATTATACAAGGTGAATTTTTTTTACCTTGCTCAAACATATCTCTAACTCTTGAGGCGCCAACTCCTAC
The DNA here is from genome assembly GCA_902578775.1 of uncultured Pelagibacteraceae bacterium. GTDB lineage: Bacteria > Pseudomonadota > Alphaproteobacteria > Pelagibacterales > Pelagibacteraceae > Pelagibacter. The sequence continues at coordinate 147,288 of CACHEF010000003.1, forward strand.
AAACATTTCTACAAAGTCAGATCCTGAAATTGTAAAAAAAGGAACTCCAGCCTCTCCAGCTATAGCTCTAGCTAACAAAGTCTTACCGGTGCCAGGAGGACCCACAAGTAAAGCTCCTCTTGGAATTTTTCCTCCAAGTCTACTAAACTTTCTTGGGTCTTTAAGAAATTCTACTATTTCTTCTACCTCTTCCTTAGCTTCCTCAACACCTGCAACATCATTAAATGTTACTTTACCTTTTAATTCATTCATCATTTTAGCTTTAGATCTACCAAATCCCATCGCGCCGCCTTTTCCACCTTGCATTTGACGCATAAAGAAAATCCAAACTGCAATCAATAACAACATCGGGAACCAAGATAATAATACACCAAATAGAGATGGCATTTTTTCCTCTAATGGAGCAGCAGAAATGCTTACACCTTTTTCAGAAAGTTTCTCAATTAAGTTTGGATCATTAGGAGCATATGTTGAAAAACTATTTCCATTAGAAAAAACACCTTTAATGTTGTTACCTTGAATTTCAACTTTTACAATTTCTCCGTCTTCTACAGAAGTTAAAAATTCCGAAAAAATAATTTGGTCATTCCCTCTAATATTAGATTGAGGATTTTTAAACATATTATACAGACCAATAGTCAAGAAGACGATTATTGCCCACATAGCTAAATTTTTAAAATTCATTGGTCTTAAGATAAGAATTATTCTTAATTAAACAAGTGTCAAAATTGGTGTTCTTTTATTAAAATGACTGATTGATTGACTTTTTTTATAATACACCCTGATAATGTCTCTTTTTTTAGGGTACCTTTATTAATTTTTTGTAAAATATTGTCAACTTTTTTACCCCTAGTGGAAAAATAATTGCCACCAATGATTTTTAAAGATTCTGAGAAGGCTCTGAATACCACTTCATAAGGTTGTTTAAAAAAAGTTTCATTGAGAATTATTCTTTTATTTTTTTTATCAAAAAATGAATTTAATTTTTTATTTTGATTAGTATAAAATTTAATTGCACCATTAGAGCTCTTTAAATTTTTTAATGTTAAAAATAGTTTATTTTTATCTAAACCACTTGTCTTAAATTCACCAATAATTTTCCTTATTTTAATTCTTTTAAAATTAATGTTTTCATTTGAGGGATCATTGATAAAAAAATTAAAAATAAAACTTGATATAAATTCCAAATCTTTTTTTTCAAAATCCAATAAAGGCCTAATTAAATTAATTGACTCAAAAGTCGTTTTTTTTTCAAGAGATGTTAAACCTTTTAGTCCACTACCCCTAATCATTCTAATAAAGAAATTTTCGAGTAGATCATCTAAATGATGACCAATAATTAAATTTGAAATTTTTAATTTTTTGCATTTTGAAAATAATAAATCATATCTTTTTTTTCTTGCTATAGACTGAATATTGCTTGATGGCTTTTTGCCAGTCCAAGTCAGCAATTCAGCTTTAATACCAACAATTGTTAAAATCTTTTTTACTCTTTTAGCTTCACTAGTCGACTCTTTTCTTAACTTATGATCTACAATAAAATATTTACTTTTTAAATTATATTTAGCTGAAAAAATCTTAGTTAAAAAAGCCAGTGCAAGACTATCTGGGCCTCCTGATACGGCGACAGCAAACTTTTCTTTAATTTCAAAATTTTTTTCAAAAGTTTTGAATAAATTTTTAATTTTTTTATTTGCTAATTTAGGTATTAAACTATTAGGAATTTTGGTTACATTCAAATTTTTTGGACTCATATTTGGCTTTTTGGATAACAGATTGATTAGCTTTTGGATATTGTTTTTCAACTCCATTTATCATTTTGCATCCTTGATCTTTTTCTCCAATTTGGACCATTGATACTCCTAGTTTTAATAAATTTACAGGTGCTTTCTCTCCTTTGGGATATTTTTGATATCCCTCTAAATAAGCAGCAGCTGCATCAGTATATAATTGTCTAATTCTAAAAGTTTCTGCATACCAATATTGTGCATTTCCAGCTAATTGATGTTCTGGATTAAATAGAACAAATTCTCTAAACGCTCTTTCTGCTGTTGGATAATCTCCTACTTTTAAGAAACTAGTAGCAAATTCATATTGTTTATCTGGCGACACATCAGGTAATATTTTTTCTTCTGCTTGAAAAGGCTCAGTCACTATTGAAGCTGTTGTTTCAACAGACTCGATTTTTTGAGTTGTCTCATTTGTTTCGGTGTCTTTATAAGATATGGATCCTAAATCTTGTGGAGTAGATGAGCCAGGCAAATCATTTTCCTCTTTAATTTTTTTTGTAATTTTTTTAATACCTTCGTCAGAGACTATCATAGTTTCAATATCTTGAAATCTAATCTGATTATCAGCTTGTACTTTTGATAGTCTGCTAGATAATTTATCTAACTTAAAATTAATTTCTTCAAATCTATTAGTAAGTTGCTGAAATTGATTTTCAATTTCTGATAATTTTAATAAATGCCTGGTTAATACATCCTCTGAGTTATTATCTAAATTTGATGAACTAATTGAGTTATTATTAATTTCAACTGAACCAGAATAAACTGCTTTCTCCAGAGTTTTAATATCTTTTTGAATAAGCTCTAATGTTTCATAAATATTGTGATTATCTGCAAAAGTAATTTTATTTAAAAATAAATTTAAAAAAATTAATATTTTTACTAAGAATAAATTTTTATATCTCATTCCTAATAAGTTATGTTTATAATAATGGCAAAAAAAAGACCCCTTAACATATGATAATTAAGGGGTCTTTTAAAATTAGAAATATTTATTAATTCGCTTTAACTGTTACCGATCTTCTATTTTTAGACCAAGCTAAAGGGTTAGAGCCAGAGTCCACTGGTCTCTCTTTTCCATAACTTAAAACTGAAATTCTGTCTGAAGAAACACCATAAGTCATTAAATAATCTTTAGCAGCATTTGCTCTTCTTTCACCTAGAGCTAAGTTATATTCTCTTGTACCTCTTTCGTCAGCATGACCTTCTAGTACAACTGTTATATCTGAATTTTTTCTTAACCAAGCAGCCTGTTTCCTTAATGTCTCTCTTGAAGCAGTTGTTAAAACTGATTCATTAGTTGCAAAGAAAACTCTATCTGGCACACCTGAAGCTAAATACTCTACAGTATCTGTTCCTGTATATACATCACCTTGTAATTGACTTGTTGAAACTTTTTTTGTTGCACAAGCACTTAATGCTATACATGCTAATACAACTAAAAGTATGTTTTGAAGAATTTTGTTTAATTTCATTATTGCTCCTTAATCAATATTTCTAATACTTAATATTTTCACACCTAACTAGATGTTTCAAGTCAAAAAATCAAGTATTTTAATATTATTTACTCAATAATGATGACCATGATGGGTCTGAACCATCTGTGGGTGTTTTTACCATTCTTTCGTTATAACCAGTAAGATCAATTGACCAAAGTTTAGCTGAAAAACCCTCACCTTTATCATTTGTCTTAGTTTCTCTGTAGAAAATTAATACTCTTCCATTTGGAGACCAAGAGGGTGCTTCTTGATAGAAATTTTCAGTCAATAATCTTTCTCCGCTCCCATCTGTTCTCATAACTCCGATATAAAATTTTCCTTTGTGAAGTTTAGTAAAAGCTATCAAGTCTCCTCTAGGTGACCAAACTGGCGTTCCATATATTCCTTTTCCAAAAGAAATTCTTTTTACGTTACTACCATCATTTTTCATAATATATATTTGCTGATAGCCACTTCTATCAGAGTTGAAACTTATAAATTTACCATCAGGAGAGTATGATGGGGATGTATCAATAGATGGATGATTGGTAATTTTTTCTACAATCCTATTCTCCAAGTCCATTGTATAAATATCTGAATTTCCATCCTTAGCAAAACTCATAATTATTTTTTTTCCATTTGGAGAAAAACGCGGTGCAAAAGTCATACCTGGAAAATCACCAACAACTTCTTGCATACCCGTTTCTATGTCGAGAAGATAAACTCTAGGTAAATTTCTAAAATATGAAAGGTAGGTTACCATTTGACTAGTTGGATCAAACCTTGGAGTCAAAACCAACTCATTACCTAAAGTTAAAAATTTGTTATTAGCACCATCTTGATCCATTATAGCTAATTTTTTAATTCGTTTAGTTTTAGGTCCCTCTTCAGATACATATATAATTCTAGTATCAAAATATCCTTTTTCACCCGTTAATCTTTCGTAAACTTTATCTGAAATTATATGTCCAACCCGTCTCCAATTAGTTGGAACTGTTGTAAAAGCAAGTGCCATCATTTCTTTACCTGCTAAAACATCCCATAACCTAAATTCGACTCTCAACTTATCTTCAACATTAGTAACTTTACCAGTTATAAGTGCCTGTGCTTTTATTAAATTCCAATCTTCAAATCTTGGCTTTAAGTTTGCTATATCTGGGGCTTGAAGAAAAGCATCTTTACTTAGTGGATTAAATAATCCTGAAATTTTTAAGTTATTTTCTACAATTGAGGAGATTTCTTCACCTATGTTTTTTTTTTTTATTAGACTTTCAAAACTTTTTCTAGATTTTTCATCAGTAGATAAAGGTGAAACTGCAATTGGAAGTGGGTTTAAATTACCTCTTGTAATGTCAACTTCAATAAGACTATAAGATTTTGTAGGATAATAAAATATTATTAATAATAATAAAAAAAATTTAATACATCTCATTGTTAACCTTCCAGCATTTCTCTTGCATCAAAATTTAATTGTAACTCTTTCCATCTCTCATATCCAGTACTTGGTACTCTTAAAGGTTGACATAATTTAACAGCTCTAAGAGCGCTCTCAGCTAGAACTTTGTAAAATCCCTGGCCAGGTCTATTCATTCTTGCGTGATCAAGAATCTCAGAATTTATTACAGAACCATCTGGCTTTAGTTCAAGTTTTATTCTTACTAATAAATTTTCATTATATGGTAAACCAAGTGGAATACTCCAGCAACCAAATATTTGTGCTTTTAATGCATCTTCCTCACTTAATGATAATCCTGAATTTTCAAAATTTTTAACTTGGTCTTGAGTTACTTGATCAGTCTTTATTGACTGTGCAGCTGCTTCCTCTTTAGATTTATCAATTAAAGCAGCAATATTATTAGGATCAAATAACTCATCCTTTTCAAACTCAGAAACTTGTTTTACTTCATTATCAATTTTCTCAGGATTTTGTGTATCTTCCCTCACTTTTTCAACTTTTTTAATATCATCCTCTGGCATCGGAACTGCATCTGGCTTTTTCTTTTTTACTTTTTTTGGTGGAGCTTGTTCTGAAACTAATTTTTTTTCTTTCTCTTTTATTTTCTCAATAATTTTTTTAGCCTTAGGTGCAAAAGGAATATTAGTTTTTTCTGTAATTTGGATCAACTCTACAGAAACAATCGGAGGAAGATCAATAGGTTTTTTTGCTAAAAATGGAAGACTCATTGCTGTTAAAATTATTACAAATAAATGCAAAACAGAAGATACTATAATACTTCTATTCACTGAATAACTACCTTTCTTTATATGGCTCTGATATTAATGCTACCTTCGTAAAACCTGAGCCTGAAAGAAGTCCCATGATTTCTAAAACTCTTCCGTAATTTATTGTTTTATCCCCTCTAACATAAATTCTTGTATCAGTTCTATTTTTAGAAACTGCAAGAACTTTTGCAATAATTTTTTCATATTCAACTTTTGACTCTTGAATAAAAATCTCTCCTTTTGAGTTAATTGTTAAAGTTAAAGGTTCTTGTTCTTCAGGAAGAGAGTCAGCTGAACTTTCAGGGAGATCAACTTGCACACCAACGGTCAGTAATGGTGCTGTCACCATAAATATAATTAAAAGTACTAACATTACATCAACAAAAGGTGTAACATTTATTTCGCTCATTGGTTTATTTGTTGAACGATTTAATTTAAAAGCCATTTTAAATTATAGTTAAAAATCTTTTTGAAAAATTTTCTAATTTTTTAGAATATAAAATGGAGTCATTATTAAATTTATTGTAGGCAATGACAGCGGGTATTGCAGCTAACAATCCTAACGCAGTTGCAAACAATGCTTCTGCTATTCCTGGAGCAACAATTGCTAAACTAGTATTTCTTGATATTGCGATAGATTGAAAAGAGTTCATAATTCCCCAAACTGTTCCAAACAAACCAATAAAAGGTGCAGTTGAACCTACAGTTGCTAAGAAAGTATAACCTTTGCTTATTTGAGACATTTGTTTTTCAATTCCAGTCTCTAACATTGTTATCATTCTTTCATGGAGATCTGTTTTCGATCTTCTCTTTAATAAATTTTGCATTGCTTCTTTAAAAACTAATGCCATAGGATCTTTAATATTTGATGGTAAATTATTGTAAAATGATTCTGCAGATTTTGAGTTCCAAAATTTTGCCTCAAACTCCTCCGTGGATTTATTAATCTTTTTAAATAATTTAATTTTTTCTATAATGACTGCCCAAGAATAAATTGAACATGCTATCAATATAATAATCACAGATTTAACTATTATATCTGCCCGTAAAAATAAATTGACTAATGAAAAATCTGCACTAGATGCTAAACCTACTGCTTGTGATGATATATCAGCTTCCATTTTATTCTTCTCACACTGAAATGTGTCATCAATTTGTCCCTGGAAAAACTTAGTTATTCTGTTTCTCTAAAAGTTTCATAATAATAACTTGAAATTAAAATTGCATCAGCTTTATTTGAGTCTTTTTTTTTTGCTAAATTAGAGGAAAAATAAGGAAATATTTCTATTGCTTTTGTTCTACTAGCATCTTTTTCTGAGTTAATTAAATTAAAGTATTTTTTCCATTTAGCAGGTCTCACAAAATACATTGGCAACTGCATAGCCGAACAAATTCCTTTTAAAATTCCAAAAGATTGACCAAAATTAAACATACTGGTAACACCCTGACCTGGCATTGCTGAGACCTGCTCTATAATGATCTTTATGTCTTTTTTATCAATATTCTTTATTCTTTTAAAAATTTCATTGTAAATTTGAGAACCATTAACTTGCTTTTTGTTTTTTTTTCCCTCTGTCATTATAGGCATTTCAATTACATCCAAAATTTTGCCGTCTTCAAAAAAGCAAATTGATCCAGATATTCCAGGGTCTATTCCAATTATTAACATTAATTTATTTTAACTTTTAAGTTTGAAAAAATATTTTGTACGTCATCATCATCTTCCAATATTTCAAAAAATTCTATCAATTTTTCTTGTTCTTGCTCTGAAACTTCAATATTATTTAATGGTATCCATTCTATATCAGTAGAAATAAAATTACTTATTCTGTTTTCTAGATTTTTTTTTACTTTATAAATTTCATTAATTGAACATTGTATTTCATAAATATTTTCTTTTGTAACACATTCATCTGCACCTGACTCTATAGCTAAATCTAGTATCTCCTCCTCAGAAATTTCTTTTTTATTAATTCTTATAACCCCCACCTGATTAAAATTATGAGACGCTGAACCTTGAGTTCCGAGACTTCCTCCGGCTTTCTGAAATATTGTTCTTATGTTAGATGCTGTTCTATTTTTATTGTCAGTTAATGTTTCGACAATTACAGCAACTTTTTCTGGACCAAAACCTTCATATCTTAAATTTTCAAAATTTGAACCAGTGTTTGCAGAAGATTTATCTATGGCTCTTTCTATATTTTCTTTGGGCATATTTGCTGATCTTGCTGCTTGAATTGCAGATCTTAACCTCGGATTCATTGCTGGATCTTTATCTCCAAGTTTAGCAGCAACAGTAATTTCTTTCGAAAGCTTAGAAAATATTTTTGATCTTTGTTTGTCTGCTTTTCCCTTTTTATGTTTAATACCTGCCCAATGAGAATGTCCTGCCATAAATTATAATTTATTATTTAGTTGTCCACCGAAAATATAGCTTTCTATATGTTTGGAGAGACCAGTTTCAATATCACATTCAACTATTACCCCACTTAAAGTTGCGTCTCCTGTTGCAGGAAAATGTTTAACTGAGTTTTCTTTTAGAAATCTATTGATTGAATTATTTTTATCCATCCCGATAACAGAGTCATAATCACCACACATGCCTGCATCTGTTTGATAAGCTGTGCCATTTTTAAGAATTCGTGCGTCATTGGTTGGTATGTGTGTATGTGTTCCTACAACTAATGTTGCTTTTCCATCAAAAAAATGACCAATAGCATTTTTTTCACTTGTAATTTCTCCATGGAAATCAACTATTAATAAGTCATAATCTTTTTTAAGAACGTTATTTTTTAAAAATTTTTTTGCAGTCTCAAATACATCTTCACATTTTTTCATAAACACATTGCCCATGAGATTTAAAACTCCTACATTAATATTGTTTGAAGTTTTAAAAATTTCGAAACCTTTTCCTGGTGAAGGCTCAAACAAATTATATGGCCTTAAAAGCCTATTTTCTGTATTAATATAACTCATTATTTCTTTCTGATCCCAAACATGGTTGCCTGATGTAATTACGTTAACCCCACAATTAAAAAAATCTTTACAACTTTTTTCTGTGAGACCCACACCAGGCTCAGCAGAATTTTCACCATTAATTATCACAAAATCAATCTTTCTTTTTTCTATTTCTGATCTTAAATTATTCAAAATTTTTGAACATCCAGAAATACCAACTACATCACCTAAGAATAATATTTTCATTCAATAATTTTTTTTTCTGTAATTATATAATCAAGTTTTTTATCAAATTTGTTTATAGGTATATTTTTAATCTTTTGAAAAGAAAAACCTACACCTATCTTTGTTATTTTATGTTTATTTTGGACTCTGGATAAATATCTATCGTAATATCCTCCGCCATAACCAAGTCTATTAAATTGATCATCAAATCCAACTAATGGAATTAGTAAGATGTTTGGATATATCTTTTTTTTAGAAGTTGTCTCTGGTATTCCAAGTTTATTTATCTTTAACGGATCTTTGAATGACCATTTGAAAAAATCCATTTTGCTTTTTTTAGAAATTTTTGGAATTGAAATAACAAAACCTCTTTTCTCAAGTTTTTCTAAAATATTTAATATATCTAATTCATTATTAAATGGGTAATAACCTCCAATTATTTTTGAATTTAACTTCTTTTTTTTTAAAAATTTAAAAAGCATAGTTGAGCTAATAGAAAGATTTTTTGAAAACCTTTTTTTTCTTAATTTTAGTATTTTTTTTCTTAAAGATGCTTTATTCACTAGGATATTAAGATAATTTATCTAAATTAGCTTTATCTATAAAATTTGAAATCTCAGTAGTAGTTAGATCAATTAATTTTTCATAATTTTTTTGATTATTTTCTATTTCAACTTTTAAATTATCATGTCTTTCATTTAAATTTTTAATTTCATCCTCTTTTTTTTCTTTATAATCATATACTAAATTTTTTAACTCTCTAAATTTATTTGAGAGTTCTTTTAATTCATTTTTTTTTTGTTCAACTTTTTTTTTTGTTTCATAATATTCATCCATTACTTTAACTGCTGTAATTAAGAGTAATTTATTTTCACCTATATTCCCAAGATCATTCTTTAATACATTAAATTTTTGATTTAACTGTATCAACAGTTCCTCTAAATGCTCCTCTTGACCATCATCACAGGATAGTAAGAATTCTTTTCCGTTAAATTTAATTGTTACGTTTGCCATTTATCGATTTCTTCCAATAGAGTATCTGTTTCTTGATTTAATTCATCAATTTTTTCCGAAAACTCAACTTGTTTTCTTTCCTCTATTTTTTCTTTTTCTTTAATCTCCTCTATTTTTCTAGATAAAAGGTCGTAATCTTCTTTTAGCGAGTTATATTTATCTTCGAGCTCTTTTTTTTCAATTTCTAATTGATTTTTTTTGTCTTCAAATTCTATAATACTATTATCTAACTCTGGATTTTTAAAATTTAAATTTTTTAATTTTTCTAATACAGAGCTTAATTTTTTTTCTTTTTCAGTTATAGAATTCATATATATATAATCATAATATTAAATAGATTCTTCTAAGTCTACACAGGATAATTTTTGAATAAAAAATATACAAGCTTAGCTAATTGCATAAGATTTTTATCAATTGACGCGGTTCAAAAAGCTAATTCTGGGCATCCTGGAATGCCTATGGGTATGGCTGATGTAGCAACAGTTTTATTTAAGGATTTTTTAAATTTCAATCCTAAGAATCCAAATTGGATAAATAGAGATAGGTTCGTGCTTTCTGCTGGTCATGGGTCTATGCTACTTTATTCACTTCTTTATTTAACAGGATATGAAAGCATTTCTTTAGAAAATATTAAAAATTTTAGACAATTAGACTCTATATGTGCTGGTCATCCTGAATATCATCCTAATTCAGGTATAGAAACTACAACTGGACCATTAGGACAAGGAATATCTAATGCTGTAGGCTTTGCATTAGCAGAAGAAATTTTAAAAAAAAGATTAGGAAACAAAATAATAAATCATAAAACATATGTTTTAGCTGGAGATGGATGTTTAATGGAAGGAATTAGTCATGAAGCATTAAGTTTAGCTGGACATTTAAAATTAAAGAATCTTATTTTATTGTTTGATGACAATTCCATTTCAATAGATGGTCCAACTAAATTAACTGTTTCTGATAATCATGAAAAAAGATTTAAAAGTTATGGTTGGGATTATATAAAGATAAATGGTCATAATTATAAAGAGATATTTAAAGCTTTAAAAAAAGCCCAAAAATCTAAAAAACCTATAGCTATTTCTTGTAGAACAACTATTGGTTTTGGATCACCAAACAAAGGTGGTAAAGCATCAGCACATGGAAGTCCATTAGGTGAAGATGAAATAAAACTAGTCAGAAAAAAACTTAAATGGAATGAAGAAGCTTTTAAGATACCTAATGAATTATTAAATGAATGGAAAAAAATTGGTCAGAATGCCTTTAGTAAAGCAAAAAAACATGAAAATAAGTATAAAAGAACTTTTTCAAAATTTAAAAATATAAACTCTTTTAAAAATTCAATTGAAAAATTTAAAAATGAATTTCTTAAAAATTCAAAACCTTTAGCTACAAGAAAATCATCTGAAATGTTTTTAAACATTGTATCTAAAATGCCTAATCTAATTGGAGGTTCGGCTGATTTAGCTGGATCAAATAATACTAAAACTAAAGATCATACAATCATAAAACCTGGTAAATTTTCTGGTAATTATATTCATTATGGGGTTAGGGAGCATGCAATGTGCGGTGTAATGAATGGAATCGCATTACACAGTAATTTAATTCCTTACGGTGGCACCTTTTTAATATTCAGTGATTATTGTAAACCATCAATCAGATTGGCGGCCATGATGAAACAAAAGGTTATATATGTATTCACACATGACTCGATTGGTTTGGGTGAAGATGGTCCAACTCATCAACCTATTGAACAACTAACAAGTTTAAGATCTATTCCAAATTTAAATGTTTTTAGACCTTCGGATACAATTGAAACTTTTGAATGCTGGCAATTAGCACTTGAAAGTGAAAATACTCCAAGTGTTATAGCATTAACCAGACAAGGAATTAATCCTGTCAGACTTGAAAATTCCACTAAAAACAAATCTTCCTCAGGGGCTTATGAAATCCTAAGAACTGGAAATAATATAAGCTTAACAATTTTGGCGACTGGCTCAGAAACTAGTTTAGCGGTTGAGGTGAGTCATAAATTAGCCACAGATGGTATTTATTCAAAAATAATATCAATGCCTTGTCATGAATTATTTGATCAACAAAGTGAAGTTTATAAAAATAAAATTTTAGGTGAAACGAGTTTAGTTGTATCTATAGAGGCGTCTGAAACAAATTTTTGGAAAAAATATACAGGAAACAACGGTTTAAATTTCGGAATCGACACCTTTGGAAAAAGTGCTCCATACAAAGAAATATACGATCATTTTGGATTAAATTTAGAGAATATCATAAAGGAAATTAAAGAAAAATTATGAAAATAAAAATTGGTATCAATGGAATGGGCAGAATAGGAAGAATGATTGTAAGATCTATTTTTGAAAATGATTATAAAAACATAGAAATTAAACATATTAACAATAGAACAAATTCCGAAGTATGTTCAGCTTTATTAAAATATGATTCGATCCATGGAAAGTTTGAGGCAGACGTAAGTTTTGACGACAAAAAACTTATCATAAATGAAAATAAAATTCATTTTGGTCAAGAAACAGATTTACATAATATTGATTGGAAAAAATATGATGTAGATTATGTTTTTGAATGTACTGGAAAATTTAACTCAAAAGATAAATTAAATACTCATTTAAAAAATGGAGCAAAAAAAGTAATTGTTTCAGCTCCATGTAAAAATGCAGATAGAACGATTGTTTACGGTGTAAATGAATCAGAATTAAAAAATGATGATAAGATCATTTCAGCTGCATCATGTACAACTAATTGTTTAGCGCCTGTAGTACATGTATTGAACGAAAATTTTGAAATTGAGAAGGGTTTTATGACAACAATCCATGCTTTCACAAGTGATCAACGAATTCTCGACAATTCTCATAAGGATCCAAGAAGAGCTAGATCTGCAAGTCAATCTATTGTGCCCACTTCAACAGGTGCATCAAAAGCAATTGGTGAAATTATTCCTTCACTTAAAGGAAAATTAGAAGGTGTGGCAATGAGAGTGCCAACTCCTAATGTTTCTTTAGTAGAGCTCGTTTTTTGTACTAAAAAAGATTTAAGTATTGAAAAAATTAATTTAGCATTTCAAAACTTTAGCAAAAAAAATAAGATACTTGAGATCACAAAAGAAAAACTTGTATCTATTGACTTTAATCACAATTCTGCTTCATCAATAGTAGACGCAAGTTTAACAAGTGTTATAGGAAAAAATATGGGTAAAATTTCAGCTTGGTATGATAATGAATGGGGATTTTCAAATAGAATGTGTGATATAGCAGAATATCTTCGTAAAATTTCTTAATGAAAAATATTAAAGATTGCGAAAATCTTAATCAAAAAAAAATTTTGTTAAGATTAGATTTAAATGTTCCGTTAAAAGATGGAGTTATAACAGATGAAACAAGGATTAATAAGATTTTACCTATTATTGAATTTTTAATCAAAAAAAATTCTAAAATTATAGTATTATCCCATATAGGAAGACCAAAAGGTAAAAAAAATTATGATCTTTCCCTTAAACCAATTTGTAAAAATTTAGAAAAAAAAATAAATAAAAAAATACGTTTAATTAATGATGATATTTTTAAATTAAAAAAAGAGGATTTATTTAAAGATCACGATGATCAGATAGTTTTTTTAGAAAATATAAGATTTTATGAAGAAGAAGAAAAAAATGATCATTCTTTTGCAAAACATTTAGCTGGGTTTGCTGATTTATATGTTAATGATGCATTTTCTTGCTCTCATAGATTTCATGCATCTGTAAGCAAAATCACAGAATTCTTACCATCTTTTGCAGGACTGCAATTAGAGACCGAAGTAAATGCATTAAAAAAAATTACAAGTGAAATAAAAAGACCAATTAGTTGCATCATTGGAGGATCTAAAATTTCGACAAAAATTAGTATAATTAAAAATTTACTACCTAAATTTGATAATATTGTGATTGTTGGAGGTATGGCTAATAATATAATCAAATTTAAAGGCTATCAAATAGGTAAATCAGTTAATGAAGAAAATTGTGAAGAAAAAGTAAAAGAAATTTTTGAAACCTCAAAAAATTACTCTTGTAAAATTACCTTTCCTAATGATGTTTTGGTTGGAAAAAGTTTTTATGATAAGTCTAATATTAAAGAACTAAGCAATATAATGGACGATGATTTAATATTAGATATCGGTCCAAAAACAATTAATAAAATAAAAAACATTATAGAAACTAGTAAAACAATTCTTTGGAATGGACCAGCAGGTTATTTTGAAAATAAAAATTTTGCAATTGGTAGCCATGAAATTGCTAAATCAATTATTAATAAGAATAAAAATAAATCTATTTTTTCTGTTGTAGGGGGTGGAGATACAATCGCTGTCATAAATCAAATTAACGATATTAAAAATTTTGATTTCGTTTCAACTGCTGGTGGAGCTTTTTTAGAATATCTTGAAGGAAAAGAACTTCCTGGTATAAAAGCTTTGAACTAATATGTCGGAATTAAATACTACAGCACTTAAAATTCTTGAGAATGGAAAGGGAATTTTGGCTGCTGATGAAAGCACTGGTACAATGACTAAAAGATTAGAGGCAGTCAAAGTTCCATCAACTCCTGAGAATAGATTATTATTTAGAGAAACACTTTTCAGTGCATCAAGTATGACTGGATGTATCGGAGGAGTAATTTTATATGATGAGACTATAAAACAAAAGTCTACAAACAAATATAGTATTCCAGAATTAATTTCAAAAATGGGGAGTATACCAGGTATAAAAGTTGACACAGGTGCAAAAGTTTTAGCGAACTCTCTAGATGAGAAAATTACCGAGGGTTTAGATGGTCTTAGAGATAGACTGAAAGAATATTATAAGTTAGGAGCAAAATTTACTAAATGGAGAGGTGTTTATAATATTACCAAAGAACATCCCAGTAAACTTGCAATATATTCAAATGCACATGCTCTTGCAAGATATGCAGCATTAGTTCAAGAATGTAATATGGTTCCAATAGTTGAGCCAGAAGTGTTAATGGATGGAAACCATTCAGCTCATGATTGCTTCATAAAAACCTCTGAAGTAATTCAAAAATGTTTTGAAGAATTAATTTTACATAAAATAGATTTGTCAGGGATAATTTTAAAACCTAACATGATATTAAGCGGAGCTGAATCTAAAAATAAAATTGATGGTAAAGAAATCGCAAAAATGACAGTAGAGTGTCTTAAAATTTCAGTACCAACTGAAGTCCCTGGAATAGCTTTTTTATCAGGTGGCCAATCGGAAATTGAGGCAACTGAAAATTTAGACTTAATAAATAAACAAAATAACACAAATTTTATAATGTCATTTTCTTATGGAAGAGCTTTGCAACAAAGTGCTTTAAAACACTGGTCTAAAGATATTAACAATATAGAAGAAACTCAAAAAATATTTAATCACAGAGCTAGAATGAATACTTTAGCTGCTCAAGGTAAATGGTCTAAGGAACTTGAAAATAAATAAAAAAAAGTTTCTTTATATAATTTCTCCAAATAAAATTTTAAAAACTTTCTATGGAGATCTTATTGCAGTTCTTAGATCAAATAAAATAAGTTTTTTTCAATTAAGGCTAAAAAAAACTAATTTTAAGGACAAACTTAAAATAGCAAAAAAAATAAAGAAAATTTGTAAAAAATTTAATGTTAAGCTTTTAATTAATGATGATCCCATACTAGCTAGAAAAATTAATGCTGATGGATGTCATTTGGGTCAAAATGATATGAATATTAAAGATGCAAGAAAATTACTAAAAAAAAAAATTATTGGAATTACCTGCCATAATTCTCTTAAACTTGCAAAAATAGCAATTAAAAACAGAGCAGATTATTTGGCATTTGGTGCCTTTTATTTTTCAAATACAAAAAAAATAAAATTTAAAGCTAATTTAAACTTAATAAAAAAACTTAAAAAAACATCGAATATTCCCGTTGTGGCTATAGGTGGAATTAATAATTTAAATTACAAAAAACTTTTGTTGAACAAGTCAGACTTTTTAGCTATTTCAGGGTATATTTGGAATAATAAAAAATTAAAACCACAAGAAGCAATAAAATTATTAAAATGAAAATTAATGCTAATGAAATAAGAGTAGGAATGCTTTTGGAATATAAAGATGATTTATGGCAAGTTCTAAAAACTCAACACGTAAAACCAGGAAAGGGTGGAGCTTTTGCTCAGGTTGAGATGAAAAGTGTAAATAAAAGCACTAAATTAAATGAGAGATTTAGGTCAAGTGAAACTATTGAGAAAGCATCAATAGAGGAAAGTAATTTCAACTACTTATATGATGATGAAAATAATTATATCTTCATGGATCCAAAAACATTTGAACAAATTGAAATAAAAAAGGATATTATTGGTGAAAAAGGTAAATTACTAACTGAAAACTTAAAAGTTTCAGTAAGTTTTTATAATGAAAAACCAATTTCAATAGATTTGCCGAATCAAGTAAATTGTAAAATTAAAACAACAGATGTTGCTTTGAAAGGACAAACAGTTTCGTCATCATATAAACCTGCAATTTTAGATAATGGATTAAATATTCAGGTTCCACCATTTATTGAAACTGGAGACGAAGTTGTTATTGATACTAGAAATTTAGAATACATAAAAAAAATTTAAATTTGTGAACTCTATATCTGCGAATCTAAATGTTATGATTAAGGCTAGCGAAAAAGCCTCAAAAATTCTTATAAGGGATTTTGGGGAAATTGAAAAACTACAGGTTTCCAAGAAAGGACCATCAGATTTTGTGACCAATTCAGATCTAAAAGTAGAACAATTAATACTTGAAGAGCTTAAAAAAGCTAGACCAAATTATTCTATCATAAGTGAGGAAAAGGGAATTGAAATCAATAAAGATAAAGATAATACATGGATAATAGATCCAATCGATGGAACTATAAATTTTTTACATGGTATACCTCATTTTGCTATTTCAATTGCATTAAGATCTAAAGGAGAAATTATATCTGGATTAATTTTTGATCCTATAAAAAATGAGATGTTTTTCGCCGAAAAAGAGAATGGGGCTTTTTTTAATAATCAGAGAATACGTGTTTCAAAAAAAAACAATTTAAATTATTGTTTATTTGCTACGGGAGGAAAAATTGCAAATGAACCTGATTTACCATACAGGAAGTCAGGATGTGCGGCTCTAGATATGGCCTATGTTGCTGCTGGAAGATATGATGGTTATTTTCAGCATAATCTGAATTTATGGGATATCGCAGCTGGAATTATTTTAATAAAAGAAGCTGGTGGGATGCTTAATGATATTGATATATCAAATAATAGAAGTATTAAAATTATTGCATCTAGTGCAGATATTAATTCAAAATTACTTGAAAAATTGGGTAACTTTTAATTGTTTTAGTGAATTCTTTTGCTATAAATCTCGTCATGAAAAAAAATATTCACCCTAACTACCACACAATAAAAGTGGAAATGACAGATGGATCACAGTTTGAAACTAGGTCAACATGGGGAAAAGAAAATGAAGTTTTGAAACTAGAAATTGACCCTAAGTCACATTCAGCTTGGACAGGTGGAAAACAAAAATTAATGGATAAAGGTAGAATTAGTAAATTCAATAAAAAATTTCAAAATTTTAGATCAGAAAAGAAGGATTAAATGTCTAATGCCCCTTTAATGCCAATGGCAACAGCTGTTTGGCTTGTTGAAAATACTACACTTACTTTTAAACAAATAGCCAACTTTTGTAAATTGCATGAGGTGGAAATTCAAGGAATTGCAGATGGGGAAGTTGCGAAAGGGATCAAGGCCTATAATCCAATTATATCAGGACAATTAACAAGAGAAGAGATTGAACTGTCTTCTAAAGATGAAAACAGACCATTAGAGATTAAAAGTACTGATATTGAGATTTCTAATATTGAAAAAAAAATGAAAAAATATATTCCACTTTCAAAAAGACAAGACAAACCAGATTCAGCACTATGGCTTATTAAACAACATAATATTTTAAAGGACTCTCAAGTAGCTAAACTAGTTGGTATTACAAAAAATTCTGTTACTGCAATAAGAAATAAAAGCTATTGGAATTACAATAATCTCAATCCAAAAGATCCAGTTGCTTTAAATCTTTTTACTCAAAAGGACCTAATAGAAGCTCTTGAAAAAGCAGAAAGAAGAGTGAAAAGAGAAAAAAAACAAAAAGAAAAAGCAAAATTAGTTCAACAAAACTCAAATTAATGAATAAACCAATAGACATAAAATTGTAAAAGTGCTAATTACTCGCTTTTTTTGGAGGTAGTTATTAAAATAGAAGTAAAAGATAATAATATTGAACAAGCCCTTAGAGTTTTAAAAAGAAAACTCCAAAGGGATGGTTTCTTTAAAGTTATAAAGTTAAAAAATACTTACGAGAAACCTTCCGAAAAGAAAAAAAGAATTCTCCAAGAGAATATTAAAAGAGTTAAGAAATTAAATAAACTTAAGAACAGAATTTAATAATATCGCGGGGTGGAGCAGTCTGGTAGCTCGTCAGGCTCATAACCTGAAGGTCGGCGGTTCAAATCCGTCCCCCGCAACCAATTCTAAATTAAATTTTAAATTTTGACTTTTTACTGTCGATAAGAAATGCAATAACAGTTTCTTGAGTTAATTTATCAAATGATTTCCCGAATTTTTGAATTTTTTCAATAATTGAAGGTGGAATTGTAATGATATGACATCCTAATTGTTTTGCCTGCAAATAGTTATATGGTTCCCTTACACTTGCCCACAATATCTCAACATTTTTGAAATTTTTTGCTAACTTAACACTCTTAACAAACTCTGGTATTGGATCTTTTCCAGAATCTGCTGCCCTTCCTGCAAAGATTGAAATTATCACTTTAGTTTTCTTGTTTATAACTTTTAAAATTCTAGCTGTCTGCTTTGCCGTATAAACAGCTGTAATATTTAATTTAATATTTTTATTATTGAGTTCTTTAATCACACTTCCGGTAAATTTATTACTTGAATTTACTACAGGAACTTTGACATAAATATTTTTTCCCCAAGTGTTAATTTTTTTTCCTTGTTCAATCATTGATTTTTCATCATCCGCAAATACCTCAAAAGAAATAGGTTTATTTCGGCAAATTTTAAGAATTTCTTTAGAGTACAATTTGTAATCTTTTGCACCAGCCTTTCTCATTAAACTAGGATTAGTTGTGAAGCCTTTTACAATTTTAAATTTATTAAATTTTTTAATTGAAGATAAATCAGCAATATCACAAAAAATTTTTGTTTTCATAAAATATCATAAATTTTTAGTAATATCTTCTGTCATTTTTTTAGCATCAGCAAATAACATCAAAGTATTTTCTTTATAAAATAAATCATTATCAATTCCAGCATAACCTGGAGACAAACTTCTTTTAACAAACAACACAGATTTACATTTCTCTACATCCAATACTGGCATACCATAAATTGGGCTTTGTGGATCTGTTTTAGCAACAGGATTTGTCACATCATTTGCTCCAATTACAAATGCTACATCTGCATTAGCAAAGTCATTATTTATCTCCTCTAGCTCAAACACTTCATCATAGGGCACATTTGCTTCTGCTAATAAAACATTCATGTGACCAGGCATTCTTCCTGCGACCGGGTGAATAGCGTAAGACACTTTAATATCGTTTTTCTTTAAAGTGTCTACCATTTCCCTCAGAGCATGTTGAGCCTGTGCTACAGCCATACCATAACCTGGAACAATAATTACTGAAGATGCATTCTTCATTAAGAAAGCAGCATCATCTGCATTGCCACTTTTAACTGGTCTTTGTTCTTTTTTACTTTTTCCTGTTGATTGATCTGTTGCACCAAAACCTCCTAATATAACGTTAAAAAATGATCTATTCATTCCTTTACACATTATATATGAGAGAATTGCTCCAGACGAACCGACCAAAGCACCTGTAATAATTAAAGCAGTATTTTCTAAAGTAAAACCAATTCCAGCAGCAGCCCAACCAGAATATGAATTAAGCATTGATATTACAACTGGCATGTCTGCTCCACCAATTGGAATGATAATCAAAAAACCAATTATAAAAGAAACTGCAATTAATATCCAAAATAAATTAGACGATTGAGTTGAACATAAATAAAAAGTGAGAACTACAATTGAAATCAATATTAGTGCATTTAGTGCATGCTGACCTTTAAAAGTAATTGGTGAACCTGACATTATTCCTTGAAGTTTTAAAAATGCAATAACGGATCCCGAAAAAGTTATCGCACCAACTGCAGCCCCAATGGCCATTTCTATTAAACTTGCAAGTTTTATATTTCCTGGTGTTCCAAGTCCGAATGCATCAGGATTAATAAAAGCTGAAATCGCAACAAATACTGCAGCTAATCCAACTAAACTATGAAAACCTGCAACCAACTCAGGCATTGCTGTCATTGGAATCTTATAAGCAATAAAAGCTCCAATGCTTCCACCGATAGCAAGAAATATCAAAACATAAATAAAGCCAGTCGTAAAATTACCAACAGATAAAAATGTTACTGTAACTGCAATCAACATTCCTATAATTCCGAAAAGATTTCCTTGTCTTGAGGTTTCTGGCGAAGAAAGCCCTCTTAAGGCAAGAATAAATAAAACACCTGATATTAAGTAAAGAATGGCTGAAAGGTTTGCTGACATTATTTATCCTTTTTCTTTTTTTTATACATGGCTAACATTCTTTGAGTAACTAAAAACCCACCAAAAATATTTACTGCCGCTAAAACAATCGCTAAAAATCCAAAAATACTAGAAGATGAAAATATAGTATTATCATTACCTGATAATGCTGCAATTATTGCTCCAACTATGATTACAGAGGATATCGCATTAGTTACTGACATTAAAGGAGTATGAAGTGAAGGTGTTACGCTCCAGACTACATAATATCCAATAAATATTGATAGAATAAAAATACTTAATCTAAATATAAAAGGGTCTATTTCCATAATTTATTTTATTAATGTTTTTTCAATTATTTCATCTTCTAAATTTATATTTAATTTTTTATTTTCTTTATCATATAAATTAGAGACGAAATTAAATATATTTTTTGCAAACAAATTTGAGGCTGATACTGGTAATTTATTAAGAATATTTGCTTCACCTAAAATTTTAACTCCATTTTTTTCAATAACTTTATCGACTTCAGTAAATGCTGTATTCCCTCCTTGAATTGCTGCAAGATCATAAATCACAGAGCCTTGTTGTAAATTTTTAAACATTTCTTCTTTAATAATTTTGGGTGCTTCTCTGCCTGGAATTAAAGCTGTACAAATGATGATGTCTATTTTTTTTAATGTCTCTGATAACAATTCCTCCTGTTTCTTTTTAAATTCTTCAGATGCCTCTTTGGCATATCCGCCTTCAGTTTCTAAATTTTCAGAGCCTTCAACCGTAAGAAACTTTCCCCCTAAACTTTCTACTTGTTCTTTTGAAGCCATCCTTACATCTGTTGCAAATACCACTGCGCCCATTCTTTTTGCTGTTGCTATCGCTTGTAAACCTGCAACTCCTGCACCTACAACTAGTACTTTTGCAGCAGGAATTGTACCAGCTGCTGTCATCATCATAGGGATTGCTCTTTCATAAACTTGAAAAGCTTCAATCACACCTTTATAGCCAGCAAGGTTTGCTTGAGAAGATAAAATATCCATTGACTGTGCTCTTGTAATTCTTGGAAGTAATTCTAATGAGAAACAATTAATCTTTTTTGTTTTCAAATTATCTAATTTTTCTTTATTTAAAAAAGCATTAAATGATCCAACCAAAGTTTGGTTTTCTTTAAGCAATGTTAATTTATCATCTTCAGGTAATCCTATTTGAATAATAATATCTGCATTTTTAATTATGTCTTTTTCATTACTTAAAATATCTACTCCAAGATTAGTATAATCTTCATCATTGAAGCCTAAATGGACACCATACCCATTAGGTAGAGATAATTTAAATCCTAGACTAATATATTTTTTTGCTATTTCAGGAGTTATTGCCAGTCTTTTTTCAATTGATTTATTTTCTAAAAAAGATGTTAAATGCATTAGATATTATAATAGAAAAAACGCCATCAAAACTAGTATCAGAATTACCGCAACTGTTCCCCAAAGAACAAATTTAGTAAAATTATTCCAAGTATTTTTATGGTCATTATTTTCCATAAAATCTATTTTTGTCTGGCTTTAAATTTTGGATTAGTTTTATTAATTATGTAAACTCTTCCTCTTCTTCTAACTAATTTTGAGTTCAAATCTCTTTTTTTTATAGATTTTAGTGAGCTTTTAATTTTCATAATAATTCAGTTTTATGCCGGCAACGACCTACTCTCCCATATCTTAAGACAAAGTACCATCGGCGCAGAAAGGCTTGACTTCCGAGTTCGGAATGGGATCGGGTATAACACTTTCGCAATAATTACCGGCAAAAGTCTTATAAACATTTAACAATATTTGTAAACTATCAATTAATATTGATTTTTCTGGTTTATTAGAAAAATGTGGTATCCTATTTTTTTTTTTAAACAGTTTAATAATAAGTTAATATTATGAATAATAATGAACTACCTAATAAGGAATATTATTTAAATTCTAGTATTTTATTTTTTAAAACTCATTATGAAAAGAGACTCAAATTCTTAAAAAAAAAAATTTACTTATTTAATGAAATTGCCAATTTTATAAATAACTGCATTGATAACACAAAAGATATTTTTATATTTTGTGCTGGGAATTCAATACTTGCAAAAAATATCAAATCAAAAAAAATATTTGTCAAAGAAATTGATAAAAAATACCAAATGAATTATAATGATAATATTGAGTATGTGTATGAAGGCACTGAAGATATAATATCTAAATGTGATACTATAGTAATTTCAGATATTGAACACCAATCAAACCCTGCTTCGAATTTATTGAATTTATCTAATATTATAAAAGATGATGCAAAATTAATCATACTATCAAGAAATTTAGTTTGGATGATTATAATAAGATTTTTAAAATTTTTTTTTAATTTTTCACCTAGAAAGAATAATTTTTTACCTTCATCATATCTTGAAAATTTATATTCTAGTTGTAATTTTGAAATTATTAGAAATGAAAAAATTATTGCATTGCCAATTTTTATTCCATATGTAACTAATTTTTTAAATAGAATATTTAGATTACCTTTATTAAATATTTTTTGTCTTTCAAGTATAACAATTTTAAAAAAGAAAAATCAAAAAAATTTCACCGAAAAAAACTTACAAGTTTCTTTCATAATACCGTGCAAAAATGAAGAACATAATATTAATCTTTTTGAAAAAGAAATTGCTAATAGTGATAAATCAAATGAATACTTATTTGGTGATGATAACTCATCAGATAAAACAAATGACGAAATAGATAAACTATCGAAAAAATTAATTAACAATAAAATTAAAAAATACTTTGGTCCAGGAGTATGTAAATCTGAAAATGTTTACAAAGGTATCGGGCTTTCTTCAGGTGATATTATTGTAATATATGATGCAGATCTTACCGTAAGTTTTAAAGATATAAAATTTGCATTAGATATATTAAAAAAAACAAATGCTGATTTTATAAATTGTACAAGAATGATTTACCCCCAAAAAGATGGTGCTATGAAGTTTTTAAATTTTATTGGTAATAGTTTTTTTGCAAGTCTTTTTAGTGTTTTGTTTAAAAAGAAAATCACTGATACTCTTTGTGGAACTAAAATTTTTTATAAAAAAGATTGGGACAAAATTAAAAAAGATATTTCAAATTGGGGAATGAAAGACTTATGGGGAGATTTTGATCTTTTGATCGGTGCTTATAAAAATAATCTAAAAATCATAGAAGTGCCAGTCACATATTATGAAAGAAAAAATAATGAAACTAAAATGACTTCATTGGTTTCTAATACATTAAGAATGTTATTTATAGTAATAGCTTCTTATTATAAATTAAGGTTAAAAAAATAATTTAATTCCAACTCAATTAGTAAGTTTGGTTTTCATAAATATATTCAAAAGATTTTCTAAATATCATTTTACTTTTTTTTATCATTATAAAACCATTTTTTTTAAGTAATTCATTTATATCGTGAAATTTATAATTTTTGATAATCATATCATCGTAATGATGTTCAAAATAAATTAATTTAATTTTTTTAATATTTTTTGAGAGACCATTTAGTACATTGAACTCATAACCTTCTGTATCTATTTTTAACAAATCAATCTGATGAATATCATTTTGCTCTATGAAATGATCAAGCGTTAATATTTTAACAGGAATTTTTTGATAAAACTCCTCTTTATTTTTAATTTTTAGAATTTTTAATTTTTTTTCAAAATATTTGGAAGTTTTATTTAATCGATTTATTGTAGATGAAGAAGACTCTAAAGTTTGATTAATATAATTATTTTCTATTTTATCTCCTAAACCTAGATTATAAATTTCTACATTTTCAAATTTTTTTTTTGAAATATTCTTTTTTAGAATATTAAAATTTTGAGGACTTGCCTCAAAAGAATACATCTTTTTTATATCAATTTTTTTAGAGAATAACTTTATAGTTTCACCATAGTGAGCTCCTACATCAACAATCGATATTGCTCTAGAAAATTTACTATTAATTAACTCTATTATTTTTTTCTGTTGAAAATAATCTAAAAAATTTAGAATTATTAAAATTAATTTAGAGTAAAACATTAAAATTTATCCTTTTATCTATAAATAAAATAATAACCATTTTTCTTTCTTACATTTAATTCAAATTTTCCAAAACCTATTGCACAAGGAGATGGAGTATTCCAGCAGTGACCATTTGTTTTATAAATTATCAAACCAGAATCAGTTTTTTCAGGTATAATTTTTTTTTCGGGAATTGCAAAATAAGGAAAATTATTAAACTTATAAAGATCTGTTCTTTCAAACTCGTTATTTATTCTTAAAAAATTTTTTAGATTAAAAGATATCAATATTAAAACGATTATTATCCTAAAATTTTTTTCAAATAATATTTTGCCTTCAAATTTTTGAAACAAGAGTGCAATAGGGATAGATAGAAATAAAAAAGAAATCGAATACCCACCATATCTTAATGAAGGATGATTATAAAACCATATAAAAAATATGATCATAATTATTCCATAAAAAAACAAAATTTTTTTACTAATGATAGAGATTTCTGATCTTAATTTAAATCTAACAAATAAAATGAAAGTTATGAAAAAAGTAAATATTAATAATAACAATTGATCTTTACCTTTCTCAGCAAAATAATAGTCTAACCATCGAGGGACCCAATTAAAATGTTGAATGTATTCCTCAGGATTTTCTATTCTAAAATTTGGTCCAGCTCCTGCCTTGGCCCACTGTTCTAACCATTTTGACAAAAATTCATAATGCTCTTTACCACGCGCCCAATCTAAATTATCACCAAAACATGTTAAACTTAAAGGAGATATTACACAACCAGTTGAAATAAAATGATGTATAAAATAAAAAAATAATGATGCTAGAAATATTAAAAAAGGTTTTGAAAAGCATATTATTTTCAATACTTTAAATACATTTTCATTTAAAAAAAATATTAAAAAAAATAATAAAATATAAGATAAAAAATAAGTTTTTAAAGTAATACAAAAGGCTATTAATGGAATTAATATTAAAATTTTATTAAAAATATTTTTATTATTTTCTAAATTCTTGTCAAAACAAATAATTTGAAAAAATTTAATAGTTAAAATTACTATTAAAAGTTGTCCTGCTTTATCTGTACCATACTCAGCTATCCTATTAAAAGATAAATTAAAAAATATGAAAGAGAAAAGATATAAATACTTTATAACTTCATTTGTGGATTTTAAAATAATTTCTTTTAGTAAAAAATAATTAAAAAAAATTAAGAAAAATATTAATGTAAAATGAAATGAAAAAAAATTTATTAAGGGTAAATAAAATGTTGAATTTAAAAAGAATAAAGATGATATTAATTTATTTCCATGAGAAAGAAGACCCATACCAAAAATAATTTTTTGCTCAGTTAAATATTTTGTAAATGAAAGATGATAATAAGAAAAATCATCATGAGTTTTAGATATTAATAAAGCTGAAATTGTAAAAATTGAAATAAGTAAAATATTTCTGAGATATTTTTTTTTATTTTTAAATCTTATAAATATTAAAGATGAAATTCCAATTAAATGGAGAAAAATATTATGTATAAAATTATGTGCAACAAATAAACTTGTTACTAAGGAAATTAATGTCAACAAAAATAAACCATAAAATCCTATATAAATAAGTGTCTGATCTTCAAATTTTTCTACGTAACTAAAACATAATTTTTGAAATAAAATTCCATATCCTACTACTGATATAAGTAGGCCATAAAAGAATATAAAAAAAATCAATATATCAATCATTAAATATCCTAATTAATCTATTTAAAAAATTTTTAGATAATAGTTTTTATAACTATTTAACCAAGTTTTTTTTTTAAAAAATAATAAGATAATAGATACAAAATAATACCAGATAAAATTAACATAACCTGTATATTTGTATTATTATAATAACTATAACCTACAAAGTTAATTAAGAATAATATCAAATTAATTGATATTCCAATAATAGAACTAAGCAAGAAATTGTTTTTTTTAAAAAAATTTTTTTTATAAAATTTAAAAATCAAATGATGTAAATGATCGTTATCCGGTAAATAATTATTTTTTTTGGAAATATTCCTTCTTATTATCGAAAACAAATTTTCAAATGCAGGAAACCAAAGTAAATTTGCTATAAAATACGGAGAAATATTATTATCTATTAATGAAATATTTAATAAAACATAGCCTAAGATAAAACCAACTCCATAAGTGGCACCGTCTCCTAAAAAGTTTTTTCCAAAAAAATTTAATAAAACAAAAATAAAAATTGAAATTCCTAATATTATAATTTCATCATCCATATAGTTTATATTTAATTTTTTAGATAATAAAAAAATAAAAATTGTAATAATTAAAAAATTTAAACTACATAGACAATTAGTTCCATCTATTAAGTTAAAACCATTTATTAAAACCATAAAAAAGAATGTACATAACAAGACTCTTACTAAATCTTTATTCATCAAATCATTAATAAATGATATTCTAGTATCTATTGTAACATCTTTAATTAAAAAAAATAAAACTGTAAAAAATAAAAACTGTAAGATTAATCTTGTTTTGTATGAAGTGATAATTTTTAAATCTGCAGCTAGTCCTAATAAAAAAAATAAACTACAAAATATTACAATCATTATGTCTATGTTAAAAAAAATAACTAAAGATATTGGCAAAAAGTAAAATGTGCCAGATAAGGGTATTGAAGCATTGCTCCTTAGAAGAGATTTATGTTTTTCTCCTTTAATTTCTTTATCAAGACTTATATTTAATTTTTTTAAAATAGAATTTATTATCAGGAGACAAAGGATAAAAAAAAAAAAGATAAATAGATACAGTTGCATTAATTTGACTTATTTTTATAATAATTTTTTTTAATAGAATTAATGGAAAGAATAAACAAGAAGTATATGGATTTTAATTTACTATAATTCATATAATTTCTATAAACTTTATATCCATTTATTATACTTATTAATTTATTTGACGATAAAGAATTAGCAACTCTTCTATAAGAGCTTAATTCTTTATTTATTCCTGACATGAATTTTATTTTCTTGGCAATTTTTAGCCATAGTACAAAATCTTCCTTCGTTTTAATTTTAGGAAAGTAATAATTATTTTTTTTCATAAATTTTGTGTTTAAAATTACTGTCGATAAACCAATGTCACAAGAACTTATAAGATCATCAAACTTGATTTTTGATTTAGCTTTTCTTGAAGAAACTTCTTCATTTTTTTCATTAATTATATTGTAGGATGTATGAGAAAAAACTTGTTTATTTTTTTCCATGAAATTAATTTGAATCTTAAGTTTATTGTTTTTCCATAAATCATCTGAATCTAGAAATGCTATATATTTTGTGTTACATTTTTTTATACCTATATTTCTAGAGTGTCCTGCTCCCAAGTTTTTTTTATTAATTTTTATTCTGACAAATTTCATTTTTTTTTGATATTTTTCTTTTAAAAACTTTTTTAGTTTACTTAAATCAGTCCTATCTTCGTTGTCGTATATAATATTAATTCTAAAATTTTTATAAGATTGATTAAAAACTGAATTTATTGCTAAAAACAAATATTTGATGTTATCTTTAAAAGGGATTATTACTGTTACTGACGGTTGACTCAACATATTTGAGAAATAACTATTTTCATTAAATTAACTTATTATGATAACTAAATTTTTTAACACAAATTTATATAAAATCTCAAATTAAATTTTTAAATTACTTAAAAATCAATATAATGTTTTACTCTTTTTGCATGGTCATAAATTTTTGATAGTCTCAAGTTATTTTTACTAATTATAAAAGACTTATTTCTATTATTTTTTGCAAGTATTATATTTTTTTTCCATTCGTATATATTTTCAAAATTATGAACAAAGAGAGCATTTTTAGAGTTGATAATTTCTCTTAAAACTGACAAATCAGAAGTAATAATCATTTTTCCAACAGCCAAATAATCAAATAGTTTTAGTGGGGAGGTATATTTTGATATATCGTCTACTTCACCTGCTGATCTTATAATATTTGTATATGGAAGAGTTAATATATCCATTTTCGATATTATTTTTGGTATTTCTCTATATGGTACGCTGTCTTTAAAGAACAAATTATAATTCATATTTACCATTCTAAGCCTTGATATTATTTCCTTATTTCCTCCATAAATATAATAATCGTTATCCTTATCTATTTTAGATAATTTTATAATTGTATTAATTCCTTTTGATGCGGAAATTGATCCAAAATATCCAATTTTCATTCTCTTACTTTTACTAAACCTTGGTAAAGATTTAATTTTTATAGAACTTCCGCTTGCCAAAACTACAATTTTTTTTGGATATACCTTATATTTTTTTATAAATAAATCTTTAACAGCATTTGATATAGCAACTATTCTGAATAATTTTTTTTTATTAAGAAGATTGAAATACTTTATAATAAATCTACTAATTCTTCCCTCAATATTTATATCATGATGAATTTCTAAAATTACTTTTTGTTTGAAAAGTATTAACAAAAAACAAATAAAATAATTTCTAGTAATTGAAATAGAATTTTTTTTTTTTAACACGAAAAATAGACAAGCAAAACAATATAAATAAAAATTTAAACCTCTTGGAAAACTTTTAAAAAAATTAAATTCTTTAATATTGATTTTATATTTTAAACCATAATATTTTTTAATTGAAATCTTTTTATTACCTGTCCCAGGTTTTATTAAAGTTACATTTTGTTTGTTTTTTGATAAACTTTCACATGTCTTTACAATTTGTAAAGAACTAGATAACCAAGAGGGTATAGCTGAAAAAGCTATATAATTTATATCTTTCATAAAATTTTGACTAAAAACAAAAACTTTACTTTATTTAATTTTAAAATCAGCAGTTATTATTTGTTCAAAAGTTCCTTCTTTTTTTATTTCACCTTTATCTAATAAAAAAATTTTATCACATTTTTTTAATGTACTTAAACGATGAGCAATTATTATTATAGTTTTGTTCTTACCAAGATTTTCTATTGACTCCATTACTAAACTTTCTGTTGTATTATCAAGTGCACTTGTAGCTTCGTCTAAAATAAGAATTTGAGGATTATGGTAAAGTGCTCTTGCAATCCCTAATCTTTGTTTTTGCCCTCCTGATAATTTCACACCTCTTTCGCCAATATTGGTTAGATAATTTTGTGGTAATTCATTTTTTATAAAATTGTGTAGATTTGCAATTTTAGCAGCTTTGATAACGGCATCTTGATTAACATCTATCTCTTTTTTTCCAAAAGCAATATTTGCTGCAACTGTATCGTCTGACAAATAAACTTGTTGAGGAACATAGCCAATTAGTTGTTGCCAATTTCTAAAATTATTTTTTGTTATAATTTTTCCATCAACTTCAAGTGTTCCACTTTGAGTCTCTAGTAAACCAAGAATGATATCAATAATTGTAGTTTTACCACTACCAGTCTTACCAACTATTCCAACAATCGTTTGAGCAGATATATTTATATTTATATTTTTTAGAGTGGTTTTTGATCTGTCAGGATAATTATAATAAATATCTTTTAATTTTATTTCTTTTTTAAATATTATATTTTCTTTATTATTCTCCACTTCTTTCGTCTTTAAACTTTTAAGATCGTTATATAAAGAATTAAGCGCAGGACCAACATAATTGAGTTGATTAAATGAAATGTAAATCTGTTGCATAGACGGTAATAATCTGTAGCCAGCAAAAACGTACAAACTAATAATCGGTATCGCATCATTAAGATTATTATTTTGAATTATTAAATAAATTGTTAACAATAAAATGCTACTGAATGCTATTGCTTCTAAAAAAAATTTTGGTAATTGACTTAAGATAATTATAGATGCTTGATTTTTTGCATAATTTTTTGCGTATTCAGAATATCTGTCTACATAAATTTGTTCTAATCCTCCAATCTTTAGCTC
The DNA here is from genome assembly GCA_902578775.1 of uncultured Pelagibacteraceae bacterium. Taxonomy (GTDB): domain Bacteria; phylum Pseudomonadota; class Alphaproteobacteria; order Pelagibacterales; family Pelagibacteraceae; genus Pelagibacter. Next base: position 177,646 of record CACHEF010000003.1, read on the forward strand.
CTTAGGAGAGCTAAAGGCCGAATTTACAGCTAAGAATCTTAATTCGTTATTTTTTAATCGTTGTTTTCCAATTCTGTGAATATACTTTCTAAAAATAAAATAAATCAATCCATAAGAACCACCAATTAAAAAGGCAACTATTAAAGCTATTTTAATATCGACTAAAATCAATAACACTGTAATTGTGATTGTAATTAATCCTGCAGATATAAGATACATTATAGGGGTTACACCATTAGCAATTATCACAGCCACCTCTGATAACACTGTTTTTCCAAGTTCAGCACTATTGCGATTTAAAAACCAGCTATAGGGTTGCCTTAGATATTTTTCTATTATACGACTGCTAATACTATATTCTCTCATCTTAATAAATCTTACTTGCAAGTAAGTTGTTAAGGCTTTGAAAGTTAGTGATAAGATTAATAAAAATAAAACTAGTCCTCCTAAAAACAAAATAAATTGAGTTTTATTTTCAACGCCAAAACCAGTTGATATTTGATAAATCTTGTTCAAAATTAAATTAGAGTCAATAATGTCAGGATTTGTAACTACAGTCATAAATGGAAGAATTGATGCGATACCTAGAGTATCAATAAATGCCATAACTATAATCATTATTAATAGTAGGAATGTACTTTTTCGCTCTTCAGAGGAAAATAAATATAAAATTTGTTTGAGTTTATGCATTTCTTATAAATTAATAAAAAATTTTATTTGACTACTAAGATAAATTATCTCTCCTTTTAATTAAAATAGTAGTTTTAGATAAAAATTTAAATTCTATCTTACTTTCTAACGATAATAATTGTTGTAATTTAATAATACGATCTTGAATATCTGTTTTGTCAAAAGGTATAAATTTTTGCTTATCTTTTGTAGTTCCAAAGTTATCAAATCTTGATTTAAAAAATATTCTTAAAATATCACCAATTAATCTATTTATTTTCATTTTAAAAATAAAAATTTTTAAAAATGTTAAGTTAATAGGTTTATAGATCTGATTAATCAAAATTTTTTCCCATATTTTAATAATTTTCTCTGATGCAAATTCAACATCATCAATATAAATTTTGTTGGAAATTAAAGAGGGTAATGAATTAACTTTTTTCTTTATTATATTTTGTTTGGACTCATTATACAAATTATTTATTTTAGTTAAAAGATCCTCTTTAGTCTCAACCCTATATCCTAATTGATTGGATAGATTATTCTGATAATAATGATCTTTAAGTTCTGAGGCTACATAAGTAACCAAAGGCTTTTGAGAAACGGTACATTCAATAGCTGTTGTGCAAGCATGATGCATTACGGCAAAAGCTTTATTTATCCAAGGACTAATAGAACCTTCTCTAATCACATGAACATTTGGAGTACCTTTAAGTAAAATTTTCCAGAAATTAATATCTTCGACTGGATGAGGCCGAATGACAATATCGTAGCCATTATTATGTTTACTTAAATATTTTATAGCCTCGACAAAAGTGATAGCTTTCAAACAATCACTTGACCATCTCAAAAATTTTTCTTTCAGTTGCCCAGGTACACGATCAAAGTAGCCACCTATACTCATTGCTTTAATTCTCTCTTTTAGTGTTAAGTAATCGAAAACTGAAGCCATATTTGATGAAATTAAAAGAAATGGTTTTTCAGGAATATTTTTTGGTGTACCCCAATAGCTTTCAAAAAATGGTCGCCAAGCATCCACTCTAGGGGAGCCGGTCTTGAATATTTTATCAGAATATTTACTATAATCTTTTTTTAAGGTTTCGAAATCTTCATCTCCCCAGGCAAAAACCGCTGATGATTGACTTATTGTTTCTTCTGAATACCGTAATTTTGAGAAAGTGTCATAACCAAATCTTTCAATACTCGCCTCCTCGTCAATACTTGTTATTTTAGAACCTTTTTTAATTAAACTTTTGTGTCTTTCAATTTTTGCTTTACTAGGAGTTAAAGATTTTGTGTGAAAAATTCCAGGAGGTAACCATCCTCTTCTCAGACCTTTTTCTATAACTTCATCATTAGAAACAATTACTTCATGACCTCTTGCAGCTGCTAAAATTGCCAAAACTAACTTGCTATCTAATTCCCTTGCAGAAATTTCAACGTGTAAATAAACATTCATTTTCTATTTAAATTTTAAAACTTTTATTTTTTGAGTTTAAAATTTCATAAATCTTTTTATCGTTATAATAATCAATATCATTTTCATTTATTTTCATTTTTTTATACTTTTTGATTAAAACATAAATCATCTTTTTTAAATTATCTTTAGGGGTAAATTTTAATATTTTTTTAATTTTATTAAATGATACTTTATAGTTTCTGGTATCTTCAACCTTTTTAGTAAATTCAAAATTAATTGGAATATATTTTTTTATTGTATTAACAATATCTAATATTCTGTAATTTTCTTTATCGCCACCAACATTAAAAATTTGATTTCTCACTTTTTTGTTGTCAACTTTCAGTACTTTTATTAATATTCTAGAAACATCATTAGTTGAGATGAATGGTCGCCAAGAACTTGCACCAAATAGACTAATTTTAATTTTTTTAATAGCCATCAAAATAAATCTATTAGCTACTAAATCAAATCTTTTTCTAGGAGAATCTCCATAAACAGTAGATAACCTTAATATAACAGGGCAACATTCTTTTGATTTGAAAGCTAATATAGATTTTTCACATTCTCTTTTACATTTTGCATAAAGTGAAACTGGGTTCAATTTTGATTTCTCATTACATTCGTATTTAACGTTTCCATACACACTACAACTTGATGCAAAAATAAATTTATTTATTTTTTTTTTAATACATTCTGACATTACAAAAACGATATTTTCAAAATTATTTTTTATAGAAAAATTTTGATTAATATTTACAGCTGGATCCCCAACAATTTCACCTAAGTGAATAACATCAGTACAGTCTGCTATAGCCCGATTAAGTATCTTTTTATCATTACAATCCCCGTAAAAAATTTTTAATTTAGGATTGTGTAAAGTTTTTTTATCAAAATAGCATCCGTAATAGTTTATATCTAGAATATTTACATAATAATTAAGTTTTAAAAGATCTTTAACTAATACCGAGCCTATATATCCCAACCCTCCTATTACTAATATTTTTTTTACCAATTTTTCCTTTTCATACAAATCACTCGTATGAACAAAATCAATTAATCGATTTTTTTCAACTACTGGTAATAACATTTTATTGGACTTAAGAAGAATATTTTTACTTTCTTCTATTTTTGATAATGGAATTTTAATAAATTTTTTTTGAGTGATTGTAACAGCTCTTTTATTTACATCGAGTTTATTTTTTAAAATATTTTTTCTAACATCAGAGTCAGTGATAATTCCAATTAATTTATTTTTTTTATTTATTACGAAAACACCATTAAAACCATTTTTATTAATTTTTACTAATACATCTTTAATCTTATCATTTTCAAAAACTGTTACTTTTTTTAACTTTAAGCTCATGTCAATTTTATTTTCTAAAATAACTTATTTTAATTGGTGAATAACTTTTAATATTTTTTTTCAAAGTTTTTTCTAAAATAATGTTCAATTTATCAACACTTAAAAAACCTTGGGGTCTTAATATCACTAAATCTGAAATTTTTATTTTTTCACCCTTAAACTTATCTTGCTTTAAATAAAGCCCTTTTCTTGCAAAAAATTGTAATTTTTTTTCTTTTTTTGATACTTTTCTTTTTTCAGCGCCCAAACTAACTTCGGCTGCTTTAATATTTTTAATCATGCTTTTCAACTGACTTGGGTTAAGAGAAATTTTGTGATCACCTATTTTCTGATTTCTATTATAAGTAAAGTGCTTTTCAATATAAGTCGCTCCAGCAATAACTGATAATGCTGGCGTTAATGTATCTGTTGTATGGTCAGAATAACCAATTTGATTTTTAAATAATTTTTTTAATAATTTTATATTATTCAAATTAGGTCTAATAGTAGGATACTCTGATACGCAATGTAGCAAGATTACTTCACATTTATTTAAAAACTTTAAAGCTTTTCTAATTTCCTCCAAATTGCTCATGCCTGTGGATAATATTACTTTAAACCTATTTTCGTTGATTTTCTTTAGTAGTACAGAATTATTAATTTCACCTGATGGTATCTTGACGATGTTAATTTTAAGTTTTTTTAAATAGTCAATACTTTCCACGTCAAAAATTGAAAAAAAAATATTTATACCAATCTTATGAGCGTATATGATTGCTTTTTTCCATTTTTCTAAGGAAAATTCTAATGATTTAAATCTCCTAAATAACTTTTTGTAATCTAAATTTTTATGTTTAAAATTTTTATTAATAAAAAACTCTGTCTTAAAAAGTTGAAATTTTACATAATTAGCCCCTGCATTTTTAGCGATATTAATTAGTTTTTTTAATTTTTCAAAATCACCGTTATGATTTAAACCTGCTTCAGCAATTATTTTTACCTTATTTTTCAAACAAACTTTCCATAGTTTTGACTATATAATCTAAATGTTTTTTTTTTAGCTTATAATGATTAGGTAATCCAAAAATCTTTCCAGCTAATTTTTCTGAGTTTAATAATTTAAGATTTTTATAATCTTGAGTTTTTTTATTTTTCATTTTATGAAAAACTTTTTGACCATATAATGGAAATTTATATCTTGCTCGAATTTCTATACCTTTTTTTTTTAGTCTATTTTTAACTTGATCAATTGTTATTTTTTTTGATAAAATTCTAACAGGGCACCAAAAATATGTATGATAAATATGCTTAATCGGTTTTTGGATTTCGAACCAATTATTTGAATTTTTTGTTTTTTTTAATTTATTAAGAATATATAAAGAATTATTAATCCTTTGCCGATTTATTTTGTTAAGTTTTTTTAATTGTACTCTCCCAATCGCCGCATTCAACTCACTCATTCTATAATTAAAACCCAATTGAAAATGGGTATCTCGATCTTTCATTCCATGATTACGAAAAACTTTACAAAAATTATAAATTTTTTTGTCGTTAGTGCAAATTATTCCTCCCTCTCCTGTGGTCATATGTTTTGTTGCATAGAAAGAAAAGCAAGAAATTTTTCCAAAAGCACCAACTTTTCTTCCAAAATATTTTGTACCATGAGCTTGGGCGCAATCTTCTATAATTTCTAAATTATATTTTTTTGCAATTTTAATAATTTTTTTCATTTCACATGCTGAACCAGCAAAATGAACAGGTAAAATTGCCTTAGTTTTTTTGTTAATATTTTTTTCTAAGCTTTCTACGCTCATACAATAATTGCTTAAATCAACATCACAAAATCTAGGAATACAACCTTGATGAAGAATGGCAGTTGCGCTGCTAACAAAAGAAATTGATGGTACAATAACTTCGTCACCTTTTTTTAATCCTAATGAAGCAAGTGCTGCATGAAGTGCTGCTGTTCCACTATTTACCGCCACAGCATATTTTACACCAATATATTTTGCATATTCTTTTTCAAAATTTTTTACGTTTTCTCCACTTACAAATTTTCCACTCAATATCACTTTTTTAAGTGCATTGAATTCTTCTTTTCCAGTTATAGGTACAGCAACCTTTATCATATTAAATTACAATAGAGCTTTTTTATATTTAATTATTTTAGCTTTATATCTTATCAAAGTTCTAATTATATGTTTGGATTCTTCTCTAAAATTTATTGGTTTTGATTTTAAAATTTTCATAAAATTTATATTTTGCATTCTCATATTATGTTTTTCTTTTTCAACTCTTGGATTTTGAATAAATTTCACTTTTGATTTCGATCCAAGTTCTCTTGCATTCTTAGCTATATTATTTGCTAAAAACTTTATACTCAATAATTCTGTAGTTTGATTAAATACCTCAAAAGATTTTATTTGTTTATAAGAAACTAATCTAGTTATAGATCTAACAAAATCAGTTAGAGAAACAAAAGGTCTTTTTTGCTGGCCTTTGCCATAAATAGTTAATTCATGATCAATTGCACTCATTGCGCAAAATCTATTAATCACCACACCAAAATTATAATCAAAATCAAATCTTGTGTTTAAATCGGAATGTATGTTGGTCTCCTCTGTTGAAGCTCCAAAAACAATTGCTGTTCTCAAATCAATTATTTTTGTACCCCAAATTCTATTTGCTAGATGAAGATTATTTAAGTCATTTGATTTAGTAATATGATACCAAGAACCACCAAGATTAGTAAAAGGTAATAAATCTTTTCCTTCTTGATTTATTTTGACAAATCCTTCTGGTATTTTAAAATTTGGTTGACCATAAACTCCTGTCGTTGAGGTGTTAATTAATTTAATATTATTTTTACCAAATTTTTTCATTGACCAAAGTATATTTAACAAAGATATGTTATTATTTTTAAGAGTGAATATCGCTTTTTCGAGACTAGAATTAGCATATGGCGCTGAAGGTTGCGACGCACAATGTATGATTACATCAAAATTATGATTTTTAAATAATCTTTCTACAAAGGAAATGCTCGAAAGATCACCTTTAATAAATTTGATGTTTTGGAAACCAAATTTTTTTGCAGTTTTTAATCTTTTTTGCATAGATTTTATTGGTATGGCGCTATCAGAGTTAGAAAATTTTACCCATTTTCTTCTAGATAGATTATCAACACCAATAATTTTAGAATTTGGGTAATACTTAGAAATTGATAGTGCAAGTGGCCAACCGCAGTAACCATCAATACCTGTTAATAAAATTTTCATACTATAAATTTTTTTTTGATTAAATCTTTTCTTTTGGAAATGTCGATAATTATTTGAATTATTTTTTTTGCTGAATTTCCACTGCCATATAAATTTGCTTTTTTACTAATTTTTTGATTATTTAAAATTTTTTTAACTCTACTTACTATTTGATTAGAATTATGTTGTAAATGATATACATTTTTTCTACATGCCCTTCCCTCTTGTCTTATTCCTAAATTAACCACATATTTTTTAAAATAACCGCATTCTAGAATACCACAGCTTGAATTTCCTATTAATAATGATGAGTATTTTAGTAAACTGTAAAAATCATTCAATTCTATATTTTTATAAACACTAAAAAAATTTTTTTTCTTAAATTTATCATATTCTTTTATTATATTTTCATAACCTGGGTCTGAACATGGATAAACTGCTATAGTTTGTATTTTTAATTTATCTAAAGCATTTAAAGTTTGCAAAATTTGTTTTTTTGACTCTTCAACTTGCCAAGTTACTGAATGTTGGATAAGTAAAATTAATGGTTTTGAAAGATCAATTTTATATTTTTTTTCTAGATATTGTTTTGATTTAAAAAAATTTTTTTTAAATAAATCCAAGGAAGATAAACCTACATTAAATACCCTCCAATTTTCTTCCCCAATTTTTTTAATATTTTCATAACTTTGTTTATTTGAAGTGAGATGTATGTTCGCAATTTTTGAAATTGCATGGCGTGTTGACTCATCAGTTCCTCCTTGAGTAACATCACCTCCATACATATGAATAATAGGAACATTAAAATGCATTGCTGCTATTGCTGCTCCAAGAACCTCAGCTCTATCACCTAACAAAAACAAAAAATCAGGTTTTTTTTTTTCGAAAATTTTAGCTAAGTTGTTAATTGTCTTTGAGACAACTGTTAATCTATTAGAAATAGTATCTTTATCTTTTATTCTATCTAATAAAATTAATTTTTTACTATATTTTTTTAGTTCATCTAAAGTTTTACCAAAAAACTGAGAAAGATGCATATCAGCTACGATCAATTTATAATCAATTTTTTTTATTAGATCTATTTCCCTTAAAATTGGAACAAAATGACTAAAACCACCTCTTTTGCCAGTAAAAAAATATAAATTAATTCTATTTTTTTTTTTCATATAAAGGTTTGTAATTATTAATAATTTAAGGCTAAAATTTGTTAGTATTATATACAAATCATTAAATAATTACTATTAGAAAACAATAAACAAAAAGTTTATCTTTAATTATCCTATGATTATATTATAGCTAACTAAAATATAGACAACTTAAGTTAAAAATTTATATTAATTTTAAACAATCATTAAAATAAATTGAAAAAAAAAATATTATATTTTGAAGAGCTTGATTTTCAACTTAGTAGTTTAAAAAAACTAAAGTCCAAATTTAATATTATATCTTATAAAAATCTAAAAAAAAAAGAATTAGAAAAAATTATTTCAATTATTATTCCAATGAATAATTTTTACGGAAAAAAATTTTTTTCTAAATTTAAAAATTTAAGAAGCGTTTTGTCTCCGACAACAGGTAACATACATATTGATCTTGATTATTTAGAAAAAAATAAAATAAGATTTATTAATTTAGGTAATCAAAAAAAAGAATTAAATAATATTACTACAACTGCAGAACTAACTGTTGGTCATATTTTAAACTTAACAAGAAAAATATTAGTTATTCATGAAAAATTTATTAAATCTAAAAAATTTGATAAGTATAATTATTTATTATCAAACAAAATGCTTACTTTAGGTATTCTTGGTTTGGGCAGAATAGGATTACATGTGGCTAATAGGGCTAAGTTTTTAGGGTTTAAAGTTATTTATTATGATCCTTATGTAAATAATAAAAAATTTGAAAAAATAAAAAATTTTAACATGTTTATTAAAAAAACTAATATTTTGAGTATTCATATGCATTATAAAAAAAGATATTTGAATTTAATTAATTCAAAAATAATTAAGCAATTAAAAAAACCTTCTTATATTGTGAATACGTCTAGAGGTGAGTTTATAAATGAAAAAGATCTTTTAAACTCTTTAAAGCGAAAATTAATCGAAGGTGCAGGCCTAGATGTTATAAAAGATGAATTTAAGCTTAAATTAAGAAAGAATCCTAAACAAAATAAATTATTTTATTTTTTTTTGAACAAAAGAAAATACAATTTATTTATAACTCCAAAACAAGGCGGTTCCAATAAAAGTGCTTGGACAACAACTGAGTTATTGCTAATTAATCAACTAATAAGATATGAGAAAAATAAAATTTAAAAATGAATTTTGGTGCATAGTTACCGCTAGAAAAAATTCAAAATCGATAAAAAGAAAAAATATTGCAAAAATTTATGGTAAAGAGCTTATTAGATATTCATTTGATGAGATTAAAAAAACAAAAAAAAAGATAAAAAAAATAATTATATCTACAGATGATACAAAAATAAAAAAAATATCAGAAAATTATAAATTTGACGTTCTTCATAGAGAAAAAAAATTATCAGGTGATCTTGTAAATTCTGTTGATGTAACAATTGATGTGTTTAAAAAATCCATACATAAATATGGATATTTACCAAAATTTTTTTTGTTAATTCAGCCAACATCAATTTTTTTGAAGGCTCTCCACATAGAGAGTTTGATAAAAAAACTTAAAACAGGAAAGTTTAAAAGTGGGCAAACAATAATTAAAGTTCCTCATCAATTTCATGCCTATAATCAAAGGTACCTCCGCAACAACAAAACAGGGTTTATTTTTGAAAAAAAAAGAATGTCTATGCATAACAAGCAAACAAAACCAATTTTTTATGCATATGGAAATTTGATTGCAACCAAAACAGATCAATTTTTAAAATATAAAAATTTTTTTTTAAAACCTAGCTTCGGCTTAAGAATTAAAAATATTTATGGTTTTGATGTTGATAATAAATTTGATTTAAAAATTGTTAAGCAGATACTTTTAAAAAAAATATCTAGTTATGAAAAAAATTAAAATTGGTATTGCAGAGGAAATAGATTTTAAAATAAAATTAGATAAGAAAAATATAATAATTGAGCAAATTAGAAAAAATAAGTTTCTTTATGATGCCATAATCATAACTTCAAATACCTATATAAATTATGAAATCATCAATAATTGTAAAAATATAAAAGTAATATTTATAATGTCTCTTCATTTGTTAAGCAAAATAAAATTAAAAAAGTTAAGGAAAGATATTAAAATATTACATTTCGGCAAAGGAAGTAAAAAAGTTTTAGATAAAATTACTTCTACACCAGAATTTATATTTGGATTAATAATTTTGTTAACAAAAAATTTTTTATATACACTTAAAATGTCAAAAACAAATTCTTGGAAACCTAGAGAAACAGCAAAGTTTGGATTCGATAAGATGTTATCAGAGTCAACACTAGGCATTATAGGATATGGCCGTATAGGAAAAAAACTTGCCTCAATATCAAAAGGTTTTGGGATAAAAACTTTAATTTATAGTAGAAAAAATAAAACACAATTGAGTGAAATAGCTAAAAAATCTGATATAGTATCTATTAATTTATCTTTAGAAAAAAAAACAAAAAATTTAATTGATAAAAAATTTTTTTCAAAAATGAAAAAAAATTCATATTTTATAAATACTTCCAAAGGCGATATAGTAAATTATAATGATTTAATTAAATACCTAAATAGAAATATTAGTGGAGCGGCAGTTGATGTTTACAAAAATGAAGATGCAAATGACAAAGAATTAAATAATCTGATAAATTTTTCAAAAAAAAACGATAATCTTATCTTAACACCACATGTTGCTGGAGGAACGCTGGACAGTATTCTTGAATTACAAAAACATTGCCTGGGAAAAATAATTTCAGCTATGAAAATATGATTTATATTTATGGTGGAGGTGGAAGGGCAAAGTTAATTAAAGAACTTTTAATAAGAAATGATTTTAAATTAAGTAATATTTTATTGATAGATGATTTTAAAAAAAAATACAAAAACTCCTCATTCTTAATCAAAAATTTTAACTACAAGAAAGATCGGCTTTTCATAGGTATATCAGATCCAAATTTACAGAAAAAAAAATATTTGTTATTTAAGTCAAAACTAAAGATTAGAGATAATGATCCGTTAATTGATCCTAGTGCAATTTTAAAATCAAATACAAAAATTGGAAAAAACGTTATCATTCTAGAAAACGCAAGTATTGGTCCTGAAGTTTGTATAGAAGATAATGTTTTTATAGGATCAAAAGTAATAATTAATCATGACTGTATAATCAAAAAATTTACCACTATTGGTCATGGATCAAATTTAGCGGGAAATGTTAAAATTAGTGAATACTGCAGTATTGGTATTTCTTCAGTTTTTAAACAAAACGTAATACTAGAGAAACAAGTTATAATAGGTTGTGGTTCAACTGTAATTAAAAATTGCAAGAAAAACTCTATTTATTTTGGAAATCCTGCTAAAAAAAAAAATTAAAAAAATTGTGATTAAATTATCGTCTTAGAATTAAATAGTCCTCTAAAATAAGTCCATCTAAATTTGAGTTATTAAAAGTAAAGATCGCATCTCTCGGACTGCAAACCATCGGATAACCATGTAAATTTAAGGAAGTATTTAATAGACAATAAACATTTGTTTTTTTACCAAATTCTTCAATTAAGTTATAGTAACTTGAGTTGTGTTTTTTTTCTAAAAGTTGTGGACGAGTTGTTAAATCTGCAGGATGGATTGTTGCAGGTGCAATATTCTTAAAATAATTAGTTATATTGAATGCCTTTGTCATAAATGGACAATCAAGATTTTTTTTATTTATAATATACTTTTTACTATGTTTTTTTATCATGGAAGGAGTAAATGGCATCCAAAAGTCTCTAAATTTAATTTGGTTATTAATTTTTTTAACTGTCTCATAATTTCTAGGATCTGCAATAATTGATCGGTTTCCTAGTGCTCGTTGACCAAGTTCCATCCTTCCACTAAATCTTCCGAAAATTTTTCCCTCAATTAGTTTTTTAACAATTATTTTGTTATTTTTAATTTTTTGAATAAAAATTTTTTTATTCTTTTTTAATTTTTTTATTTCTGCTTGAATTTCTTTTTTAGAATATGAGGGACCTAAATAAATATTTTTCAAATTTTCTATTTTTAAATCTTTCATAATATGAGTAGCATAATAGCATCCACCAACTGAAAGAGTGGAATCACCAGAAGAGGGATTCAAATGAAAAGATTTCAGTTCTTTGATATTTGAAATAGGTATTGCTGATTTAATATTCTGCGCAACTCCACCGGATAAAATTACTGAATTAATCTTTGATTTTTTAATACAGCTTTTTATCCATGCCACCATAGTTTCTTCAACTGTCTTTTGTAATGCACCCGCAATACCATCAAATCGGCAATCAGCTAATTTTTTTTTAAAGTGAAAAAAAAAGTCTTTTGGTTTATTTTTTAAAAAAATTCCATAACCTTTAACCGTAAAAAGATCTTTAAAAGCTGCACTGTAAGCTTTATTAGTCTCAAAATCACTAGCATATGGAGCCAAACCCATTACTTTGTATTCATGTTGTGAAATTTTCATTCCAAGTATTAGTGTAATCATTTTGTATAAAGTCCCAATCCTATTTTTTTTACTACTAAAAACTTCTTTCAATGTTCCATTTGAAACTTTACTGACAGTTAAATTAGAATAATCTCCAAAACCTTCATTGGTTAATACTAGACATTTTTTTCTAAATTTTTTAGGGGCTGCAAAAAGTCCGTAGTATTGATGTCC